>NZ_DASZAW010000144.1:0-4870 GCF_035944845.1 Devosia sp. | reverse complement strand
TTGCCTTCGCGTTTACGGCCGGTTATCGAAGGACCAATAAGTATGGTGGGGCGGTGCTTTATGGTATCGTCCTTGGCGTCTTGGTTTATGTCGTGACCGAGATGGCGGGACGCGCCGGGGGTGCCGGCGTGATGCATCCGGTCATCGCAGTTGCAGGGCCGGCAGTAGTGGCCATCGTCATCGGAGTGACGGTGCTGCTCAACAGGGAAGACGGGCGGACGTGAGCATGATGCGCCGCGACCGGGGGTTGGAGACACGCCTGCGCCAGTTTGGCGCCGTGCTTGTGCTCGCCCTGATGACCGCGTCGCCCGCTGCCGCGCAATTCCTGCCGGAAGGCTTTTTCGCTACCCTGCCTGAGCCCGGCGCGCCGGCCAAGGTCGAGGCCAACGTCCTCTCCTACGACAAGAGCAGCGACGTGATCAGCGCACAGGGCCGCGTGCTGATGCAGTACGAGGGCTATTCGATCGCCTGCGACGACCTGCGCTACGAACAGCAGACCGGCAACCTGAACTGCATCGGCAACGTGCAACTGGTCGATCCGGCGGGCACCAAATACACCGCCGAGACGATCGAGGTGACTGGCGGGATGAAGCAGGCCTTCATCGAGTCGCTGACCCTAACCACCACCGACGGCGCGCGGGTGACGGCCAGCGACGTCGCCTATTCCAGCACGCTGGAGACGGTGCTCAACCAGGCGACCTACACCCCGTGCGGGGAGTGCATCGACGCCAAGGGCAACCGCATCGGCTGGAAGGTAAAGGCCGCCAAACTGATCCAGAACGCCGAAACCAAGACGATCTATTTCGAGCAGCCTTCGCTCGAGGTGCTCGGCATTCCGGTGGCTTGGTTGCCCTGGCTGTCGCTGCCCGACCCGAGCGCCAAACAGAGCAACGGCTTTCTGCTGCCGAGCGTCAACTACAAGGCCGAGTATGGCGCCCGGATCACAGCGCCCTACTTCATCAATATCGGCGACGACACGCAGATTCTCCTCGCTCCCTCGCTGATGTCGCGCCAGGGTTTCCTGATGGCGGCCGAGTGGCAGCAGCAGTTCGACTATGGCTCGTTCACGATCAAGGCGTCGGGCATCTACCAGCTCGATCCGGGTGCGTTCTCGGGCATCGGCAACCGGGAATGGCGTGGCGCGATCCAGAGCTCGGGGCGCTTTCAACCGATTGCCGACTGGACGGTCGGCTGGTCGTACAGCGCCTTCACCGATGCGGCCTATTTTGACGACTATGACTTCAGCACCGCCAATTGGGTGACCAACGAGGTCTACGCTACCCACCTGAGCAGCGACTTCTATGCCGATGTGCGGCTGCAAGAGTTCCTGAAGCTCGGCCAGTATTCGAGCGAATTCTGGGCCGATATGGCGCAGAACCAGCAGGCGGCGACCCTGCCGAATGCTCGCGGCAACGGCTATTTCGACCTTGGCGACTGGGGTCAGGTGCGGGCCAATGGCAACCTGCTTGGGGTGTACCGGGCCGAGGACTCGCTGCAAACCTTTGGCGGCGTGCCCTATGTCTTTGGCTATGAAGGCAACAAGACCCATGCATCGGGCGAGTTGAGCTGGCAGAACCAGATCATTGCGCCGGGCGGTGTCGTGGTCACTCCGTATCTCGGTTTGCGGGCCGACGTCACCAACTACGACAGCGGAGCCGTGGGCTTCGACGATGGCCCCGGGGGCTATCCGACCGAGCCGGCCGATCAGTTCCTGTTCGCGGCGACGCCCATTGCTGCCGTCGATTTTCGCTGGCCGCTGTTTGCCGCCAACGGGCTCGATACGCACTTGCTCGAGCCGATCGCGCAACTGGTCTATCGCGGCAGCGACACCTCGCTGGTGGGCATCACCAACGACAACGCTCACAGCTTCGTGCTCGATGACACCAACCTGTTCTCATACGACCGGTTCAGCGGCACCGACCGCCAGGAAACCGGGCTGCGCGCCAATGTCGGGGCGCGCTACCTGGCGAATCTCTCGGGCGGCCAGTGGCTGGAGATCGTCGCCGGGCAGAGCTTCCACCTCGCCGGGGTCAACGCGTTTGCGGTCGACGATCCGGTCAATACCGGTCTCGGCAGCGGCATGAAGGACGATGCATCTTACGTCGTGCTCGGGGCGCGTGGCTCGCCCTATGCCGGGCTGACGTTGGGTGGCAAGATGCAGGTCGACCCCGATGGTCCGCGCGTGGCCCGTGCCGGGGTTGGCGGCAGCTATGCCTTCGGGCCCTATTCGGTGGGTGGCGACTACGTCTACCTGCCGGCGGACGCGAACACCGGCGTCACCGCGGACCAGCACGAAGTGACGGTAAGTGGCAGCACGCCGCTGCCCCTCGACTATTGGCGTGCCATTGGCAGCGTGTCGTGGGACGTGGCGGCGAGCGAATGGCTGGAAGCGCGCGGCGAGCTGATCTATGACGATGGCTTCTTCCTCGCGGGCGGCTTTGCGCAAGCCAACGGGGCAACGCACGAAACGCCGGACTCCGTGACGTTCGGCGTGCAGTTCAAGCTGAAGGCGCCCGGGGCGCAGTTCGATATTCTCAACTACTAGTCTGGTCGGCGCGATCGACCGGGAAACCGACTTCGGCCAACCGATTTTGGCCGTATTCTTCCAACATTGAGGTGGCCGAGCCGGGGGCGATCCGGCGGCCTTCCCAAGAACTGAAATGGTGACGACAATGCTCCGCCTCATCGCTGCAATGCTGATCGGCCTCACCCTTAGCGTCATGCCGGCTTTCGCCGCGACCAAGGTCACGGTGAATGGCGTGCCGATTTCGGATATCGAAATCGCGCAGCGCACCAAGCTGCTCGCGCTCGAAGGCGGCGGCGGCACCAAGAAGGCGACGGAGCAGTTGATCGACGAACAGCTGCAGATCCAGGAAGCCAAGCGGATGAACATCGTCATTTCCGACCAGCAGGTCGATGACGCATTCCAGCAGGTGGCGCGCAACATCAAGGTATCGACCGACAAGCTGAACCAGATCCTGCAGCAGGCCGGCGTCAGCAAGGACACCATGCGGGCCCGCCTGCGTGCCGCCATCGCCTGGAACCAGGTGAGCGGCATGGTGGTCGCCTCGCGCGTCAAGGTGTCGGACCTCGACCTCGAGAAGGCCGCCGAGGCCAAACTCGACCAGGCGTTGAGCTATGACTACATCCTCAAGGAAGTGCTGTTCATCAGCTCGACCGGCAATGCTTCGGCTCGCACCGGCCAGGCCAACCAGTACCGCAAAGCCTTCAAGGGCTGCGACAGCGCCGTCCAGGTGTCGCTGAACTTCACCGACGCCGCGGTACGCGACATGGGCCGCCGCCATGCTACCCAGCTGCCCGAGGCGCTGGCTGACGAACTCGCCAAGCTCAACGTCGGCGGCATTACCAAGCCGCGCGTGACGGAAACCGGCGTGTCGATGCTGGCGATCTGCGCCAAGAACGAAGCGCGTGACACCACCTTCCTCAAGAACAAGCTGCGCAACGAGCAGGGCGGCAAGCAGATGCAGGCGGAAGCCGAGAAGTTCAAGGCCGAGCTCCGGACCAAGGCCAAGATCGTCTACAACTAACGGACTCTTGCCGATCCCCCGGCAATCCTAAGGCAATTGGAGCCGGTTGGCTTAGCGAGTCCATGCTAGGGCACGAACTGACGCTGCCACAGGCTGCGCCAGTTCTGTTTGGACACGTGAGGATCCCTTGGCCGACACTCTCCCGCCGCTGGCCGTAAGCATGGGCGAACCTGCCGGGATCGGGCCGGACCTGATCCTGAGGCTGTTCGCCAACCGCGTCGAGCTGGGCCTGCCGCCGTTCATCGTCTACGGCCATATCGATTTCCTGCGCGCCCGCGCCGCTCGGCTGCACCTGCCGGTGGCGATGCTCGAGTGCACGCCGCTCGAGGCCGCCGCCCGGTTCGCCGAGGCGCTGCCGGTGGTGCATGTCGACGGTCTCGTGCCCGACAAGCCGGGGGACCCGACCGCGCTCTCGGGCAAGGTGGTGATCGAGGCAATCAGCCGCGCAGTGGACGACAGCCTCACCGGGGCCTGCCGCGCCATCGTTACGGGGCCGATCCACAAGGCAGCGCTCTACGCCGCCGGCTTCAAATACCCCGGCCATACCGAGTTCCTGGCGGCGCTGTGCGCCCAAGGGGGCGTGCCGCCCACCCCGGTGATGATGTTGGCGCACGAGGCGTTGCGGGTGATCCCCGCAACCATCCACGTACCGATCAGCGCGGTGCCGTCGCTGGTGACGTTCGAGCTGGTGGTGAATACCGGACGGATCGTGGCCCATAGCCTCAGGACCCGCTTCGACATCGCCGAGCCGCGCATCGGTTTTGCCGGGCTCAACCCGCATGCCAGCGAGGGCGGCAATATCGGCACCGAGGATTATGACATCGTCGGTCCCGCAATCTCGCAGCTGCAGCACGAAGGCATCCTCGCCGAGGGCCCGATGCCGGCGGACACGCTGTTCCATCTGCCGCACTGGCGGAAGTATGATGCGGTAATCGCGATGTACCACGACCAGGCGCTGATCCCGATCAAGACAGTGGCGTTCGACCAGGCGGTGAACGTTACGCTCGGCCTGCCGATCGTCCGCACCTCGCCCGACCACGGCACGGCATTCGGCCTTGCCGGGACGGGCAAGGGATCGGACGCGAGCTTTCTCAACGCGATCCGGCTGGCGGATGAGCTGACGGGTGGGGTGGTGCAGCAGGCGGCGGCACAGTAGGGGCGCCACAACTGCGAGAGACGGCCGCCTCAGTCGGCAGTCGGCAGTCGGCAGTCGGCAGTCGGCAGTCGGCAGTCGGCAGTCGGCAGTCGGCAGTCGGCAGTCGGCAGTCGGCAGTCGGCAGTCGGCAGTCGGCAGTCGGCAGTCGGCAGTCGGCAGTCGGCAG
>NZ_DASZAW010000143.1:0-24869 GCF_035944845.1 Devosia sp. | reverse complement strand
TGCCGCCCTATGAATTCATTTCCGACACGCTCGTGAAGATCGGTTAAGGGGACGCGTCAGAATGGCTCACGAATCCAGCTACGTCCCCGGTAACGTCGTCGAGAAGTGGATCGACGATCGCCTGCCGATCATCCGGTGGTCCAAAGAACACCTGATGGACTACCCGACTCCGAAGAACCTCAACTACTGGTGGACCTTCGGCGCCATCCTCGCCTTCATGCTCGGTGTGCAGATCGTGACGGGCATCATCCTCGCGATGCACTATACCCCGCATGTCAGCCTCGCCTTCGACTCGGTGGAGCATATCCGCCGCGACGTGAACGGCGGCCGCATCATCCAGGCCGTGCATGCCACGGGCGCCTCGATGTTCTTTGCGGCGGTCTATATCCACATGTTCCGCGGGCTGTATTTCGGCTCGTACAAGGCGCCGCGCGAGATTCTGTGGATCCTCGGCGTGCTGCTGTTCGTCTTGATGGTGACCACTGCCTTCATGGGCTACGTGCTGCCGTGGGGTCAGATGAGCTTCTGGGCCGCCACCGTGATCACCAATATCCTGGGCGCCATTCCGGTGCTCGGCACTCCGATCCTCGAGCTGCTGCGCGGCGGTTTCGCCGTCGACAACGCAACGCTCAACCGCTTCTTCTCGCTGCACTACCTGTTGCCGTTCATCATCGCGGCGGTGGTGGCGCTCCACATCTGGGCGCTGCACGTGCCGGGCAACAACAACCCGATCGGCGTCGAGGTGAAGAACAGCCGCGAGACGGTGCCGTTCCACCCCTATTACACGATGAAAGACCTGTTCGCGATCATCGTGTTCTGCATCCCGTTCGCCTGGTTCGTGTTCTTTGCGCCCGATATCCTGGGGCACCCCGACAACTACATCATGGCCAACAGCCAGGTGACGCCGGCCCACATCGTGCCCGAATGGTACTTCCTGCCGTTCTACGCGATCCTGCGCGCCATCGACTTCAACATCCTGTTCATCGATTCGAAGCTCGGCGGCGTGATCTTCTTCGCCGGCGCCATCCTCGTGCTGTTCTTCGTGCCGTGGCTGGATACCAGCAAGGTTCGCTCGGGCACCTTCCGCCCGATCTTCAAGTGGTTCTACTGGCTGTTCGTTGCGAACTTCGTGTTCCTGACGTGGCTCGGCTCGGCACCGGCCGAGGGCATCTACGTGCTGCTCTCCAAGATCGCCACCGCCTACTACTTCATCTACTTCATCATCGTGCTTCCGCTGCTCGGACGCTTTGAGACGCCGCGGCCCCTGCCGACGTCGATCACGGAGTCCGTTTTGGCCAAGCACAAGGCGCCGGCGGCCGCTCAGCCTGCCGCTGCGTCGACGTCGCACTGACCCGGGGCTCAACGGCAATGATCAAGACCAAATCCATTATCGGCGCCCTGCTGGTGAGCATCCTCTTCGCCGTGGCTCCGGCCGCGGCGCAGGAGGGACACGCCACCCCCGAGATCAAGAAGGAGCCGTGGAGCTTTGCCGGCCCCTTCGGCACCTATGATCGCAACCAGCTGCAGCGCGGCTTCCAGGTGTTCAAGGAAGTCTGCTCGAGCTGCCACTCGGCGCGGCTGATGGCGTTCCGCAACCTCGGCGAGCCGGGCGGGCCCGAGTTCACCGAGGGCCAGGTGAAGGCGCTCGCCGCCGAGTACGAGATCACCGATGCCGAGGCCGAGGGTGGCAAGCGCCCGGGTATCGCGGCCGACCGCTGGCCGTCGCCGTTCGACACCGACCAGGATGCCCGTGACGCCAATGGGGGCGCAGTGCCGCCGGATTTCTCGGTGCTGGCCAAGGCCCGTGGCACGACGCAGCCGTTCCCGTGGTGGATCCTCAACTACTTCACCGCCTATTCGGAAGGTGGCCCGGATTACATCCACGCGCTGCTCAATGGCTATGTCGATCCGCCGCCGCATGGCGCCGAGGTGCCGGAAGGCAAGCACTACAACACCTACTTCCCGGGCCACGCGCTCGGCATGGCGCCGCCGCTCAGCGATGGCCTCATCACTTACGAGGAAGGCGAGACAGGCAGCGTGCCGCTGACCGTCGACCAGTACTCGCGTGACGTCGCTGCATTCATGATGTGGATGGCCGAGCCCCACCTCGTGGCCCGCAAGGAAGCCGGCTTCCAGGTGATCGCGTTCCTCTTGGTGTTCGCGGGCCTGATGTACCTGGTCAAGCGCAAGCTCTGGTCGCGCGTCGAGCATTAGGCTCGAGCGAGCCCCAAGCTGCTGCTGCAAATGAATACGCGAAGGGCCTCTCGGGGCCCTTTGTCGTCAGGGCCTTTCGCGATTGGACCGCGCCGGAGAAACCGGTTGGGCGCGACGGTTTCCCCACCCACCGGCTGTCATCCCAGCGAAAGCTGGGACCCAACTCTCCTCCGGTGCGAGCTGGAAAATGGGTCCCAGCTTTCGCTGGGATGACATCGTAGGTGGGGTGATCTTGGTGGTTCAACTCATCCGTGATGTGATCTAGGTGGCCGCAGTACTTGCGATCCTTGGCTGCATGGTTGATATTCTCAGGCGAAGTATCCCGGAGGCCCACATGTCGATCATCCGCGGCGCCCTTACGGCGGCAGCCCTGGCCAGGACCGTGGTCGCCCATCCGGTCGTCCGCGCGGGGATTGCCGCTGCGCCGCTGCTGTTGACGCCAAAGGTGAAGGCCGCTGCCAAGGATGCAACGCTGAACACCGCGTACAAGGCCGGCCAACTGGCGCGCAAGATCGTCGACGCCACGAAGAGATAGGTGAGTGGTGAATGGTGAATGGGGTTGCCGGCAACGGTGCCCCGACGCCAGGTTCACTTCACATTGCTCGCTGCCCACCATTCACAATTCACCACTCACCATTCACAGCACCGATGCTTGATCTGAAATCGCTCGTCCGCTCGATCCCCGACTATCCCAAGAAGGGCATCCTGTTCCGTGACATCACCACGCTGATCGAGGACCCCGCCGGATTCCGCGAGAGCGTCGATCGGCTGGCCGAACTGCATCGCGGCCTCGGCATCACCCATGTGGCTGGCATCGAGGCGCGTGGCTTCATCTTCGGGGCAGGGGTGGCGATTGCCCTCGGCGTCGGGTTCATCCCGGTGCGCAAGAAAGGCAAGCTGCCGGGGGAGACCATCGGGCAGAACTATGCGCTCGAGTACGGCGTCGATACCATCGAGATCCATGCCGATGTAATCGGGCCGGGTGACAAGGTGCTGCTGGTCGACGACCTGATCGCCACCGGCGGCACGGCTGTGGCGGCGGTGTCGCTGCTGCGGCGCACCGGGGCTGAGGTGTCGCATTCGGGGTTCGTCATCGACCTGTTCGACCTGGGCGGAGCGGACAAGCTGCGCGCGACCGGCGTCAGGGTCGAGGCGCTGATCCCGTTCGAGGGGCATTGATCTAAGGCCGGCAGCCTGGACGGAAGGGCTTGGTGCGCCTCCCCTTTGTGACAACCAGGGACCTGGTTGCGCTGGTCCAGGAACTGCTTTGTCCTTCGCCAAGGGGGCGCGGAAGGTTCGGTTGTCCGCTGGGCCCTGCAAGCCTCACTCGGTTGGGCATCCGGCCGCTCAATGCTGTTGGATGCCGCCAACTTTTCCGTCGTTCCGCCTAGCGACCCGCGACCAGGTATGGTTTTGTCCGCCGCGCATTTGTAACGTTGCAACGAGGATGTTTTGCATGGCTCTCTCCATTGGGCAGCGGCTGGACCGGATCAGGGTGCGGCTGGATGAGCTCACCTGGTGGCGGGAGCGCGAGACCGTGCCGGTCGGCGGCTGGACGCTGAACGGCAAGCCGATCGAAATCGGCGCGCCGTGGCCGAGCCGCGATGGGGTGCAGAGCTTTGCCGCCGGCGTTTCGGTACCGACGAACTGGCCGATCGCCGAGACCCGGCTGTTCCTCGATCTGGGCGGCGAAGCGCTGGCGACGCTGATCTATGCCGACGACAATGTCGGTTTCGGCAACGACCCCTACCACAAGGAATTTCCGGTCAGGGCGCACGATTTCCGCATCGAGGCGGAAGCGGTGGCGCGGCTGCCGTTCGGCGAACCGGTGCGGAAACCGCATCTCAACGACGCGCGGCTCTACTGGCTCGATGGCGCAGTGGACGCGCTGCGGCTGCGGCTGACGCAGGTGCACGAGGCGGCAACGGAACTGGGAGAGCACGAGGTGGTGCCGCACCTCGTCGCGGCGGCCGAGGAAGCCTTCTATGCACTCGAGTGGCCGTCGGGCACCGAGGACTATGTCTCGCGCTTTGCCGGCCAGCGAGGCCAGCAGAAGATCTGGCAGCTGCCGCCGCTCAAGGACAATCCGGCCCCGCTCAACGACGAGCAACGCCAGAGCGTCATCAAGGCCGACCTCAAGCTGATCGACCGGTTGCGCGACCTGCAGCAGCGCTTCCCGCAGCAGGGCGAGATCGCACTGACCGGCCACGCCCATATCGATCTCGCCTGGCTCTGGCCCTATGTCGAGACGCGCCGCAAGATGCGCCGCACCTTCTCGACCGCTGTGACGCTGATGGAAGGGAGCAACGAGTACCTGGCGCAGTCGGGCTTCCGCTTCAACCAGTCGACGGCGCATTACTACGCGCAGATCGAGGAAGACGATCCGACGCTGTTTCAGAAGATCAAGGCCAAGGTGGCGGCCGGCGGCTGGGAGACGGTGGGCGGCATGTGGGTCGAGCCTGACACCAACATGCCGACCGGCGAGAGCCTGACGCGGCAGATCCTCTATGGGCAGCGCTACTTCCAGCAGAAGTTCGGAGTGCGGCACCGGGTATGCTGGCTGCCTGACTGCTTCGGCTTTTCGGGCGGGTTGCCGCAGTTGTTGAAACAAGGCGGTATCGACTCGTTCTTCACCATCAAGGTGAACTGGAACGACACCAACACCATCCCGGCCGACCTGTTCTGGTGGGAGGGGATCGATGGCTCACGGGTGCTGACCCACACCTTCAACAACCCCTGGCACGGCTATAATGGCGCGGTGAACCCGCTCAGCATCCTGAAGACCTGGCGCAACTTCATGCAGAAGCCGCAGCATTCGACCTCGCTGCTTGCGGTGGGCTATGGCGATGGCGGTGGCGGGGTGACGCCGGAATATGTGGAGCGCGAAATGCAGCTGAGGGATTTCCCGGTGCTGCCCAAGGCGCGCTGGAGCCGGGTCGAGGATTTCTTCGCGGCGGCGCACGAGACCGGCAAAAACACCGAGCTGCCGGTGTGGCAGGGCGATATCTACCTCGAGCTGCACCGCGCGACGCTGACCACGCAGAGCGCCACCAAGAAAGCGCACCGGCAGGCCGAGCGGGCGCTGATCACCGCCGAAACGCTGGCCTCGCTGGCAGCGCTGCTCGGCGGCGAGCAGCCGGAGAGCCTCGAGCATATCTGGCGGGTGGTGCTGAAGAACGAGTTCCACGACATCCTGCCGGGATCCTCGATCGCCGAGGTCTATGAGGATGCCGAGCGCGAACTGAACGATGCGGTAGGGCGGGCGCTGGCGCGCCAGCAGATGGCGATGTCGGCGATCGTCAACCGCATTCCGAACGGCGATGTGGATGACGCGGTGATCGTGGTGAACCCCTCGCTCAGCCGCCGGCCGGTGCGGGTAACGCTGTCGGACGGCACGCATTTTTCGAGCGCCGACGTGATGGCGCCGCTCGGCATCAAGGTGTTCACCCGCGCGACGCTCGAGCCCCTGGCCGGCCTGTCGGTGAGCGAGAGCCACCTCGAGAACGCGCATCTGCGCGCCAGAATAGGGCTCGATGGCACGGTCACCAGCCTTGTGCACAAGGCCACGGGGCGCGAAGCGCTCAATGGCCGTGGCAACCAGCTCTGGGTCTACCCTGCCGACAAGCCGCGCGACTGGGACGCCTGGGACATCGAGGAGGACTACGCCAAAAAGGGCATCGAGCTGAACCGGCCCGAGAGCATCAAGGTGGTCGAGAATACCCCGGCGCGCGTCGCCATCCGGGTGGTCCGCCGCTTCCGCGCCTCGACGGTGGCGCAGACCTACAGCCTCGAAGCCAACGGGGTGCGGCTCGATATCGCCACCGAGATCGACTGGCACGACCGGCACTGTTTGCTCCGCACCCAGACGCCGGTGGCGGTGCGGGCAACGCACGCCACCTTCGAGCATGCCAATGGCGTGGTGCAGCGCACCACCCACACCAATACCAGCTGGGACCAGGCGCAGTTCGAGGTTCCGGGGCACCGCTTCGTCGACATGAGCGAGCCCGGCTTCGGCGTGGCGCTGCTGAACGATGCCAAGTACGGGCACAGCGCCAAGGGCAATGTGCTGGGACTGAGCCTCGTGCGCTCGCCGCTCTACCCTGATCCCCTGGCCGACGAGGGCGGCCAGCGCTTCACCTATGCGCTCTATCCGCATGCCGGCGAGTGGCACGAGGGCCGGGTGCGCGAGGAGGCCGAAGACCTGAACCAGCCGATGCTGGCTTCGGTCGCCAGTGGCGTCGCCGCGGCGCATTACGAGCCGATCGGGCTGGAGGGGATTCCGGCAGCGCTATCCGGATTCAAGCCGGCCGAGGATGGCAACGGACTGGTGCTGCGCGTCTACGAGCCGTCGGGGCGGCGCGGGGATTTCGCGGTAACGGTGCCGGAGGGCTGGGGGCTGAGCGAGAGCCTCAATATTCTCGAGGAGCCGATGGAACGCGGCGAGGGCGCGGGGCTCCGGCCGTTCGAGGTACGGAGCTGGCGGGTTTCCCGGGGGTAGGGGGCTGGAGCGTGGGGCCCACCCCCACCCAGCTCCGCTACGGCTTCGCCTAGCTGCGCTACCCTCCCCACAAGGGGGAGGGAGACGAAGGAGCCGAAGCTAACAGTCGGGTCTCCCTCCCCTTGATGGGGAGGGCAGCGCAGCTTGCCCGCACAGCGGGCTTAGCGGAGCTGGGTGGGGTGGGGCCACTTGCGCTGGCCCGCTTCACCCGCGCTCCACCGGTGAATCGGCGCGACCACCCCATTCGGTCCACGAGCCATCATAGACCGCGACATCCTTCGCCCCCGCAATGGCCAGCGCCAGCGCCACAGTCGACGCCGTCACTCCGGAGCCGCAGCTGGTGACGATCGGCCTCGTGACATCCACCCCGGCCTTGGCAAACAGCGCCCGGAGTTCTTCCGCCGATTTCAGCTGCCCGTTGGCCGTCACCTCGCTCGCCGGCACGCTCAAGCTGCCGGGAATGTGCCCCGAGGCGAGGCCCGGGCGCGGTTCGGGGGCTTCGCCGCGGAAGCGGTCGCCGGGGCGGGCGTCGACGATAGTCCTGGCTTTCGAGTGGGTGAGCTCGAGCACGGTGTCGAAATCCTGCACCAGGGCGGGCTGGTAGTGCGCAGCGAAGGTGCGCGGCGCCGGCTGCTCCTCGCCCGCGGCGGTGGGGCGAGCTTCGGCCCGCCATTTCGGGCCGCCGCCATCGAGCACCCGCACATCCTTTGCTCCCATGGCGCGGAACGTCCACCAGACGCGCGGGGCGGCAAAGACGCCGGCTTCGTCGTAGACGACGATGGTGTCGGTGTCGGCGATGCCGAGTTTGCCGACCGCGGCGGCGAAGGCCTCGGGGGTGGGCAGCATGTGGGGCAGGGTGGTGGTCTTGTCGGCGATATCGTCGATACCGAAGAACACCGCGCCGGGCAGATGGCTTTCGAGATACTCGGAATAGCCCTTGCGGCCAGTGGCCGGCATGTACCAGCTGGCATCGACGAGGACGATGTTGGGGTCGTCGAGGTGATCGGCAAGCCAGTCGGTGGTGACGAGAGGATTGGTCATGGGTGCTCCGCGATTTGCGGGGCACCTTAGAGCAGGACGGCACGCGGGTGAATCGGCTTGCGGGTCAAAGTGTTGCTGGATGGGGGAGAGGGGGAGAAGGACTTTGCGGGGGTTAGCGAAGCCCCCGATGTTGAAGGCGCTCACTGAAACCGCTGTGAAAGGAGCAGGTTACCGCTCCAGCACCAGCACATCGCTCGAGGCGATGCCGATGCGGACCGGGGCGCCGTGGGCGGGCGGTGGGGTGCGCTGGTCGTTGAAGGTGTCGAGGTTTACCGCGTTGTCGCCGAGATCGACCTTCAGGCGGATCACCGAGCCGAGGAAGCTGACTTCGGCCACCTTGCCGTCGAGCACGATGTCGCGCGTCGCGCCATTGGCGAGCGACACGGCTTCCGGCCGCATGGTCAGCGCCACCGCTTCGCCATTGCGGGCGGTGGCGGGGAGGGCCGGGATGGTGACGGTAGCGCCGCCGAGCGTCACGGTCTTCCGGCTGGCATCGGCGACAGTGGCGTTCAGCGTATTGAGCGTGCCGACGAAGGTCGCGACGAACCTGGTCTGCGGCCGGTTGTAGATCTCGAACGGCTGGCCGAACTGCTCGACATTGCCGGTGTTGAGCACGACGATGCGATCGGAGATCGACAGCGCCTCTTCCTGGTCGTGGGTCACGAACACCGTGGTGATGCCGAGCTCGCGCTGGATCTGGCGGATCTGCTCGCGCAGCGAAACGCGGATCTTGGCGTCGAGCGCCGAGAGCGGTTCATCGAGCAGCAGCATGCGGGGGCTGGGCGCCAGCGCGCGGGCCAGCGCTACGCGCTGCTGCTGGCCGCCGCTGAGCTCGAACGGGTAGCGCTTGCCGTAGCCGGAAAGCCCGATCAGCTTCAGCATCTCTTCGGTGCGGGCTTCGCGCTGCGGCTTGGGCATCCCGGCGATCTTGAGGCCGAAGCCGATATTGTCGGCGACGTTCATGTTGGGGAACAGCGCATAGGCCTGGAACACCATGCCGATCTTGCGCTGGTTGGGGGCGAGGCCGGAAATGTCCTTGTCTTCGACGAGGATGCGGCCGGAATCCGGCCGCTCGAAGCCGGCGATCATCCTGAGAATCGTGGTCTTGCCGCAGCCCGAGGGGCCCAGCAGGCTGACGAACTCGCCCTTGTCGAACGCGAGGTCGACGCCCTTCACCACCTGGTTGCCGCCAAAAGACTTGACCAGCTTTTCGATGCGCAGGAATTCGGTAGCCATGGTCTAGTCCCTACGGGCGGTTTTGGGGGCGAAGCGGGCGAGCAACTGGATCATGCCCATGGCGCCCCAGGTGATGACGAATGAAATGACGGCGAGCGCCGCAGGCTCGAAGGCCCGGTTGGCGCCGATATTCTGCATGTAGACTCCGAACACCTGGCGGTTGAGGAGGCTGGCGATGGTGAACTCACCGATGACGATGGCGAGGGTCAGGAAGGCGCCCGACAGCACCGCGACGATGATGTTGGGAAAGATCACCCTCAAGATGATGGTTGCCTGGTTGGCGCCGAGGATGTTGGCGGCCTCGGTCAGCGTCTGCACGTCGATGGTGCGCAGCCCCGTATCCACCGCCCGATACATGTAGGGCAGCGCCAGCGCCACATAGGCGAGGGTCAGCAGGATATCGGTGCCGAGGTTGGTGCCGAGCAGCGGCAGCGGCGACGAGGTGTTGTACATCCGGATATAGCCGAACACCAGAATGATGGCCGGAATGATCAGCGGCAGCAGCGTCACGAACTCGATGATCGGCCTGAGGTGCGGGGCGCGCAGCCTGACGTAGTAGGCCGCCGGCACGACGATCAGCAGCCCGACGACGATGGCGCAGACGCCGACGATCAGCGAATAGCTGAAGGAGGCCTGGAAGCGCCCGTCGGAGAACACCGAGGTATAGGCGTCGAAGGTATAGCCCTCGCGACGGATACGCAGCGAGAACTCGAAGGTGGCGAGCAGCGGCACGAGGAAATAGGCCGCGCCCAGGGCAAAGATGATCCAGCTCCAGAGCTTCCCCGATTTCACTTGAGCCACCTCTCGGCGCGGGTGCGGATGATGAGGTAGATGACGTTGGCGAAGGCGGTGATGACGATCATGCCGAGCGCCAGGGCAGCGCCGAGGCCGGGATTGTGCAGCACGTCGCCGCGGATCTGCGCATAGAGCAGGATCGGCACGATGTTGAGCGACGAGCCGGTGAGGGCGTAAGCGGTGGCAATGGCGCCAAAGGCATTGGCGAACAGCAGCGACAGGGTGCCGAGCAGGTTCGGCCACAGCACCGGCAGCCCGATATAGCGCCAGAACTGGCCGTTGGTAGCGCCGAGCGTCGCCGCAGCTTCACCCCACTCCTTCTTCAACCCGTCGATCGCCGGTGCGATGATGAGGATCATCAGCGGGATCTGGAAGTAGAGGTAAGTGATGGTGAGGCCCCAGAAGCTCAGGAGGTTGAAGCCGGATTTGTAGAGGTCGAAGCCGACGAACTTCAGCAGCACGGTGACCAGCCCGAGCCGGCCCAGTGTGGCGAGGAAGGCAAAGGCCAGCGGGATGCCGGCAAAGTTCGAAGCGACGCCGGAAAAGGTCATCACCGTCGAGCGGATGGCGGAGGGCAGGCGGCCGCGAATGATGGCGAGCGCGATGACGAGCCCGATGCCGGCGCCAAGAATGGCCGAGGCGGCCGAGACGCGGATCGAAATCCAGAACGAGGCGAGGATCTGCGGGGTGCCCAGATCAATGACGTTCTGCAGGGTGAAATTGCCTTGCGGGTCCTGGAAGGCGCCGACCACGAGGCCGAGCGTCGGGATCAACAGGAACAGCAGGGCGAAGATGATGAATGGCGCGATGGCGATGATGTCGCCGAGGCGGAGCTGAGCGAAGAACCGGAACGGGTTGCCACCGACGCGCACGGCCGGCCCGGTGGAAACCGGGCCGGCCGAGGTGTCAGCCGCAGAGCTGACATCGGTCATATTACTGGACGTTGGCGCCGACGACGGCGTCCCACTGGCCGGTGATCACTTCCTTGGCGGCAGCCTGCTCGTCGAGAGTCGGGAACACGGCCTTGGCATAGGCGTCGGCCGGCGGCAGCTTGTCGAGCAGCTCCTGCGGCACCTTGCCGTTGGCGGCGAGGTCGTTGAAGCGGATCGGGTGGCAATAGCCGGCGAGCCAGCCGAGCTGGCCTTCATCCGAGTAGAGGTATTCCATCCAGAGCTTGGCGGCATTCGGATGCGGCGCGAAAGCCGAAATCGCCTGGACGTAGACGCCGGCGACGACGCTGTCGGACGGCACGACGACTTCGGCCTTCGGGTTACCGGCAAAACCATCGCGCCAGGCGAGGGCGTTGTAATCCCAGGCCACGACGATCGGGGTGGTGCCCTGAGCAGTGGAAGCGGCCTTGCCGATCACGGGCACGAAGTTGCCGGATTTGTTGAGCTCGGCGAAGTAGGCGAGGCCAGCGTCAGCCGCGGCCTTGGCGTCGGTGGCACCGGTCGAGAGGCCGGCGCCATAGACGCCCTGGATGGCCTGGTTGGCGGCGCGCGGATCGCCGGCGAGCGCTACCGCATTGGCGTAGTCGGCGGCCTTGAGGTCGGCCCACGACGTCGGGACCTTGGAGACGAGGTCGGTGTTCACGAGGAACGACAGTACGCCGTAATAGTCGCCGTACCAGTAGCCCTCGGCGTCCTTGGCCGAATCCGGGATCGTGTCCCAGGTCGAGACCTTGTACGGCTGGATCAGGCCTTCGGCCTTGGCCGACGGGCCGAAGCTCAGGCCGACGTCGATCACGTCGGGCGCCTGCGGGCCGGTATTGCCCTTGTTGGCCTTGATCGCCTCGATTTCGTCGGCCGAGCCGGCATCGGGGTTCAGTTCGTTGATGGTGATGCCCGGATACTTGGCCTTGAAGCCTTCGATCACGGCGCCATAGCCGCACCAGTCGTGCGGCAGGGCGATGGTGGTCAGCTGGCCCTCGGCCTTGGCGGCTTCGTAGAGCGCCGTAAGGTCGGTCTGCGCCGAAACGGAGAAGGTCGAAGCGGCGAGGGCCGCGACCGATACCGAAGCGACGAGCGCATTCTTGAAGATCATTCTCAGTCTCCCTGGAATTTCTGGCTTCTTGTCCTGACTCGGGAGGAGCCCCTAAAGCCGCGTTTCACCTATTTTGGCCGTATGACAGCCACGTGACACCCCCAAGGTGCCGCAGTGGAATCCGGGCAATCGACAGCCCCGATAAAGTCAGGCAGCGCAGGCGAGACAGCGTTCGGACCCCCTCCGAAGTCAATTGTGACAATTGTGACAGTGCCCGTTTTGCTTGGGCGAGTCGAGATGGGGTCAGGAAAGCCAGATTAGAGCCGTTCCAAGCTGGGTCGATATTTCTTGAAGCGGACTGTCCACTTTGATAGGCCGCACTCAGCAATGGGCCCAACCGGCCTGCTCCAGGAGATTTCCCAATGAAGATCAGCACGCTTGCCCTCTCGATCGGCATGGCGGCGATGGGCGCCGGGCTTGCCAATGCCGCCGAGCCGACCGCCGACGCCATTCTGAAGACCTACGCCGATATCGCGCTCGCCGGCTACGAGGACGCGCTGACGACCGCCAAGGCGCTCGACGCGGCGACAGATGCGCTGATCGCCAACCCGAGCGAGGAAACGCTGGCGGCAGCGCGCGAAGCGTGGCGGGCATCGCGTCCGTCGTATCAGCAGACCGAGGCGTTCCGCTTCGGCAACCCCATCGTCGACGAGTGGGAAGGCAAGGTGAACGCCTGGCCACTCGATGAAGGACTGATCGACTATGTCGATGGCTCCTATGGCACAGAGAGCGACGAGAACGGGCTCTACACCGCCAACATCATTGCCAATTCCAGGATCACCATCGACGGCACCGAAGTCGATGCGGCCGAGATCACCCCGGCGTTCCTCCAGGATACGCTGCAGGAAGCGGGCGGCATCGAGGCGAACGTGGCGACCGGGTACCACGCCATCGAGTTCCTGCTCTGGGGGCAGGATCTGCACGGCACGGAAGCGGGTGCCGGCGAGCGGCCGTTCAGCGATTATTCGACCGATGCCAACGCCAAGCGGCGGGGCCAGTATCTCGACGCGGCGACGGACCTGCTCGTCAGCGATCTCGAGGAAATGGTCGCCAACTGGCAGGAAGGCGGAGCCGCCCGCACCGCGTTGGCGGAGCAGGGGATCGCCACCATCCTCACCGGCATGGGTTCGCTGTCGTTCGGCGAACTGGCTGGCGAGCGCATGAAGCTCGGCCTCTTGCTGCACGATCCGGAAGAGGAGCACGACTGCTTCTCGGACAACACCCACATCTCGCACCTCTACGATGCGGTCGGCATCCAGAACGTTTATCTGGGCACCTATACCCGCCAGGACGGCACCGAGGTTACCGGCCCGTCGATCTCGGAACTGATCGCAGCCAGGGATCCGGCGCTCGACACCGAGATCAAGGGCCTGCTCGACACCACGCTCACTGCCATGCACGCCATGGCGGACCGCGCCACGGGCGGCGAGGCCTATGACCAGATGATCGCCGAGGGAAACACCGAAGGGAATGCGGCCGTGCAGGCGGCGATCGATGGCCTGATCGCCCAGACCCGTGGTATCGAGCGCGCCGTGGCGCTGCTGGAGTTGGGCGACACGGTGACCATCGAGCAGTCCGACAGCCTGACCAACCCGGACGCGGTGTTCCAGTAAGGCGTTGCTCGGCGAAGATTCGGGTTTTCCAAAACTTTGTCGGCGCCGCGGGTTGAAAGAATCTGCGGCGCCGCATTTCATCCGGCTTATGGCCGGGAAGCCTAGGGTGCGAGACATGCACAAGCGCTTGACCGTTTTCCTGGTCATAACCCTTATTGCGGGTCTCGCCGTTGCCAGCGACGGTGGGACCCGTTCCGATCTGACCCCCAAGGACCTGAAACGGGTTCAGGCGGTCACGGCGCCCACCGGCGATTTTTCCAGCCCCGAGAACTTCGAGCAGTTGCCCGGCGGCGCCGGCACGGTGAAGAAGCGCGTCAACCAGGACATCTTCTCGTTCTCGTCGGCCAATATCAGCTTCGAGCAGGAAGCGGAGTTCAAGCTCGGCAATGCGCTGTTCCGCAAACTCTGGGTCTCGGCGCCGGCCTCGACCGAGGCGTCGGATGGGCTCGGCCCGCTGTTCAACGCGCGCGGTTGCCAGAACTGCCACCTGAAGGACGGGCGCGGCCATACGCCCTCCGGCAATGGCGACGACGCCGTTTCGATGTTCCTGCGGCTGTCGATCCCGCCGCGTAACGCGGCGGACCGCGCGGCGCTGGCTCGGGGCGACAAGGTGATCGACGAGCCGACCTATGGGGGTCAGCTGCAGGATTTCGCCATCCAGGGCATCAAACCCGAGGGCAAGATGGTGGTGAGCTACACCGATGACCCGGTGACGCTGGGGGACGGCACGGTGGTGACGCTGCGCCGGCCGAGCTACTCGGTCTCCGACCTCGCCTATGGCCCGATGGCCGACGACGTGCTGCTGAGCCCGCGCATCGCGCCGCCGATGATCGGCCTCGGGTTACTCGAGCAGGTGCCGCGCGAGGACATCCTTGCCAAAGCCGACCCCGAGGATCGCGACGGCGACGGCATTTCCGGCCGCCCCAACATGGTGCTCGACCCCGTGAGCGGGCAGCGCGAACTCGGCCGCTTCGGTTGGAAGGCCGGCGCCGCTTCCATTCGGGCGCAGTCGGCGGATGCCTTTGCCGGCGATATCGGCATCTCGACGCCGCTGGTGATGAAGCCGCATGGCGATTGCACTGCGGCAGAGGCCGCGTGCCGTGCCGCGCCGACCGGCGAGCAGGAACGGCTGGGCCCCTCCGAGGCCCCCGATCCGGTGCTCGACCTCGTCACCTTCTATTCGCAGAACCTGGGGGTGCCGCAACGCAGAAACGTCAGTGATCCTCAGGTCTTGAGAGGCAAGCAGGCGTTCTACGAAGCCAACTGCACCTCGTGCCACACGCCGAAATATGTGACCTCGCGGCGGGCGCCGATCGAAGCGCACAAGTTCCAGCTGATCTGGCCCTATACGGACCTGCTGCTGCACGACATGGGCGAGGGTCTTGCCGATAATCGCCCCGAGGGCGACGCCGACGGCTACGAATGGAAGACCCCGCCGCTGTGGGGGATCGGCCTCACCGAGACGGTGTCGGGCCACACCGAGTTTTTGCATGACGGGCGGGCGCGCAACCTCACCGAGGCCATCCTCTGGCATGGCGGCGAGGCGCAGAAATCGCGCGATGCGTTCGCAAACCTGCCGAAATCTCAGCGCGATGATCTGATCGCTTTTCTGGAGTCGCTGTGATGCGCCTGTTGCTTGCCGTCCTCTTCACGCTGATGGCGGCGCCGTCGATCGCCGAGGAGCAGAAGCTGACCGCGAAGGACGTGGTGTCGCTGGCGATCAACGAGGCGATCCGGCCCGGTTTCGCGCAGTATGCCGTCGAGACCACGGCGCTCCAGCAGGGCGTTGCCGAGCTCTGCGACGCTCCCTCAGAAGTGAACCTCGATGCGGCGCGCGACGCCTTCAAGTCGGCGGTCACCGCCTGGTCGCGGGTCGAGCTCTATCGCCTCGGGCCGCTGATGACCGAGAACCGCTACGACAAGGTGCTGTTCTGGCCCGACCGCAAGGGGATCGCGCTCAGGCAGGTGCAGGGCGTCCTGGCGGATGCCGACCTCGATGCCACCGACCCGACAAAGCTCGGCGGCAAGAGCGTCGCCATGCAGGGATTGGGAGCGCTCGAATTCCTGCTGTTCGGCACCGACGCCGAGCAGCTGACCACTGCCGCCGGCGCATTCCGCTGCCATTACTCGCGCGCCATCGCGACGCTGCAGGCCGATACCGCGGCGACGCTTTCGGCCGAGTGGAACGACCCCGCGGGCATTTCGAAACGGCTGCTCGAGCCCTCCGAGAGTGACCCGGACTATCGCAGCTTCCGGGAGGTGGCCGAGGCGCTGACCGGGCTCCTGGCGCATGGCACCGAGGCGATCCGCGACCAGCGGCTGCTGCCGTTCCTCGGCCGCGACGGGGCGGCGCCGAAACCGAAATCGGCTCTGTTCTGGCGCTCGGGGATGACAGTGCCCTCGATCAACGCCAATTTCGAGGGGCTCCGCGCGCTGCTCGAGAAATCGCGCATCGCCGAGGCTACGACGGCCGAAAACCTCTGGGTTTCCAACAGCGCCACGTTCGAGTTCGGCAATGCCGAGCGCGCCGGCAAGGTGGTGACCGAGCCGGTGGAGCAGGCACTTCAGGACCCCAAGCAGAAGAAGGCGCTCGACTACCTGGTGATCGTCACCCAGTCGCTCGACACCATCCTCGGCGAAAACCTCGCGGCGGCGCTCGGCCTGTCGGTCGGCTTCTCGTCGCTCGACGGAGACTGAGCATGTGGCAGCGCCGGGCATTCCTCAGGGCAGCGGGGGCGGGGTTCGCCGCGGCGCTGCTGCCGCATCGCGCCGAGGCGCTCGAGCGGGCCGAACTGGTGTTCGCCTCCTCGATCCAGAAGCGTGAAGGCGGCTTTGCCGCAGCGCTGGTGAGCGAACGGGGCAGGGTGATCTCGACCATCGCGTTGCCCGAGCGCGGGCACGACATCACCTTTTCGCCGACGGGGCAGGGCGTGGTGTTCGCCCGCCAGCCCGGCACCTTCGCGGTAATCTTCGACCCCAGTGGCGCCAGCCAACCGCAGACCCTGACCAGCGTCGAGGGCAGGCACTTTTTCGGCCACGGCGCCTTCTCGCCTGACGGCAAGCTGCTCTATGCCACCGAGAACGACTTCGACAATGCGCGGGGGGTGATTGGCATTTACGACGTTGCCGGTGGGTATGCGCGGATCGGCGAGTTCGACACCTTTGGCACCGGCCCGCACGAGATGCTGCTGATGCCCGACGGCGAGACCTTCGTCGTCGCCAATGGCGGGATCGAGACGCATCCCGATTACGGGCGCACCGAGCTCAACCTCGAGACCATGGACCCTTCGATCGCCTTTATCGGGAGGCGTTCCGGCGGGCTGATCGGTCAGATGCGGCTTGATAGCGGGTTGCATCAGCTGTCGATCCGCCACATGGCGTTCGATCACCAAAGCCGGGTGTGGTTCGGTTGCCAGTTCCGCGGACCATCGGCGGATCGCCCGCAACTGGTGGGGTACGCCACCCGCGACGGCGAGATCCGGCTGATCGAGCTGCCGGAAGCGACGCTGGGGAACTTGCGCAACTATGTCGGCTCGGTCGCCGCTTCCGCCGATGGCGGGCTGATCGGCGTCTCCTCGCCGGAAGGCAACACCATCCTCGCCATCGACCCCGATACGGCCACGGTGGTGGCGAGCCTCGGACTCGAGAACGGCTGTGGCATCGCGCCTGACAGTGTCGGGCTGCTGGCCTCGAGCGGGGAGGGGGCGCTGAGTGGGCTTGCCGGCTCTCCGGCGCCGCTGACGACGTTCGAGCTGAACTTCGACAACCACTTGCGGTTGTTGAAGGCGGTTTGAGGGGGGAGGTTCGGTGCCCTCCAGGGGGTGCTGGAGGGCACAACGCGCTCCCCCCACTCGGTGTCATCCCAGCGAAAGCTGTGACCCATCTCACCGCCCGCGCCGACCGATAGTTGGGTCCCAGCTTTCGCTGGGATGACCGCCGGATGAGGAGGAGACGGGAGTGCCCCCCATTCTCCTTCGAAGAGGGTCGGCGCGGGGTTTCGAGCCCTCGTCCTAAACCCCCGCCACCTTCCGCCCAAGCCACAACGGCCTGAGCCCGTCATAGGCCCAGTTGTACGCAAACGCGTAAGGCAGGAAGAACAGGAAGAAGCCGATATCCAGCACGAAGGCCTCGACCAGCGAGATGTCGAGCAGCCAGGCCGCCAGCGGCACGCCGACCAGCACCAGCCCGCCCTCGAAGCCAAGCGCATGCAGCGCCCGGACGGCAAGGGTGCGCGGCACCCGCGCCACGGGCCATAGCCGGTCGAAGATCATGTTGTAGACGACGTTCCAGCCCATCGCGGTGGTCGAGAGCAGGATGGCAAGCAGGCCGACATGGCCGAGCGGCCGGTCGAGCAGCCAGGCAGCGATCGGCGTGCAGATAACGAGCGCGATGACCTCGAAGCCGACTGCATGGCCGATGCGTTCGAAAAAGGAGCGGTTCTGGAGTTGCATGGTGTTCTCACACTTCAGCTGTTCGATTTCGCCCTCGACCTATCATCGATTTTTCAGTTATACCAAGATGGATAACATCGAGAAAATCGATAGATGCAGTATTCTCCGGAAGCCATGGAAGCCTTCGCCAGCGCGGCGGCGCTGGGTTCGTTCTCGGCAGCGGCGCGACAGCTCAACAAGAGCCAGTCGACCATCAGCACGGCGATCGCCAATCTCGAAGCCGATCTCGACCTGACGCTGTTCGACCGCAGCAGCCGGTTGCCGGTGTTGACGCCGGCCGGGCGGCGGGTCCTTGCGCATGTGCAGGACATCCTGGCGGCCAGTGAGCGGCTCGAGGCGTTGAGCGTGCGCCTTTCCGACAAGGTGGAGCCGCGGCTGACGGTGGTCCTCTCCGACACCTATGGGCAGAGCGACCATCTCGAGTTGATGCAGGAGTTCGAGCGGCGCTATCGCGATATCGAACTCGAATGCCTGATCGCCGAAGGGCCTGACGTCATCGACCTCTTGCAGTCGGGGCGTGCGCACCTGGCGGTGACGGCGGCGGAACCAGGCTATCCAAGCGGCATCGCCTCGGCCCGGCTGGCCGAGCCGACCCGCATGGGGGTGTTCGTGGCGCGCGGGCATCCGCTCGCCGTCGACGCCAGCCCGAGCCCTGAGCAACTGGCGGCGACGCGGCAGATCTACCTCAAAGGCTATGTCGGGGGCGGCGTCCGGCCGCTCGGGCTCGCCTGGTCGGCGCCGAGCTACCTGATGCTGCTGGAACTGACACAGCAGGGGTTCGGGTGGGCCGAACTGCCCGACTGGCTGGTTCGCCAGTATGCCGGCGACACGCTGGTGGAGCTTACGCTGCGGGGCTGGCCGCGGCTGCTGCCGGTCGACGCGCTGTGGTCGCGCAGCAATCCGCCGGGGCCGGCGGGGCAGTGGCTCCTGGATGGCCTGCTGGGCGAGCGGCGGGGGTAGGGCGCGCCAAGGCTAACAGTCGGCGGCCTCTCCCCCGTGCGGATGGGCCCCTTGCGCTGACGGTGCCACACCGCCCCCTCTCCCCAGAGGGCGAAGGGGCGCACGTCGCACCGACTGCGGCAAGCAACCAGCATCGCCTTCAGCCTAGTTGGCCAACCTTTCCGCGACCTGATCCTTCAGGCGCTGGAATGGCTGGCACCGAAGCTCGATGCGAAATGCGGGCGGTAGGGTATTACCTATGGAGAACTGAGCGGGCAGGAGGCGTCGATGCAAGAGTTCGTCTGGAGCGGCAGTGTCGAGCCGTGCCTCGATGGGCCGCGCATCCATACGTATGGTCGGGTCGCCATCGGGCTTTGCGGCGGTAACGCCGCGATGGGGGCGAAGAAGAACGAGGATGCGGCCTTGGTGTGGGCCGGTGAAGACTGGGTCTTCGCCGTCATCCTCGATGCGCATGCCAGCTCGGAGAGCGCCGATGCGGTGCTCGAGTTGTTCGAGACGGGGAGGCCGGAGTTGCTGGCGCTGATCGAGCGGCCGCAGCCGTCGCATGTGGAGGTGCAGGCAGCAGTGACGCGGCTGTTGTTCGATGCAGCGCCGCAACTGGCGCGGGTGCGCGGCGAGACGGCGTGTCTCGTCTCCTACCAGCAGGGCGGCTTCCTGATGTGGCTGTCGATCGGCGACAACCAGCTCTACCTGTTGCACCCCGAGTTGCAGCAGCTCGGGCAGTTCACCCTCACGGTGCGCAACTATTTCGAGTGGATCGGCGAGCGGAGCAGCCTCGCGCTGGACGTGCCGTGCTTTTCGACCGGCATCCGACAATTGCGCAAGGGAATCAACACCATCGCGCTGGTAACGGATGGGTTACTGGAGGCTGGCGACCGGGTGTTCGAGGATCCGGCCCGGGTCAGCCGCGAGCTCCTGTCGCCAGCCGGCATATCGGAGGCGATCTCGACGATGCTGGGGGAGGTGCACCAGCAGGGCGGCAGGGACAGCGCCACGGTGATCGCCTGGCAGGTGGACAATCCGCGGATGGGGCTGATGCCGTCGGGGTGAGGGGGTCTTTGGTGCATCGGGCATCGCCGCAGCGGCGCCAGCGCAGCCCATGCTACCCCGAAAATGCCGCCCATCACCGGCGTCATCCCAGCGAAAGCTGGGATCCAACTCCCGGCTGGTGCGGGCGGTGAAATGGGTCCCTGCTTTCGCAGGGATGACACCGAGTTTGATGAGGTTGCGGTGGGTTGGCCACAGGTAAGTGTCACCTTCGACACCACTCCTACCTCGGCGCCGGCCCCGTCGACTCGCGCAGCACCAGCTCCACCGGCCACAGTTCGTGGATCGAGCCGGGCGGCTTGCCGTCCTGCATCTGCAGCAGCAACTCGGCAATGCGGGCGCCGGCCGCGCGGATCGAGGAGCGGGTGGTCGACATGGAGGGGACCATGTTGTCTGCGTTGAGGTAGGGGAAGACGTCGTCGTGGGCGATCATCGACACGTCCTTGCCCAGTTCCAGCCCGGCGAGGCGGATGGCGCGGAACACCCCGAGCGCCGTCATCATCGAGCCGGCGAGGAAAGCGGTGGGCCGGGGGCGCCGCTCGAGGAAGGCCTGCGCCAGGCGGAAGCCGTTTTCGTCGGTGAAGCGGCCGCCACCGATCAGTTGCGGATCGGGGGAGAGGCCGCGGGCTTCCATGGCGCTGCGGAAACCGCGGGCGCGGTGGATGGCGAAAGTCTGGTCCTCGGGGCCGTTGATCATGGCGATGCGGGTATGGCCGAGGTCTAGCAGGTGGCTGGTGGCGCGGCGGAAGGCCCCCTCGTTATCGATGTCGAGCCAGGCATGCGGAATCTTGACGTTGTCGGCGCGCCCGTGCAGCAGGAACGGCATGCCCAGTTCGGTCAGCGCCGCGATGCGTTCGTCATTGGGCGTCGGGGCCGAGAGCACCAGCGCATCGACGCGCTTGCTGGCAACCAGCCGGCGGAACACCGGCACTTCATCGTCGGCATCGATCGGGGTCACCACGATATCGATGTCGTGCTGCGCCATGCGTTCGGAAATGCCGGAGAGGAACTCGGCGGTGTGCGGGCCGAAATGCAGCGAGCGCTGCAAGGGCAGGGTTACGCCGATGGCGCCGGAACGCCCGGTGGCCAGGCGGCGGGCACTGACATTGGCGCGATAGCCGAGCCGGCGTGCCGCCTCGCTGACGCGTTGGCGGGTCGCCTCGTTGACCTCCGGAAAGCCGTTCAGGGCACGACTGACCGTCGTCTGCGACAGCCCCAGCTCCGCGGCCAAGTCTTTGAGTTTCATCACCAAATTCGCCTGCGCCCGTCAACGGCGCGCGGTGGTGTTCCACTCGCGAACCAAGCCCCGACGCGGAGCCTACAGCCGGACGCCCTCCTCACCAAGTGCCGCATTCAAAGCGATTTGGAAAGCAAACGCAAGGGGCACACGAGCGGCGACGCGGCACTAACATTTCTGACGTTCGTACCTCAAAGCCGAAGGGGGGCGTTTTCGGGCGTTAACGGATGACATCACTTAATGAATTGATATTGAATGATTATTTGTCGCGTCGGTGGCGGCGTTAAGGAATGGGTGGCGAATCTTGCTTGACAGCATTTGACCGCTCTGGCTACTTTCTACTCAAAGCGCTTTGGATGACTTTTGCGGGGCGGATAGCCCTCGGTCCTGGCGTTTTGGTGGGAGGAACTGACTGCGGACCAACGCCGAAAGGCGCCGGTCGCGTTTGGCTGCCTCCCGGTCATGTCTGTCCTTTGGGAGGAAGAATAATGAAAATGAAGTCCTTGATGCTCGGTCTGCTGATGAGCGTGTCGGCTGTCGCGACGGTTCAGGCCGCCGACCTGCAGATCGTGCTCGGCGACACCGGCACCGGCCTGCAGTTCCTGCAGGGCCAGGTTGAGCGCTATATGGCGGCCAACCCGGAAGACAAGGTGACGATCGTGCCGATGCCGTCGTCGACCTCCGACCAGTTTGGCCAGTACAAGCTGTGGCTGGCGGCCGGCAACACCGACATCGACGTCTACACCACCGACGTGATCTGGGCCCCGCAGCTCGCCGATCACCTCACCGACCTGACCGAGGCGACCAAGGACATCATCGGCGGGTATTTCCCGGCGATCGTCGAGTCGCAGACCGCCAACGGCAAGCTCGTGGCGCTCCCCTCGTTCACCGACGCTCCGGCGCTCTACTACCGCAAGGACCTGCTCGAGAAGTACGGCAAGTCCGTGCCCAAGACCTGGGACGAACTGGCGGCGACCGCCAAGGAAATCCAGGACGGCGAACGCGCTGCCGGGAACAAGGACATGTGGGGCTTCGTGTGGCAGGGCAATGCCTATGAAGGCCTGACCTGCGATGCGCTCGAGTGGGTGAAGTCGTCGGGTGGCGGCCAGATCGTCGAGCCCGATGGCACGATCTCGATCAACAACGAGAAGGCCGCTGCGGCCATCGACCGCGCCAAGGGCTGGGTCGGCACGATCTCGCCGGAGGGTGTCCTCGCCTATGGCGAAGAAGAAAGCCGTGGCGTCTGGCAGCTCGGCAATGCGGTGTTCATGCGCAACTGGCCGTATGCCTACGGCCTCGGCAACGGCGCCGACTCGGCGGTGAAGGACAAGTTCGACGTGACGACCCTGCCGGTCGGCGCCGAGGGCGATGCTCCGGCGGCAACGCTGGGCGGCTGGAACCTGGCGGTGTCGAAGTACTCGCCGGACCAGGACGCGGCGATCCGCCTCGTGAAGTTCCTCTCCTCGCCCGAGGAGCAGAAGCTGCGTGCCATCGAGCAGACCAACCTGCCGACGCTCGTCGCCACCTATGACGATCCGGATGTGGCCGCCAAGGCGCCGATCATCCCGCTGTGGAAGGACGTGTTCCTCAACGCCGTGCCGCGTCCGTCGGGCCCGACCGGCCTCAAGTACAACGAGGTTTCCTCGCTGTTCTGGTCGGCCGTGCATGACACCCTGTCGGGCAACGGCACCGGCGCCGAGAACCTCGAACTTCTCGAAGCCAAGCTGACCGAACTCAAGGGCGACGCCTGGTAAGGCCCGCCTCGACTTTCCGGCACGGGCGGCGCAGGCTGCCCGTGCCTTCTATCTCTGCAGCAGGGGGAGCCGATGACCGCTGAAGCTACAGCAGGTACCGTCGTTCGCACGCAGCCACAGATCAAGTCCGAGCTGATGAAGTCGCGCGTTGCGGCGGCCATGTGGTTCCTGGTGCCGATGCTGGTGGCGCTGGCCATCGTCGCCGGCTGGCCGCTGCTCCGAACGATCTATTTTTCGCTGACCAACACCTCGCTGAACGACCTCTATGGCGGCGATTTCGTCGGCTTCAAGAATTACCTGAGCTGGACCACCCTGAAGAGCGGACGCACCGTGTTCTCCGGGCTGCTGGTCGATCCGGCCTGGTGGAATGCGGTGGGCAATACACTGCGCTTCGCGGTGATTTCGGTGACGCTCGAAACCGTCATCGGCATGATCGTGGCGCTGGTGCTCAACGCCGAATTCAAGGGGCGCGGCATCGTGCGCGCCGCCATCCTGATCCCGTGGGCGATCCCCACCATCGTTTCGGCCAAGATGTGGAGCTGGATGCTGAACGACCAGTTCGGCATCATCAACGACCTGTTCCTCAGCCTCGGCATCATCAGCCAGAAGGTCGCCTGGACCGCCACTGCTGACACGGCGATGACGGCGGTGCTGATCGTCGATATCTGGAAGACCACGCCGTTCATGGCGCTGCTGATCCTTGCGGGCCTGCAGATGGTGCCCAAGGACGTGTACGAGGCCGCCAAGATCGACGGGGTGCATCCGGTCAAGGTGTTCTTCAAGGTGACGCTGCCGCTGGTGCGGCCGGCGGTGATGGTGGCGGTGATCTTCCGCCTGCTCGACGCCATGCGCATCTTCGATCTGATCTATGTGCTGACGCCCAACAGCAAGGCCACCAAGACCATGTCGGTGATCTCGCGCGAGAACCTGTTCGATTTCGACAAGTTCGCCTACGGCTCGGCGCAATCGACGCTGCTGTTCCTGATGATCGCGGTGATGACCGGACTCTATATCTGGCTGGGCAAGGTTCGGTTCGACGGGGGAGACCGCTGATGACCATGGACCTTTGGGCGATCACCAAGCGCGTCGCCTTCTATGCGCTGGTGCTGTTCATCGTGGTGGTGGCGGTGTTCCCGTTCTACTACGCCATCCTCACCAGCTTCAAATCCGGCACCGACCTGTTCCGGGTCAGCTACTGGCCGACCTCGTTCTCGCTCGACAACTACGTCGCGGTGCTGAATGTCGGCGACTTCCCGCGCAACGTGCTGAACTCGATCTTCGTCGCCTCGGTCACCGTGCTCTTGGCGCTGTTCCTCGCGGTCACCGCGTCGTTCGCGCTGAGCCGGGTGCGGTTCCGGGGCAGGGGGCTGATCCTGATGACCATCCTCGGGGTCTCGATGTTCCCGCAGATCGCGGTGCTCGCCGGCCTGTTCGAGGTGATCCGCTTCCTCGGCATCTACAACACGCCCTGGGCGCTGATCTTTTCGTACACGATCTTCACGCTGCCGTTCACCGTGTGGGTGCTCACCACCTTCATGCGCGACCTGCCGATCGAGATCGAAGAGGCAGCCATCGTCGATGGGGCGACACCGTGGGTGATCATCACCCGGGTGTTCATGCCGCTGATGTGGCCGGCCCTGGTGACGACGGGCCTGCTGGCCTTTATCGGGGCGTGGAACGAGTTCCTGTTCGCCCTGACCTTCACCTCGTCCAATGCGACGCGCACCGTGCCGGTGGCCATTGCGCTGCTCTCGGGCGGCACGCAGCACGAAATCCCGTGGGGCGCGATCATGGCGGCATCGGTGATCGTCACCGTACCGCTGGTCATCCTCGTCCTCGTCTTCCAGCGCAAGATCATTTCCGGCCTGACCGCCGGCGGCGTAAAGGGCTAAATCCATGGCGCATATCGAACTCAAGAACATCAAGAAGTCCTTTGGCCTCGTCGATGTGATCAAGGGCGTCGATCTCGAGATCTTCTCG
>NZ_DASZAW010000142.1:0-29332 GCF_035944845.1 Devosia sp. | reverse complement strand
CACATAGGCCGAGTTGTAGCCGAGCATGGTCTTGGATCGGCTCACCAGGTCCTTGAGGATCTTGTTGAGCGCGTGGCCGATATGGATGTTGCCGTTGGCGTAGGGCGGGCCATCGTGCAGCGTGAACAGCGGCTTGCCCTTGGCGGCGGTGCGCTGGCGGGCATAAATGTCCATGTCTTCCCAACGCTTCAGCCAATCCGGCTCACGGGCCGGCAGGCCGGCGCGCATCGGGAACTCGGTCTCGGGCAGGAAGAGCGTCGCGGAATAATCGGTCTCGGCGCCGCTGGTCGCAGTATCGTTCATCGTCATCGATCGATGTTCAAGGGAAGTTGCGGGCTTGTAGCAAGCGAGGGCGCGAGGTGAAAGGGGTTTTGGCCGATAGAGACGGCCCCCTCCCGGCCTCCCCATTCAAGGGGGACGATGGGAGGGGCCGTCTCCTCAGTCAGCTTAGCGAAAGAAGCCGAGCTTCTCGTCCAGTTCCGACACCGGCAGGGTCGACTGCAGCAGCAGGCGGGCCTGGGCCGCATCGTTGTTGACGGCGGCGATCAACTCGTCGAGCCCGGCGAACTTGACCTGGCCGCGTACGGTGCCGAGCAGCGCCACCTCCAGCGTCTCGCCGTAAATATCCTCGTCGAAATCGAAGATCCAGGTCTCGAAGGGCGGACGCTCGTTGTTGAACATCGGCTTGCCGTAGCTGGCGACGCCATCGAGCAGGCGGCCGTTGAGCTTGGCCCGGACGGCATAGACGCCCTGCAGCAGGCCGAAGCCGGTGGGGCTCGCAGTGTTGGCGGTGGGGAAGCCGAGTTCCCTGCCCCGCTGGTCACCTTTCACCACGACGCCCGACAGGAACCAGTGGTAGCCGAGAAGTTGGCCGGCGCCGGCGACATCCCCCTCACCGAGCAGGGCGCGGATGCGGGAGGACGAGATGTGGTCGTCGCCCTCATCGAGCATGTCGAGGATCTCGACCTCGAAGCCATGGCGAAGACCGGCGTCCCTGAGGAAATCCGGCGTGCCCTGACGCTTGTAGCCGAAATGGAAATCGGCGCCGACCGAAACACCGGTGACGCCGAGCGCCCCGACGAGGAAGCGGGTGACGAAGTCCTCGGCCTCGATATGCGAGAATGGCAGGTCGAACGGCATCACCACGATGCCGTCGAGTCCGAGCGCTTCAGCGATCTCGGCCTTCTGGTCGGCATAGGTCAAACGGAACATGAAGGGTGCCGGCGCGAACACGTCGCGCGGATGCGGCTCGAAGGTGAGAACCAGCGCCGGCACGCCAAGCGCGGCCGCACGGGCCTTCAGCGCCCGAAACACGTGCTGATGACCGCGGTGGCAGCCGTCGAAATTGCCGATCGCGACCATGGCGCCGCGCAGCGACGCCGGAACCTGGTCGAGTCCGGCGAGCCTGATGAAGCCGCTCAAATTCGTACCCGCCTTAAGAGTGAAGGCGATATGGCAAGAAACCGAGTGGCTTGCAAGGCGGCTAAGGTTGGAGGCTGCTATGCAGGTCGGGGATCGTGCCGCCTCTCCTCAGGGGCTTTGCCCTCCCGTAACGGGGAGGGCAAGGCCTACCAGGCCAACCGCGACATGAACCCCGCAACATTTGCCCCGCTGGGCTCGACCAGGCGGCGAATGGCTTCAGGGTCGGGGTTACCGAAGGCATCGAGTTCGGCGGCATGAATCGAGCCGGTGATGAACAACAGGTCGAGCCCCGCCCCGGCCGCGCCGATGGCATCGGTACGTACCGAGTCGCCGATGGCAAGGATCCGGCTGCGATCGACCGGCCGGCCGGCGGCCTTCTCGGCCAGACGCAGGGCTTCGGCGTAGATCGGCTTGTAGGGCTTGCCGACCATGACGATCATGCCGCCGCGTGCCTCGTAGAGGTCGGCGAGGGCGCCACCGCAATAGAGAATCTGGTCGCCGTGCTCGACCACCCGATCGGGATTGGCGGCGATCAGCGGCAGGTTTCGGCTGAGCCACAGGGTAATCCGGTCATTGTACATGTCCGGGGTGTCATGGTCGGTATCGAGGTCGGTAACGACGATGGCCTTGGCGTCCTCGGCGCGGCCCAAAGTGATGTCGAGCCCGTCGAACAGGCTGTCATTGTCGTGCGGCGGGCCGACATAGTGGACGGTCTGGCCACGATAGCGCTCGAGCACCACGCGGGTAGCGTCGCCTGAGGTCACCACATCGTCGTAGGCTGCGCGGGAGACGCCGAGCCGGTCCATCATTTCGATGATCGGGCCATGCGGACGCGGGGCGTTGCTGATGAGGACGACGCGGCCGCCATTCAGGCGATAGTTGACCAGCGCTTCGACGGCGGTGGGGTGGGCCGCGACGCCGTTATGCACGACGCCCCAGATGTCGCTCAAAACCACATCGTAGCGGGGGGCTATCCCGCTCAGTCCTGCAAGTGCCTGCATGGTGATCCTAGTTCTCTGCCTAGTTTACGCTTGCGCCTCGACGCGGTGCGCGGCATCGCGCGGCCGCTCAGCCACCAGGTCCGGACGAACCGGGCCGGGCCGGCCGATATGCGGCCCTTGGACGAGGCTGATGCCATCTTCGAACAGGCTGAGCAACTGTTGCTCGTCGATCACCCCGGTCCCGCAGAGCTCGATCTCGAAGCGTTTGGCATAGGGGGCGATGTCGGCGGTGTGGAAATCGGTGAAGCTCTGCGGCTGCGACAGGAAACGGGTGGCGTCGAACCGTACGTCGCTGAAGCCGAGCCCTTCGAGCTCGGCGAAGTCGAAGCGGAGCGAGGTGGCGTCGGTGAGAACGAACCCGGCGCCGGCCTTGCGGAACTCGTAGAGGGCGCGTTTCTCGGTGGGGCCGAGCGGCTTCCATTCGGTCTGCCGCACCGCAAAGTTCAGCGAAGCGGTGATGGCCTGGTTGGCGACGAGGGTCGCTGTCACCTGCTCCAGCGCCTTCCTATCGAGGATAGTGGCGCGGCTCAGCGGCAGGAACAGGGTGATCGGCTGGCCGGAGGTCTTGGCCCGTCGCGCGATGGTAACAGCTTCATCGAGCCCCATCGCCTCGATGCGCCGGATCAGATCCTCGCCGCCGCGCCGCGGCATGAAATCTGGGGCATCGGCCAGGCCGCCTGCGTCCTGCATCAACCGCGGCACGAGGTCGTAACCAAGCGGCTTCCTCGCCGGCAGGCGGACCACCGGCTCGATGTGGAAGACCAGCCGGTTCGCGTCGATGGCGGCGCGGAGCTCGGCCTCCGGGATCATCGGATCGAGGAAGATGTCGTCGTCGGGCTCTGCCGGCTCGGCCATCGCTTCGGCAAGGCGCGAGCCTCCATCGGCGCGGCGGGCTTCCTCGAACTCGGCCAAAGCTTCGGCGAGCTGGCGCGTCACGGTGCCAAGCACCGAGATATCGGCCTCGATGCCGTCGAGCCGGCTGCCGACATTGGTGTCGGCGATGGCGTTGACGCGCTGGCTCAGCACTTGCCCGGCCTTGGCATCAGTCGACAGCAGACGCGCCAGATCCTCGACGGCGCGTTCGAGCCGCGCCTCCGAGCGCTGACGCAGGCGGCGCTCCATCAGCATGACGGCAAGCGCGCCGAAGGCGATCGCGGTGACAAAAGCTTCGATCGGCGAAAAGGTCAGTCCGAAATAGGCTGCCGCCGCAACGCCAAGCGTGGCCAGCGCGATGAAGATGTAGACGAGGCCTTGCACTTAACGCTCGGGCTCCCAAGGTGACCGGCGGGATTCGACGCATCCCGTCATAGCATCGGGCGGGCCCTGCCGAAAGGCGCGTGGACGCGGGAGTTGTGGCTAACCGGGGGCCGCCGCGCGTTTCCGTACGCGTCGGCTGGAACGCTTTATTTACCCAGTTCGTCAACACTCCATTCAGCACAGCCACGTGCCCAAGGACTTGTCGTCATGCCCGCTCCCGGCTTGGGCCAGGATAACACCGCCCGCATCCTGCTCGTCGATCGCGACGAGGCGGGCGCCAGGACTTTGATCGAAGTGCTCGATCAGGGATTCATCGTCGCGCCCGAAATTGCGCTCGCCTGCAGCGGCAGAGAGGCGGCCGACCGGCTGCGCATGCTGTCGTACGACCTGCTGCTGGCTGACCTCGAGAGCCTGCGCGACCTCTCGCCGGAAGCCGAGGATGCCGTGGCGCGACTGGTTCGCCTCGCGCCCGGTTCGCTCGTGGTGGTGCTCAGCGATGGCAACTCGGTTTCGGCAACGCTCGCGGCGCTGCAGGCGGGCGCGCATGAACACGTGACGCGACCGGTGGACGGCGTCGTGCTGTCGGCGCGGCTCAGTGAACTGGCGCAGCGCCACGGTCGCCCCATCGCCGGAGCCTTCCGGGGCCCGGCGGAGCGCGAACGCGTTGCAGGACTGATCGATGCGTCGAGCCAGTTGCAGACCGTGCTCGATTTCGTGGCGCGCGACCTGCCGGGCAGTGCGGAAAACCTGGAAGGCGTGGCACGCCGCATCGTCGCGATGTTTGACGGCAGTGAGGCCGAGCGGGCCAACGGAGCGGCGGAGTCGCCGATACGGCCGGTGGTGCTGCCGATGTGGCAGCAGGAACAGCGGATCATCGAGGAAGCGATCGAGAGCTTCGGCGGCAACATCGCGCTGGCGGCACAGGCGCTGGAGCTCAGCCCGTCGACGATCTACCGCAAGCGGCAGGCTTGGGCGGAACTCGAGGGCAAGCGGGGCGCGGCCTAGGTTTGATGGCGTAATGCACGTGCATTGCATTGGAACTCAAACAGGAGTTCCGAAATGGCCGCCAACGCCCTCGTTCAAACTCGCATCGCCCCCAAGAGTCGAGACCGTGCCGCCGAAATAGTCGAAAGGTCGGCCTGACCGTGTCGGATGCCGTGGGCATCCTGCTCACCCGGATCGCCAACGAGGGTGCCATCCCTGCCGGTCTGCTGAGGAGGTTCGCGCCCACTTCGCGCGCCGCCGGGAAGAACTGCGACGGCTGATCGATAGCCAGAAGAAATGATCATCCGCTGGACTTGCAAAGCCCAGCGCGACCGAGATGATGCTATCGACCACCTCAATCGGCGCTACACGTTGATCAGCGGATCGACGACAGTCTGCCAATCCTCTACCACCACCCTTCGCTGTATATCGCGTCGAAGGTCAGTAAATCCTGATCCTCAGACTTGCACAGATGGCGCGCCGCTGGCCGAAAACGTTCAACTAGCCCTTCAGCTTGTCGCGGGCCTTCTTGGCCGTGGCAAAGGCGCGGGCTTCTTCGCCCAGGGCCGAGCCCTTCTTCACCACGGTGCCGCTGGCGTCGACGAGGCTCCAGTCCCACTTGGTGTTGGGGCCGACGCCACCGGTGCGGCGGAGCTTGATTTCGAGTTCTGCGCTTACCGCCATGTGAACACCTTTGTAACGGAGTAGTTGAAGACGACGCTCATCAGCACGCCGAGCAGGCCCGCCACGTAGAACTGGCCGTCATAGGCATAGATCCAGCTGGCGACCGAGACGTTGGCGAGGGCGCCGATGGAGCAGACGGCGTAGAAGGTGAGCATGCCGGTGAGATAGCGCCAGCCGCGCAGCTTCTTGTTGGCGTAGGTCAGCTCGTTATTGAGCATGAAGTTGAAGGTCATGGCGAGGAGCGTTGCGGCCACCTGCGACCAGACGAAATTGAAGCTCAGCACCTCATGGGTGAACCACAGCGTCCCCATATGCACGACGACGCCAAGCCCGCCGACGAGGGCGAACAGCAGGAAGGTGGTCGGCAACAGGCCGCCCGATAGCTTCGAGACGATCAGGCCGAGAAACTGCACCACGACGATCGAGCTCATCTTGCTCTCGCCGGCGTGGCGCGGGCGGAACGTATAGGGCACCTCGCCGATCCGCAGTTCCTTGCCCTGGCGAGCGCGCGAGCGGCCGGCCGAGACGATGATATCGAGCAGAATCTTGAAACCGTCGTCGCTGAGCGAAGGGGCGACTTCGTCGAACACACTGCGACGCATCAGGAAGAAGCCGCTCATCGGGTCGCTGAGCGATTTACCGGTGACAAGGCTCGAGAGCTTCGTGGCGAAGCGGCTGCCGGCCTCACGCGTCTTCGACAGGCCATCACCGACGCTGCCCTCGCCGCTGTAGCGTGTGCCGACAACGATGTGGTCGCCGGCGATGGCCTTTTCGAGCATCAGCGGCAGGACGGTTTCGTCGTGCTGCAGATCGGCGTCGATGACGGCAAAAAAAGGCGCAGCGCTGGCGAGGATGCCCTCGACCACCGCCGAGCTGAGGCCGCGACGGCCGAGCCGGTGGATGCCACGTACGTTGGGGTGGTGGCGCGCCATCTCGCGCACCACTTCCGACGTGCCATCGGGCGAGTTGTCGTCGACCACGATGAACTCGAACGGCGTCGCTCCAAGGGCGGCCGTTACCTTCTCGTACAACAGGGCGACGTTCTCGCGCTCGTTGTAGCTGGGGACGATCACCGCAAGCTGCGGGGCAACCCAGGCTTCGGGGGACTTGCGGGAGTGGCTATCGAACTGGACGACGGTCACGTCTGCTCCGGATATATCTCTGGCGCTTCAGGTACTGCCAAGCTTGGTGCTTTGCAACTTACCTTCAACCGGTTTGCGGTTTCTCTCGGCACTACAAACGTGGCGACGGGGCCCCCGTTTCATGCGTCCGTCGCATAGCCGCCACATACCTATCGTATGACTCGTCTCGTCCTTGACTCGGTTTGCCCCCCCTCCTATATCCCTGCCAGCTGTTAGCACTCCTCGATCACGAGTGCTAACAGACGCGAAATCACTTAGTTGCTGATAGGAGCAAAAATGGCTTTCCGTCCCCTGCACGACCGCGTGGTCGTCCGGCGCGTCGACAGCGAAGAGAAATCGGCTGGCGGCATCATCATCCCCGACACTGCCAAGGAAAAGCCCTCCGAGGGCGTGATCGTCTCGGTGGGCCCGGGCGCCCGCGATGAGAGCGGCAAGATCGTTGCCCTCGACGTCAAGGAAGGCGACCGGATCCTGTTCGGCAAGTGGAGCGGCACCGAGGTGAAGCTCAATGGTCAGGACCTGCTGATCATGAAGGAATCCGACATCATGGGCGTGATCTCGTAACCAGGCGCTCCGCCGGTTCAGATCCCTCCCCCCAACTCGTAAGGAGCGCCTCCAATGGCTGCGAAAGACGTAAAATTCTCCACCGATGCCCGCGACAAGATGGTCCGTGGCGTCAACATCCTCGCCAACGCGGTGAAGGTCACGCTCGGTCCGAAGGGCCGTAACGTCGTGATCGACAAGTCGTTCGGCGCGCCGCGCATCACCAAGGACGGCGTCACCGTCGCCAAGGAAATCGAGCTCGAAGACAAGTTCGAGAACATGGGCGCCCAGATGCTGCGCGCCGTGGCCTCGAAGACCAACGACATCGCCGGTGACGGCACCACCACCGCGACCGTGCTCGGCCAGGCCATCGTCAACGAAGGCATCAAGCTGGTTGCCGCCGGCATGAACCCGATGGATCTGAAGCGCGGCATCGATCTCGCCGTCGCCGAAGTCGTCGAGAACCTCGGCAAGGCCAAGAAGACCATTTCGTCGAACGGCGAAGTCGCGCAGGTCGGCACCATTTCAGCCAATGGCGAATCCGCCATCGGCGAGATGATCGCCAACGCGATGCAGAAGGTCGGCAACGAGGGTGTGATCACCGTCGAGGAAGCCAAGACCGCCGAGACCGAACTCGACGTCGTCGAGGGCATGCAGTTCGACCGCGGCTACCTGTCGCCGTACTTCGTCACCAACGCCGAGAAGATGGTGGCGGTGCTCGAGGATCCGGTGATCCTGCTGCACGAGAAGAAGCTCTCGAACCTGCAGGCCATGCTGCCGATCCTCGAAGCCGTGGTGCAGTCGCAGCGTCCGCTGCTGATCGTTGCCGAGGACATCGAGGGCGAGGCTCTCGCCACGCTCGTCGTCAACCGTCTGCGTGGTGGCCTCAAGGTCGCTGCCGTCAAGGCGCCGGGCTTCGGTGACCGCCGCAAGGCCATGCTCGAGGATATCGCTGTCCTTACCGGCGGCCAGGTGATCTCGGAAGATCTCGGCATCAAGCTCGAGAATGTCACCCTCGACATGCTCGGCACTGCCAAGCGCGTGGAAATCTCCAAGGAGAACACCACGATCGTCGACGGCGCCGGCCAGAAGTCCGACATCGAAGGCCGCGTGGCGCAGATCAAGGCGCAGATCGAAGAGACCACTTCGGACTACGACAAGGAAAAGCTGCAGGAACGTCTGGCCAAGCTCGCCGGCGGTGTTGCGGTGATCAAGGTCGGCGGTTCGACCGAGGTCGAGGTGAAGGAGCGCAAGGACCGCGTCGACGACGCGCTGAACGCGACCCGCGCCGCGGTTGAAGAGGGCATCGTCCCGGGCGGCGGCGTCGCGCTGCTGCGCGCTTCGAACGCCATCACTGCCAAGGGCGCCAACTCCGACCAGCAGGCCGGTATCGCGCTCGTCCGTCGTGCTCTGCAGGAGCCGGTCCGCCAGATCGCCAACAACGCTGGTGACGAAGGCTCGGTGGTGGTCGGCAAGATCCTCGAGAACTCCAGCCCCAACTTTGGCTACAACGCGCAGACCGGCGAGTATGGCGACATGGTTGCCATGGGCGTGGTCGATCCGGTGAAGGTGGTTCGCACTGCCCTGCAGGACGCTGCCTCGGTTGCTTCGCTGCTCATCACCACCGAGGCGATGATCGCCGAGGTGCCGAAGGACGCTCCGCCGGCAATGCCGGGCGGCGGCGGCATGGGCGGCATGGGCGGTATGGACTTCTAAGTCCGGCTCCAGCCAACGCACGTATCCGATCTTCTCACGAAGGTCACGAACGGGAGGGCGGTCCACTGGGCCGCCCTTTCGCTTTGGGGTGAAGTGATGCGCAACGCTCCTCGCGCAGCTGCCTGCGATTGACACCGGCACGCGGGCCGCGCCAAACGTGGACGAAATCCACCGCAGGAGTCCCCCCCGATGAGCGTTGTGCCACCGATGATGGCCGTTCCGCCAATGACGGAACAGAAGTCGACGCCCGAGCGGCCGCTCGACAGGGACTGGTGGCGCGGCGCGGTGATCTACCAGATCTATCCGCGTTCGTTTCAGGACCACAATGGCGACGGTGTCGGCGACCTGGTCGGCATCACCGAGCGGCTCGACTATGTCGCCGACCTTGGGGTGGACGCGATCTGGCTCAGCCCGTTCTTCACCTCACCGATGAAGGACTTTGGCTACGACGTTTCCAACTATCGCGACGTCGACCCGATCTTCGGCACGCTTGGCGATTTCGACCGACTGCTGGAAAAGGCGCACTCGCGCGGCCTGAAGGTGATCATCGACCAGGTGATCTCGCATACCTCGGACAAACATCCCTGGTTCGCCGAAAGCCGACAGAACCGGACCAACCCACGGCATGACTGGTACATGTGGGCCGACCCGAACCCGGACGGCACGCCGCCCAACAACTGGCTGTCGATCTTCGGCGGCTCGGCCTGGACCTGGGACAGCCGGCGCATGCAGTACTACATGCACAATTTCCTCACCTCGCAGCCCGACCTCAACTTCCATAATCCGGACGTCCAGGACGCCGTGCTCGGCGACATGCGGTTCTGGCTGGAGCGGGGGGTCGACGGCTTCCGGCTCGACACGGTGAACTTCTACTTTGCCTCGCTTGGACTCGAGTCGAACCCCGTGGTGAAGCCCGAGGATTTCAACGCCTCCACGGCGCCGGCGGTGAACCCCTACAATTTCCAGGAGCATCTCTACGACAAGAGCCGCCCTGAAAACCTGGCGTTCCTCACTCGCATCCGTTCACTGCTCGATGAGTATCCGGGCCGCACGTCGGTTGGGGAGATCGGCGACAGCCAGCACCAGCTGGAGGTGATGGCGCAGTATACGTCAGGCACCGACAAGCTGCACATGGCCTATACCTTCGACTATCTCGGTGGGGCGTTCGATCCCGGGCATTTCAGGAAGTCGATCGACCTGACCGAGAAGGATGCCCCGAACGGCTGGATCTGCCTCGCCTTTTCCAACCACGACGTGGTGCGGCACGTGAGCCGCTGGATGAGCCATGGCGACCGCGAGGCGTTCGGCAAGCTGACGGCGAGCATGCTGCTGACGATGCGCGGCTCGGTTTGCCTCTATCAGGGCGAAGAACTGGGGCTGACCGAGGCGGAACTGGCGTTCGAGGACCTGGTCGACCCCTACGGCATCGAGTTCTGGCCGCAGTTCAAGGGCCGCGATGGATGCCGCACGCCGATGGTGTGGCAGTCGTCAGCACATCTGGGCGGCTTTTCGACCGCGCCGCGAGCCTGGCTGCCGGTGCCGGGCGATCACCTGCTGAAGGCGCCGGACCTGCAGGAAAAGCAGAACGACTCGCTGCTGCACCACTACCGGGCGACGCTGAAGTTCCGGCGCGAACACCAGGCGCTGGTCAAGGGGACAATCAAGACGCTCGACGCGCCAAACGGGGTGCTGATGTTCACCCGCTCAACCGATGGCGAAACGCTATTGTGCGCCTTCAACATGACCGGCGGCCCGATCGTCGTCCGCCTGCCCGACGGGCTCGGGGTCAGGGGGATCGACGCTCCCGGTTCCGTCGCTGCCCCTGTCGGCGACGGCGACATCGAGCTGCCGGCTTTCGGCAGCTTCATCGGCGCCGTGCTCTAGCACCGGAGCCGGCGGCCCCTGTAGGGGTGCAGGCGGTTCGGGCATCGGTACCGAGGCAGCGGGCGGCAATGGCTCCGGATAGCGGGCAGCGAGCAGCGCCAGGGTCGCCGGATGATGGCCGGTCTCGGCCAGCTCCGACGGCTTGCCGCCTTCGACGATGTGTCCAGCCTCGAGCACCAGGATGCGGTCGGCGACGAGGCGCAGCACCTCGAAATCCCGGCTGGCGCACAGCACCGTCAGGCCGTAGTCGGAGCGGACCCGGTTGAACAGCACGAGGAACTCGGCCTGTTCGACCGGATCGAGTTCAGCTGTCGGCTCATCCAGGACGATCAGACTGGGGCGACTGACCAGCGCACGGGCCAGGGCGAGCCGCTGCAACTCGGCCGTGGTGAATTGGCCGGGCAGTTGATCGAGCATATCGGGCGCCAGACCGACGACGCGCACCGCTTCAACCAGCCGATCGGCCTGCTCGTCGATCAGCAGTTGCTCCTCGACGCGCAATGGTTCGGTAAGTGACAGACCTACTGGAAGGTCCGGGTTGAAGGCGGCCCGCGGGTCGGGGAACAGCAAGCTCATGCGGGCGCGCGCCTCGCGGGCAAGATCGCCGCCGCGATAGGGCGTACGATCAAAGGCCAGTTGCCCGGCGCTGGCGCGGCCGAGCCCGACGATGAGGCGCAGCAACTGCGACTTGCCTGAGCCCACGCCGCCGAGCAGGCCCACCGTCTCGCCTCGGCGCACCGACAGGGTGATATTGTCGAGCGCCGCAATTGGCGGTTTGCGCTTCCAGAGCCGCGAACTGGAATCGGCATAGCGCCGGCCGACGCCCCGCAGTTCGAGCAGCGGCTCGCCGATCGGCGGGCGAGCCATGGTGCGGGTGCGCGGCTTGCCGGCGGCGACCAACTCGCGGGTTGCGGCCTGTTGCGGGCGTTCCTGCAGGATGGCCGCCGGGCCGCGCTCGACCAGCTTGCCGCCGCTGAGGATAGCTGTTTCGAGCCCCATGGCGAGCGGCAAGCGGAAATCGCGCGTGAGAATCAGCAGCGCTGCGCCGCGGTCGCGATTGGCGGCGTGCAGAGCTGCGAGCAGCTCGCGCTGGCCGAGAGGAGCAAGCCCCCTGCCCGGCTCGTCGCAGACGAGGAGATCGCTGCCGCGACCAAGACACCGGTCGAGTTCAACGACGTCGGCATGGGGACCGATGAAGCCGGGGTGCCTGGCAGGCAGGCCACTCCCCTCAGTCGTCGCCGCGGCGGGCAGCAACCCGGCGATGGCCGAGGCCAACAGGGTCTTGCCACTACCGGCGCGTCCGACGACGGCGAGCGCGGCGCCATCGGCGAGCACCAGATCGAGCCCTGCGATCGGGCGGCTGTCGGCAATCGTGATGCCGAGTCCGGCGAGCTCAAGTGCCATGACGCGCCCCCCTGAGGCCGCTGGCGGCCAGCATCAGGGCCAAAGCCGTGCCGGCGGCGATGGCGCCGGGTACGAGGATCAGCAGCGGCCGGATGGCCATGAACTGCTGGGCCTCGCGCAACATCAAGCCCAGGCTGGCGCCCGGCGGCAGCACGCCAAGCCCGGCAAAGGACAGGCTGACTTCGACAAGGATGGCGACCGCCAGCAGTTCGAGGGCAAGCGCAGCCAGCTGTGGCAGGAGGCGTGGCAGCACGTGGCGCTGCGCAGCGGCCAGCGGCCGAAGGCCGGCAAGGCGCGCGGCAGTGACGTAGTCACGCTGCCAGAGCGGCGCGAGGACGCGGCGAGTGACACTGGCAGCAACCACCGCTCCAGGCAGCGCAATGGCGAGGAACAGCGTGAGGTTGGCGGGCGCGGCGAGGCCGCTGACCACCATGCCGATGAGCAGCGCGGCAGGCAACATGCCAACGGCATGGGCAGTGTGGCGCGAGGGCGGCAGGCGCAGGGCGAGCGCGACGCCAATCGGGATGCCGACAAACAGGCTGGCGAGGGAGCCGAATACGGCAAGCAACAAGGTGGTGAGCGTTGCGGCCATCACCACTGAGGTGCCATCGCGGCCGGCAGCGTCGGTACCGATCCAGTGGCTGGCGTCGGGCTCCGCCAACGGGGTCAGGCTGGCCGCGCCGTGCGGGGTCCAGCCAAGGGACACCAGGGCGAGAACGGCAACAGCCAGGGCGAATGCCACGCCGAGGAGCACCCGCAGATCGATGCCGGGCCGGGGAGCCGCCGCTTCGAGGGTCATCGGCGCAGCTCCGCGCGCAGGGCGGGATCGACCGGCACGCGCAGCAACGACAGGAACAGCATGCCGAGAGCGGCAACCGTGATCAGCACCTGCAGCCCGCCGCGCAGCAGCACCAGATCGTGCTGTTCCGCAGCGCCGAGGAGCTGACGCCCAAGGCCGGGGAGGAAGAACACGCTTTCGACCAACGCGGCTCCAATCAGCAGGCTGCCGAAGGTTCGCGCCAGCGCCTGCGGCAGCTGCGGCAAGGCGCGAGCGAGGCCGAGTTGCCAGATCGCCTTGCGGGCAGCGATGCCGTCGGCGCGCAGCCGCTGTACGTCGTCTTCGGAGATATCGGCGAGATCGCGTCGGATGCGGAGGACAAGCTGGCCGGCATATGGGAGGCCAAGGGCGAAGGCGGGCAACAGCAGCGAGGCGAAGGCGCCGAACGGATTGCTCCAGGGAACGAAGCCGCTTGCCGGCAGCAGTTTCAGGACGCCGGCGAAAAGCAGCGCCAGCAGCATGCCGAGCCAGAACGGCGGCACTAGCGCCAGCGCGGCCGAGAACACGCGGGCCAACCGGTCGACCATACCGCGATAGCGGCCAGCGGCGAGGCCCAGCCCGACGCCGACCGCACCGGCGACGAGTAGCGCCAGCAGCGCCAGCGGCAAGGTGACGGCGAGGCGCTCGCCGAAGGTGTTGGGCGTGCCGGTGTCGCCAACGAACAGACCGAAAAAGCGCGCCCAGGCCGGACGATCGCTACCGCCGGCACCAGGCAGGATGTCGAGCAGGAGGAACAGCAGCACCGCGGCTCCAAGAACCGCTCCGACTGCCAACGCGAGCCGCGTGAGGACGTAATCTCTCATGCCCCGGCGCCCCAAGAACCGATCAAATGAAGGAAAGACCCAACCGGCTAATGCTTAGTCAATGACCGGTTAATTTCCAATGTATCGCCTTAGCGGCGATCGCTGAAGCGGGTCGAAAGGATAACCGGGACGAGTCCGACCAAGACGATGGTCAGCGCAGGCAGTGCGGCTTCGGTGAACAGGCTGACATTGGCGCGAGCATAGACGACGGTGGCCAATGTTTCGACGCCGAGCGGGCGCAGCAACAAGGTGGCCGGCAGTTCCTTGACGATCTCGACAAAGACCAGAGTCGCAGCGGTCAGCAGCGCCGGCGACAGGGTCGGCAGATCGACGCGGAACAACAATCGCCAGCCGGTCACCCCCAGCACGCGACCGGCATCGAGCATGGTGTCGCCACGCTTCTTCATGGCGGCATCGATGGTCGAATGCGAGACGGCAAGAAAGCGGATGGCATAGACGTAGAGCAGCGCGGCGACGGAGCCTGAGAGGATCAGTCCGGGGCGCCAGTCGGCCAATGCCATTGTCAGCCGGTTGAGCCACAGATCGGCCTGGCCAAGCGGCTGCAGCAGGCCCAGCGCCAACACGGTGCCTGGAATGGCGTAGCCCAGGGTGGCAACGCGGATGACACCGTGCGCCGCGCGCGACCTGCCGATGCGGGCGGCGGCAAGTCCGACAATGACGGTAATGAGGGCGCCGAGCCCCGCGAGCGTCACCGAGGTGAGGCCCGCGTTGACGGTAAGGCCGAAAGCGTCAGGACCGAGATTGCGGATGGCGAGCACCAGCAGTTCGCCGACCGGCACACCGAAGCCGAACAGCAACAGCAACGCACAAAAGCCAATGGCGAGGGCGCGCTCGGCGCCAACCAGCTGTTCGCGCGGCGGGGCGACGCGACTGTCGCGATGCAGCGCATAGACGCGGTCGCGGCGCGCCCATTGCTCAAGCAGGATCAACAGGCCGATGATCAAAACGATCATCACCGCCAGTTGCGCCGCACCGCCGAAGTTCGAGCGGTTGATCCAGGTGGAATAGATCACCGCGGTGAGGCTGTTGACGCCAAAATACTGTACGGCGCCGAGGTCGTTCACCACCTCCATCATGGCCAGCGTGATGCCGACGACGAGGGCCGGCCGGCTCAGTGGCAGGGTGACGGAGAAGAAGGCGCGAAAGCCCCCTGCCCCGAGGGTGCGTGCCGCGGCCGAGATGGAGCCCGACTGCATGACGAAGAAGGCGCGGCAGGAGGCATAGACGTACGGGTAGAGCACCATCGAAAGGACGAACGCCGCACCGCTGGGGCTTTTGATCTGCGGGAACCAGTAATCCTTGATGGTTTCGCCGCCGATGACGGCGCGCAGTGCCTGCTGGATCGGGCCGGTGAAATCGAGGAACTCGACATAGGTATAGGCCGCCAGATAGGTCGGGATGGCCAGCGGCAGCACCAGCGCCCACTCGAAGATGCGGCGACCGGGAAACTCGAAATGCGTCACCAGCCAGGCCGAGACGAGGCCGAGGACACCGGTGATCACCCCGACCCAGGCCATGAGTGTCGCAGTTTCGCGCAATGCCGTCGGCAGCATGGCAGCGGCGAGGCCACCGGCCCCGGTGGTATCAAGCGCGGCCACGGCCAGCCAGAGGATCGGCAGCCCCATCAGGGCCAGCAGCAGGATGGCCGAAACCGGCGGGAGCTTCCTGCCGCCGGTTCCGGATTTCATCGATGCTGTGGTGGTCCGGCTGATGCTCAGCCTCCACTATGGTTTTCCCGCTCCCTCCCCCTTGAGGGGAGGGGTGGGGGTGGTGAGGTGGGCACGGCGCCGACTGCACCACCCCACCCTCAATCTCTCCCCTCAAGGGGGAGGGAGGCGACTTCTGCAACGTCTCGCCCCGGACCCGGACGCACTCAGTTCTGTGCGCCTTCGTTGAACTTCAGCTCATCGATCAGCGCCGCCGCCTCGTCGCGGAAATCGGCGGTGGCGGTGAGCGAGACCTTCGAGGGGTTGAGAGTGCCCCAGCTCTGAGTCAGTTCGGCCGGCTTGACGCTCGTTACCGCCGGATACTCGTAGTTGGCATCGGCGTAAAGCTGTTGCGCCTCATCGGAGAGCAGGAATTCGACCAGCTTGTTGGCGTTCTCGGCGTTCGGCGCATGCTTGGCGATGAAAGCGCCCGCAGCGTTCACCTGGGTGCCGTCGGCCTCGGCGTCCGGATAGACGATGCGCGCCGAAGCAGCCCAATCCTTCTGTTCGGGCTCGGCCTCGTTGGTGAGCATCAGGCCCATATAGTAGGTGTTGGCGATGGCGAGGTCGCACGAGCCCTCGAGGATGGCCTTGACCTGCGCGCGGTCGTTGCCGGCCGGCGGCGCCGACATGTTGTCGCGCACAGCGGTGAGCCAGGTCCGGGTCCTGTCCTCGCCCCAGGTGGCGAGGCGGTTGGCGACCAGGCCGATATTGTAGGCATGGTCACCCGGACGGGTGCAGAGGCGGCCCTTCCATTCGGGCTTGGCGATATCTTCATAGGTGAGCGCCGTGGCATCGACGCGATCCTTGCTGACGTAGAATACGCGGGCGCGCAGCGACAGCGCGGCCCAGTGGCCCTCGGCGTCGCGGAACTCGGGCGACAGGCGCTCGGTGAGCGCGGCCGTGGTGATCGGCTGGGTCAGCCCTTGCGCCTTGGCGCCAACCAGATTGCCAATATCGACGGTCAGCACCACGTCGACGGGCGACAGCTCGCCCTCGGCGGCGACGCGCTCCAGAAGACCATCGCCGGCATAAAGCACAGTGGCCTTGACGCCGGTGGCGGCGGAGAATTTGTCGAGCAGCGGCTGGATCAGGCCGGGCTCGCGGTAGCTGTAGATGTTGACTTCGCCGCTCTGGGCAAAGCTCGGCCCGGCGGTGCCGGCAATCATCGCGGCGCCAAGCAGCACAGCGGACAGTCGCATCGTCATGGTCATGGCAGACTCCCGTTATCGGCAGCCCCTGAGGCTGCCGGTGACAGGTCGCAATCACGAATTCTGAGGCGCAAAGTCAACAATGGACGATGACGGAACATTGGGCTTTTGCGACGGTCTTTTAGAACCGTTCCAGATCTTCGAGCGAGTCCCCAACGCAACCGCCGATCTCGGCGAAGGCGCCGGACGCCACCGCTGCGGCAACGTGTCCGATCAGTGTTGCGGGCCTTCGTCGAAACGCAGTTCGTCGACAAGGGCGCTCGCCTCCTTGCGATGCGCAGCGATCTCGGTGAGCGGGGTTTTGTCAGCCTTGAGATCGCCCCAACTGGCGACAAGCTCGGACGGCGCGACGCCGGCGACGACAGGAAACTCGTAGTTGCCGCTGGCATAGAGGTGCTGCGCCTCGTCGGAGAGCAGGAATTCCACCAGCTTCTGGGCGTTGGCCGGGTTGGGCGCATATTTGGCGATCACCGCGCCGGAGACGTTGACCTGTGTGCCATCGCCATCCGGGTCGGGGTAGATGATGCGGGCGGCCGCGGCCCAGGTCTTCTGCTCGGGCTCGGCGTCGTTGTTGAGCATCAGGCCCATGTAATAGGTGTTGCCGATGGCAAGATCGCAGCTGCCATCGAGGATTTTCTTCACCTGATCGCGGTCAGCGCCGGAGACTGGGCCGTTGAGGTTGTCGCGTACGGCAGTCAGCCAGTCGCGGGTCCTGTCGACGCCCCAATGCGAAATGCGGGTAGCGATCAAGCCGATATTGTAGACGTGCTGGCCGGAGCGGGTGCAGAGGCGCCCCTTCCATTCGGGCTTGGCGATATCCTCGTAAGTCAGTGCCGTCTCGGGGACGCGGTCCTTACTGGCGTAATACACCCGGGCGCGCAGCGACAGGGCAACCCACTGGCCGTCCGGATCCTGGTAGGCATCGGGCACGCGGGCCTGCGCCTCGGCGGGTATGGTCTGGGTAATGCCGAAGTCCTTGGCGTTGGCAAGGTTACCGATGTCGACCGTCAGCACCACATCGGCGGGCGACAGTTCACCCTCGGCCTGGACGCGCTCGAGCAGGCCATCGCCGGCGAACAGCACGTTGGTCCTGATGCCGGTTTCGGCGGTGAACTTGTCGAGTAGCGGCTGGATCAGACCGGGTTCACGGTAACTGTAGACGTTGACCTCGCCGCTCTGCGCGAGAGCCGGCCCCGCCGCCAGCGTGAGAAGGAGGGCGGTAGCGAGGCGCGAGAGTATGGTCATGATCAGATCCGGATCGCGGGGAGCTCCCGCTCGGCGTGGTTTTGCTTTTTCTGACCGGCCAAGTCAACAAACCGGATCGTGAAAGGCGATCAGCGACGTTCGAGGCCCTTGGAGGCAAGGACTTCGTCGGACCCCGGAGAGGTCAGGAATGCGGACAACGCGCGCGCAGCCTTGCCATCGCCTGCGGCGACGCTGATGCCGATGTCGAAGTCGATGTAGCTTTGCAGTTCAGACGGGAAGCGACCGGCCAGTACGACGTCCGGAGCGGCAGCAAGAATGGAGCTCACGGGAACCACCGCCAGCTCGGCTTCGCCGCGGACGACAGCCGTCGCGGTCTGCCCGCCAGAGGTCGGCACGAGCTTTGGCGTCACCTCGGCCGCGATACCAAGGCGGTCGAGGAGGCCGAGAAAGTAGCTGCCGCTGGTACCTTCGGTGGCATAGGCGATCGAAGTCGCGCCCTTGAGGGCACGTTCGAAAGCGGCCACCGAGCCGAGATCGAGCGGCAGGCTACCGGCTTTGGCCCCGACGCCCATTGCGATGCGGCCGAACGGCACCTGGCTTTCTCTCCCCACCTTGCCAAGCGCCGCGAGGTCGGCGGCGTAGTTCGGATTCGTGATGACGACATCGAAGGGCTCGCCCGCCTCGATCTGCTTCTTCAGGATCGGGTTGAGTTCCCACCTGGGCGCCAGGGTGTAGCCGGAGGCAGCTTGAAACTCAGGGATGAGAGCGAGGATGGCGGGTTGGACCGCGATGGCGCCAACGAGCCGGATCGGCGGGCTCACTGGCCCGTCTCGCGCACCAGATCGGCGGGAATCAGCAGCGAGAACATGGTGCCGACGCCAACCGCCGGATCGACCGACAACTGGAGGGCATTGACCGCCAGCAGCGAGCGGGTGAGCGCGAGCCCGACGCTGGAGCGGACGGGTTGCAAGGCCTCGCCGTCCTTGCCGACGCCATCGCGGAACACCACGAAACGCTCGCCGAGATCACGGCGGGCCTCGCCGCCGTCGCGGACGTTGACGATCACAGCGCCATCGTCCTCCTGCTGGGCCGAGAGGATGACCGAACCGCCGACCGGCGTCTGGTCGATGGCGCTGGCGAGCAGGTTGAGGATCGCCTGGGTGAGCGAAGCGGTATCGGCGGTGATGCGCGGCAGCCGCTCGGAGATGGCGTTGCGCACCAGCACGCGGGCCTCGCTGGCCTGGCCACGCACCCTGGCGAGGCAGCTCTCGAGCAGGGTCACGAGGTCGATGTCGCTCGCCTCGGCGGGATAGCGGCCTTCGCGCAGGCGGCTGTAATCGTCGACCTCGTCGACGAGATGCGCGATCTCCTGGCCGGCAGCCTTGATGTCCTGCGCATATTCAACATAGCGCTGATTGTCGATCGAGCCGAAAGCGGCCGAGCGGATCAGGTCGGCAAAGCCGATGACGGTATTGAGCGGGCGACGCACGCCGCGGCTGATGCGGGTAAGCATCGAGGGCTCGATGTCATCGGTGGCTGGCTTCACCACCGCCGGTACGGCCGGCGGCGCCGCCTTGCGGACGAAGGCGTAATAGCCGGCGATGATGCCTGCCTGTCCTTCAGCGAACAGCGTGAGCCGCGTACCGGGCAGCAGGCCATCAAGCAGGATCGCAGGTCGGGCGGTTTCGGCGAAGCGGGCGGGACGCTCGAGAAAGCGCTTGAGCTCGCCCAGCTGCGAAGGTTCGATGAAGCTCGCCAGCGGCTTGCCGACTATATCCTCCTCGAGATGACCAAGCACGATGCGCCCATGCAGCGACACCGAAGTGATGGTGCCAGAGCGGTCTGCGGCAAGGAAACCGTCATCGCCGGTTTCGGCGGCAAGTTCGGCAAAGGTGCGGACGGCGGCTTCGTGCCCGATGCGGTTCTCGGCGATGCCCGCGGACAGCATCAACGCGGGACGACCATGCCAGGTGATCGACTGCAGGCGGGCGTTGACGGTGGCAAGGCTGCCGTCACGGCGGACCAACTGGGTCACCGGCCCGGCAGCGGTGCTGTCCTCGGAGGGGAAGATGGCGGTGAGGCCGGCTGCACGCAGGCTTTCGATCGACTCGTAGCCGGTGAGATCGGTCAGCGCCCGGTTGGCAAACAGCACCTGTTGATCGCGAAACACCAGGATGCCGAGAGGCAGCCGGTTGAGGATGAAGGTCTCGCCCGTCAGGTTGATCAGCGCGCCCTCGTTGCCGGGTACGGGCGGCGGCGGAGCTTCGACCGGTGGTGTCGACGGATGCGCGCTGACCCGGTCGGTGAGGATGCGGCTGAGCTCGTCGAAATTGTAGCGCGAGACGCGCTCCACCGTCTCAGCATCGGGAATGGGAGCGGCGACTTCGGCCGGCTCGTCGTCGGCCGGCAACTCCGGCGCCAGTGGCACAAAGCCGCGACCGACAACCCTCCAGGTCGTGACCGGTTGCGGTTCAGGCTCCGGCGTTACCTCGACCTCGACCTCGACCTCGATCTTGACCTCGTCCGCGGCCACCGGCTCGGCGGCCAGGTGGTCCGCTTCCACAGCCGCGCCGTCCGATGCGACGCCCTCCTCGTCGGCGAAATCGATCAGCGCGCCGATGACATCAGGCTCCAGCGGAGCTGGAACGGCGATCGGCGCGGCCTCGGGCGGGAACTCCAATGCCGGCGGAGGCTCGTCTGCTGCGACCTCGGCGGTCTCGACCGGTGCGGGCACCAGCGGCTCTTCCACCGCCTCAGGCGGCGGGCCGGCGAAATGCTCATCGCCGGGATTGAGCGCGGTGTAGAGACCGCCGTCATCGGCCAGGCGGTCGAACAGTGAGGCCAGCGTGCCCGGCACCTCGGGCGCGGCGGGGATCGGCTCGACCCAATTGTCTTCTTCGGCGATGACCGGCTCGTCATCGGCATGCTCGACCGGCGGCAGGCCCATGGGCAACATCGGCTCGGGCTCAGCGGAAGCGTGGAACGGCGCTGGAGCATCCTCGCGGGTGACGATGCCTTCTTCTGCCCGGACATCCGAGATCAGCGGCGGCCCAGCCGGGGCACCAGGTCGTTCGAACAGCAGCAGCAGGGCATCGTGCGGGCTGGCCCTGAACCGGGTCAGCAGGACGGTGTCACCGGCAAGCGTAGTCTCGGCGCCGTCGGCGTCGTGCGGCAGGCCCTCGCTTTCGATGATGGGAGCATAATGCTCGATGGCATGGTGCGAACCGCCGGCGATCTGCCCGTCTTCGCTGATCAGCAGGAACTCTGCAGCATCAGGCAGCAGTTTCGCGGTCAGCGTGTCGACCTGCATGGGGTCATGCGCTTCGAGCAGTTCGGGCTCGATCGGATCGACACCGACGATCAGCAATCCAGTATCGCCGCCGTCGAGTTCCAGCGGCGTGCAGGTGCAAGTGGTGGAGATCGGCCGTTCACCGGCCAGGAACTGGATGCGGCTGAGACTTGAACGCCCCATTGAGCCCAGCCGGATCAACCGGGCGATCTGCCCCTTGATCGGCACTGCCTCGGGGGCGAGCTTCAGCCCGTGCTTCTTGATCTTGCCGTGAAAATAACGTGCCGCGTCGTTGCGCCAGAGCAGGGTTTCGCCGTCCTGCGACCACAGCCAGGCGGGGCGCGCGTCGGCCCAGTGCACCAGCACCAGCCGGGCCGTCGGCGATTTGATCCACTCAGCGTGCACGCGTACTCTTTTCCTGCCTCGTGCCAATTCGACACAAAGCGAACTCGGAATTTAATCTTCTCTAAATATCCCGCGCCCCCTCCCCGGTCCATATCGCGCGGACGTGAGCGGCCGGCATTCGCTGCCGATGGTTAAGCCGGCAGCTGTCAACAGGCGATGAAAAACAGGGCCAAATCGGCGCTTGCCAGCAGCGATAACTGAAACTATGGTCCGCCGCGCTTGCCGGGCCGCCTTAGCTCAGTTGGTTAGAGCGCTAGATTGTGGATCTAGAGGTCCCCCGTTCGATCCGGGGAGGCGGTACCACTCCCGCACTGGCCCGGCACCAGGCAAATCCCCCACTGCATTCGTCTAGCGCTGGCCTGTCCGGGCTCGGCGTCACCCTGACATGGAGCGAGGCTATGGCTCGCGAATTCATTCTGACCGGCGCCCCGGGCGCCGGGAAAACCGTCATCCTCAGAGCACTTGAAGCCGAGGGCGTCGACGTGGTCGAGGAGGCGGCAACCGACGTCATCGCGCTCGACCAGGGACGCGGCATCGACGAGTCGTGGCGGCGCCCGCAGTTCATCAGCGACATCATGCAACTGCAGCTGTTGCGGGCGGCGCGACCGGCGATGGGGCCGGTGCGTGTAGCCGACCGCTCGCTGATCTGTACCCTGGCCCTGGCGGAGTATCTTGGGCATCCGGTACCGGCCCAACTCGTCGAATCAATCGGTTCAATGATGGCGTCGGGGCAGTACGAACGGCAGGTGCTGTTCGTCGAGCTCCTGGGGTTCATCACCAACACGGAAGCGCGACGCATCAGCCTCGATGAGTCGATTGGGTTCGAGCGATTTCACATCGAGGCCTATGTGCGGTTCGGGTTTGAGCTGGTGCGAATCCCTGCCCGACCTGTCGATGAGCGCGTCGCCATGGTGCTGTCACTGCTGGATCGCCGTGCCTCGCCGATGAATGCTGTCTGAACGCGGCATTCGCTACCGGTTCAAGCGGCAGGCGGCATAGCAAGCGGCAAGATTTGGTTCACCATGTTGCCGAGGGGCTCCCGCATGTCGAAATCGCTGACGTTCATCACGGCCGCCATTGTGGCCGCTACACTGGCGATTGCTCCGGCCGTTGCCGCGCAGTCGCCGGCCGGCACCTGGCAGACCGTCACCGGCGAGTCGCGGTTCGAGGTGACGTTGTGCGGCGACGGCACCGAGGTCTGCGCCAAACTGGTGTGGCTGCGCGACGACGCGCGCACCAGCGAGAACCTCAGCTATCTCAACTCGTATGTGCTGAAGGGCGCGAAGCGCGCGCTCGAAAACAAATGGCGCGGCAGCGCCGAATACATGGGCGAAGTGGTGAAGGGTACACTGACGCTGGTCGACGGCAACACCATCACCATCAATGGCTGCAAGGGCGCGCTCTGCCAGAAGTTCGAACTGACGCGGATTTGACTGCGAAATGAGAGGAATGCGCAGCAACCAGTCTTATCATCCCCGCGTTCCTCTAGTGCCTCGCATGCATGGAGTATTCGACATGGATCGCCGCGCCTACAGACTGACATCCCCGATTGCCAGCCGCAGGGCGAAGTCATGGTTGGCGGCGGCGTATGACGCGCGGCTGCGGCCAACCAATCCGATCGCGCCCATCGATGCGCCTGAACTGCCGATGGCGATCCGTTTTGAGGGGCTCACCGAGGAAGAGCAGCAGGCGGCACTCGCCGCGTTCCCCGGCGGCAAGCGGTTCGTGCTGCAGGGTTGAACTACTGCGACAGACGCAGGTCTGAGATGTTCTCGCCAATTTCGCGGAAAGCTGTCACGAGACCATCGCTGTCGTTAGCGAGCTTGGCTTTGCTCGAATCCGACGCGCAGTTCCTCAGCACGTCGACGGCGTTTCCGGTGGTGCCGAGGTTGAAGCCCACCGTGTAGACGACCACATCTTCCTGCTTCATGTTGTAGCAGAGATCCTCGGCCTGGCCGAATGCTCCGCTCATCGTTCCGGTCGTGCCGTCGGGAGCGTTGCAACCAATGTTATCGGTATCAACGCCCTTGCAATACTCGGTGTTGTAGGCGCCGTCGGTCATGATGATGACGATCTTCAGCGTGTTGGGCGCATCATATGCGGCCGGCTTCGACTCGAAGTCACCACCCACCGTCGCTGCGGCATCATCGAAAAGCTCGGCGAAATTCGGCGACACCAGATACCACGCCCACGCCGTACCGATTTGTCCGGCAGTGTTGCCGCTGGCGCTGAGCGCACCACTCGCGGTGTAGGCGTTGAGCTTCGTCTTGCTCGAGGTCAGCGGCAGCATCTGGACGGGGTTGCCGCTGCAACTGCCACTGCTGGTGTAGTTGATGGATAGCGGCGTGGTGCTGGGCGCCACGTCGGTGAAACTGTTGGTCATGCGCTCAGTGGCGCAAGACGCCGTTGCCGTGTAGTAGGTGCTGTTGCCGATCTTGTAGAATTTGCAGCCGTAGTCGGTGCACCAAACGTTGCCAGTCGCGCTGCCCGTGCTTGGCTGATCGTAGTTTGAGTTGCTGTAGCCGTCGACCGGGACCTTGAAGGTATCGTTGGTCAGCCTGGTAATGGCCGAATAGGCGCGATTATTGAGGCGTGTCATATAATTAGAGAAGTCGGTGAACCGGACGTAGTCGCCGTCCACGAACCCATGATTTGGCGACGTGATCACGATCTCGCAAGTACTCAGGATACAGCGCTTTACCTTATCGCTGCTACTGCTGCTGTAAGTGCTGTAGCCGCTGGTACCGTTGACATTGTTGTTTGCCATGGTCTTCAGCTGGAAGGTGGTGTTGGTCGTCGTGCCCACCTTGTAGGTATTGCCGTTCAGCTGGGTCATCCCGGAGACGCCGCTGATGTAGACAACATCGCCGGTTGCGTAGCCATGGTTGGCAGAGGTGGTGATCACTATCGGATTGGTTTTACTTGCGCCGCTGATGTTCGCCTCGGAATTCCACCAAGCGGCAGAAGTGACTGCCTTGCTGGCTGGAATCGCGCCACGCGCCTCATCGGCATAGGCGCTGCCGACGTTGACCGCGGTCGAGTAGGGTACCAGCGCCATCTTCGAGTACGTTGGGGTCTGCTCGTCATGCACGACCAGTGGGATAAGTGTTGCCAGGGCCGTCTGGAGCGTCGAGATGCCGGTTGAGCCCATGGAGCCGGTGGTATCGAGCGCCACCGCCACTTCGAGGTTGACCGAGCCGCGGGTGGCTTCGGAGGTGATGCTGGTGGTCATGGTGGGAATGCCGACCAGCGTTACGAAGGCCATCGGGACGGTGATCCTCCCCCTCAGTTGGAGGGTGCCGGTGGCGGTCGTGGCGTCGGCCGAATCCACGGTGATGGTGAGGCTGTTGTCGTTCAGCCGCTCGAGCACCAGATCCTGGGCAGTCTCGCGCAGCTGCTCCTCGGTTTGAGTATAGATCTTGGGCGCAAGGCCGAGCGCTGCGGAATCGAGCGCGATCTGCATCTTGTTGCGGGCGGTTTCCATGGACGTGTAGTCCACCGCGGCGCCGGCCATGGCGACGAGGACGATGGCCAACAGACCGAAGATGACGGCGAAGACGCCGCGCTCGTCGGCGCGGAACCGGTTCAGAAGCAAGATGAAGCCGCGCATGGCGCCGGAAGACCCCCAGAATTCCGACGCCAGTGTCGCTGAAAATCCTAACTAAAGCACAATCACCTTCGCGCCAATTTTGACGCGTTCGTAGAGGTCTTCGACATCATCGTTGACCATGCGGATGCAGCCCGACGAAACGTCCTGGCCGATGGTCCAGGGCTCGTTGGTGCCGTGGATGCGGTAGAGCGTCGAGCCGATGTAGATGGCGCGCGCGCCGAGCGGGTTGTTGATACCGCCGGGCATGTAGTCGGGCAGGTTCGGCTGCCGGCGCTTCATCTCTTCGGGCGGGGTCCAGCCTGGCCACTCGCGCTTGTTGGACACCTTGTGGGTGCCGCTCCACTCGAAGCCGTCGCGTGCGGTCCCAATGCCGTAGCGCAGCGCCTTGCCGTCGCCCAGCACCAGATAGAGGTGCTTCTCGCCGGTGTTGACGATGATGGTGCCGGCTTTCTGGTTGGACTTGTAGGCGACAATCTGCCGACGGAACTCAGGCGCGAGGCGCACCTTGTTGCTCTTCACCTTGTAACCCGGACGGGGTTTGGAATCGTGCAGCGACGGGCGCGACAGATCGAACATGAACAAACCCTGCGCCGCGCTGGCCGTATCGGCAAACACCGACAGGGACACGAGGCAGGCAGCGGTGGCGAGCACCGCCCGGGACGAACGCAGCATGGCACACACTCATCATTGATACGGACGCCCGAGGAAGGTCGGGCGCCCCGCAGTATTAACGACAATATCAAACGGGCGATGAAGGAAAGTGGTTAAGTGAAAGTGAGGCGGCGGCGCGGGTTTGCTGTTGATGGGGCCCCTGAGATCAGCATCACCTACCGCCCCTCATCCCGGCGCAGGCCGGCGCCCATCCCGAGATGGTGAGGTAATTTGCGCAAGCGCCGCTACATCTCACAATGGGTCCCGGCCTTCGGCCACGGGCGCCAAGCTACAGTCGTGCCCCACCCACCGGCTGTCATCCCTGCGAAAGCAGGGACCCATCCATCCACTTGCGCTGCGGCGAGTTGGGTCCCCTGCTTTCGCTGGGATGACACCGAGTTTTGGGAACTGCCGGGTGGCAAACCCGCCGATGCGTGCCGCATCTTAGCGGTAGAGTCCCTAACTTGGCGCCCATGGGCTTTCGCCGGGATGACGCCGGTGGGAGTGCTGACAACAGTGCTCAGGCCACCTTTTCGGTCAGCAGTTCATCCAGCCGGTCGTAGCTCTGGGCCATGCCGTCGGTCATGCCGGTGAGCAGAACCTGGTCGCGGACTTCTCGGCTTTCAAAGCTCATGGTGAGGGTCAGCGTGGTGCGGCCGGCATGTTCCTCGAAGTGAGTGGTGACGATGGCCTCGCCTGGGGTGCCGATCATGCCTTCGGTGTGAACGATGAGGCTGGGGATAGCGATCTCGCGGTAGCGACCGGTGAAGCCGAACTCGGAGCCGTCGGCATCGCTGCGCCAGACATACCGGTAGGTGCCGCCGACGCGCAGGTCGATCTCGCAGACCGGCATGGTCCAGCCCGGCGGGCCAAGCTGCCAGCGCTGTACCAGTGGCGGCTGGGTGTGGCAGGCAAAAACCAGATCAGCCGGGGCGTCGAAGCTGCGCGACACGGTGACGGCATTGTCGGACGGGTGGGTGATCGTCAGGGCTGCGGGCATGCTGGATCTCCATATATAACCTTGGCGTTCTATAACGTTTCGGTTATGGATGGTCAACACCTTTACAGCAGCACCTGCCCCGTCTCCGGTTCTCCGGGGATCCGCCAATCGTCCGGCAAGAGGCGGGCCAGCGCGGCAGCGGCGTGCGCGACGGTGAAGGGTTTGGTGAGCACTTCGCTGGCACCCAGTTCACGGGCACGGGCGATGGTTTCCCGGTTGGGATAGGCGGTGATCATCACCACAGGCACTTGCCCGTTCTTTTGGCCATTGGCGGAGAAGCGCGGATCGCGGATCACCTCGAGCAGCGCCGCGCCATTCATTTCCGGCATGTACCAGTCCATGAACACGATGTCGTAGCGCGTCGCCTGGATGGCGCCGACCGCGGGGGCGGCGGCGGCGAGTTCATCGATCGACACCATGCCGAGTTTGCGCAGCGTTGCCGCCACCGCGGCGCGCGCATAGGCGTTGTCGTCGACGACGAGCGCCCTGAGGTCCTGTGGCAGGATCATTGGCGTTTGGCCCCCCAGCCGATTCGCCAGTTATGATTGTCGCTGGATCGGAAGCGTGCGGACTTCCAACCTTGCTGGCTTGACGCGAGATCGAACCGGGAGGTCTACAACCTCTCCTGATCGCTATGCGGGCTCATCTATTTACCGGGAGTTAACCATGTCAACGCCGACCGAGGTAACGCGCTGCAGCTGGGCGGGGAGTGATGCGCTCTACCAGCACTATCACGACCGCGAATGGGGCCGACCGGTGACGGACGACACGCGGCTGTTCGAAAAGCTCTGCCTCGAGGGATTCCAGTCGGGGCTGGCGTGGATCACCATCCTGCGGAAGCGCGAGAACTTTCGCGCCGCGTTCCACGGTTTCGATCTCAAGAAGGTGGCGGCGATGGACGAGGCCGATATTGAACGGCTGCTGCAGGACGCCGGGATCATCCGACATCGCGGCAAGATCGCCTCGACCATCAACAACGCCAAACGCGCGCTGGAGCTGCAGCAGGAGTTCGGCTCGCTCGCCGCCTATTTCTGGAGTTTCGAGCCGGAACCGGTGAAGGGACCGATCGTCGCGGGGAGCATCCCGGCCGAGACCGAGGCCTCCAAGGCAATGAGCAAGGATCTCAGGAAGCGCGGGTTCTCCTTCGTGGGCCCGACGACGAGCTATGCGTTCATGCAGGCGATGGGCCTGGTGAACGACCATGTGGATGGCTGCTTCTGCCGCGCCGAGGCGGCGGCTGAGCGGGATGCGCTGCAGCGGCCGAAATAGATGCGGGCTTCGTGGGGGCTCCGTAGTTGCCCCAAACGCGATGTCATCCCCGCGACAGCGGGGACCTCCGTTTGCAATGGTGCCGAAGGCAAGAAACAGAGGTTCCCGCTGTCGCGGGAATGACATCGAGTGCGGGAGGCCATTGTACTTGGCCCTACCTGATCAGCAGCAGGGCCATCAGCTCGAGCCTGGACAGCTTGAGTTCAGGACGCAGCTCATCGTTGGGATTGAGATGTAGTTTCGGCTTTGGCGCGTTGCGACGGAGGCCGAATTTGCGGGGGAAGAACATGGTGTTGTCCGGCGGCGGCGCCGGCTCCTTCAATAGCGGCTTTGATGTTGACGGCTCAGGAACAGGACGAGGAGCTCCAAGCCGGTGATGTTGCCGGGCAGCGGCAGTTCGTCGTTGCCCCGCGCCGAGCGTTTTTCGTCGACAGCGGCCTTCAGACGACGATCGCCGGGCCGTTTGAACATGAACATGTGCGTTTCCGGACGCGTTCACGCGCCGGCTCCCTTGGGATGGGTTGGTCACCGGCTCATGAACAGCGCCATGAGTTCGAGGCCGGTGATGTTGCCGAGCAGCGGCAGTCCGTCTTTCTGTCTGTCGCGAGGCGGAAGGCGCTGGCCGAGGTCTGGCTTCCGGCGCTGATCGCCGGTGCGATTGAACAAGAACATGAGCGTGTCCGGACGCTTCACGCGCCGGCTCCTTGAATGATGAACTGTGGTGGCGGGCGCCGGCCGGACGAGGTCAACCCTCGCCGGTCGGACGAGGTCAACCCTCGCCGGGACCGAACGAGGTCAACCCTCGCCGGGACCGGCGCCCTTCGCGCCTACATGCGGAAATCGGGCGGCAGCCCGATGTCCCTGAGCAGGTGCGGCGACAGTGGCGCGGCGCTGCCCTGGCGATAGGGCCGGAGCACGCGTCGCAGCATCGCATCGGCGCGACGCCGGGCGATGAACAGTCGAATTCGGCCGACGAGGCCGATCTGCCCGATGTCGAATTCGGGCGTGTTGAGGACGCGCGCAGTGGCGCGGTCCCGTACGATGAGAACCATCTCACTTGCCGGGCCGAAGCCCGGTCCTCTGATGAAAGCGGTGGGACGGCCAAGGCTTGCTCCAGGCCCCAAGGTCCGGAGCAAGCGTCTTAGCGGTAGTCCCAGTGGCTTTTCGGCTCCATCACCTCGGGCATCAGCCCGAGATCGCGACGGAGATGCGACGGCACAGGTGGCGACCCGCGAGACTTGTAGCGTCTCGCCGCGCGCGCCAGCTGGGCGTTGGCAAGCATCGTG
>NZ_DASZAW010000141.1:0-33704 GCF_035944845.1 Devosia sp. | reverse complement strand
TTGTCGACCAGCCAGACGGCGGTTGCCTTGGGCATCAGTAGGGGCGTGGCCATGATAAATCTCTCCTTGAGGCGCGGCCGGGTTCTTCCGGTCCGCCCCGCCTCGTGGTTCATCCTGAGGGGGAATAATGCGCCTATATACTCGCGGGTTCAGGCCGATTCAATCGGATTGTCGCGATTGTTCAAGCTCTCGCCCCAGGCCGTGGTGAGGATCAGCTTGCCGTAATTGCCGGGTTTCTCCAGCTCGACATGGCCGCGCGCCGCCGCGGCGAGCGGCAGGGCGCGGATCCGCGGTCGAACGATGCGGCCATCGGCCAGCGCCGGCCAGGCCGATTTCAACAAGCTTCGTGCGATCGCCGCCTTCACCTCGCGGCTCTGTGGCCTGAGCGTCGAGCCCGACAGCGTCAGCTGCTTCATCAGGATCAGGCTGGCATTGATCTCGGCTTTCGGTCCGGCCAGCGTCGAGACGATGACGATGTGGCCGAAGCGCGCGGAGGCGCGGATATTGCGGTCGAGCGTCTCGCCGCCGACGATATCGACGATGCGGTCGGCGCCCTTGCCATTGGTGATGGAGAGGGTGCGGGCGACGAAATCCTCACGCGTGCGCTCGATCGTTTCGGCTGCCCCGAGTGAACGGGCATAGGCCGCTTTGTCAGGGCCCGAGACAATGGCGATGGGGGTGGCGCCGTGGAGCCGGGCGATCTGGATGGCAGCCCCGCCAATGCCGCCGGCGGCGCCGTGGATCAGGACCTGCATCCCGGGCGCCAACCCGGCCCGCATCACCAGCGTCTGTTCGATGGTGAAGAAGGTCTCGGGCAGGGCAGCGCCCGTCAGCATAGACCAGCCGGCGGGCACCGGCAGAACCTGTCCCGCGGGTACGACGACATACTCGGCATAGCCGCCACCGTGGGTCAGCGCCACCACTTCGTCGCCGACCGACCAGTTGCGTACGCCCTTGCCGATGGCGGCGATCTCGCCGCCGACCTCGAGGCCGGGCAGCGGTGAAGCATCGGGTGGCGGATTATAGGTGCCACGCCGCTGGCCGAGATCGGGCGCATTGAGACCGGCAGCGGCGACACGGATCAGCACGTCGCCGGGGCCCGGTCGCGGCACCGGCAGGCGCACCGGCTGCAGCACTTCGGGGCCACCGAACTCGGCGATGGAAATGGCGGTCATTTCAGCGGGGATCGACATGTCCGATAGCTAGAACCAGCATGCCGGCGCTGGCAATCGGCCAATCGTTCGGGGACGACACCGCTGACGCCGAAGTCGGCTCCCCTCGCGGTCAGGGTTGCGTGCTTGGGCAGGAGGTCTAAAACTCGGCAAAACCCAAACCGGGAGACGATCATGTTCGATGACGACGCAGTCAAAAAGCCCAGAGGGCACGAAGTCGGCATGCCGATCGACACCATGTCGGTCGAGGAGCTGCAGGAGCGGATCGGCATGCTGAAAGCCGAGATCGTCCGGTTGGAGCAGGCGATCGGGGCCCGCAACAAGACCCGCTCGGAGGCGGAATCCCTGTTCAAGTTGTGAAAGCGGGCAGGGCCCTTGGCGGCCTCACGCCGGTGACGGAATGGCAAGGTTAAGAAAGCGAGTCTCGTTAACCTCGAATTAACACATTGCCGTTAACTTAAACCGTATCCAGTTCTCTGGATTTGCAGAGTGGTTTCTCCCTCTGTTTGACGCCTCCCTGTTAACTTTCGAGAGCCGTTTCGACGGCTCTTTTCTTTTGTGCCGTCGCCTGGGCAGCATTTGCCGTTTCGATGAAACGACCCGTGCAAGCGCTCCATTGTTAAGCCAACGGCAAGACAGGTGGGCGCACAACGGAGTATCCGGCATCTGGCGCCGGCAGCACATTTCCGTGACCGGGCAGCAGCAGCGTGGACGACAGCAGGCAGAAGCATAGGCCGGTGGCCATCGGGCCGCGCATCGTCGCATCGGGCGGGTTCGATCTGCTCTATCGCGAAGGCATGGTGCTGATCGAGGAGGTCGCCTCCTATCTCGACGGCGACGGCCGCACCGAAAGCCGCGGGCTGCCGCGCGAGGCCTCTTTTCTCTATGCCTCCGAGAGCATGCGGCTCACCACCAGGCTGATGCAGCTCGCCTCGTGGCTGCTGCTGCAGCGGGCAGTGAACGAAGGCGAACTCACGGCCGAGAATGCCCGCACCGAAAAAGAGAAGGTCCGCTTCTCCGCCACCCCTACCGATCGTGGCGGACCGGGCTATGGCGAGTTGCCGGATCGGCTCAGGGATTACATCGCCAAGGGCGACCGGCTGTTCGATCGGGTGCAGCAGTTCGACAAGCTCGAACGTGGCGGGGTGCCGGAATATGCCCCGAGCGCCGAAGGCGGCATTGCCGACCAACTGGCGCGGCTCAAGGCCGCCTTTGGCCGGTTGAAGGAATAGGCGAGAACGCCTTACCTTGGGCTTCGGTATAAGGAGCCGCCATGACCCAGAGATTGACAGGTGGGTGCCTTTGCGGCGCCGTACGCTACACCTACGAAGGCGAGGTCGGCGCTGCCGGCTATTGTCACTGCGCGGATTGCCGGCGCGTCTCGGGCAGCGCCTTCGGCGTCAGCGTGCGGGTTGCGGCAGAGGGCTTTGCCATTACCAGCGGCGCGCCGAAGAGCTTCGTCAAACCGGGAGACAGCGGTCGGCCGGTAGCGCGGTTCTTCTGTGGCGATTGCGGCGCGCCGCTCTACACCCTGCCACCGTTGCACCCCGAGGTGGTGTTCATCAAGGCAGGCAGCCTCGACGATCCCAGTGTGGTGAAGCCGAACCGCCAGGCCTGGACGCGCTCGCGGGTCGAGTGGGCCGAGATCGATTCGTCGATCACCTCGTACGAGACCAGCCGGGTGTGAGGCAAATAGGTGCGGATCGTACCGGTCCGTTGTGCCCTTACGGCGTCATCTGCGCGAAGGCGCCACGCTCGATGGACCCACCCCCCGGATGTCATCCCTGCGAAAGCAGGGACCCATCTATCGGGATGCGCGGGCTGCGAGTTGGGTCCCTGCTTTCGCAGGGATGACATCGAGTTTAAGGCACTGCCTGGGTGCGGGCCGCGCGCCGATGGGTGTCCGCCCAAGCCGTGACATTGCGCCAAGCAACAAAAAAGCCCGGCGCAGTGGCCGGGCTTTTGTAGTCGTCGGTACCGTCAGGCTTAGAAGCCGAGGCCCTTGAACTTGTCCTTGAAGCGGGTGACGCGGCCGCCGCGGTCCATCAGGTTGCCCTGCACGCCAGTCCAGGCCGGGTGGGTGGTCGGGTCGATGTCGAGCTGCAGCGTGTCGCCTTCCTTGCCGTAGGTCGAACGGGTCTGGTAGGTCGTGCCGTTGGTCATCGCCACGGTGATCATGTGGTAGTCGGGATGGATGTCGTTCTTCATGGCGCTGCCTCAAATCAAACGGGCGCCACGGCGCCCGGACGAAACGATTGATACGGATTGGCGCGGTACATAGAGAAAATCCCGGCGCTCTGCAAGCGAAAGCCGCGCGTTGTCGCAGGGCGGCAATTCGGTTGCGGTGGGCGCGCTGCCTGCCTATATCGGGGGCACTTTGAAAAGCACCACGCGCAGCACTACCGGGGCGGCCCCGACCAGCAAGCTCGGTAGCAAGGGCGAAGCCCTGAAAACCGGGCAGCGGGACATCAAGCCGATCCGCCGGCTGATGCCATTCGTGCTGCGCTATCCGTGGCGGCTGACTTTTACTATCGGTTTCCTGCTGATCTCGACGCTATCGTCGCTGGTGATCCCGACGCTGGCCGGCAAGATTATCGACAAGGGCTTCGTCGAACAGAATCTTGCGATGGTCGGCCAGTACGGCATGATCGCCATCGGCGTGGCGCTGGTGATGGCGCTGGCGAGTGCGGGGCGGTTCTACTTCATCTCGGTGCTGGGTGAGCGCGTGCTCACCGATCTGCGCCGCAAGGTTTTCGATCACCTGCTGACGCTCGACTCGGCGTTCTTCGACCTGCACCGGGTGGGTGAGCTCACCTCGCGGCTCAACGGCGACGTGGCGACGATCCGCGGCGCCATCGGCACCAGCCTCTCAATCATGCTGCGCGGGGCGGTGACGCTGATCGGCGCGGTGACGCTGATGTTCCTCACCAGCCCGTACCTGGCGCTGACCATCGTCATCGTGGGGCCGGCGATCCTCATTCCGGTGATGCTGTACGCCCGCCGGCTGCGGCGGATGTCGCGACGCACCCAGGATGCACTCGCCGACATGTCGGCGATGGCCACCGAAGCGCTCGGGGCCAGCAAGACCATCAAGAGCTTCGTGCAGGAGCCCGTGCAGTCGCGGCTTTATGGCTCGCACGCCGAGGCATCGTTCGAGGCCGAGGTCAGCCGGGTGGGAGCACGAGCGGCCCTGCTCGGCGGCCTGCTGTTTCTCTCCACCGCGGCGCTCGTGGTGCTGGTCTGGTGGGGCGCCAATGCGGTATTCACCGGCGTCGTCACCGTGGGCGAACTGGCGCAGTTCATGATTTACGCGCTGATGGCGAGCAACGCGCTGACCAATCTCTCAGAGATCATGGGCCTGCTGCACACCGTCTCCGGCGCCACCGAGCGGCTGGTCGAAATTCTCGACACCGAGCCGGCGATCAAGCCGCCGCTGCACCCCGAGGCGCTGCCGGTGCCGCCGCTCGGCACCGTCGCCTTCGAGCAGGTCAACTTCGTTTACGAGACGCGCGACAGCGAAGCGGTGATCTCGGATATGAGCTTTGCCATTGCGCATGGCGAGACGGTCGCGCTGGTCGGCGCATCGGGTGCCGGCAAGTCGACGCTGTTCGCTTTGGTGCAGCGCTTCTATGACGTCACCGCCGGACGGATCCTCGTCGATGGCATCGACGTGCGCGACGTCGAGCCCGAGCAACTGCGCCGCCGCTTCGCCTATGTCGAGCAGGAGCCGACGATCTTTGCCGGCACTATTGCCGACAATATCCGCTTCGGGCGACCGGAGGCGACATTCGCCGAGATCGAGGCGGCCGCCAGGGCGGCGCTGGTGCACGACTATGTCAGCGAACTCAGCAACGGCTACGACTCGATCGTGGGCGAGCGCGGGGTGATGTTGTCGGGTGGGCAGAAGCAGCGGCTGGCAATCGCCCGGGCACTGCTCAAGGATGCGCCGATCCTGCTGCTCGACGAAGCCACCTCGGCGCTCGATGCCGAGAGCGAGCGTCTGGTGCAACTGGCGCTGGAACGGCTGATGACCGGCCGCACCACGCTGGTGATCGCCCACCGGCTTGCCACCATCCGTGATGCCGACCGGATCCTGGTGCTCGAAAAGGGACGCCTGATCGACCAGGGCACACACGACCAGCTGGTCAAGAAGGGCGGCAAGTATGCCGAACTGGCAAGATTGCAGTTCCGCGCCGAATTGCAGCGCGAAGTGGCGGAATAGGGCGTCGGCCCAGCTTGCGGAAGCGTCCGCTTGCCTCGGGCCAGTACGATTGGCGGGCCAGCCGAAGCTCGCAGTACTCTACTCGGTCAGCTTGAACTCGATGCGGCGGTTGCGGCGATAGGCTTCGTCGCTGTCGCCGGGGTCGATCGGCGAGAACTCGCCGAAGCCGGCCGGGACCAGCCGGTTGGCCGGGACGCCCTGGGTGACCAGGTACTTGGCCACCGAAATGGCGCGCGCCGCCGAGAGCTCCCAGTTCGAGGGGAATTCCGGCGTGTTGATCGGTCGCTTGTCGGTGTGCCCGTCGATACGCAGCACCCAGTTCACGTCGGGGGGAATCTGCGCCTGCAGTTCCTTGATCGCAGCGCCGAGCTTGGCCAGTTCGGTCTGGCCCTCGGGCGAGATCGCCGCTTCGCCAGCATCGAACAGCACTTCGGACTGAAAGACGAAGCGGTCGCCGACGACACGCACATCGGCGCGGCCTTCCAGCACCTGGCGCAGCTTGCCGAAGAAATCCGAGCGGTAGCGGCTCAAATCCTGCACGCGTTGGGCCAGCGCCAGGTTCAGCCGCCGGCCGAGATCGGCGATCTGCGTGCGGTTCTCGGTGTCGGTGGCTTCGGACGCCTGCAGCGCCTGCTCGAGCGCTGCGAGCTGGGTGCGGAGCGCGGCGAGCTGCTGGTTGAGCAGGGCCACCTGGGCCGCCGCCTCGCGCGACAGATCCTGCTGGGACGAGAGATCTGCTTCGAGCTGGGCGATGGTGGCGTCCTTGCTGTCGCCGCCGGCGCCGAGGCCGGCAAGTTGCGCTGCCATCTGGTCGCGCTCGGTGGTGGCTGAGGTCAGCGTGGCCGAGAGCGTCGCGATGGTGGATTCGAGATCGCTCGAGTTTACCTTTTCGAGTTGCAGCAATTCGGTCAGCTCGGCGATCTGGGCGTTGAGGCGGCTCATCGCCGTGTCCTTGCCGCTGATCTCCTGGCCGAGGAAGAACTGGCTCAGCATGAACAGCGAGAGCAGGAAGATGATGACGAGCAAGAGGCTCGACAGGGCATCGACGAAGCCCGGCCAGTAGTTGGTGACCTGGGAGCGGCGGGAGCGGGTGGAACTCGCCATCAGTTCGGCCGCCGGTCGGATTCACCCTCGCGCAGCATGGCTTCCATCAGTTCGCGCAGCTTCTTGTTGGTCTCGCCCTGCTGGATGATGTGGCCGCGCAGATCCTCCTGCTCGGCCTTGATGTGCTTGACCAGCCCGTCGATGCCGCGGGCCAGCTCGGCCATGGCGCGGATGGCGTTCTGCGACGAGCCCGAGTTTTGCAGGGTGGAGCCGAACTGCGCCAGCATCGCCGACATTTCATCCCCCGAGACCCCCAGACCGGTGGCCTGCATCTGGGTGACGGGGTGATCGAGCTCGGTCATCGAGGTCATCCAGTCCTCGAGATCGGTATAGAAGGCGTTCTGCGCCTGGCTTGCCTGCAGGTCGAGGAAGCCGAGGATCAGCGAGCCGGACAGGCCGAGCAGCGAGGCGGAGAAGGCCGTGCCCATGCCGCCGAGAGGCGCGGCGAGGCCTTCCTTGAGGTTGGAGAACAGCGTCGCCGTGTCGCCGGCCGTGGCATCGAGCGCCTGGATGGTCGAGGCGACATGAGTCACGGTTTCGAGCAGGCCGTAAAAGGTGCCGAGCAGGCCGAGAAACACCAGCAGGCCCGTGAGGTAACGCGAGGTGTCCTTGGCCTCATCGAGGCGGTTGCCGACGGAATCGAGGATCGAGCGCATCGAAGACGGAGTGATCACCGCTTCGCCGAGCCGGTCGCGCAACAGGTTGGCCACTGGAGCGAGCAGTCGCGGCTGGGTGGCCGGCATGCGGCCCTCCTGCAGCGCGTTCACCCAGTTGATCTCGGGGAACAGGCGGATGACCTGCCGGAAACTCAAGATGATGCCGATGAAAAGCGTCAGCAGAATCAGCGAGTTGATGAAGGGATTAGCCCAGAAGAAGATCAGCAGCTGGTTGGCGAGGATGGCAGCGACCAGCGCCACCAGCACCAGGAAGATGACGATCTTGACCAGATAGACCGCGGGGCTCGCCAGGCGATACGGGTCGTAAGTTTGCGACATGTCGCGGCCCCATGCTCGATGAAATCGGCCTGACAATAGTGCGCTTCGGCGAATCCGCGCAACGGTCGGCGGCCCGCCATGCGGGTTAACCCCATGAAATCCCGACAATGCGACTTGAGGGTGACGGGGGCGACCTGTCGTCCACCAGCGTCATTCCCGCGAAGGCGGGAACCTGGTGCGATGCTGCAGCGCCCGTCCAGGTTGAGAAATCCCACTGGGTCCCCGCCTTTGCGGGGATGACGCCGGTGGGTGGACCGACGGATGCGCTTCGCTACCGCTGTGGCCTAGTTGACCGCCTTGACGATCTTCAGCAGTTGGCCCTGGATCGTCTCGTTGCCGGCAATCACCTGGCCGTTCCAGATTGCGCCGGCAGTGCCGGCATAGTCGGACACCACACCACCGGCTTCGCGCACCATCAGGAAACCCGGCGCCACGTCCCAGGGGGCAAGGCCGGCTTCCCAGTAGCCATCGAAACGACCGGCGGCGAGCCAGGCGAGATCGGTCGAGGCCGAGCCGGTGCGGCGGATGCCGGAGACGGCCGGCACGACCTGGGCCAGTTGCTTCAGCTGCAGCAGATCGAGCGCGCGGCCGCGCGAGTTGATGCCGGTGACGACCACCGCGTCGGCGAGGTGCCTGCGGTTGGCGACGCGCAGGCGCTTGCGGTCGTTCAGCCAGGCGCCGCCGCCCTTTTCGGCGGTGTAGAGTTCTTCCATCGCCGGGTTGTAAATGACGGAGGCAACGATCTCGTTGTTGCGCTCGAGCGCGATGGCGCAGGCGAACAGCGGGATGCCGTGGAGGAAATTGGTGGTGCCGTCGAGCGGGTCGACGATCCAGCGGTGCTGGCCGTCGCTGCCCTTCACCTCGGTGCCTTCCTCGCCGAGGAAGGAGTAGGTCGGGCGGGCCTTCTGCAGCTCGTTGAAAACGATCTCTTCGGCCCGCTTGTCGGCATTGGAAACGAAATCGGCCGGGCCCTTCACCGACACCTGCAGGTTCTCGACCTCGCCGAAATCCTTGGCAAGCGAGCGGCCGGCTTTGGTAGCGGCCTGGACCATGACGTTGAGAAGCGCCGAGCGCATGGGGAAAACTCCGCGCGAGAAACCGGAAACCTGGGAAGGGCCGCTATGTGCCCGAGAACGCCTGCAAGTGCAAGGTTGCTGTGGCTTCGTCGGCACAACATGCCGAGCGGGGGTCAGTTCGCCGGCTGCGCCGATGACTCTGTGGCCGGCGTCGGGGCGGTGTTTGCCGCGACCTTGGTCGGCGGCGACGACGGCCAGAAGCGGGCGCGCTCCTCGGCCCGGGTCAACTGGTCGGGCTTGATCCCGGCAAGCATCTTGTCGAGCTGCGGATCCTTCAGCCCCTGCCGCCGCGCCAGGGCGCGGTACATGGCGGCATCCTCCAGATTGGCGGCGACGCCAGCGCCGGCAGCCAGCAGCTTGGCGTAGCGGTTCTGCGCCACCGGGTTGCCGCCATCGGCGGCGCGCGCATACCAGCTGGCAGCGGCCGCCCGGTCCACAGGCACGCCTTTGCCCAGATAGAGCATGGTGGCGTATTCGACCTGCGCCGCGGCCAGCCCGTCTTCGGCAGCGAGCCGGAACTGCTCGGCGGCGGCCTTGGGGTCGGGGGCGATGCCGGCGCCTTCCGCCAGCATGCCGGCATAGTCGTAGCGGGCTTCAGTTATGCCGGAATTGGCGGCTTCGCCGATGAGCGCTGCGGCCTTGGTGAGGCTCGGCTCGGCATAGATGCCTTCGACATGCAACAGGCCCAGATTGTACTTGGCTGCCATGTTGCCGGCGTCGGCGGCGGTCTTGAACAGTTCGGCAGCGCGCTTGCGATCCTTCGCGACGCCCCTGCCGTCCTGATACAACATGCCGAGTTCGAAGGTGGCGAGCGCATCGCCATGCGCGCTGGCCATGCCATACCAACTGGCGGCGGCGGCGAAATCCTCGGGCACGCCAAGGCCCTTGGCGTAGATCTCGGCAATCAGCGTCTGCGCGTGCGCGTCGCCCTTTTCGGCGCGGGGCAGCGCCAGGTCGAGCGCGGTGAGGAAGAAGCCGCGCTGGTAGGCCCCATAGGCCGGATCGACTCGCTCGCCGAAGATGGAGTCGCTGATGGTGAGGGCGTCGGGAGCCGGCTGGTTCAGGAACTCTTCAGGCACCGGCCCGATCGGCAGGTCTTCCATCCCCAGGTTGTCGGGGAACTGCATGTCCTTGGGACGCAGGTCCTCGAAATCGGTGCGGCCGGCCTGCGCCAGCGCCGGCAGCGCCAGGCCGGCAAGCAGCAGCGCAAGCCCAAGGCGGCGCATCATTTTGCCGGCTCCGGCAGGGTCAGCGGCAGGCCGATGAATTCGCAGTCGCCGGCATCGTAGTTGGCGGGGCCGGCCTCAGGGTCTGACAGCACGCTCGGGATCTCCATGGTCTCGGCCCACCATTGCGCCATTTCGCGCTCGGGGGCGGATATGGAACCGGAAAGCGGCCCAAATAGGATGTAGTCGACGCCCGCCTCGCCTTTCAGCATGGCGTCATCGCGCGAATGGATGTCGCCGGCGCCGACGATCAGCTTGGGCTTCAATGCCGCAACGGCTTCCTTCACCGCCTTGATGCCACCGGGGACGTGGAGGCCGTCCGCGCCAAGCAGGCGCACCAGGCCGGGTTCACCCTCGACCAGCACGGCGGCGCCATTTGCCTGTGCCAGCGGCACGATGCGTTTGGCGAGCTCCTTGTAGGCGTTCTCGCTGAGGCTGCCACGCGGCAGCAGCAGGGCGGCGACATCGTCGCGCTCCAGCGTGACGGTCAGCGCGGCAACGAGCTGGTCGGGCGGCGTATCGGTGGGAGCGATGAGGAAGATTTCGGCTGACATGGCGGTGTTATAGCGGCCCCACCGCCGATGTGGAGCCCGATTCTGGCTTGAGCTGGGCAAGGGGTTACCGAGCCGAAAAGAAAAGGGGCGCGTAGGGACGCGCCGGACCCTGCAAAAGAAAGGGGCGCGTCAGGACGCGCCCCAGTCGTCGGGAAGCTCGTAGAGGTCAGGCTGCGAGGTCGAGTTCGGGCTTATACTGACCGAGGGACGCCAGCGCGTTCATCCTGGCGCGATGGGTGAAGGCCTGCTGAGCGGCTTTGACGTTCTGGTCCTCGCCGTTCCAGGTCACCAGCGCCGAAGTCTGCAGGGCGCGGCCATAGGAGAAGGTGAGGGCCCAGGGCAGGCCGCCGAGCTGGTTCATCGCCGAGAGGTGCGCGGTCGCTTCCTCGTCGGACTGACCGCCCGACAGGAAGGCGATACCCGGCACGGCGGCCGGCACGAAGCGGCGGAGGGTTTCCACGGTGCGCTGCGCCACTTCTTCGGTGCTGGCGCGGTCGCGTGAGCGGAGCCCAGGGGTCACCATGTTCGGCTTCAGCAGCATGCCGCTCAGATCGACGCCGGCGAGCCGCAGTTCCTTGAACACCGCCTCGAGCGTTTCGCCGGTTACATCTTCGCAGCGCTGGATCGAGTGATCGCCCGGTTCGCCATCGGCCAGCACTTCTGGCTCGACCACCGGAACGATGCCAGCTTCCTGGCAGTACATGGCGTAGCGGGCCAGCGCGTGGGCGTTGGCGCGGATGCCGTTGCGGGAGGGGGCGTAGGAGGTGATGGCGATGACGCCGCGCCACTTGGCAAAGCCGGCGCCGAGTTTGGCATAATGCGCCAGTCGCTGGCGCAACCCATCGAGGCCCTCGGTGATCTTTTCGTCCTTGCTGCCCGGCATGGGAAGCGCGCCGCGATCCACCTTGATGCCGGGGATCACGTCGGTGGCAGCGAACAGGTCACGGAACGGCGTGCCATCCTTGGCCTTCTGCTCCAGCGTCTCCTCGGTGAGGATGACGCCCGAGATGTAGTCGGTCATCGCGTCAGTCGCGCGGAACAGCATTTCGCGATAGTCGCGGCGGGTTTCCAGCGTCACCGGCAGGCCGATCAGCGCGAAGCGCTTGGCGATGGTGCCTTCGGATTCATCGGCGGCGAGGATGCCCTTGCCGCTGGCGACGAGCTTCTTGGCGATTGCATTGAGCGAGGCCATGGGGCGGGGGTCTCCGTTTTTGCAATGAACAGAGAATGCCCCACGACCGGCGCCGCGGTCGATTGGACGTTCAGTTATCAGACGAAGTGCTGAGCGTTCAGGATTCCCAATTCTCGACGCGCAGATCGGGAACGCGAAGGAACTCACGGGTGTTGCGGGTCACGAGGGTGAGGTCGCGGGCGAGCGCCTGGCCGGCGACAGGGGTGTCGATCGGACTGATGGGTGTTCCCAACCGCTGCAGATATGCGCGCACTTCGGCTGCTCGCTGCTCATCGTGCGTTTCGAATGGCGGGTTCTCGAACGGCAGGCGATCGATGTTGCGCAGCGTCTGGTTGTTTCGTGCGGGAGGCAGCAAGATCAGCGCTTCAGCGCCTCGACGCCGGGCAGGGGCTTGCCTTCCATCCATTCGAGGAAGGCGCCGCCGGCGGTGGAGACATAGGTGAACTGGTCCTTCACCCCGGCATGGGCCAGCGCCGAGACGGTGTCGCCGCCGCCCGCCACCGAAACCACCTTGCCGGCCTTGGTGCGCGCCGCGACATACTGCGCGATCTCGACGGTGCCGTGGTCGAACGGCTGCATCTCGAAGGCGCCGAGCGGGCCGTTCCAGACCACGGTCCTGGCCTCGTCGATAGCGCCCTTGATGCGCTCGATCGAACCGGGGCCGACATCGAGGATCATGCCTTCGGGATCCATCGCATCGACGCCGTAGAAGCGGTGCGGGGCGTTGGCCTCGAAGTGCCAGGCGACAGTGGCGTCGATCGGCAGGATGATGGCGCAGTGCGCGGCTTCCGCCTTGTCACGGATGTTGTTGGCGGTCTCGGCCAGGTCCTTTTCGGCCAGCGACTTGCCGACCCCCAGCCCGCCGGCATGGAGAAAGGTGTTGGCCATGGCGCCGCCGATCACCAGGGCGTCGACCTTGCTGATCAGGTTGCCGAGCAGGTCGAGCTTGGTCGAGACCTTGGCGCCCCCGACAATAGCGATCACCGGGCGTTCGGGCGCTCCGAGGCCCTGCTCGAGCGCCTTCAGTTCCGCCTCCATGGCGCGCCCGGCGGCCGAAGGCAACAGGTGAGCGATGGCCTCGGTCGAGGCATGGGCCCGGTGCGCGGCGGAAAAGGCATCGTTGACGAAGATGTCGCCGAGCTCGGCCATGCGGGCGGCCAGGGCCGGATCATTGTCTTCCTCGCCCGGATGGAAGCGGGTGTTCTCGAGCACCAGGATCGAGCCCGCAGGAGCCTCGTCGATGGCCTGTTTGGCCTTCGCCACATCGGTCCAATCGGTGGCGACGAAGCCGACCGGGTGCCCGGTCTCGTTGGCCACCGCCGGCACCACCTGCTCGAGCGAGAACTCCGGATCGACCTTGCCCTTGGGGCGGCCGAAATGGCTGAGGATGATGGCCTTGCCGTCGACCTTGATGATTTCGCGAATGGTCGGCACCAGCCGCTCGATACGGGTGGCGTCGGTCACCTTGCCGTCGGCGACCGGCACGTTGAGGTCGGCACGCACCAGCACGCGCTTACCCGAAAGGTCGAAATCGTCGATGGTCTTGAAAGCCGGCATGGGACGCATCCGCTGCTAGGGGAGAGGTGCCGCTGCTATAGCAAGGATTCAACCAAGGGCAACAGCGGCGGCTCAGAACCCGGCAGGGCTGGCGAGCGTACCAGCGATGGCAAACAGCAGCGCGCCGATGCCGATGTGGCGCACCGCGAAGTAGAGGTTGGTGTTGAAGGTGAAGCGGGCAAAGCCCTCGCTCGGCCAGTGCCGCGGCCCGATGCGGCGGCGCAATGCCCGGTCGGCCAGCACCACGTAGAGGCCGAAAGCCGCCAGCGGGATCAGGAACCAGGTCGCATCGTGGCGGAAGCCCAGGGCGACGCTGCCGACGACATTGGCGATGACGAGAAGCCGCTCGATATCACGCACCGGCCGATCTCCGATCAGGGAGCACCTGGTCAGGGATAATAGCGCGCCGACGTAACGCTTTGGCGACGGAGAGGTTAACGGCGGATGACAAAGGGCTCCGCTCACACCCGCCCGAACAGCGTGGGGAGATCTGCGTACTCAGAACCTCTCGCTCATGTCGACGCTGACGGTGTCCCCAGCTCGCAACATCAGCGTCGCGGTCTGTCACCGCTCTTTGCTCAACTCGATCCTGAGAGCAGGTCCTTCAGCGCCCCGAGTTCGGCGTCGCGGCCAAGGTGCTCGGCGGCCTGGGTGGCGAGATCGAACAGCCGCTCGTGATAGCCGATGCGGTCGAGCCATTCCCGCGCCACCCGAAGTGCTCGGGGCCAGTCTCCCGCAAGGATCAGCGATTGCACGAAGGTGGCGCAGATACCCACCGCGACCGTCTCGATGCGCTGCGAATAGACCATCAGGCTGGCATCGTCGGCATGGTGCTGGACGAAGGGACCGGGACAGATCCGGAGCGCCTCGGCATACCGCGCCTCGGCGGTCCAGCCTGGGGCCGTTGCCAGCGCATCTAGGTCCCAGGCATCGACGGAGATGCGCTTCTCGTTCAACGAGGTGCGACCGCCTTGCGTCAGCACGGCGTCGGCCGCGCCCAGCATCTGGCGCAAGCGATAGACTGTGGACTTCATGCGCTTGCGCGAAGCGTCGGCGTCGACATCGGGCCACATCCGGTCTGCCAGGGTCTCGGTGCTTTCGCCAGCCGGGCCGGCGGCGATCAGATGGACGGCGAGTGCGATGGGACCGCGTTGCGGCTTGACCGAGGTCATCACGGAGCGACCGTCGCTGGCGACGTCGAAGCGGCCGAGGGAGACTATCCGGATCGCCGCTGCTTCGCCGCCCGACAACTCGGCGGCAAGACCCAGGACCCGCAACAACTCGGCCGCATAATCCTTCTCGATGTCGGCTTCGATGGCGATCTGCAGTAGTCGTGCCATCTCGCAGCGCCGGATCCAGGGATGAAGAAATATCCTCATGCTGGCGCCCGCCTTGAGCGCGATACGCAGATATGGCAGCGCCTGCTCGGCCCGGTTTGCGTGGAGGGCAAGCGACGCGCCCCGCAGGTGCGTCAGGAAAACGAGGAGCGGGCTCTGCTGACGGTTCGCCGCCCGCCGTGCGCGACGCATCCACGAGAGGGCTTCTCGGCGGCGACCCAGCGATTGCAGGATGGCTGCGACGCCGTTGCCGTAGTGAACGGGAAAGAGCGCCATGCCGCTGCGCTCGCCAGTGCGGAATGCCGGCATGATGTGAGTCAATGCGGCCTGGTGCTCTCCGTCCAGCCACTGGCGGTAGGCGGTGAAGTGTTCGTGGAACGCCACATGATTGGGGTGGGCGGCGGGTCCAAGGCGCGCGGAGAGGTGGCCGAGATAGAGGTCGAGGCGCTCGCGGTCCTCCCGGGCGGCGGCCTTGAAAAGCCCGGCATTGAGCAACGTGCCGTCCCAGAACGTCTGCTGGTGGCGGGCGTTGGCTTCCAGCCCGCTGTCAACGGCCCGGAATGTCTCCTCGCCTGCCGCCTCGAAGATGGACAGGTACTCGGCCGAGACCACATGGCGCGTGCAGATGTCGGCGACAGGCGCGGCGGCCTCGTCGAACACCTGGTTGAGGCGTGTGCGAACCTGCGTCACCTTCCAGCGGTTTCCTTCCCCGAAGCAGTAGCGGAACATGAGATGGATGCCGCGCCGGATGGTTTCGTGGCGCGGCATCGGCTGCCAGTAGAAGTCGAGGTTGCGCTCCTCCCATTCTGGATAGTCGGGGTGGTAGGGGCAGCGGAATGACATGGCCGCAAAGGCCCCGCGCGCCAGCATGGATTCATGAGTTTCCCCCAGCCGGGCTGCCAGCGGCTTGAGCTGAGGCAACATCGCGATGAGGGGGTCGAACAGGCTGCAGTCGATCCATTCCAGCCAGATCGCGTCGATGAGCGCCGTCCAGATCGGGATGAGCAGCGCCTCCTCCCCGGCTGCCCGCGCAGCCTCCAGCGTATCGGTCAGCAGTTCGCGCGCACGCGGCGGATTGAGGCTGAGGAGCGAGACGCCGTGCCAGTAGCGCAACACGATGCTATCGTCGCGGATCGCCGCCGGCACCGGCTCGAGTGCAGTCAGCACAACGCCCAGTTCCCCCCTTTCCTTGAGCGCGGGCGCGTGGATGATCACCGCCTCGCGGAGCGCATCCCAGGCGCCTGAAGCCGAGAGCAGCGACAGCCCATCGGCAACCTCTCCGCGCTGGACGAGCGCATCACCGGCGCGCGCCGCAATGGAGACGACGTCCTCGGCCGACACGGCATCAGGATAGCGCCGTTCAAGCGCCGCCTTGAGCAGATCGTGAATTTGCAGGCGCCCGCGCCCATCACGCTGGATGAAGAGCAGTTGGCGAGCCAGACGGTTCAGCGTTTGCTCGGCTCCCACGACATTAAGGGCATGGGCGAGGACCGGGATCGGCAGGTTGGGCAGTCGGGCGGTTCTGAGAAGGAGGCTGCGGTCGGCCTCTCCCAGGGGTGCGACAAGCTCATGTGCGATGAGATCCAGCAGGTTGCCGTTCGCTTCCGACACGTCCGTGTCCCGGTCGGCGGAGGCGGCGGTCTGCAACAGAAGCCTCGCACCGAGCACCCAGCCGCCGGAGGCCTCGAACAGAGCGGAGGCGGTCCAGCCTGTATCGATGCCCGCATGGGCGGCCAGAAGCGCTCCGGCCTCGGCCTCGTTCAACCGCATCTCGTCGGTTCCGATGCGTTCGAGTTCGCCGCGCGCATTGAACCACAACCAGGCCCGATGGGGCGGTTCCCGAGAAACGAGGACGATGCGCACATCATCGCTGATGTCGCGCCGGGCCTCGGCCAGCGCCTGGAGTGCGGGGGCATCCGCCGGCAGAACGTGCAGATCGTCGAGGGCGAGGAGCATGGGTTCGCCGCGACTGCCCGCAGCGATCAGGCGGCGCAGGAAATCGACCGAAAATGCAATGTCCTCGGGTCCGAGCGCCGGCAGGGTTTCAGAAGGAAAGGTCTTGCGGAAGGTTGCGAGCATGGCCGTGAGGAAACTGCCCATGTCGGCCATACGCGCTTCGGCTCGCAACCAGACGAACGGGCGTCCGGATTGCTCGCAGACCTGCGTCGCAAGGGTCGTCTTGCCGCTACCCGCCGGTGCGCCGATCCAGATGATCGGTCTCCGAGACCTGGCGAGAGTGCGGGCGGCGGTGCGTGGTATGGTCGGGGCGAGCTTCGCGTCGACAGTCAGTCTTGCCGCAAAGTCGACTTCCGCTCCGTTCACCGCATGCCTCCCGATCGCGCCTGCTCACGCCGCGGCCTGCGCACGGAAAGGCACAGGCCGGACGTGTCGAAGTCGTCCCGTCGTGCTCGTTCCGGCTTCGCTGCGTGCGAGCATCGCGCTTGCCAACGAGTACGAACCTACCGGCTCGAGCCAATGTTGTATTGGGCGCAGCGCTACAAACGTCAGGGTTCAGAGCTACTGGCAGGTGGGCCTGACCAGGCCGATCCAGAACCGTGTTCCCTGACTGCGGACGGCGTATTGCCGAACCGGCGCTTGAAAGCCTGGTTGAACCAGGAGAGGTCGCTGAACCCGCAGGCAAACGCGATTGCACCGACGCCGACATGCGCCGAGTTCGGGTCGCTCAACCGCCGGAAGGCTTCGCGCAGCCGCTGCTCCCGCACATAGTCGGTGAACGCGATGCCCTCGGAATTGAAGAGAGCGCGGATATAGTGCGGCGATATCCTGTGCCGCGTCGCCATTGTGTCGATGCTCAGCGCGGGATCGTGCAGGTTCTCCAGGACATCGCGCTTGACGGCATCCAGCCTGGCAGCGCGGACCCCCGGGGGCCCGCCGTTCACTGCCGCTGCTGGCTTGGCGCCCAAGGCTGCAATGATCAGATCTCGCATATGCGACCCTGCCATCATCGCCATTTCCGGAGACAGCGGAGTGTCGGCCATCAGCCCTTCCGCATAGCTCGCCAACAGGGCGAGCGGCATGGAGTTGGGCAGCCTGTCCTTGAGCACCGCGTCGATATCGGACAACACGGGCGCGATCAGTGTGCACGGGACGGCAATATTGAGGAACCTTGCCCCTTGCGGCGCGACCGCGACCATCCGCCTGTCGTTGAGCCAGAGATAAGCTTCACCGGCCTGAAACTCAGCCTCGCGTCCCGGCTGCTGGGCGGCGATGCCTGCTCGCCTGACGACCGTGAGCACAAAGTCGTCGTTACCATCGATCGTCTGGGCATGCGTTCGCTCGATCCGGTAGGGCGAGGTGGAAATCGATGCGATGCTGACGCCGGGCAGCAGGCGCAACGACATTTCGACATCGAGGGCAGCATCGGTCGCCGACGCGATGTTCATCCGCGTGATGCTGGCATAGACTTCTTCGACGCTTGCGCTGTGCGAAGTGTCCATGTGCTGCGTCGAAAATCGGATCGGCTCTCCCGTATCGTCCACTTCGCGCCTCGCGTTCCGGTTTCAACATCACAGCGTCGGCTGAACCGATCGTCATGGTGCCGCCATCTGAGGCGCCGGACCAGCAGAAAATGCCGACCTGTGGCCAGGGATCATGCAGCCAGCGGTCCCGACATTGTCTGAACTGGCTAGTTGCGATCTTCGCCAGCCTGTCGCCGCCTCCACTCCTCTTCAAAGGAAGAGAAGTTGGTGTTCCACCTTTCTTCCTTCACATGTGGAAGGCGCGACGGGTTGGTGCCAGCCGCAGTTCTACCGGGGGTCCATATCCAGCTCTTGCCGGTGCTGGAGGCCACTATTATCCAGACAACGTGAAGTACGACGACCACGATAACGGTGACGAGACCGGCCCTTCGCAGGTTCAGTCCCATCGGTTCTCGCCTCTCGCGCAGGTTGCTCCGGCGCAAACCATCCGCGGCTCGGGGCGTCGAGGCATACCCCTGAGGGGGTATTCGGTTTCCTCGAGCCTCGACTAGGGTCGACCGTATGTGAACGTGCTTTGAGGAATACCGATGAAGGAGGTTGCGATCGTGACAGCCATTCTTGCCACCACCTTGATCCCAGGCGCTGCCGAAGCGCAAAGCCCTGCCAGCCCTTACACGTTTACCTGCAGCGCCTATGTCGCCGCACAACAGGGCCAGGAGCGCGGACAGGCAAACGCCATGGCCTACTGGGCGACCGGCTACCTGCAGGCTCGCCTTGCGACCCTGCCCAACACCAACTTCTCGGCCGAGACCTTCGGCAAGGATCTTCAAGACGTGCATGGCTCGCTCATGCGGCTTTGCCCCAATGTCCCAAACATGGTCATCGCCGAGTTCATGAATAACCTGGCCGGCGACTTCGAGAAGTCGGCCAAGCCCTTGCAGTAGGTCGCCGATGCGCCGCGCTGGTTCCGTTCCGATCTGGCTGGTGGCAATTGCGCTCGCTACGCCGGCCTTCGCCGATACTGCACTCGATCCGATCCGGAACTGCGATGTCCTGGCTTCGGCGGGGCTGGACTTGAATCGGCGCGCCGCAGGTGTCGATCGCAACGCAATCGATATTGCGGCGGCGCGAAGTGCCTGCGCAGCCGCCGTGGCACAGGAGCCGGGTGATCCCCGGCTCTACTTTCTTCTCGGTCGCGTCCTGGACGTAGCCAACGAGCTCGACGCAGCATTCGTGCAGTTCCGCAGGGCCACAGAGTTGGGCTATCCGGCGGCGCATACGATGCTGGGCTATGCCTACGAGCACGGCCGGGGGACCGCGCCGAACCCGAGAAAGGCGATAGAACTCTATCGACTGGCTGCCGATCTGGGCGATCCCACGGGCCACTACAATCTGGGAATTCTCTACAAGACCGGAGTTGGTCTCGAGAAAAACCCCGATGCGGCATTCGCGCATTTCGATGCTGCGGCCGCCAGCGGACACATGGGCGCCCTCCACGAGATTGCGTTGGGCCGCTATCGCGCGGCACGCACGCAGGAACAGCACGCGGGGGTGCTGAGTCTGTTCCAGCAAGCCGCCGCTGCGGGGATTCCCGGCGCGGCCTATATGGCCGGTTCCATGCTGGACGACGGCTTCGCGACCGAGCGGAATCCGGCGCGGGCCGCCGACTTCTACCGGCAGGCCGCCGACGCCGGCCACGCCGACGCAGCCTGGCAGCTAGGACTGAAATATGTCGCCGGCGACGGCGTTCCGGTGGACCCGGCGATGGCGTTCAAGCTGTATCGACAAGCCGCCGATGCCGGCAGCGCCGGCGGCATGTTCGCCCTCGGGGATGCCTACGAGACCGGATTGGGCGGTGCGGTCGATCTCGAGGCGGCGCTATTCTGGTTTCGGCAGGGCGCCGTGTTGAACCATCCGGACTCCATCAATGCCGTCGGTGTCGCCTACAGCAACGGCCTGGGCGTCGCGGCCGACGACGTGGAAGCCGGAAAATGGTTCCTGCGGGCGGCAGAACTGAACCATCCCTGGGGCATGAAGAATGCCGGCGACTGGTTCAGCGAAGGACGCATGGGAGGGTCCGCCGATATCGAGAAGGGCATCTATTGGACGCGCAAGGCCGCGGATGCCGGCCTCGCTGAGGCCCGGACGCGCCTTGGCTATTTCTACCTCGTCGGCATGGGCGTCGAGGAGGATCTGGTCGAAGCGCTCAGGCTGTTTCGGCTCGGTGCGGAGGGAGGCGACCGCGTCGGCATGAACAACTACGGCCACATGCTGCAGAACGGGTTCGGAACTGCTGTCGACGCCGAGGGGGGCTTTTACTGGCTGCTTCGAGCGGCCAGGGCCGGTGACATCGACGGCATGGAAAACGTCGCCGGCGCCTATCGCGATGGCTTTGGCGTCGCTCAGGATACCGAACAAGCCGATCTATGGGCCGCCCGCGCCGCCGAAGCGAGGCAGTGACATGGTCCGCACCGAGACCCGCCCTTTGGCAGGGTGATCCCGGCGACTATTCGCAGGCGGTGTGTTCGCCGGTTGCCGCGTCGTAGTCACGCATGCAGGACGGCCCGAGCGCGGCCCACGCGACGACGCAGAACACCACCAGCGCACAGACACCTGCGATGACGACAAGTGCCTTTCCCGTCAGCCGCCAGAGGTTCCAGAACGCGACAACAAAGGGGCCACCGATCAGCGCGAACTGCAATGGGCTGTAAAGCGGGAGCAGGCGTCCGCCGGGGTCGATCACCATGATGAGCGCGAGCAGCACACAAGCGGCTCCCGCCATGATCAACCCCGCGACAAGCGTCCAGCGAACGGCAGGTCGGAGTTGCCATGCTTGTGGTAGCGCCACCGATGCGGCGAGCGCCAGGAAGCCGGGCAACGCCAAACCGTTGAACATGGCTCCTCGCATGTTTCCGTCGGCCAGAAGCTCCGGCACCGAGAGGAACAACATCGGGAGCACGCCGACGGTGGTGAGTGCCGGCAGGAGCAGCACCCCTTGTATCAGAGCGCGCAGCATGATCGGGGCCGTCTGCCGTCGCGTTGCTCCATCGAGGGATCCGGGCTCAGTCCGTTCGCTCGATCGTGCCTACCGCGAAGGCGACGACGACGAACAGCGCGACGATCCCGACCAGCAGCAGGAGCATGATCTTCCGCAGGCGCTGGGTCTGCGCGTCGCGCGCCACGTTCAGGTTAGTGATCGTGTGGAACAGCATGGCCCAACGCGGAACGCCCGTCCGGTTGGCGAGGTCCGGCGACTGCTTCTCGATCCTGTAGGACAACAGGATGACCGCCACGAGCATGCCGAGGGCCAGGGCCGGCCATACCGACATGACGAAACTGACCAAGGGCGTCATATGCCGTTTCCGCTGCCTGCTTGAGCGACCCCTGCCACAGGCTTGCCGCCACTGGGTGCGCTGGCGGGCGCGCCTCGCTTGGCCGCCGTGCCGGTCATGCTGGCCTGTGCGGCGTCGATACCACTGCTGTTCGCTCCGGTTCCGAATGCAAGCCCAGCCGCGACCAGGCCGGCAGCAGCGGTCCCCACCCAAAGTTTGACCCGCGGGTTCATGGCAGTCTCCCTATACGACCAGTTCGTCCACTGGATAGGTCCTGGAGACCTTGTATTGCAGGCGTTCCTGCGGATCGTCATACCCTCGGCGGGGTATGCTTCCAGGGCAGTTGCCATCGCAGGTTGCGTAGAGCGCGGCGCACCAAGGAGCGAACATGCACGCCAGATTCCGATCCCTGCACAGCGACGGCTTCTCCTTCCGTGGCACGGACAACCGATCGAGCCGCGGAGGCCTCAAGGCCCCGCAGTTGTGGTCGTCCGCCGCGCTGGCAGGCTTGCTTGCGCTCGCCCCGCTCCTGCACTCAACGGCCAGCGCGCAGACAAACGTCACCTTCAAGCTCGCAACCGATGCGCTCGTTCCTGAACGTTCACCGATGGCGCCCGTGGCTGCCGGGCCGGAGGTCGTTCCGGAGCGGCAGGAAATGCGCTTGAACATCCTCGGATCGCAGACGCCCGACGGCGCGCCCGGACCGCCCGGCACGATGACGGTGGTCCACACCAGCGCCTCCGTTCCAGAACACGTGACATGGATCTACGAGGACGGCTCGTCCGATCAGGGCTTCGGCGTTCCCTTGCCAGGCACCGGCGCCATCGCGGTGTCATTCGGCGCAGGCGTGAAGAGCATCCACCTATACAGGCTCCGCCACCAGGGCGGAGACAGCCGCTCGATAGAAGGTCGTTGGGCGCCCGCACTTGCGGGGACGACGATCAGGCAGGGGCGCCTGACGCCGAAAGATGGAGTGTTGGCGGCGAAAAGCTTTCACATCGAAGATGGCGGCACCTTGTCGATCGACAGGATCACGTCGTCTTCGGCGCTTCGTGTCCAGTGGACATTCCCGACCGGGGAAATGCAGGGGATCGGCGTCATGCTCGGCACTTATCTCGCCGCGGTCGCCATCGACCCTGAGGATCGTGGCGGTGTCGCCCTCTACTACATGATGGGGAACGGACCGCGGGCAATAAGCCGATGGGTCATCAACGGCTCGGCGGGTGTCGGCAAGGAAGAGCTCGTCATGGCGCAAGCAGATGATGCGTCCGCGAAAAGCGATCCATCGCCAGCCAGTGACTTCGAGGCCGAGGTCCGAACTATTGCAGAAACCCTTCGTCAGGATCTGGGCAACGCGACCCGGTGGAAACCGACGACCTCGCAGATCAACTCGATCTCGGCGACCAAAGCGGATGCCGACAAGCTGCGTGCCTACGTCAAATCCGTATATGCCGACCTCTTGCCCGGAGAGCCGGCTGCTGCGGAGGATCAGACGGAAATCCTCGTCCGAGGCCCGGACCTCGGCGAGCTTGCGGGTGGATATCGCAACAAGAAGCGGCACTTCCGGCCCGGCATCGCCATCTACGGGTTCAAGTTCGTCGAACCTGGGAAGGATACGGGGATGGTCTATGACGGGCTGATCCATGTGAACGGAGAATGGATATTCATTCCGAAGGCCTGGCGGGCCTTCCGATAGAGGAAGGCCGACCGGCCTGCACCACCATGAGAGGCCGGCGCACGCTTCGAAGTCGCGCGCTGGCCTCGTCATGACGTTTCCGTAGGGCTCCCGGCTGCGCCGATCTTCCTGCAAACGTTCGCGCCTCTCGTTGCTCAGCCATTGCAGTATTCCGACCCGGAGACCGCGCCGACTATTTGCCGGGCAATCTGGTCCCTGAATCCGACGTGGAGGACTGGTCTCGAGCCGAACCCAGAGACTGTCCGTGGCTCATCAGCTTCGCAGGCGGAGCCTTGCACGTGTACGTGTCGTTCTCGGCGTTGTAGCGGCACACGTCGCCGTCGGTGCACTTGGGCTCGCAGGCAGCGCTCGTCGGCCCTGTGGCGCCGCCGACGATCAAGGCCGCAATCGCGACTATTCGAAGGTAGTGCATGATGCTGTCTCCATTCTCAGCTCGATCGAAGCAGGCTCGTGATCGAGGGCCGAGCAAGCGGCCTGAGCGCCGCTCGGCGGCATGACTAGGAGAACGAATACGGTTCGTCATACCACCTGCGGGGTAAGAGCCGACTGATCGGCCGTGCGGATGGCAAACACTCGGCCTATTGTGAGCGTGGGGCTACCGTCGATCTGCGCCAGACAACAAAGATGCCCCAGCAAACAATCAGACCAGCGGCGGCGGCGGCGGCGGCGGATATGACCATGAACCAATGCCCGGTGGGATCCTCGGCTCCGGTTGCCATGCGAGCCAACAGCGCCTCGAAATCGTGTCGTGTGCCGGCCATAACATAGTGCGCGTCGATACGGTCCTGTCCCAGCAGCGTGCCGATGACAAAGACCGGTTCGGTGGCGACGAGACCACGGTACCGCCCATGGGCAGCCGCGCCATCATCGAAGTTCTCTTCGCGGTAGTCGTGATGGTCCCAGTCGAGAACCAGCACGTCGCCCAGTTCGAGAAGTCCGGGGACGATCGCTTCCCGCATCGGCGTGAAGTCATAGTCGTTCGCAACGAGCGAGAGTCGGCGTTGCGGCGTTTCAACGGCGAATGCCGATTTGGCTTGCTCTTCCTCGATCCACCAGGACGTGCCGCCGCGAAGGCCTTCACCGCGCTTCGTCTCAGCCACGAAGGCGACAAAGCTGCGAAATACCGGCTCCGCATCCGCAGCAATGCGCGCGTCAATGGCCACGAGCGTACCGGGCATGCGTTCCGCCGAGCGCGGCATCGTACTCAGCTTGCCTTGCCACAGCGCAGCGGTTCGAAGGCCCTGAAGATGGCTCGGCCCGGTGCTGAGGAGGACGACAAGGCACATCAGCAACCCGACCGCCAGAACCTTGGATGCGCCAAGAACTTCCATCCTCAATGCGACCTGAGCGGCGTCCGCGGCGCGTTGACTTTCGACGACAGCGTTGCCGGCGGACCCACGAAAGGCCCTTCGAATTCGATGAGATCGACCTCGCGGCCTTTCCTGTGTCATCGATCACCATGAGGGCCACGTGGTCCGGCGAGCGCACCTGATCTCCGGCGCCTAGTCGAACTCCCGGACGCGGACGTTGAATTTCTTGTCGATGGGAATGACGACGATCTTGTTCACCTGCCTGATCTCCTGGCCGGCGGCGAAAACGAACTCGAACTGCCGCGAGCCGGCATTGCAGCCTTGGGCCAGACTGACCTGCTTCACGCGCGTACTGTTTGCCGGGAGGCGGAAACCATCGTCGAAGAGTCGGCGCCATGGACCCACGGTCACCGGATTTGTCCCGGGGCCGACCGTCCGGACCTTGGTCAGCCGATCATCAAGCGTGATCTGGCGGTCCATTCTGTTCTCGAAACGTATCTCGATCCCGCAACCGGCCTGAGCCGTCGACGCGAGCGTTACGACGGCAAGAATCGCATACACGAAAGATCGTTTTCGCATGGTCACCCCTACTGTTCGCCACAGATCGTAGGGGGCTCGGAATTCCTGCGCATACTCCCGCAGGGGTATGCGTGTCGTGCCGGCTTTGCCGAAGGTTTTGAGACCAGGCGCGTCCACCCGGCGCATGCGCCGATCGAACCTGTCCGGCCTCTGCCGTGGTGCGGCGCCTGATCTCGATCATACCCTATCGGGGTATTATTCTAGCCTGCCGATGCGAATCCAGTCGATCCGCGACCAATCCGCGACCGCGCCTATCTACTCTGGCGTGGCGCTGCTGGTGGGAGGAAGACTTGGAGGCCACGCCCAAACTTATCGACCTCGTCTATGCGTCGACGATCGACCCGCATCGCTACGATGACCTCATGGCTTGCTGGCAGGTTCATCTTGACGAGGTGCTTGCCGCCTCACCCCAGGAGGGAGAGCTGGACCTCGAGGCCGGACAGCCAGAGATCGAACGGCACTTCAATCGCGCGTTCGCCATTCTGGAACGCCTCGGGCGGCAGGGCGTCGAAGGACGCTCCCTCGGAGCCCTTGTCGACGGGGAGTCTCGCCCCGCTGTTCTGGTTGAGCCATCCGGCCGCATCATTGCCGTCAACGGTAGGGCCCGAGCGCTGTTCGGTGTCTCGTCGGGTGACAAGGTCGATATGCTCAGCCTTGAAGCAGCCGGCCTGAGCAACATACGCAAAGCACTTGGCCGCATTGCGGAAGAGCCGCCCGGGCGGCTGCTCACGGTTACGCGGGTCCTGTCTCCGCATGACGGCTCGACACCCATCGTTGCCCTCACCCGCGCTCCCGCGATCGGCGACCGGCCCGTCGCGCTGTTGTCGGTCGCCGATATAGAATGGAGCGAAAGGATCGGCGACCTTCTGCGCCAGGTCTTCGGGCTCACGCCCGCCGAGTGCGAGATCGCCCGCGGCATCATCGCCGGACTGCCGGCAAATCGGGTCGCGAAGGAGCGGGGGCGCTCCGAGCAGACCGTGAAGACGCAGACCAAATCCGTGCTTCGCAAGCTCGAGCTTCACAACCAGGCCGAACTCGTCCGCATGATCGCGGGGCTGATGCAGATGGACGCTGCACCGGACCTGCTGGGCCCGGCCGGACGCATCGGGGCCAACGGGCGAACGACGATCATGCTCGCCCCATCGAGGTTGCTGGATGTCTCCGTCATTGGTCCCCTCGGCGGCCGACCCGTCCTGTTCATCCATGGCATGCTGGACGGACACGGCGTCACACGCGCCACTCGCTCGCTTCTCGAGGAACGGGGCATCCGGCTGATCTGTCCGGTGCGTCCCAATTTCGACAGGTCGAGCCCGGATGGTGATGCACCTGGAGCGCCCTGGCGCTTTGCATCCGACATCGCCGCCGTCATGGATCATTTCGGCATCGCGTCCTGCCCGATCATTGGTCACATGGCCGGATCGGTGTACGCCTTCGCCGCCGCTGCGAGATTGGGATCGCGCATCGCGCACATCGTCAGCGTCTCCGGCGGCGTACCCATTGTGTCGACGTCGCAGTTCGCGACGATGCCACCACGACAACGCGTCGTTGCCCATACCGCCCGTTTCGCGCCGAAGCTGCTTCCGCTGATCATGCGCGCCGGCATTGCCCTTCTCGACAGTGGAGGGGATCGGGCCTTCATGAGGGCGCTCTACACATCGGCGCCCGTGGACTTCAATGTGGCGAATATCCCCGAGGTTTTCGCAATTCTTCGGGACGGCTATCGCTTTACCGTAACGCAGGGACACCGCGCCTTCGAGATCGACGCGCATCAGGTGGTCCAGGATTGGTCAGAGCTTGCGGAATCCTCCAGCCAGCCGGTGCTGCTGCTGCACGGACGCAGCGATCCCGTTGTCGACATGCAGACAGTCCGTGACTTCGCAGGTCGTCTGGGCGAACGCGCCGAGGTCATTGAGCATCCAACCCAGGGGCAGCTCATGTTCTATGCGGATTCTGGTTTCGCCCTCGACGCACTCGAGCGAGTGCTTTGACCGACGATGGCTGGCAAGCGAGCCAACCGGCGCGACAACCGCCCGCTGGGCCGGGGAGCGACCATCATCGGCGCCCTCCTGGCAGGCGTCTTCATCGTCATTGCGGTCGGCCCCGCTGTCGAGCTTGCAGCGCGCATTGTCCCGGCAACTGAACGCCCGGTCGAAATCCTGGATCGCAAGCGGATCGATGCTGACTTCCGGGCCATGCGCCCCAGCGGAATCTGGCGGAGGGTCGAGGGCAATCTCCATGAATTGCTCGTTCGCGATGACGATGACACGGCCCGCGCCATTCTCGTCCCGCAAGCCCTTTATGACAAGGCGCCCGCCATCGTCGATGCCGTGCTGACCGAGTCCTTTCTGTTCGACATTCCCACGGCTCTGAGCGCACGTCATGCCGGAGGCGAACCTGAACGAACCGACCTTCTCATGCCGGTCTGGGGTGCGCTGGTTCTGGCCTCGCTCGCGTTCGGCGTGGCCGGTGCAACGCTGAGGCTGATCCTGCGTCGCCCCGGCGTGGACTACCCGGCCCTGATCGCCACTCTCCTGGCCAGTATCCTGGTGGGCGTCTGGCTCGGGGTCTGACGGCGAAACCCGCGCACGCTTACCCCATGGGGGGTATGACCCCGGCGCGCTTCGTAGCTACCCATCTCAGCAGGGCGAGATCGCCATGACGGAGGGACGATTGAGAAACATGACACGTGCGGCGGCGATGCCCGTCTGGCTCGCAGTTTTGAGCTTGGCGAGTGTTCTCGCGACCTCAGTTCCTGCCTTGGCACAGTCTGGTGTGCCGTCCCCGAGAGATGCCGCGGAAGTGTTCGTGGCAGCGACCGCTGCCGGTGACGCGGAGAGCATTGCAGGTCTCTACGCGCCCGACGCCCTCATGGTTGTGCCGGGCGCAGCACCGATAAGCGGCAGGGACGCGATCAAGGCAATCTTCGCGCGCAATTTCTCGCTGGGTCGCAATGCCATGGCGTTTTCGACCGTCGTGGCCGACGCCGGATCCGATCGAGCGGCTGTATACTGGGAGTGGACCTCGGAAATCGTCGCGCCATCCGGGGCAGCCCAGCGGACAAGCGGTCGGTCCTTGGTCTATTTCAGAAAGAGCGGCGAGTCCTGGATGATCAGTGCCGACATGATGCAGATCGGGCCGGGGCAATGACAACTTCTCGCAAGGCGGTGCCAATGCAAGCCGCCGGCACGGGGGAAATGCCGTGACAATCACCGAGCTTGTACAAAACCTGGCCATTGTTGGTGTCATAGCCGGGATAATCTACTGGGGGACGAAGCGACGGAACAAATGGGGGGTCAATCTAAAAACGACCACCTGTCCGAAGTGTCAGACGCCCCTTCCGAAAATCCGGCGGCCGAGTTCGTTGCGACAGGCGCTCTGGGGCGGCTCGACCTGCCAGGCGTGCGGGACCGAGATCGACAAATGGGGTCGTAGCGCAGCGGAGGGCGTCCAAGAGAGCGACACCACCAATGGGCTCTGACTGCGCCTCGGACCGGAGGCCATCCCAGCGCATCGACGCTTTCGAGTCGTGCTATTTCCCGGAGATATAGGGCAGTTTCTCGACCACCTCATCGAAGAGATCGTCGTTAGCGGCCTGGACGAGGTAGAACCAATCCTGCCTCTGCCAGCCATATAGCCGTCCTGGCGTGCCGGAGCCCCTGATCCACCACGCCCCATTGAGCTTGCCGCTGGATCGGTTGGAATAGCCTTCCAGCCTGGGCCTGACGGTTCCCACGTAGGCGTCGAGGAGATCCTGATTTCCGGTCTGGATCACTGTTACCGAGGCTTTCTGGCCATAGCGGGCGGTCGCGCCGAAAAGGCCACTGCCTACCAACCGCATTTCCGCCAGTTGAGCGGGCTCCAGCCCCTGCACGTCGACGGCGCTTCCGCCGATGGTGTCGGGCCAGGCGATGGCATCGATCCCGCTCGGCGGCGAAAAATCGGTGTTGTAGTCAGCGCCGCCAGCGAACATGGGGATCGCTACCATCGCGGCCGCAATGACGACCACGCCGATCCCGAAAAGCTTCAACAATTTCCGAAGCACATTGCCCTCGATCCGAACCCAGAATGACCTGGTCTCTAGGCCCCGCATGCCTTTGCGTCATACCCCCAAGGGTGTACGAGCCTGCGCTCCTGATCTGCCGCGAGACCGCAATCGCGTCCTCAGCTCAGGAAGATGTTCCCGCCGGATGCCCCGCGTTGCCCAACCATACACGCACCTCCCACAAAACGGCTTCCGCAGCACCTCTCGTCCAGAATTCCCTGACCCGGATCGGCATGGCCGGACTTTCGGACCTCGGCTGGAACACGACCGCGTAGATGCTGCCACGTGGAGTCTGGTGCTCCTGGAAGGCGACGGACTGCAGCGCATCGAGCGGCATCGTCCAGCGTTTCGCAAACAGTGGTGCCACGATCGAGTAGCTCACCGAATTGCTCCGAGCGTCGAGCTCCAGCGTGAGTCGGACGAAGAGTGCCCAAACGCCGCCGACGGCCATCACCAGCCCGAGCGCCGACAGCATCCACCCGAACCACTCGGCATCCCTTCTTGCGGTAATGGCGTGTCCCAGCCCAACCACAAACGGCGTGGCGACGACGGCGACAATCCCCGGCACAATGCGGTTGGCGCGAAAGGCAAGAAGCTCGCGCCTGTTGGTTGTGACGATCACGGCAGCCGCCCTCGTCCAGGAACCCTGCCGGACCTGCCAATGCAGTCAGTCAACACAGCATCATCGGATTGGAGTTGCAGCCCGGCTCGGCGATAAAGCCGTTAGCGGGATTACCGCGGGAAACCGTCACCTGGGTGCTATCGCCGCTTCCGTCGACAACAATGGTGAAATTTCCACTGGTGATGGCACCTATCGCTTCGGCCAGCCCGTGTAAGCCCTGGCCCAGTTCGATCAGCTTGTTGCCAATCGATACCAGCGCTCCGGCAATGACGGCCCCGATTCCGCTGATCAGGCCGCGCCGTCCCGTCGGAAGCGCGGGCGCGGCCCCGAAATTGCCAGTGACGCTCTTGTTGTCGCTCTCGAACCGGAAGGTCCCGCCCTCGCCCGAGAGCTGCAACCCGACCGTGAACGACAGGTCGGGGCCCCGCACGACGAAGGTCCCCGCACTGACCGCGCGGTTCAAAACTTTCTGCGCCTCAGCGCTCGGGTGTACGCTCAGCCAGTGATCTTCGGTCCCGGCACGAACCAGAATTGCGATCGTCCGGCCACCGTCGGATGTGTAGAGCCGTATCGTCACCGGGGTCTTGCCCAGCTTCAGCACGAGCTTGAAAGCCGGCTTCGCCGCAGACTGGGCAAGCGCCGTCCCGCTGATCTGTACCCCGAGGCCGGCTGCCAGACCGCCGATGAACGTCCGTCTCCGCATGATCTCAACTCCGGGGCGCTGCTGGCTATCCAGGCCATGCCCGATCGTCGTTATGCGGTCACCGCGTTGTTCGGGGCATACCCCCAGAGGGGTAAGTCATGGTGTCGATCCAGTCGCTCTTGGCATGGCGACCGCAACTTCGCGCTACGAGTGCTGCCGGACTCAGCCGTCGCCACCGCCGGCATCCGAATGATCGCGTATGAAGTCTAGCATGGCAGTCGACGGCGGTGTGACGAGAGCGATCGGTCGGACCTGCGCCAATTACCTCTGCTGCACCTGCCAAAGCAAAGGCCCCGGATTCCGGGGCCTTCTTGTCTGTCACACGACCTGAGCCGAACTCTTGCTTGTGACTGAGGCACACTGTGGAAGGCATGTGCCTATCCTCTGTGGGCGGTCACACTCTCACAGCGTCTTGGCGAACACGGCCGTGATGTCGGCCATGCGGTTGGAGAAGCCCCACTCGTTGTCGTACCAGCCCATGACGGTGACGAAGTTGCCCTGGGTCACCTTGGTCTGGTCGAGCAGAATGGTGGCCGAGTGCGGATCGTGGTTCAGGTCGCTCGAAACCAGCGGGTGGGTGGTGTAGGTCATCACCCCCTTGAGTGGACCATCGGCGGCGGCGATCAGCGCGTCGTTGATTTCCTGCGGGGTGGTGTTGCGGCCGGCGACGAAGTTGAGGTCGACCAGCGACACGTTCGGGGTCGGCACGCGGATCGAGATACCGTCCAGCTTGCCCTTCAGTTCGGGCAGCACCAGGCCGATCGCCTTGGCGGCGCCGGTCGAGGTCGGAATCTGGCTCAGCGCCGCGGCGCGACCGCGGTAGAGATCCTTGTGCATGGTGTCGAGGGTCGGCTGGTCACCGGTATAGGAGTGGATGGTGGTCATCATCCCCTTCTCGATGCCGACCAGGTCGTTCATTACCTTGGCCATCGGGGCGAGGCAGTTGGTGGTGCACGAGCCGTTCGAGATCACCACGTGCTCCTTGCCGAGCAGGGCGTGGTTGATGCCGTAAACGACAGTCAGGTCGGCACCTTCGGCCGGGGCCGAAACGATCACCTTCCTGGCACCGGCGGCGAGGTGGGCCGAGGCCTTTTCCTTGGAGGTGAAGATGCCGGTACACTCGAGCACGATCTCGACACCCAGCTCCTTGTGCGGCAGCTGCGCCGGATCCTTGACCGCGGTGACCTTGAAGGTCTGGTTGCCGGCGGTGATCACATCGCCCTCGACTTTTACGTCAAAGGGAAAACGGCCATGCACGCTGTCATAGCGCAGCAGGTGGGCGTTGGTCTCGACCGGACCGAGATCGTTGACGGCGACGACCTGGATGTCGTTGCGGCCGCTTTCGACGATGGCGCGCAGGATGTTGCGACCGATGCGGCCAAAGCCATTGATTGCGACGCGTACAGCCATGATGGCTCCTTCAGGGACTTCTAGGGAGGAGAGAAGAAGAGCGCGGTTCTTACAACTGCGCCATGACAGCTTCAACTATGGCTTTCGCCGTAATGCCAAAGTGCTCGTAGAGCTGCTCGGCCGGAGCGCTGGCGCCGAACGAGTGCATGCCGATGAAACGGCCCTTGTCGCCCAAGAGCTTGAGCCAGCTCATCTCGATGCCGGCTTCGATCGCCACCTTGGCCTTGGGCTTGCCGATCACGCTGTCGCGGTATTCCTGCGACTGGGCGTTGAACAGCTCCTGGCTGGGGACCGAAACGACCTTGGCGGTGATCCCTTGCGCCTTCAGCAGCTCGAGGCTCGCGACAGCGATGGCGACTTCCGAACCGGTGGCGAAGATCACTGCATCGGCATCCTGGTCGCCGGCGATGACGTAAGCACCCTTGGCCGAGGGGTTGCCGGCCACCGTTGCAGTGCGCAGGGCCGGCAGGTTCTGGCGGGAGAGCGCGAGGATCGAGGGCTGCTCGGCCTCGATGGCCAGCTGCCAGCATTCCAGCGTTTCGACCGCATCGGCCGGGCGGAACACCAGGAGGTTCGGGATGGCGCGCAGCGTCGACAGATGCTCGACCGGCTGGTGGGTCGGGCCGTCTTCGCCCAGCCCGATCGAGTCATGGGTCATCACGTAGATGACCTTCTGGCTCATGATCGCCGAGAGGCGGATGGCGGGGCGGGCATAATCGGTGAACACCAGGAAGGTGCCGCCATAGGGGATCAGGCCCTTATGCAGCGCGATGCCGTTCATCGCCGCCGCCATCTCATGCTCACGGATACCGTAGCGCATGTAGCGGCCGGCACGGTCGGTGGCGGTGAAGGGCAGCGTCTCGGGCGTGTTGGTGAGGTTCGAACCGGTCAGATCGGCGGAGCCGCCGATGGTCTCGGGCAGCACCTTGTTGATCACCTCGAGCGCCAGCTGGCTCGACTTGCGGGTGGCGATCTTCGGCTTGTCGGCAACCAGCTTGGCCTTGAACGTCTCGATGGTCTCGTTCCAGTTCGCCGGCAGCTTACCGGCGATGCGGCGTTCGAACTCGGCGCGCAGTTCGGGCTTGGCCGAGGCGAGGCGGCCTTCCCAATCGCCACGGGCGTTCTCGGAGCGCGTGCCGGCAGCGCGCCAGGCGTTGAGCGTATGGCTCGGGATCTCGAACGCCGGATAGTCGATGCCGAGCTGCTGCTTGGCCCCGGCGAGTTCAGCCGCGCCGAGCGGTGAGCCGTGCACGCCGTGCGAATCCGCCTTGGTCGGCGCGCCGAAGCCGATGATGGTCTTGGCGGCTATCAGGGTCGGCTTGTCTTTCGACTTCTTGGCGTCGAGCAAGGCCTTTTCGACCTGCGCCTGATCGAGGCCATCGATCTCGATGGTGTTCCAGCCGCAGGCCTTGAAGCGGGCGATCTGGTCGGTCGAGTCGGCGTTGGAGACGCGGCCGTCGATGGTGATGTTGTTGTTGTCCCAGATGACCACGAGCTTGTTGAGCTTGAGGTGCCCGGCCAGCGAGATCGCCTCCTGGCTCACGCCTTCCATCAGGCAGCCATCACCGGCGATGACCCAGGTGTAGTGGTCGACGAGATCGGAACCGAATTCGGCGGCAAGCTTGGCTTCGGCGACGGCGAAGCCGACCGAGTTGGCAATGCCCTGGCCGAGCGGGCCGGTGGTGGTCTCGATGCCCGGGGCGAAGTGATATTCCGGATGGCCGGCGGTCTTGGAACCGAGCTGGCGGAATTGCTTGAGCTGATCGATGGTCATGTCCTCGTAGCCCAACAGGTACAGCGAGGCGTAGAGCAGCATGGAGCCGTGGCCGGCCGATAGAATGAAGCGATCGCGATCGGCCCACCAGGGGTCCTTGGGATCGAACTTCATCACCTTGGTGAACAGCACCGTGGCAATGTCGGCCACGCCCATCGGCAGGCCGGGGTGACCGGAATTGGCTTTCTCCACCGCATCCATGGCGAGGGAACGGATGGCATTGGCCATCTCATTGGCTTGGGCGGAGTTGGTCATCAGGGTGCTCTCGGCTAAGGGACAGAAGCCCGGAAATCCGGGCGCCTCGAACCCTCCTGCCGAGGCGGGTTGACGCTTAGCAGGTTCCTTTGACCTGTCAATGTCG
>NZ_DASZAW010000140.1:0-36023 GCF_035944845.1 Devosia sp. | reverse complement strand
CGTCGATGACTGCGTCGAAGGACACCCCGCCCCCGTCCTGATGAAATCGTTCTTCTTCGCGGCTTGTGCCGGTTTTGCGGTCATCTGCGCATATGCACAAACACCGGTCAACCAAGCACCGCGTTTCGATTGGGGGCGGCTATTATAGGGTTGTGGAGACTTTGACCAGACGGTCAAAGCGCCGCGAGCACTGCGTCGGCCGTTCTGTGGTTTGGCGCCAACAGGATGTTGTAGAGCGTCGCCAGCCGCGTCAGCGATTTGATATCGACGTCATGCGGCATGGCGGTCAGCGGATCCTGGAAGAAGATCAGCGCATCGAGCCGCCCCTCGGCGATCATCGCGCCCAGTTGCGCATCGCCGCCCAGCGGCCCACTCAGCAGCCGCGTAACCGGCAAGCCGGTGCCGTCGGTGACCCGTCCGCCGCTGGTACCGGTGCCCCACAGCTCATGCAGAGCGAGCTTGTCGCGATTGAGCTTTGCCCAGGCGACCAGTTCGTCCTTCTTGTCGTCATGCGCCACGAGCCCGATACGCGCCATGGGGAAATCTCCGAACCAATCGTCGGAGGTTTTCTGCACGGCTCACGCCTTGAGCGCAATGGCCTCGGCAAGCAGGATCGCGATCTCGTCTTCGGGGATCGGCGTGCCCGGCTCGAACCGGATGAACCGCACCTGCTTGCCGTCGCCCTCGAGCAGCGGCGAGCTCAGCTGCCGGCCATGCTCGAACACCAGCGACACATGATCCTCCATCGGAAAGATGGCGCAGACGAACCCCGCCGTCGGATGCCGATAGTTGACCGAGCCCCAGCCCAGCCGCGCCTTGGCGTCGAGATCCGGCCGCACCGAAAGCAGTGTCAGGGCAAGCTGCTGGGCGAGGTCGGCGACGGGCTGCGGGAAGGACCGCACGATCTGCAGGAGGTCGGCGACCATTTCAGTCGACCGAGAGTCGGATTGTACCATGGCTCATCTCGAGGCCCATGGGATCGATCATGGTCATGGCCTCGCTCTGGGCCATCTCTTCCATGATTTTTCCGCTGGCCGCCAGTGCTGCTTCATGCGTCTGCCAGAACACGATGTCGACAAAGCTGCCGTCGTCGCGTTCGGCGAGGTGGCGCGACACGAATCCGGGCTGCCGCTTCAGCCAGTCACTGATCGCCGCATTGGCGTCGATGAACTGCTGGCCGCTGCCGCGGGCGAGCCGAAAGGTGACGAGCTCGAGTGTCTGGGTCATCAACAAAACCCTCTCCCTGTAACGTGGGGAGAGGGTTTCGCATGGATCACCTGACACCTGATGTCAGGGTTACCGCGGGCGGCTTAGAATTAAGCCGCCCCGACGCGGCGGCATCTGGCGGATCAGAATTCCGCCCAGTCCTTGTCGATCGCGGCACTGCCCTGGCTGAGATACGAGCTCGCGGCCTTCTTCACCCGCTCCTGCAGGCCCTTGATGCCGCGCGCCGGCGGCGCCACCTGCACCACCCGCTGCGGCGCGGCGCCCGAGATGGTGAAGATGTCGACGATCCGGTCGAGCTCGTTCACCTGCCCGTCGGTCTGCTCGATCGCGGCGTTGGTCTCCTCGACCAGCGCCGCATTGTGCTGCGTCATCTCGTCGAGCTGGCGCACCGCGGTGTTCACCTCTTCGATCGCCGAAGCCTGTTCGCGGCTGTCGCGCGCTATGCCGTCCATCAGCTGGTTGCTCGAGCGCGCCGCTTCCAGCATGGCGACGAGCCGCGCGGCCGCGTCGGCCACCAGCTTCGAGCCGGTCTTCACTTCGGTGCCCGACTGCTCGATCAGTGCCTTGACCTCGCTCGAGGCGCTGGCCGCCGACTGCGCGAGGCGCCGCACTTCCACCGCCACCACGGCAAAGCCCTTGCCGGCATCGCCGGCCCGCGCCGCTTCCACCGAGGCGTTGAGCGCCAGGAGGTTGGTCTGGAAGGCGATGTCGTCGATCAGTCCGATGATATTGGAAATCTTGGCGGAGGATTGGGTGATCCGCTCCATCGCCGCATTGGCGTCGCCCATCACCTGGCCCCCCTCTTCCGCGGTGCGGGTGACGGTGCTCGCCACTTCGCTCGCCTCGCGGGCCCGCTCGGCGTTCTGCAGCACCGTGGTCGAGAGCTGCTCCATGGCCGCCGAGGTTTCCTCGATCGTCGCTGCCTGCTTGGTGGTGCGCTCCGAGAGATCGTTGGCGCCCGAGAGGATTTCGCCGGTCGCCGTCTTCAGCGAGCGCGAGGTTTCCTTGAGCTGCCCGACGATGTGGCTGAGCTTGTCACCCACCGCATTGGTGTCGTCGCGCAACCGGGCGAAGGCGCCCTCATACTGGCCTTCCATCCGCTTGGTGAGGTTGGTATCGGCCAAAGCCGCCAGCACTTCACCGGTCTCGCCGAGGCCTCGATCGACAGTGGCGACGAGGTTGTTGATCGAGCCGGCAATGGCATTGAGCTCGCGATCGGGGAACTCGGTCTCCACCCGGCGCGAGAAATCGCCGGCCACCGCCGCGTCCACCACCTGACCAAAAGCCTTCTGCAGTTCGGCCATCATGGCGCTGCGGGCCTCCTGGTCGCGGATGATCCGCGCGGCGTCCGCCTCGGTCATCTCGGCCACCTTCAGGCCGTTCTCGCGGAACACCTCGACCGCCTTCGCCATGTCGCCGATTTCGTTGCGCATCGCCCCGAACGGCACTTCGACGCTGTAGTCGCCATCGGCGATCTTGCGCATCACTCCGGTCATCTTGCTGATCGGCTTGGCAATCGCAGCACCGAGCCAGGCAAAGGCCAGCAGACCCAGCGCGAAGATCACCACGCCGCCGATCAGCAGGTTGAGGAGTTGCGCCTCGGAATCGGCGAGCAATGTCGCCTGCGGCACCGCGACGACCACCGTCCACGCCGCATCGGCGCCCGGCAGGTCAACCTTGCGGGCATTCATCTTCCAGGTCTGGCCGGCAGCTTCGCCGGTCGACGAGAAAGTGTCGGAAGAGGCCATGGCGGTCAGCGCTTCGATTGCCCAGGGCTCGGTCACCTCGGTGCCGATCAGCTTGGGATCGGGGTTCAGCACCCAGACATTGCGCTGGTTGATGATGCCCATGAAGCCGTTGCCCATCGGCGGCTCCGTGCCGAGTTTCTGCGCCAGCACCGCCGAGTCGAAGGCGACGCCGCTCATGCCGACGGCCTTGCCCGACGGATCTTTGATGATGTTGGTGAAGCTGGTGTAGAGCTTGCCCTCGATATTGTCGGGCCCCGAGATTGCGGCGACACCCGCCTTCAGCGGTCCGGTGAACCAGCTGTCGAAGCCCGCCGGGCTGTCGAGCGAACCATAGCCGATCGTGCCGTCCGCCTTGTTCTCGGCGAGAATGCCGACATGGTTGCCGCTGATCAGGAAATGCGAGCCGGCAAAGGTCGGCCGCGCATAGAGCGCCGACTCCGGCGAGAACATCATGTAGACGCCCAGTGCCCCCGGCAGGCTCGCCAGCTGCTTGGTGACGATCGTGCCATAAGTGGTCGGCGACGTGTCGTGGTTGGCGAGCAGCGCTTCGGCGGTGCGCGCCGTCGAATCGGCCGCCACCGCAAAGCCGGTGAGGAACGTCTTGATCGACTCGGCTTGCGTTTCGGCCAGCCCACCGACCACTTCGTCGGCCTGCGCCAGGTCCTGGGCGCGGTTGCTGGTAACGACATAATAAAGCGATGCGCCGATCGCGACCGTGAAAATGGCGGCGGCGGCAAGAATGATTGAGCCCCGAAGCTTGAGCGACGGGAGCTTGAACTTGGTCTTGGCGGGCATGGAGGGGTCGTAGTCCTTCTGGAGTGTCGACGAACTGAAATGCGTCCTGCGTCTCACTCGCGATCACAGCATGTCAGCGTTAACATCGCGTCAAATGGCGATGTCTCCAGGGGCAAAACATCGGCCTTCTTGCTCGTGGCGCCATCGCCAAACGGAGGTCCCCGCTTTCGCGGGGATGACCCGGTGAATAAGGACCGAAAGGGGCCACGGCCGCCCTACCCCCCGGCAGCGCAACGAACCACGGAGTCATTCCCGCGAAAGCGGGAACCTCTGTTTCTTGCAAGTTGCACGAAACGGCGCCGTCAGGCTGCCCGCGACCTCTGGCCGCCGGCGCTGGGCTCGACGGTGAAGATGTCGGCAATACCGTCGACTTCACCGGCCTGCGCTTCGGTCTGCTCGATCGCCGCGTTGATCTCTTCGACCAGCGCCGCATTGTGCTGCGTCATTTCGTCGAGCTGCCGCACCGCGGCGTTGACCTCGTCGATCGAGCCCGCCTGCTGCCGGCTGTCGGCGGCGATCGCCGCCATCAGCGCATTGGAACGGCGCGCCGACGTCAGCATGGTTTCAAGCTTGTCAGCCGCCTCGGCCACCAGCTTGGTGCCGCCTTTGACCTCGGCGCCCGATTGCTCGATCAGCACCTTGACCTCGCTCGAGGCCTGCGCCGCCGATTGCGCCAACCGCCGCACCTCGACCGCCACCACGGCAAAGCCCTTGCCGGCCTCCCCCGCCCGCGCTGCTTCCACCGAAGCGTTGAGCGCCAACAGGTTGGTCTGGAAGGCGATGTCGTCGATCATGCCGATGATGTTGGAAATCTTCGCCGATGACTGGGTGATCCGCTCCATCGCCACATTGGCCTGTTGCATGACCGCGCCGCCCGCCTCGGCGGTCCGGCTGACGTCTTCGGCCACGTGGCGCGCATCTTCGGCCTTCTCGGCATTGGCGCGCACCGTGTCGGCGAGCAGCGTCATCGCCGCGCTGGTCTCCTCGATGGTCGCCGCCTGCCGCGTCGTCCGCTCGCTGAGGTCGTTGGCGCCCGAGAGAATCTCGCCCGTCGCCGTCTTCAGCGAGCGCGAGGTCTGCTTCAGCGTCATCACGATCTGGCTGAGCTTTTCCGCCACCTCGTTGGTATCGTCACGCAACTGCCCGAGCGCGCCTTCGTAGCCGCCCTCGATGCGGTGCGTCAGGTCGGTATCGGCGAGCGCCGCCAGCGCCGCGCCGGTATCGCCGATGATCCGCTCGACCGTTTCGACCAGCGTGTTGACGCTGCCCGCCAGCCGGTTGAGTTCCTCGTCGGCAAAGCGGGTCGCCACCCGGCGCGAGAAATCGCCTGAGGTCGCCGCATCCACCACGTCGCCAAAGCTCTGCTGCAGGGACTGCATCATCTCGGCCCGTTCGGCGCGGCGCTGCTCCAGCGCCAGCCGCTCGTCCTCGGTCAGCTCCTGCACCTTGAGCGCATTGGCCCGGAACACCTCGATATTGCGCGCCATCGCGCCGATTTCGTTGCCGAGCTTGGTGTAGGGAATGGCGGTTTCGAGATCGCCGCTCGCCACCAGCCGCATGCTTTTCGACAGTGCCGGTACCGGCCGCATCAGCCGCGACGCCGCGAACACCGAGAGCGCCCCGATCACCAGCACCGCCACCGCGCCGACCAGCGCCAGCAGTTGCAGGCCTTCGCTTGCGGTCGCATCGATCTCGGCTTTGGGGATGCCCACATAGACCAGCCCGATCACCTCGTTGTTGAGGTTCTGGATCGGCCGATAGATGGCGTAGTAGGGCACGCCGAGCACATTGGCCTCGCCCTGGTAGGTGCCGCCGGCAACCACCACCGGATAGGCCGCGCCGTCGCGCGCCAGCGGCGTCTCGAGGATGCGCTCGCCCTTGTCGTCGAGGATCGTGGTCGACTTGCGGATGAAATCCTGGGTTTGTGCGTCGAACACGAACAGCGTCGCCGTATCGCCGGTCACCCGCCCGATCGTATCGATCAGGTCGTGGTTGCGGAATTTCGGCATTGCCTTGGCTTCGATCTTTTCGAGCTCGCCCGCCTCGTTCCAGAAGATATCGGAGTTGGGCAGGTTCACCTCGAGGATCGCCGCCGCGATCCGGAGATCCGCCGCGAGCCGCTGGTCGGCGGTGTCGCGCGTATTGGCGGCCAGCATCGTCCACACCGCGAACAGCACCGTGGCGATCGCCACCGTGACGGCGAGAAACACCATTGCCGAAATCGTCGTGGTGAGCGTCAACCCACCCTTGCCCTGCGAAGAGGTCGTGGCCATTCTAGCCCCCATGTCGCCGCGGCTTTCGTGCCCGGCATCCCCGCTCATCCCTGCCGCCGACGATAGGGAAGCTTCCTTAATCCAGCGTTGACCCAGCCGGCCAAGCCCGAACCAGGCGCTCACCCCGACAAGCAGCGCCAGCACGGCGCTGACCCCGCCGATCCAGTTGAGCCGTGCTCCTGCCTCGGCAATCCGCTGCTCCAGCACTTGCCGCATGTCGGCGCCGGAGGACTGGCCGAGCGCCAGCGCCGCGTCCTGGAACGCGTCATGCGCCGCATCGAGCCCGGCCCAGTCAAAAGCCGATCGCGCCTTGGCATCGGGGATCGCCGCGATGCCCGTCGCCACCTGGTCTGCCAGCGCCGTCGCTGCCGTCGTGTAAGCCTTGCCCGCAGCCGTCGCGTCGCCCTCGGCGGTCGCCGCCCGGAACTCGGCCAGCACCTCTTCGAGCCGCGCCAACTCGGCCGGCTGCACCGCCACTGCATAGCGTGTTGCCTGCATCAGCGCCGGCGACAGCGGCGCCGCGTTGGCCGCCTGCGGCACCTCCAGCAGTTGCTCCGCCTTGGGGTCGGCGCTGAGCCCGGAACTGTCATGGATGCGCTGCACCAGCATGGTCGCGGCCTGGCGCGCCGCTGCCGGATGCGCCCCGGCCCCCAGTTCCGCCTTCAGCGCGTCATAGGCCCGTGACAACGAGGCCGTACCGAATGTCGCATCGCCGCTCCGGGCTGCCGCGGCCAGCGCCGGATCGGCCGCCGGCAGCGCGCCATCCCGGGCGAGCCCCACCAGTTCCGGCAGCACCAGCCCGGCATAGCGCACCCCATCGGCCTCGCGCTGCGCCGCGTCGATCTGGGCTGTCGTCTGCGACCCCAGATAGAGTCCACCGGCGAGCGGCACGGCACCGATGACGATGGCGGCTATGGTCCGGGCGAGTCTGCGCATCATTGTCCCTTCTGGACGTTACGCGGGGCCATCGGTCCCGCGGCTGGATCATTTCACCGATGAGTTGAACCACTGCGACCACCCCACCCGCGGGTGGGCCAAACCGGGCGAGCCACCAGGCCGGTGCAATCCAATCTTGAAAGCCCCTAGAACTCGGCCCAGTCCTTGTCGACCGCGGCATTGCCGTGGCTAAGATACGACTTGGCGGCCGTGCGCACCTTGTCCTGCAGCGCCCGGATCCCCTTGGCCGGCGGTTCAGCAGCCCGGGCCGGCGCTGTATCGCCAGTGCGGAACACCTCGACGATCCGGTCGAGCTCGGTGGCCTGCGCCTCGGTCTGTTCGATCGCCGCGTTGGTTTGTTCGACCAGCGCCGCGTTATGCTGGGTCATCTCGTCCATAGTGCGAACCGCCGCGTTCACCTCCTCGATCGCCGAGGCCTGCTCCTGGCTGGCCCGCGCGATCGAATCCATCAGCTCGCTCGACGAGCGCGCCGCCACCAGCATCGCCTCGAGCTTCTGCGCCGCTTCCGCGACCAGCTTCGAGCCGCCTCGAACCTCGGTCCCCGATTGCTCGATCAGCGCCTTCACTTCGCTCGAAGCGCCGGCCGCCGATTGCGCCAGCCGCCGCACTTCGACGGCCACCACGGCAAAGCCCTTGCCGGCATCGCCGGCCCGCGCTGCCTCGACGGAAGCGTTGAGCGCGAGGAGGTTGGTCTGGAAGGCGATGTCGTCGATCATCCCGATGATGTTGGAGATCTTGCCGGACGAATGGGTGATCCGCTCCATCGCCTCGGTGGCCTGGTGCATCACCTGCCCGCCATCTTCGGCGGTGCGGGTCACCGTCGCCGCGACGCTCGAAGCATCCTTGGCCCGTTCGGCATTGGCCAGCACCGTGCCCGACAGCTGTTCCATCGCCGCCGAGGTCTCCTCGATCGTCGCCGCCTGCTTGGTGGTGCGTTCGCTCAGGTCGTTGGCGCCGGACAGGATCTCGCCCGTCGCCGTCTTCAGCGAACGCGAGGTGCCCTTGAGCTGCCCGACGATCTCGGTCAACCGCTCGGCTACCGCGTTGGTGTCGTCCTTCAGCCGGGCGAAGGCGCCGCTATACTGGCCATTTACCCGATGGGTCAGATCGGTCTGGGCCAGCGCCGACAGCACGTCGCCGGTCTCGATCAGCCCGCGGTCGACCGTCGCCACCAGCTCATTGACCCCATGCGCCAGGGCGTTGAGCTCACTGTCGGGGAACTCGGCCTCGACACGCTTTGAGAAGTCGCCCGAGATCGCTGCGTCCACCACTTCGCCGAAGGCCTTCTGCAGTTCCTGCATCATGGCGGTACGTTCGACCCGGCGCTGCACCGAAGCCGTCCGCTCGCCTTCGGTCATTTCGGTGACCTTGAGCGCGTTCTCCTTGAACACCTGCACGGCCTTGGCCATGTCGCCGATCTCGTCGCTGCGCCCGGCGCCCTTCACCTCGGTGTCGAGCTTGCCCTCGGCCAGCGCCCGCATCGTCTCGGTGAGACGGCTGATCGGCTTCGAAATGCTGCGCGAGAACAGCAAACCCACCACAGCCGCCAGCGCCAGCAGCGCCGCGCCGATCGCCAGCATGGTGTTTCTCAGCTGCGCTACCGGCGCAAACGCCTCGTCCTCCGAGATGGTGGTGACCATCGCCCAGGTCGTGCCGTTGAATTCGACCGGTGTGGCATTGGTCAGCATCCGCATGCCGCGATAGTTGGTGGTGACGCCATTGGCGGTATTGCCCGCCAGGGCCGCTTCGACCACCGGGTTGTCGTAGGCGAGGCTGAGCGTGTCGTCGCCTTCGGAGAACACCGAATCCGAGCGCAGCAGCTTGTCGGCGCCGACGTAAAAACTCTCGCCGGTCTGGCCGAGCTGCGTGTTGTCCTGCAGCATCTGGTTGATCGGGGCGACCGGCATCTCGATCGCCATGACCCCCATCAGCTTGCCGCGCACGTCGATGATCGGGGTGGCGATGAAGCTCGCGGGCGAGCCGGCGATGGCATAGACCGATGCATCCTCATAGACCACCTGCCCGCGCTCGGTCAGCGCCAGCGCCTTGCGGAACGCTCGCCCGAGCCCGCTGTCGGCCATGTCGCCGCCCTCGGCGAAGTTCGACGTGAAGTCGTCGTTCTTCATCACCGAGTAGACGAGGTTCCCCGCCGTATCGAACATGTAGAGATCGCGATAGCCGCGCAGTTCGAGCTGGCGGCGGAAGGTCGCCTGCACCTTGTCATGCGTGGTGTCGTAATTGGTGCGGCCCTTGTCGTTGATGTCGAGCAGCTGTCGCTGCCCCGCCGGATGCGGGTTGTTGGTAATGAATGCCTCGCGCAGCACCACCACCGGGTCGCCGGGCGGGGTGGCTTTGGCAAAGCTCTTCCACGCAATGGCGAAATCGCGCGCTGCGTTCACCGCGCTGTCGGTAGCCGCGCTGTTCACGAGATCGGCTTCGATGGTCTTGAGATAGGTGGCGAACTTGTCGGCATGGCTCGAGGCCACCGTCTGCATCTGCCGCGCGCTCATGTCGGCGACGATGCCCGAACCGATCACATAGCTTCCGAGCCCAACGCCGACGCTCACCAGCAGCGCCGACCCCACCACTGCCAATGGCAGTTTCTGGGCAATCTTGAATTTCGGAAGCCAACCCATGCGAAAAATCCCCCAAGTAATTGGTCTTCCGGGGGAGCGGCAATCCTGCCGCAGCGAAACGGAAGCATTCGGCTCCCGCTGTTCACGTCGCCTCATCCCCCCAAGGCCCGTGCACAACACCGCGAAGACTAGGCACGGCGCCTTAATTTCTGATTACGGAATGTCGCGTAGCGCGGTCAGCATTTGCAGGGCGAATGTCGCTGCGTGTTGCGACAAGAAGAAACGGCCCGCAGATGCCCTCTTCATTGCTGACCATCTATCACCGCAGCTTTGCCGAACTCGATGTCATGGGGCGTTCTGTGGCTGCTACCCTCGGCTCCGAGCGGAAGAAGTGGCGCAACGCCGAGACAGCCCCCGCACCAGAACTCGGCCCGGTCCTTGTCGACCGCGGCTGAGATCCGACTTGGCCGCCGTGCGCGCCTTGTCCTGCAGCGCCGGATGCCCTTGGTTGCGGATCGCCGCGCTGGTTGCTCGACCAGCACCGCGTGGTGCCGGGTCATCTCATCCACCAAAAGCAAAGGCCGCCCCGGGGGCGGCCTGATGGCTGCTGCAAGCAGTTGACGCGCTTACGACAGCACGCCGATCACCGCTTCGATGCGCTTCTTCATGGTCGACGCGTCGAACGGCTTGATGATGTAGTTGTTGACCCCCGAGGAGATCGCTTCCTTCACCTGCTCCTTGTCGGAGCGGCCGGTGGCCATGATAAAGGGCATGCCCTGCGTCTTGGGGTGCTTGCGGATGACGCGCAACAGCGTCAGCCCGTCGATATCGTCCATGTTCCAGTCGGAAATGATCAGGTCGACACTGCTCTTTTCGAGCTTGCCGAGCGCATCGCGCCCCGACTTGGCCTCGACGATGTTGGTGAAACCCAGCTGAGTGAGGATGTATTTGCAGATGCCCCGCATGGACTGCTGGTCATCGACGATCATCACACTGACTGCACTTGCCTTCGGCATCGTTACGCTGCGCCTTCTAGCTGCCCGAAATACGCCCGGGTCGCGTATCGTAAAACCCTAGGTGCATTCCGTTACCAAACCTTCAATCCGAACCCGCGTTATGCTGCGGATTTGACGCGGGTGAGCGCCGCGGCGAGCCGCGCCGCGATGGCTTCGACCGGCGCCTGCTCGATCACCGCACCCTCTTCGAACGCCACGCGCGGCATGCCGTAAACCAGCGCGGAAGCCTGGCTCTGGCCCACCGTATAGGCCCCGGCCTCGCGCATTAGCTTCAGCCCGCGCGCCCCGTCGCGGCCCATGCCGGTAAGGATGGCGCCCACCGCCATCGCGCCGACGGTCTTGGCCACCGACTCGAACAGCACATCGACGCTCGGCCGGTGGCCCGACATCAGCTCGTCCTGCGTCACCCGGCACTTGAGCTGGCCGGAGCTGCGCTCCACCCGCAAATGAAAGTCGCCGCGCGCCACATAGGCGTGCCCCGGCAACAGCGGCATGCGATCTTCGGCTTCCACCACCTTCAGTTCGGTCAGCTCATCGAGCCGCCCGGCGAAGCGGCTGGTGAACCCAGCCGGCATGTGCTGCGCGATGACGATCGGCGGACAATCGGGTGGCATCTGGCTCAACACCACACGGATCGCCTCGACTCCGCCGGTCGATGCCCCGATGGCGATCAGCGCACCGTTCGGCGCCGCCGCGGTCCGCACCGGGACGTTCGCCGTCGGCGCCTTCATGGCGCGCCCCTTCACGTCGGAATGGGCGGCCGCGCGCACCTTCTGGCGGAGGTTCTCGCCGAACGCATCGAGCCCGCCCGACAGCGTGGCATTGGGCTTGGCGACGAAATCCACCGCTCCCAGTTCGAGCGCCAGCAGCGTCTCGCTTGCCCCCTTGGTGGTCAGCGTCGAGACCATCACCACCGGCAGCGGATGCAGCCGCATCAGTTTATCGAGAAACTGCAGCCCGTTCATGTTGGGCATCTCGATATCGAGCGTCACCACGTCAGGGTTGAGCTCCTTGACCTTGGAGCGCGCATCGATCGGATCCTCGGCGGTACCGACCACGATGATGTCGCCGTCCTTGCCCAGCGTGCGGCTCAGCACCTCGCGAATGAGGGCGGAATCGTCGACGACCAGCACCTTGATTCTCATGCTGCGTCCCTCGCTTTCTGCTGTGCGCGCGCCTGGTAGATGGTCTTGCCGACCAAGCGGAAATTGGCGCCGCCGGCGCCGAGGTTTTCGGAGTGGCCGATATAGAGAAACCCATCCGGCACCAGGATCGACCCGAGCCGCGCGAACAGTTCGCCCTGCGTCTTCTTGTCGAAATAGATCGCGACGTTGCGGCAGAACACTGCGTCGAACGGCCCCTTCATCGGCCAGGGGTTGTGCATCAGGTTGAGCGGCTTGAAGGCGATCAGCTCGCGCACCGCCATCGGGATCTGCACCAGCCCGGCGCCGGCGCGATCGAACAGCGCGGCCCGTTCCCTGGACAATCCGTTGAGTTCGGCTTCCGGATAGATACCGCCGGCAGCCTTGGCCACCACATTGGTGTCGATGTCGGTGGCGAGGATGCGAAAATCCCAGCGCTTCAGCTCCGGGAACGCCGAGATGAGGCTCAGCGCGATGGTGTAGGGCTCCTGCCCGGTCGAGCAGCCGGCCGACCAGATCCTGAGCTTCGGCCGGCCATTGGCCCCCATCCGTGGCCGCTGCGCCATCAACTGGCGGACATAGCCCTCGAGGTGATCGAAATGGTGATCCTCGCGCCAGAACCGGGTCAGGTTGGTGGTCAGCGCGTTGATGAATTCCTGCGCGTCATCAGGTGTCCCCTGCCGCTCGAGATAATCGAGATAGGCGTCGAAGGAGCTGAGCCGCAACGCTCGGACGAGCTTGCCGAGCCGCGACACCACCAGGGTGCGCTTAGCCTCCGACAGCGAAATTCCGGCTTCCTGATAGACGCGTGCCTTGACCCGATTGAACTCGCGGTCACTGAGGGCAAATTCGCCCTGATCCATGCTGCCCCCTGGCCCGTTCTAGGCCGTACGCTTCCGTGCTGGGAGTTGCAGGGCTTTCGCCGCTTCCGAGCCGACCGCAGCAACGCTGCCGTCCAGCCGGGCGATGGCGCCGCTGCCCTCATCCAGTGCACCGGCAATCATGTCGGTCTCATTGCTTAGATTCTCTAAATGTCCGCCGAGACCGGAGAGAATCTTTTTGAGCGACGCGGCTTGTTCGACCGAAGCGCTGGCTTCGCGCCGCGAGGTGCCGACCAGCGATTTGATTTCGCGCGCCGCCTTCTGCGTCGCCTGCGCCAGGGTGCGCACTTCGGCCGCCACCACGGCGAAGCCGGCCCCCTTTTCGCCGGCTCGCGCCGCTTCCACCGCCGCATTGAGGGCGAGCAGATTGGTGCGGAAACTCACGTCCTCGATGCTCGACACCATCCGGTCGATCTCGACAGTGGTGCTCTCCACGCCGCCGACCGAGGCGCTGGTGCGCTGCACGGCGAGCGCCGCATCTGCCGCCAGGGCCACCGCCTGCCGCTCCAGCGCGCGCACCGCCTGCGCCTTGGCGCGTCCCTTCTCGATGGCGTTCGACGCCACGGTCAGGCCCACGCGGCTCTGGTCGGCAAGTTCGGCGAGGCTGGTGACGCTGGCCCGGTATCGATCGATGGCCCTGAGGATCGCTTCCATCTTGGCCTCGAGATGCGCCCGCGCCAAGAGCGCTTCCTCGCGTTCGACGAGGATGGCGTTGAGATCCTGCTCGAACTGCCTCAGCTCCGGTGCCATCGCCCCGGCGCCCATCAGCAGCAGCGCATCGATTTCTTCGCCGCGCAGCAACTGGCCGATCGCCTTCACCGACTTGTCGAACTGCTCGAGCGCGCCGCCCAGCGCCTTCAGCGCCGGCGAGTGCTGCATGCCCCAGTCGTCGAAGCGGAAGCCGGTGCGGCCGTTGGAGAGCGCGGTGACGAAGGCATCGAAATCGTCGTCGGCGATGTGGTAGCCGGCCGGCGTGAACTCGAGGATCGAGCGCCCGCCGCCCAGTTCGCGCCGCTCCGCCACGAAGCGCCGGTCGCCGACGGTGACGATGCTTTCCTCGGCCATATCCTCGAGCAGCACCCTGCCGCCCAGTACATCGGAGATCAGCCCACCCTCTTCGGCTGTCGGTTCAACCAGTACCAGGCCGGTGCTGACCCCGAGGATCTCGCCATCACCATCGACCAGCGCGGCCGGCTGCCTGAGGCTGCCGAACGCCGCCTTGAAATTGTAGGCCCGATCGAGCCGCGTGCAGAGGCTCTGCACAATGGCCTCGAGGCTGGTCGCCTCGCCGGCCCGCACTCCGACGGCCTGCCCGATCGTGCTGAGCCGTGTGGCGAAGGCGCGGTCGGCGCGCCGAGCCACGACGAATGAGCCGGTTGCCGCACCGCCCGCAGCGATCAGCGCTAGTACCGCGCTCACGAGGCCGACGCCGAACAGCATTACGCCGCCGACCGCAACCAGCGCGGCAGCGAGCCAGCATAGATTAGCGATGAGCGCCACATTAAAGCGCCGCACGAATCACCGAGCCCCGTCGGGGCCTCCCCAGGCCCACGCAGCGACCCTAAAACCGGAATGGTTAATCAAATCTATACTTGGCGGGCTGAGTGTAAGACCTTGGTAAGAGGCCTTGGATCTCTCCCCGACCACCGGGTGTCATCCCAGCTGGGACCCAACTCTCGGCCGGCGCAAGGGGATGGGCAAACCCTCGGTGAAAATCCGTCTTAGAACAGCTCGATGTCGTCGACCACCGGCTTGGTGATGACGCTGCGGCGGCTCGCCGCCACGGCCAGTTCTTCCTTGGCGATCGAGGCGTTGGCGGCGTTGTCGAGCCGCTTGACGAAGGCCCTGCCCGAATGCGGCTTGAACATCACCCGGCGCGCATAGGTGCCGCCGAGATCTTCCTTGGCCATCTCGTAGCCTTCGTTGGCGAGAAACTCGCGCACGAACTCGATATTCTTGAGCCCTATATCGTCGAGCGCGCCGTTGATCTTGCCCCCGCCGAACACCTTGATCTCGAGGTTGCCCTTGCGGCCCGAGCCGCGCGTCAGCACCTTGTTGATCAGTTGTTCCATGGCGAAGGCGCCGTAGCGGGCCGACGCGCCATAGCGATCCGCCGCCGAGGCGGATTGCTCGGCAAGGAGGAAGTGGTTCATCCCGCCGACATTGGCCACCCGGTCGCGGACGCAGGCCGAGATGCAGCTGCCAAGCACTGTCGAGAAGGTCAGGTCCACTTCGTTCGACACCAGGCAATCACCCTGATGTACGGTCGTCACCACACCACGATCGAACTCGGGCGGCAGTGAACTCGACATGACCATAGTGACGTTGGACCCGATAGTTTTCGGATGTCATCGTTACCGGCAATTCGTTAGTGAAGCGCTAACCAAGAGCACCGGGTGCTCACTAACGGCCTTCCATTCGCAAGGAGCCATTCAGAAATCCGCGCTACGGTCGGCTGGTATTACGGGGGTTCTGTCTACATGTCTCTGCAAAGGCTCGCCCGCGAGCTCGATGAAACCGCGCGCCAGACCGCCGGCATGGTGGAAGGCGTCACCCAGGCCCTCGAACTGCTTGCCGACAAGTCGATATCGGCCGATGAGGCGCGCCGCGAGGCCGCCCGTATCATCATCAACGCCCTGCAGGGCCAGGACCGCATCGAGCAGCGCTGCCAGAACATGGCGCTCGCCGTGCGCCAGTTCGCCCTCCTGCCCCCCGATGCCCCGCAGTCGGTCTACGACGAAATCTGGTCGAGCCTGGTGCTCGACGAACTCCGCGTCCCCGCCCTTTCCGGCAGCGCCAGCTTCGGTGTCCACGGCGAAGCCGAGCTGTTCTAGCTTTAACTGGGCCGATCCTGACTGAAGCAGACGGCCCCCTCCCTGCCTCCCCCATGAAGGGGGAGGTGAAGAGGCGAGGCTCTGTCTTCGATCGTGCCAGGTGAACCGGCGCGGCACCTCCCCCTTCATGGGGGAGGATGGGAGGGGGCCGTCTCTATCAGAAAAGAGTCAAACCACCTTGGCGCGCACCTTGTAGCGCGGCTGATCCCACGCCCTGGTCCGCATCACCTCGCCGACAATCTCGGCCGCCCGCCCGACGTCGGCGAAGCTCAGATAGAGCGGCGTCAGGCCGAAGCGCAGGATATCCGGCTCACGGAAATCCCCGATCACCCCACGCTCGATCAGCGCCTGCATCACCGCATAAGCCTCGGGATGCCTGAGCGACACCTGCGTGCCGCGCCGCGCCGCATCACCGGGCGTTGCAAGTTCAAGTTCCGGCGCCAGCCGTTTCACCTCGCCGGTGAACAGCTCGAACAGTTGATCCGCCTTGGCCCTGAGCGCTCCGAGATCCACCCCGTCGAACACCTCGAGCGCCGCAGCGAGCGCCGACATCGACAGCACCGGCGGCGTCCCCACCCGCATGGCGCCGATCCCCTCAGCCGGCCGATAGGCCTCGGCAAAATTGAACGGCGCGGCATGCCCCAGCCAGCCGCTCAGCGGCTGCCGCAGCCCTTCGAGATGTCGCGGCGCCGCATAGACGAAGGCCGGCGCGCCCGGTCCGCCATTGAGGTACTTGTAGCCGCAACCTATCGCAAAATCGGCATCCGCCCCGCCCAGATCGACCGGAAACGCCCCGGCCGAATGGCAGAGGTCCCAGATAGTCAGCGCTCCGGCCCGCTGCGCCGCCGCGGTCAGCCCGGCCATGTCGAGCCGCGCTCCGGTCCGGTAGTTCACCTCGGTCAGCAGCAACACCGCGACATCATCACCGAGCGCCGCCTCGATCTGGCTGGCCTCCACCAGCCGCAGCTCATGCCCCTGTCCCATGAGCTCGGCAACGCCCGCGGCGATATAGCCATCGGTCGGGAAATTTCCCCGTTCCGAAACGATCACCCTGCGCCCCGGGCGCAGCCGCAGTGCCGTCACCAGCACCTTGAACAGGTTCACCGAGGTGGAGTCGGCCACCATCACCGTCTTCGGCGCCGCCCCGATCAGCCGGGCGATCCGCTCGCCCACCCGCCCCGGCAGGTCGATCCAGTCATGCGTGTTCCAGCTGCGGATCAGCCCCTCGCCCCATTGCGTCGCCACCACCTCCGCCATCCGCCCCTTCACCGCGCGCGGCAGCGCCCCGAGCGAATTGCCATCGAGATAGATGATGTCAGGCGGTAGGTCGAACAGCACGCGGGTGCGGGCAAACGGATCGGCGGCGTCGAGGGCGGTGATGTCGGTCATGGGGTCTTCTACAGCATCCGAAGCAGCCTGTTGTCCACCGGCCGTCCTCCAGCGTCCCCTCTCCCTTGGGGGAGAGGGTCAGGGTGAGGGGGCCTTGCCGCAAACACGGAGCGCGTCGCAAGGCCCCCTCACCCGGCCCTGCGGGCCGACCTCTCCCCCTAGGGAGAGGTGAAGAGGCTACGCCACCGTCTCGTCCGCATGCCGGTGGATCGCCCCCATCACCTTGCGGCTCATCGCTTCATAGCTACGGTCATTGTCGAAGCCGTCGACGATCCTGAACTCGTGCATCACGAGGATCCGGTCGGCCAGCGCCACCATCTCCGGCAGCTCCGACGAGATCAGCAGTATCGCCAGCCCATCGTCGGCCAGCTTGCCGATCAGCTCGTGGATATAGGCCTTGGTCTTGATGTCGATGCCAACCGTCGGCTCATCGATGATCAGCAGATCGACCTTCGCTGCCAGCCATTTGGCCAGCGACACCTTCTGCTGGTTGCCGCCCGAAAGGTTCCCCACCGCCTGTTCGAGGCTGGGCGTCCGGATTTCCAGTTGTCGCGCGAACGGTTCCGCCGCCTTGCGCTCGCCCGCTGCGGTCTGGAAGCCGAGAAACTTCGCCAACCGGTCCCAGATGGTCATCGCCACGTTGAAGCGGATCGGGTGCAGCAGCACCACGCCCTCATATTTCCGGTCTTCGCTGAGATAGCCGATGCGGTGCCGCTTCAGCGCCTCCTCCACCGAGCGGATCACCGCCGGCTTGCCATCGATCGACAGGCTCCCGCCGGTCACCTTGTCTTTCCCGACCAGCGCCCGCGCCAGCTCGGTTCGCCCCGCTCCGACCAGCCCGTAGAGCCCAAGGATCTCGCCGCGCCGCAGCGTGAACGAGATATCGCGATGCCCCACGGCCGTCGCGACACCCTTGGCCTCGAGCTTGACCGCGCCGGTCGCGGGCTTCGGCGGTCGCACCACGGCGATGCGTTCGGCCCGCCCGATCATCGCCTCGATCAGCCGGCCGCGGCTCATCCTGGCGATCGGCTCGCCGACCAGCGTCGTCTCGCCGTCGCGCAGCACCGTCACCCGGTCCGAGATCGCCAGCACTTCCTCGAGCTTGTGCGAAACGAACAGGATCGCCGCGCCCTCCGCCTTCAGCCGCTTGATCAGCGCGAACAGCGCTTCGGCTTCCTCGCCGGTCAGCGAGGCGGTCGGCTCGTCGAGCAGCAGCACTTTGGCCTCATGGCTCAGCGCCTTGGCGATCTCCACCATCTGCATCTGCGCGACGCTGAGGTGCCGGACTTCGGTGCGCGTATCGACGCTGAGCCCGATCATTTCGAGATACTTCTTCGCCTCGGCATTGGCCGTCGCATAGTCGACCAGCCCGGCCCGCCGCGGCAGGTTTTCGAGCAGGATGTTCTCGGCCACCGAGAAGCGCGGGATCAGGTTGCGCTCCTGGTGCACCGCCGAGATGCCGAGCCGGATCGCATCGCGCGGGCTGCTGAACGAAATCTCCTGCCCGTCGAGCAGCAGCCGCCCGCCATCCGGCCGGTGCACCCCGGTGATGATCTTGATCAGCGTCGATTTGCCGGCGCCGTTCTCCCCCATCAACGCATGCACTTCGCCGGCTCTGAGCTCCAGTGACGCGTCCCTGAGCGCCCTGACGCCGGGGAACGACTTGCTCGCCTTGTCGACCGTCAGCGCCATCAACTCTCTCCCACGCGCACGGCGCGATAGCGGTTGAACCACACCGCGGCGAGGATCAGCGCCCCGAGCAGGAACTGCACCCAGTAGGGGTCGACCTTCACCAGCACCATGGCGTTCTGGATCAGCCCGATCAGCACCACCGCCAGCAGTGTGCCGACGATCGAAATCGCCCCACCGGCAAGGCTCGCTCCGCCGATGATCGGCGCGGCGAACGAGATCACCAGCCAGTCCGAGCCGATGGTCGGCTGCGCCGAGCCGAGCTGCGCCACCGCGAGGATACCGGCCACCGCCGCCAGGAGCCCCGACAGCACATGCGCCGAAATGATCGCCCGCGGCACCGAGACACCGCTCAGTTGCGCCGCCGGGGCGTTACCACCGACCGCCAGCATGTGCCGCCCGGGCACGGCGCGCGCAAAGAACAGCGCCAGGATCACCGTCACCAGCAGCGGCACGATCAGCAAGAACGGGAACAGCCCGAGCCGGCCATTGCCGAAGGCGACGAAATCGGTTGGCAGGTTGTAGAATGGCACCGCCTTGGTGATGCCGAGGTTGATGCCGGCGAAGGCCGAGGCCGTCGCCAGTGTCACGATGAAGCCGTTGATCCCGGTTTTGACCGTCAGCCAGCCATTGACGAAGCCGGCCGCACCACCTGCAGCAACGCCGATGGCGATGGCCGGCAGTGTCGGCACCCCCAGCGCATCCATCAGCCCACCGGTGACCACCGCCACCAGCCCGCCCAGCGCCCCGACCGACAGGTTCATCTGCCCGACTCCGAGCATCACCATCTGCGAATAGGCGACGAGCAGCGACACGCAGACCGAGCGCAGCAGCACGAACAGGTTGAACTCGCTCAAAAAAGCCGGCGCGCTCAGCGCCAGGGCGATGCCGCCGGCGATGATGCCGACGAGGATGCCCGACCATTGCAGGCGGAAGAACGCCCTCATAGCGCCCGCCTCGCCTGTTCGCGCGCCACATAGGCGGCGCGTCCGCGCTCGATCAGGATCGCCGCGAGCAGGAACGCACCGAGGAACAGCGGCAGCCAGAAATTGCCGATCTCCAGCACCAGCAGCCCCGAGCGGATGGTCGAAACCAACAGCGCCCCGAGTATGGTGCCGACCACCGAGACGATACCGCCCGAGAGTGCCGTGCCGCCGATCACCGGCGCAAGGAAACTCGGCAGCAGCCAGTCGTCACCCGCCACCGCCGGCATCGCCGCCGCCAACCGCGCGGTCAGCATCAGCGCCGCCGCTGCGGCCAGCGCCCCGGAGAGCGCATGGACGAAGACGATGGTGCGGTCGACCGGAATACCGCTCATCTCGGCGGCGCGCGCATTCGCGCCCACCGCGAGGATCTGCCGGCCCAAGGTCGTATGCTTGAACAGCAGGTAGAGCCCGAGCCCGATCACCAGCGCTACCACCGCGAGGCTGGGGAGCGCCGGCATGCTGCCGATCGCCGGCCCGACGGCGCTTTTGCCGAAGGCGCCAAACTCCGGCGGCAGGCCGTTGAGCGGCACTGCCTTGGTGAGGATCAGCATGCCGCCGGAAAACAGGCTCGCACTCGCCAGCGTCACCACGAAACTGTTGACCCCGGTCTTGACGATGGCAAACCCATTGAGCCAGCCGAGGAAAGCCCCGAGCGCCAGCGTGCCGGCAATCGCCACCGGGATCGGCAGCCCCAGAACCTGCATCAGGTAGCCCGAGAACATCACCGCGCAGACCCCGATCGCCCCGACCGAGAGGTTCATCCCGCCGGTCGCCAGCACCACCATCTGGGCGAAGCCGACGACGATATCGACAGCGACCGAACGCAACAGCGAGTTGAGGTTGAACTTCGACAGGAACCCCGGCGCGAGGTTGGCGAACACCGCCCACAGCACCACGAGGATCAGGAACAGCCCGACCTGCGTCGAGCCGCGAAGCAGGAACGATGAGAGCGTTCGGCGAGGTGCCGGGTCCATGGCCGAGGCTGACCTCGGACGAGGCTCGGCGTCAAGCGCAGAGGTCATTTCGGGTACTCTATGGGGGTGTTGTCAGGGAGAAGCACCGTCCGCCCCTCAAACTCGGTGTCATCCCAGCGAAAGCAGGGACCCCACGGCGAGGGCTCTGCCCTCGCCCGTCGTCGCGGCTGGTGCGGGCGGCGAAATGGGTCCCTGCTTTCGCAGGGATGACATCCGGTGGGTGGGAGGCGGTACAGCAAGCACCACCTCCCAGTGTCAGATTACGGGCAGCTCAAGAACTTGTCCTTGAAACTTGCCTGCAACTCGCCGGTCAGCTTCTTCAGGTCGTCCTTGTAGCTCTCGATATTGGCCGAACTGATCAGCAGCGTGCCGGAGTCGATGAACTTGGCCGTCTGCGGCGTGGTGATGAACGGGGCGTCCGCCTTCACCGTGCAGCCTTCGGCCAACAGGTCCACCGCATAGGCGCCGATATAGCCCTGGCCGTAGGGGTTCTGCGCCATGGTGCCGGCGACGAACCCGTCCTTGATGCCGTCGAGCACGATCTTGTCGTCGTCGATGCCGATCAGCTTGATCTTCTTGTCGCCGAGATTCTTCAGCGCCGTAGCGGCGACCACCGACGAAATGTAGCCGGTGGCGATCATGCCGCCGATCTGGTCCTTCTGCGCCGCGAGCAGCGCGTTGATCTTCTGGTCGCCCTGCTCCTGGTTGTCGGTATCGCCCAGCGTCTGCAGCAACGTCACCGCGCCATTGGTCTCGGCCACGGCCTTTTCCACTGCCTGGACGCGCAGCGTGGTGTTGGGGTCGACCAGCAGCCCGGCGAGATGCACCACCGCGCCCGTGCCACCCATCGCCTCGATCAGCGCCTTGGTGCCGAGATAGGCCGATTGATAAACGTCGGTTGCCATGCAGAACGCCGTATCGGTCGGGTCCTGCGCGCAGCCGCCCAGCGCCACCGCCGGAATGTCATTGGCCTTGAGTTCGGCGACGGTCGAGTTGACGCCCACCGCATCGCCCGGGAAGTAGCCGAAGCCGGCATAGCCCTGCGCCGCAAGGCTTTCGAACAGCTCGGTCTGCAGCTCCAGCTTCCATTCGGCCGGCACTTTGTACTCGACCGAGGCGATGCCGAAATCCTTCTGCGCATCTGCCGCCGCCTGCTCCCAGGGCGCGAAATACGGGTGCGGCCCGCCCGGCACCAGGGCAATCTTGTTGTCCGACGCCATGGCGGCAAGCGGCGACAACGCCACGCCCAGGGCCAGAGCCGCGGCGAGTGCGCCGCGCATACGGGTAACCTGCATGATCTTCTCCCTTTGTGGTGGATGCCTCCCGATCCTCCTCGGACAGCATGCACGCTGGCCAAGGCGTAACACTAACGTATATCGCATGCAATATTCTTTTCGTTGACTTTCATCGTACCTCTGCTGTTATGGCGCCGCCGTGAGGGAGGACGAGCGGTGGACGATCTCGACGACAGGCGCCCCGACCGGACGCGCCTCCTGCCCGAACTGCGCGACATGCTCGAAGCGGCCGAGCGCGCCGGCACGCCCAGCAACGACCAGCTCGGTGTGGCAAGGGCACGGATTGCCTCGGAAGTCAGCCTCGCCAGCTACTGGGATCTGAAGGACGAGCTGCCGCCGCCACTAACCTTCACCCTCGGCGACCCCGCCATTCGCTGCCGCCTTTATCGCGGCGGATGCGAGCCGGGCACGATCCTGTTCCTGCATGGCGGCGGCTGGGTCGTGGGCAGCCTCGACACCCATGACGGCGCCGCACGCGCCCTCGCCAAGGCGGCCTCTTGCGCGCTGCTCTCGGTCGAGTACCGCAAGGCGCCGGAGCACCCGTTTCCGGCCGGGCTCGACGATGCCGAGACGGCGCTGCGTTGGATCATTGCCGAGGGCGCCGGCCTGGGGCTGAGCGACCACATCATACTCTCAGGCGACAGCGCCGGCGCCAACATCGCTGCCGCCCTGGCGCTCCGCGCCCGCGATCACGGCATCGGGCTCGCCGGCCAGATGCTGATCTATCCCGCCACCGACCTCGCCCGCGAAACTACCAGCACGGCGCAATTCGCGCACGGCTACTTCCTCTCCCGAGCCACGCTGCGCTGGTACATTACCAACTACCTCTCCGGTGCCGACCCGACCAACCCCGAAGCCTCCCCGCTGCTCGCTCCCGACCTTACCGGCCTCTGCCCGACCCTCCTCGTCACCGCCGACCACGACCCTCTCCGCGACGAAGGCCGCGCCTACGCCGCCCGCCTCACCGCAGCCGGCAATGCCGCGACGCTCCAGGAGTGGCCCGGCACCACCCACGGCTTCATGATCATGGCAGGCGTGACACCCGCGGCGCGGGAGTTGATTGGGGTGATGGGGAGCTGGGCGCGGGAGGTGTGGGGGTGACCTATCCGGCGCTCTCTGCCATCGCCCCAGCCACCGGCCGTCATCCCGTCGAAAGTCGGGACCCACTGTTCGAACAGTTGGATCGGCACGAAACCGACCGGTCCATCACAGCAAGGTTGGCCAGATCGCGCGGGCGGACAGGCCGGCGCACTGGGTCCAGCTTTCGCCGGGATGACGGCCGGTGTTTGCGTCGGACAGAGTTGACCCACGCATACGACTTTCGTATTAGTCTTTTCTCATACTTTGGTCTAATGACCGGCGATCCTGCCTTGACGCCCACCCCACCCCCGCCGAAGGTGCACGCCGAAAGCGGGGCTTCCCCGCTACAGGGACGAGGAACCTTCATGGCACCAGTAACCATCAACAAGGCCGGCAAGCACTATGGCGGCTTCGAAGCGCTGAAGGGCGTTTCGGTCGACATTTCCGACGGCGAGTTCGTCGTGCTCGTTGGCCCCTCGGGCTGCGGCAAGTCCACGCTGCTGCGCATGATCGCCGGCCTCGAGGAAATCACCTCGGGCGAGATCGGTATCGGTAATCGCGTGGTCAACGACCTGCCGCCCAAGGAACGCGATATCGCCATGGTGTTCCAGAACTACGCGCTTTACCCGCACATGACGGTGGCGCAGAACATGGGCTTCTCGCTCAAGCTCAAGGGCGTGCCGAAGCCGGAAATCAAGGCCAAGGTCGATCGCGCGGCACAGATTCTCGGCCTCGAAAAGCTCCTTGACCGCCAGCCGCGCCAGCTCTCCGGCGGTCAGCGCCAGCGTGTCGCCATGGGCCGTGCCATCGTGCGTGATCCGCAGGTCTTCCTGTTCGACGAGCCGCTGTCCAACCTCGACGCCAAGCTCCGCGTACAGATGCGTTCCGAAATCAAGGAACTGCACCAGCGCCTCAAGACCACCACCATCTACGTGACCCACGACCAGGTCGAAGCCATGACCATGGCCGACAAGATCGTGGTGATGCGCGACGGCATCATCGAGCAGATGGGCACCCCGCTCGATCTATACGATCGTCCGCTCAACACCTTCGTTGCCGGCTTCATCGGCTCGCCGTCGATGAACTTCATCAACGGTGCGGCTGCCGATGGCGGCTTCAAGACCACCGACGGCATCCAGTTGCCGGCCGTCAACGTTCCGGCCAATGCCGCCGTCTACGGCATCCGCCCCGAGCACCTGCATCTCGATCCGAACGGCATCGAGATCGAGGTCGTGGTGCTGGAGCCGACCGGTTCCGAGACCCAGGTCATCGGCCGCTTGGGCACCCAGTCGATCAACGGCATCTTCCGCGAGCGCATCACCGCGCAGCCGGGCTCCAAGATCAAGGTGGCGCCGGACCTGAGCGTCGTCCACCTGTTCGACAAGGACGGCAAGCGCGTCAACTAAGCGCTGCTGCTGAAATGTATGAGGCCGCCGTGAAGAACCACGGCGGCCTCTTTGTTTGTCCGGTGGCTGGGGCCCCACCCCACCCAGCTTCGCTACGGCTCGCCGCCTAGCTTCGCTACCCTCCCCATCAAGGGGAGGGAGAGGATGGAGCCGAACCGCCGCAGTCGGGTCTCCCTCCCCCTCGGGGCGACATCTTGTCGTCCCCATGGGAGGGTAGCGCAGCTAGGGGCCAACGGGCCCGTAGCGGAGCTGGGTGGGGGTGGGCCCCACGCCGCCCTGCTAATGCCCCCGCGGCCCGATCAACCGCGAGCGCAGCGCGTTCGAGATATTGTCGAACACGAACACCACGATGAGGATCAGCAGCACCATGTAGGCCACGTTCTCCCAGTCCTGGTTGGTGCGCATCGCTTCGATGAGCTTGAGGCCGATCCCCCCGGCGCCGACCGCGCCGATCACCGTGGCAGAGCGCGTATTGCTTTCCCAGAAGTAGAGCGATTGACTGATGAAGACCGGCAGCACCTGCGGTACGACGCCGTAGCGCTGCACGTTGAGCCCCGAGGCCCCGACGGACTTGACGCCCTCGCGCTGCCGATCGTCAATGTTCTCCAGCGCCTCGGTGTTGGTTTTTCCCAGCGTCCCGGTATCGGTGAAAAAGATCGCGGCAATGCCGGGAATGGGCCCTGGCCCGAAGCCGCGCACGAAGAACAACGCCCAGATCAGCATGTCGACCGAGCGCAGGAAATCGAACGCGCGTTTCATAAGCCAGTTCGCTGTCCGGCTGCGCGTGATGTTCCGCGCTGCAATGAAGGAGAGTGGAAAAGCGACGATGGTGGCGAACAATGTGCCCACAAAGGCCATGACGATCGTCTGCAACAGCTTGTTGTAGACGTCGAGATGCTGCCACTCGGAGTTGTAGCCGAATTCGACCAGCATCAGCTGCCAGTTCGGCATGCGGGGATCGACGCGCTCGCTGCTGGTGGCCGAATTCCACAACTGCTCCGGGGTCATTCCGAAGAAGGGCGATTTGGTATCGAAGAGGAAGTTCGGCCATCCCCAGAAGCGGTGACGCACGTAGACCTGGGTGTTGCGGATCTCGGCCGAGCCGACGAAGCCGTAGTCGATGGTCACGCGACCGCTCTTGAGCGTCATGCTGGCGGGTGCATTGGCCGGCAGCACCGCGCCTTCGGCGGTCAACGGCACAGGGTAGGCGACGCCATCGACATAGGCGACCACCGACCCGGGCGCGATCTCGACCCTGTCTTCGGGACGGTCGAACCGAACGACATACCGTGAAGGACCGACCTCTTCGATCCAGTCAGGATCGGGTTTGTCGCCGAGCAGCGACCGGGTCCACTCGAGCTCTACCGCCTCGCCTCTGAACCGGAACCGGGGCAACGCTTCCCACGAGTACCAGTCGGCGACATAGGTCTCGGCGCGATCCCATTTGGCGTCGGCGATAACACCCGGCACATTGAAGAAGAAGAAGCAGAAGACGAGATAGACCAGCGTACATGCGACGGCGAACGGCGCGATCAGGCGGGAAGCGACTGGCCGGTGCAGTACCGCCGCGTGGCGTGCGCGCAGCTCGGCGATCTCGGCGGCAGTGAGCGTGAGGGCGGCCATCTCAGCCTCCGAACTGGAATGCGGCCTGGCCGACCAGCTTCCTGCGCAGATGGCCCGAGAGCCAGTCGATGGCGAGGATGGTCAGGAACAGCAGGATGATGATGGCGTAAGTTTTGGCCGGGTGGTCGTTACTGAGCGACCGGCGGAAGGTCTCTCCGATGCCCCCGCCGCCGACGGCGCCGATGATGGTGGAGGCGCGCACGTTGATCTCGGTGCGCAACAGTGCGTAGGAGACGAAGTTCGGCATCACCTGCGGAACCATGCCGTAGCGCACGCGCTCGAGCCAGCTGCCGCCGACGGCGCGCAGACCCTCGTCGGGCTTCATGTCGGCGTTCTCGACCACTTCGTAGAACAGCTTGCCCAGTGCGCCCACGGTGTGGACGGCAATCGCAACGATGGCTCCAATAGGGCCGATGGAAAAGATGGCGACCAACAGGCCCGCGATGACGATTTCGGGGAAGGCACGCAGCAGCTCGAAGGTACGCCGGAAAACGAACCGAACCGGGCCGGCGCCAACCAGGTTGGTGGCGGCAAAAAAGCATAACACGAAGGCAATGCCAGCCCCCGTCAGCGTCGCCAGCACGGCGATGTTCACCGTGATCAGCAGTTCATAAAAATACTCGGGAAGATAGAAGCTCTCGGTGAGGTAAAACCGACCTTCGGGATAATCGTATTTCTGCGATCCGTCGGCGTAGGGCGACGGCAGGTCGAACATGGCGCGAAAAATCTCGAGCGGATCGTTCGGCACGAAGTGAATGAAGAAGTCGAAGAAGTAGGGCAGCCGATCGAGGAATTTGCCGGCATTGGCGGCATTGGCAAACCACAGCGCACCGACGAGGAACACCGCTATCGTCCCCACGGCCAGCACGCTGTAGCTGCGCCGGGTCCGGAGGAGCCCCCGATAGTGCTCGTGTATGGCCTGCCCGGCCGGCGTCAGGTCCCGATGTGGTCCCGCTATCGAACTGGTCATCGTGCCTCCGTCGGCATGAAGAACCGGCGGTGCACTGGGCACCGCCGGCTGAACGTGTCAGGGGCGATCAGTCGCCGATCGTCGCCTTGCGGGCGTCGATGATCGGCTGGTAGAATTCCGGAGTGACCGGCGTGTAGTCCTTGAAGTCGCCGTTCTCGATCGAACGGAAGCAATCATAGGCCTCGGCCGGCAGGGCCTTGTAGAAGGCGATGATCTTGTCCTTCATCGCCTGCGGCAGGCTGGAGCGCATCACCAGCGGGCCGTTCGGGATCAGCGGCGACTGCCAGACCTGGACGACGTCCTCCATGTCGAGCATGCCCTTGTCGACCATCGAGCGGATATTGCCCGAGGTGTAGCCCTCGGAGAATTCGCCCACGCCGGAGGCCCAGGTCACGGCAACGTCGACCTTGCCGTCGAGCAGCGCCAGCACGTTGTTCTCGTGGCCGCCATTGAACGAGGTCTCGAAATACTCTTCCGGATCGGCGCCGCCGATGGCTTCCGGCAGGGTCACCTTCGGGATCAGGTAGCCCGAGGTCGAATCCGGGTCTGCGTAGCCGAGCTTCTTGCCCTTGGCATCGGCGATATTGGCGATGCCCGAATCCTTGAGCGCCAGGGCGACCGAGTAGTAGCCGGTCGAACCGTCGGTCTGGACGTTGGTGAGGAACGGTTCGACCGCGGCCGGATCCTGCAGGTAGATGGCCGCATAACCGGACGCGCCGAGCCCGGCGATATCGAGCGTGCCGCCGAGCAGCCCCTGGATAACGCCGTCATAGTCGGCGGCCGGGAACAACTGCACTTCCTTGACGCCGAGAGCTGCCGGCAGCTTGTCGATCAGGCACTGGTTGTCGGCCAGACGGTCGGTTTCGTTCTCGCCGCCGAGCAGGCCGATGCGAATGACATCGAGATCCTGGGCGAGCGCCGGGGCGGCGAGGGCAAAGACGGCGACGCTGGCCATCAGGACGTTACGGATCGCGGACATGGATGTCTCCTTTGGTGACGCGATTGGCTTTCCGCCACCTGCCGCGCCGCGCGAGCAGGCGGCTGACCGGCAGGAGCGGAAACTCTGGATTTCAGTTGGGCAGGCCAGCCGACGCGAGCGGGGCGTCGAGGGCGCCCCCCGGCAGCTCGGCGTGCTTCTTCTTTTTCTTCTTCGGAACGATCGCCTCGAGGCTGGTCGAGGTCATCTCCTCGGAGAACGCTTCCTCGAGGCCATCGGCGCCATAGAGTTCGCGCGCTACCTCGGTGGTCAGTTGCTCCGGCGTGCCGTCGAACACCACACGCCCGGCCGACATGCCGATGATCCGCTCGCAATAGGCGCGGGCGGTATCGAGGGTGTGGAGGTTGGTGATCACGGTGATCCCCTGTTCCTCGTTGATCGCCTGCAACGAGTCCATGACGACTTTGGCGTTGCGCGGGTCAAGCGAGGCGATCGGCTCGTCGGCGAGGATCACCCTGGGCTCCTGCATCAGGGCCCGGGCAATGGCGACGCGCTGCTGCTGGCCACCCGACAGGGTTTGCGCCCACTGGCTGGCGGTCTGGGCGATATCGAGCCGCTCCAGCGCCTTGAGCGCCATCAACTGCTCCTCTTCCGAGAAGATTTGCAGCAGGCTCATGATGGTGTTGCGACGGTTGAGCCGGCCGAGCATCACGTTGGTGATGACGTCGAGGCGCGGCACCAGGTTGAACTGCTGGAAGATCATCGCGCAGTCGCGCTGCCAGTCACGCAAGCGCTGGCCCCGCAGTGCCGAAACAGCAACGCCATCGAACTCGACGCTGCCTTCGCTGACATCGATCAGCCGGTTGATCATCCTGAGCAGGGTCGACTTGCCGGCGCCGGAACGACCGATGACACCGACCATCTGTCCGGCGGGGATTTCGAGGTTGACGTTGTCGACCGCCACCTTGGCGCCGAAGCGACGTGTAACCTGTGAAATCTTCAGCATGCGCGGGTTTCCCGTCCAATCGACGGGGCCAACTCCTAAGGCGGCTACACGAAGCGTGCGTGAAGGTTGCGTGACGTCTTGATGACAGTGGAAAAGCGGCTGTCGTAGGGGTCTAGCCCACTCTGCGATCACGCCTTTCCATCACCGGGGTCATTCCCGCGAAAGCGGGAACCTCCGTTTGCGGAGCTTGCGGAACGCTCCAGAACAGAGATTCCCGCTTTCGCGGGAATGACACCAGATGGGGATAAGGGCCCCTACTCGTACTTTTCGAGGAAGGCTTCGATCTCGAGCGCCCGGAAATCCGGCAGCGCCTCATGCAGTTTCTCGTGGCTCCAGTCCCACCAGCCGAGCGCCAGCAGCCGCTCGGCGATCGGGCCGGGGAAGCGTTGGCGGATCGGCTTGGCCGGCACGCCCACCGCAATGGCGAAATCGGCGACATCCTTGGTGACCACGGCGTTCGAACCGATGATCGCCCCATGCCCGACCCTGACGCCGGGCATGATCACCGCGCCATGGCCGATCCAGGTATCGTGCCCGATCTCGATGCCGTTTTCGGCCCGCCACTCGAAGAACGCCGCATCGTCCTGCTCACCCTCGAAATACCAGCTCGAGCGGTAGGTGAAGTGATGCAGCGAGGCCCGCTGCATCGGGTGCTTGCTGGCGTAGATTCGCACGTTGGCCGCGATATTGGCGAACTTGCCGATCTCGGCATAAGCGATCTGCGTGCCCTCGACGCAATAGGAGTAATCCCCCAGGCTCGAGCGGTTGACGTGGCAGTCGGCGCCGACCTCGGTGTACCTGCCGAGAACGGAATTCTTGACCCGCGCGGTCGGATCGATGACGGGCGCTTCCGAGAGTTTCATGCGGCTTTCCTTGCGGCGAACAGGGTGACGTCGACGATGCGGTCGGCCACCTGGGCCCGGACCTCCTCGTCATGAAAGATGCCGAGCAGTGCGACGCCCGCCTGTTTCTTCTCGGCGATCATTTCCACCACCACGGCGCGATTGGTGGCATCGAGCGACGCCGTCGGCTCATCGAGCAGCAGCACCGGATGCGGGGTGATGAAGCCGCGCGCGATGTTCACCCGCTGCTGCTCGCCGCCCGAGAACGTCGCCGGCGGCAGCGACCACAGCCGCTCCGGCAGGTTGAGCCGAGCCAGCAATTCGCATGCCTTTGCCGTCGCCTCGTCGCGCGATGTGCCGCGACTGACCAGCGGCTCGGCCACCACATCGACCGTCGTGACCCGCGGCACCGTGCGGAGGAACTGGCTGACATAGCCGATGGTGTCGCGCCTGAGGTCGAGCACGGTGCGCGGGCTGGCCGTGGCGAGGTCGACCGGCTGGCCATGATGGATCAGCGAGATCGAGCCGGCATCGACGCCGTAATTGCCGTAGACCATCTTCAGCAGGCTGGATTTGCCCGCCCCCGAGGGCCCACCGAGCACCACGCACTCGCCGGCATTGACCTCGAACCCGACGCCCGAGACCACCGGCAACACGATGCCGTCGCGCAGGTGCATGGTGAAGGACTTTGCGACGTCTGAGACTGAAAGCAGGGCGGTCATGCCGCTTCCCTTTCGTTGACTGAGAGAGACGGCCCCCTCCCGGCCTCCCCCATAAAGGGGGAGGTGAAGAGTCGGGGCTGTAGCTCGATGGTGCCAGGCACTGGATGCGGCACCTCCCCCCTTGTGGGGGAGGATGGGAGGGGGCCGTCTGCTGCAGTCATGCACATGTTCACACCTGCAAAATCGAAGAAACGAGCAACTGCGTATAGGGCTCGCGCGGATCGTCGAGCACCCGGTCGGTGAGGCCCTGCTCGATCACGTGGCCGTCCTTCATCACCATCATTCGGTGCGACAGCAGCCGCGCCACCGCGAGATCATGCGTGACGATGATGGCCGAGAGCCCCAGATCGGCGACCAGCCCGCGGATCAGGTCGAGCAGGCGCGCCTGCACCGAGACGTCGAGCCCGCCGGTCGGCTCGTCCATGAACACCAGCCGCGGGTGGGTCACGAGATTGCGGGCGATCTGCAGCCGCTGCCGCATGCCGCCGGAGAAGGCGCGTGGCTCGTCGTCGACCCGGTCCTCGGCGATCTCCACCCGACCCAGCCACTCGATGGCCGTCGAGCGGATCCGGCCATAGTGCCGGTCGCCCACCGCCATCATCCGCTCGCCGACATTGGCGCCGGCCGACACTGTCATGCGCAGGCCATCCGCCGGGTTCTGGTGCACGAAGCCCCAGTCGGTGCGCATCAGGAAGCGCCGCTCGGCCTCGCTTAGGTCATAGAGGTTGCGCCACACCTCGTCGCGCATCCGGTACTCGGCGAGGCCCGAACTCGGCTCCAGCCGGGTCGAGAGGCAGTTGAGCAGTGTCGTCTTGCCCGAGCCGGACTCACCGACAATCGCCAGCACTTCGCCCGGCCACAGCTCGAACGACACATCGGCGCAGCCCATCCGGCTGCCGTAGAATTTGCTCAGCTTGGAAACCCTCAGCAGCGGGTCAGTCATTGGAGCGCTCCTTCTTCACCTCTCCCTTGGGGGAGAGGTCGACCCTCTTGGGTCGGGTGAGGGGGCCTTCCCCCGCGATATCAGTGAGAAAAGGCCCCCTCACCCGGCGCTGACGCGCCGACCTCTCCCCCAAAGGGAGAGGTGATCCGGGGCCGAACTCAGAACTCTCGACGGGAAGGCTCATTCCGCCGCCTCCAGCGCATGTCCGGCCAGCTTGCCGCGGTGGCCGTGCTCGCGGCGGTCCTCGCAATTGTCGGTGTCGGAACAGACGAACATGTGCCCGCCCCTGTCATCGAGGATCACCTCGTCGAGATAGACCCCGGTCGCGCCGCACAGCGCGCACGGCTCCTCGAAATGCTGGATCTCGAACGGATGGTCCTCGAAATCGAGGCTCACCACTTCGGTATAGGGCGGCACCGCATAGATGCGCTTCTCGCGCCCGGCCCCGAACAGCTGCAGCGCTTCCGACATGTGCATTTTGGGGTTGTCGAATTTCGGCGTCGGCGAGGGGTCCATCACATAGCGGCCCTCGACCTTCACCGGATAGGCATAGGTGGTGGCGATGCGGCCGTGCTTGGCGATGTCCTCGTAGAGCTTCACATGCATCAGCCCATACTCTTCGAGCGCATGCATCTTGCGCGTTTCGGTTTCACGCGGCTCGAGGAAGCGCAGGGGCTCGGGGATCGGCACCTGGTAGACCAGCACCTGCCCCTCGGTGAGCTTCGCCTCGGGGATGCGGTGTCGCGTCTGGATGATCGACGCTTGCTCGGTATGGGTGGTTACCGCGACTTCGGCGACCTTGGCGAAAAAGGCGCGGATCGACACCGCGTTGGTGGTGTCGTCGGCGCCCTGGTCGATGACCTTCAGCACATCCGATGGACCGATGATCGAAGCGGTGACCTGCACGCCACCGGTGCCCCAGCCATAGGGCATCGGCATCTCGCGGCTGGCGAACGGCACCTGATAACCCGGCACCGCGATGGCCTTGAGAATTGCCCGGCGGATCATCCGCTTGGTCTGCTCGTCGAGATAGGCGAAGTTGTACTTGGCGATGTTCATTTGGATGGTCCCCGACGCACCGACCCTGCGACCGACCACGGAGTCATTCCCGCGAAAGCGGGAATCTCTGATTGCGGTGCGGGAAGTAAGAAAACGGAGGTTCCCGCTTTCGCGGGAATGACCCGGTGGATTGAACGGATGTCTGCGTGTGCGGCGACTGAAGTCATTCTGCCGCCTCCGCGGGTGAAGTGTCCTCGATGCTTCCGGACACCTCCCCCTCGGGGCGACCTCTTGTCGTCCCCCTTGCGGGGGAGGCTGGGAGGGGGGGCGCCGCACGCTCGGAGCCTGAGGCTCCCCCCTCCCCAACCCTCCCCGCGAGGGGGAGGGTGTCGGCCGGTGCCTGCGTCTCATGCTCGGCGCGCATCTCGCGCAGCAGCCCGAGTTCGCCCTGGAAATCCACATAGTGCGGCAGCTTCAGGTGCTCGACGAAGCCGGTCGACTGCACGTTGTCGGAGTGCGAGATGACGAATTCCTCGTCCTGTGCCGGATGGTTCACGTCCTCGCCGAGCTCCCTGGCGCGCAGCGAGCGATCGCAGAGCGACATCGCCATCGCCTTGCGTTCGGCCTGCCCGAACACCAGCCCGTAACCGCGGGTGAACTGCGGCGGCACCTTGGCATTGCCCTTGAACTTGTTGACCATCTGGCACTCGGTGACCCGGATGCGCCCCAGGTTCACCGCAAAGCCGAGCTCGGGGATATCGAGCTCCACCTCGACCTCGCCGATGCGGATCTCACCGACGAACGGGTGCGAGCGGCCATAGCCGCGCTGCGTCGAGTAGCCGAGTGCCAGGAGAAACCCTTCGTCGCCGCGGGCCAGCGCCTGCAGGCGCCGATCGCGGTTGAGCGGGAACTCCAGCGGTTCGCGAGTGAGATCGCCGATCTCGTCCTGCACTTCGGAGACGTCGGGCTCGATCAGCCCCTGGTGGTCGAGCAGGTCGGTGACGCGCGGCGCCGGCTCATTATCGCTCGGCCGGGCAAGCGCCTCGTCCACTGCGGCACCCTCGGCAATATCAGGGTCGAGCAGCCGATGCGTGTAGTCGAAGGTCGGGCCGAGCAGCTGGCCGCCCGGCAGATCCTTGAACGTCGCCGAAATGCGCCGCTCGATCTTCATTGCCGCGGTGTCGATCGGCTTCGAGTAGCCGAAGCGCGGCAGCGTGGTGCGATAGGCGCGCACCAGAAAGATCGCCTCGATCAGGTCGCCGCGCGACTGCACGATGGCGAGCGCCGCCAGTTCGCGATCATAGAGCGAGCCTTCGCCCATGGCGCGATCGACCGCGAGGCCGAGCTGTTCGATGATCTGGTCGAGGCGCAGCGCCGGCACCGAACGATCGCCGCGGCGGCGATCGGCGAGCAGCCGGTGGGCATTGGCAATAGCGGCCTCGCCGCCTTTGACGGCAACATACATGGCTCAAGCCTCCGTAATGCGAGTGGTGCGCGGCAGGCCGACCGCGGTGGCGTCACGCACCAGCAGCAGGTCGACACCCCTGGGGAAACGCTCACGGTTCGCCGCCCACTGCGCGATGAAATCGCCACCCGGCAGCGGCAGCCCGACCGTGAGCTGGTCCTTGATCCCAGGCCCCTTGAGGGTCACGGGGCGATCCTCTCGGCCGGCGGCCAGCACTACGGTGGTCGAGCGGTCCGGATACTCGTCGGTGCCCTGCCCGAAGCTGCCGAGCGCCGGCAGCAGCGCCACATCGCTCACCAACGCGAACCCCGCCTCGCCGATCTCGGCGGTGATCGGCGCGCCGCAATGGAACGCCAGCCACTGCGTCACGGCTTCGTTCGCGGCGAGCACCGGATCGAGCCAGACCAGCGTATCGTGATCGCATAGCGTCAGCGCCACGGCGCCGAGCTCCGGCGTCAACGGCGCCGGTGGTGCGGCATCGGAGGCGATCGACTGCACCGAGCCCGGACGAGCCAGCGCCTCCATCACGGCGCGGAACACGCTCTGCGCCCCCAGCACCAGGTCGGCGAAGCCGCCTTCGATCGTCGTGTCCATCAATCGTCTCCCCGGACCATGGTGAAGAAGTCGACCCTGGTGGCCGCCGTCTCGTCGCGAAGCTTGGCGTCCGCCGCCGCCTGTTCGTCGCGCAGCGGCTGCAGCACCAGCCGCTCCACCGCTTCGGCATCGCGCTGCAGCAACGCATCGAACAGCGCCGACTGCACCGCCTTGTCGCCGTCGCGGCCGAGGCAGTAGGCGTGCCCGACCTCGCCGGTTTCGAGCCGCACCGTGGCGCGGGTGACCGTGGCTTCGCCGAGGTTGAAGGCATTGCCGCCGCCGCCGGCGCGGCCGCGCACCATCACCAGCCCGGTCTCCGGGCCGCGTACCTTGTGGTAGGCGGGCTTGTCGGCCCAGGCGGCCCACAGCTCGCCGAGCCGCTGCGGCGCGGCATGGCTCAACACCGCCATCGCCTCCTGCCGAGGGTTGTTCTGGGGCGCCTGTTGCATCGGCTCTTGCTCCAACTTGTATAGTAAAATAGACAAGTGATGTCGTTTCGCCCCGCTATAGGGCGACCGTGTGAAGATGCAATGACAATCTTGAGCCGTACCGAAATCGCCCCGGCCGGAGGCGTCGCCCTGTGGCGCCAGATCGCCGACGCCATCCGCCTCGACATCATCGGCGGCAAGCTCGAAAGCGGTGACAAGCTGGACGGCGAACTGAGTCTCGCCGAACGCTTCGGCGTCAACCGCCACACCGTTCGCCGCGCCCTCGCGGTGCTGGAGGAGGAAGGCGTGCTGCGCGCCGAACACGGCCGCGGCACCTTCGTCGCCGAGGCCCGCCGCCTCAGCTACCCGATCGGCCGCCGCACCCGCTTCTCCGAAGGCCTCGCCGGGCAGGTGCGCCAGCGCAACAGCCAGTTGCTGTCATCGAAGATCGAGCGCGCCACGCCGCGGTTGGCCGAGGCACTGGCGGTGAAGGTCGGGACACGATTGATCCGGCAGGAGACAGTGTCGTTCGCCGACGGGCGGCCATTGGCACGGGCGACCGGATGGTTCCCCGAGGCGCGATTCGCCGGGTTCGATGCCGCCTATGTCGAAACCGGCTCGGTCACGGCGGCGCTGAAGCGCTACGGTATCGAGGACTATTCCCGCGGTTCGACCCGCATCTCCGCCCGCCACGCCACCACCGACGAAGCCCAGGCGCTGAAACTGGCGCCCGGCGCCGTCGTACTGGTGTCGGACGCGGTGGATCTCGACGCGGCGGGCGTGCCGATCCACGCCATGCTGACGCGGTTTCCGGCCGATCGGATGGAACTGGTGGTTTAGTCTTACGGACAAATGGAGGGGGAAATTGAAGCCAATGCCGATCACGACGGCCATCGCCTAACCCACCGGCACCGCCTGCACTGGTTCGAACGAACGCTGGCCGTGCTGACGACGCTATCGGCTGTGGGGATCCTGCTGCTGGAAGTCGGGCGGAGCCTGGTGCTCTGGCCCTAGAGTTAGGGCCCCACCCCACCCAGCTCCGCTAGGCCGCTGACGCGGCCAGCTACGCTACCCTCCCCATCAAGGGGCTACGACATGCACACATCGTTGTTGAAGAGAGGGTTTCGGTCTGATTCCCTGGCCTTTGCATAGGAGGGCGGGATGGAGTTGGGACTGGGCCATTTCGGGGATTCGCGCCTCGAAAAAGGGGGATCTTTCTTCTGGGG
>NZ_DASZAW010000139.1:0-26760 GCF_035944845.1 Devosia sp. | reverse complement strand
CAAACTCGAAATCGTCTCGCCCGAGCGGCTGCTGCTGTCGGAGACCGTGAAGTCGGTGACCGTGCCGGGCGCCGATGGCTATTTCACCGTGCTGGGCGACCACGCGCCGCTGATGACCACGCTGAAGCCGGGCTTCGTGACTGTCGTCCGCAATGACGGGATCAGCCACGTCTACTACGTGCGCGGCGGCTTTGCCGATGTATCGCCCGAAGGGCTGACCATCCTCGCCGAAGAAGCGCAGGACATTGCCGAATTCGACCGCGCCAAGATCGAGGGGCTGATCGCCGCCGGGCTCACCGCCCAGCAGGCCGCGAACACCGCCGACGAAGAAATGCGCCTGCAGGAAGAGATCGACGGCTGGCGGAACCTGCTGCTCGATGCGTCGGTCGGCACGGGTTCGACCGCGCACTGAGCGGGCGACATCGAAGGATTTGAAACGGGCGTCCTGCGGGGCGCCCGTTTTTGTTTTTGGAGGCACGATCGTCCGCTCCAACTCGATGTCATCCCTGCGAAAGCAGGGACCCATATATCCGCTGGCGCGAGTGGTGAGTTGGGTCCTTTCTTTCGCAGGGATGACAGCCGGGGCGGGGTTGAGGTCCTATTCGGCACCTCAGGATGGGCCCCGGCCTTCGCCGGGGTGACACCGCGGGGATGAGGGAACGGTGCTCAGGCACCCTGGTCGCGGTCATCTGTTCCTAAATGCGCAACCCGAAGCAATTCACCATCCCTTAAGGCAAACTGCGTAATTGTCGGCATCGGGAATGCAGCAAGACTAACCGCGTCGAGGCCAGGACAGCCGCGACCAGTGGTGGAGCCGCGCCCAATTGATCCCCAACAGAACGAGGCCGTTGACCGGAAACAATTCCGGACGCGCCCAGTCATTGCCTTTCGTCGTCCACTCCAGAAGCAGAGCGAGCGCAGACCAATGAAGATCCGGACCCGCCTTTTCCTTATCGTTGCCGTGATGGGCCTGGTGGTCTCGGCGATCGGCGGCCTTGCCATGTACGTCACCACATCGTTCACCGAGCGGACGGAGCAACTTGAGGCGGCATCGCAGCGGGCCTTCAATGGCGAGCATCTCAACCGGCTGGTGACGGCAGTGGTGATGGATGCACGCGGCATCTACGCCGCGCCCAATGTCGAGAAGGCCGCGCCGTTCGCCGAGGGGTTGCTCAAGTCGCTCGACAAGATCGATGCGCACCTGGCCCAATGGCAGCCGCTGGTGCCGGCGGCGGACCGGCCGGCCTTCGACCAGGTGGTGGCGCGCACCGCAGAGTTCCGGCAGTTCCGGGCGGAGACGGCGCGGCTCGCAACGATCGATCCGGCTGAGGCCGACGCCCAGGGCAATAACGAGGCCAACCGCGCCAACCGCAAGGCCTATCAGGCCGAAATCGACGCCGTGGTGGAGAACGACCAGGCGCATTTCGAGGCGATCACAGCCGAGATTGCCGGCTTCGAGACGCTGATCCTGCCGGTGGTGGCAAGCGCGACGCTGCTTGGGTTGCTCGCCGGCGTCGGGGCCGCGCTCTATGTCGCTACACGGTACCTCTCGACCCCGCTGACCCGGGTGACGCAGACGATGGCGAGGATTGCAGAGGGGGATTTTGCCACCGAAGTTCCTTATGCGGGCGAGAAGAACGAGATCGGCCAGATGGCCGCCGCGGTGCAGGTGTTCAAGGAGAACGGCATCCGCGTCGCCGAGATGAACGAGGACGAACGCAGCCGGCACGAGAAGGCGGCCGAGCGCGCCCAGATGATGCTGAGCTTCCAGAACGCCTTCGATGGCGTGGTGGCGGCGACGTTGAGGGGCGACCTGACGCAGCGCATCGATGCGCATTTCGCCGATGCCGACATCGAGCGCATCGCCAACAACTTCAACGGGCTGATGGATACGGTGGCGAGCGGACTGAACGAGGCCGGCGACGTGCTCGAGGCGCTGGCCGAGGCCGACCTGACACGGCGCATGGATGGCGCCTATGAAGGTGAGTTCGCGCGCTTGAAGCACAACACCAACACGGTGGCCGAGAAGCTCACCGACATCGTGACGCAGCTGCAGAAGACCTCGTTCGACCTGAAGACCGCGACGGGCGAGATCCTGTCGGGCGCCAATGACCTCTCGGAGCGCACCACAAAGCAGGCGGCAACCATCGAAGAGACCTCGGCGGCAATGGAGCAACTGGCGACCACGGTGCTCGCCAATGCACAGCGTGCCGCCGGCGCGTCGGAGAATGCCGCGGAGGTGACGACAACGGCAGAAGCCGGCGGCGCGGTGATGCTGAGCGCCAATGCGGCGATGGGGCGGATCACCGAGAGCTCGGCCAAGATCTCCAACATCATCGGGCTGATCGACGACATCGCCTTCCAGACCAACCTGCTGGCGCTCAACGCTTCGGTGGAAGCGGCGCGGGCCGGCGATGCCGGTAAGGGCTTTGCGGTGGTGGCCGTCGAAGTGCGGCGCCTGGCGCAGTCGGCGGCGAGTGCATCGAGCGAAGTGAAAGCGCTGATCGAGCAGTCGGCCAACGAGGTGCAAGGCGGTTCGAAGCTGGTGGCGGAAGCGGCCGCCAAGCTCGAGCAGATGCTGTTGGCGGTACGCGGCAATCGCGAGCTGCTGGAAGGCATCGCCCGCGACAGCCGCGAGCAGGCCTCGGCGATCGAGGAGGTCAATACCGCGGTGCGCCAGATGGACGAGATGACCCAGCACAACGCCGCGCTGGTGGAACAGACCAATGCGGCGATCGAGCAGACCGAGGCGCAGGCGACGGAACTCGACCGGATCGTCGCGGTATTCACTGTCGACGGCAAGGCCGAGGCAGTCTCGCCGGTGGTGGAACTGCCGCCGCAGCGCGGCATCAAGGCCTTGGAACAGCGGGTGAAGGCAGCGGCCAAAACCTATCTCAGCCGCGGCAACACCGCCATCAAGGCCGACGACTGGGCAGAGTTCTAGAGCGTTGGCCGTCATGGGCGCCCCGCCGGGCGCCCATCCTACGTGTGGGACAGCCGCAGCTCCGCCCCCAACCTGAGCCGACCAGTCATAAATTCACGTCCAGAAGCAATTCACCGAACCTTAACGACACATGCGCAATTGTCCGTATCGGGAATGCAGATACCGAGACTTGGGAGACAGCGGCTGGACGACCGCTGCGGCTGCTGAACTGCATCCGACAAGTCACGAGACTCGACCTATCGAGCCGGCTCGCGAAGCGAGCCCGCAACGTTGCCTGTCGTCCGGGCCGACCCGGCCGGCCATCCAGAAGGAGATGCCTACCCATGTCCCGCCACCCCCTTATCCTCGCCACAGCCCTGGTGGCCGGCCTCGCCGGTCCGCTGGCCGTCAGCCATGCAGCGGACAATGAGTTCGCCGAGCCACTGACCGCCCTTGCCCAGGGCCAGCTCCGCGAGGTCGCCCAGAACCCGACCCTGATCGCTGCCATCATGGCGCAGAACCAGGTCTCGGCCGGCTACGATGCCGCCAAGATCGATGAACTCGACAAGCAATGGCGCGCCGAGGTGGATGCTGCGTCCAAGCCGATGATCGATGCGACCCTCGCGAACGAGGCGTCGAAGTACCTGGTCGGCGTTCAGGCCGAGAGCGCAGGCCTGTTCACCGAGATCTTCGCGACCGATGCGGTTGGGCTGAATGTCGCGCAGTCGACAGTCACCTCGGACTACTGGCAGGGAGATGAAGACAAGTTCACGCTGAGTTTCGGCGCGGGCGCCGACGCCGTGGCGCTGGGCGAGGTCGAACAGGACGAGTCGACCCAGACGTTCCAGAGCCAGGTCTCGATCACCATCACCGACCCCGCTACCGGCGCTCCGATCGGGTCGATTACGGCAGGCGTCGACCTGTCGATGCTCTAGGCAGGGAGGCCGACGATGGCGATGCGCATCAATCTCGCTCCGGCGATTCTGGTCCCCATGGCGGCGACGCTGCTGGGAGTCGTCGGCCTCACCATGTTCCTCAGTTCGCTGAGCAACCTGCAGAGCGTCGAGAGCACCTTGAGCGATCAGCAGGACAAGATGATTGCGGTGCTGGCGGAGCAGTTCGCCGGCAGCATCCGGTTCGCCAAGCTCGAGCCGGTCAGCCAGGCGCTGGCGGGCTATGAAGCGGATCCGGATTTCGGCCTGGTCAGTGCAAGCGCGGTCGATGCACAGGGCGCGCCGCTGCTGCTGTTCGGCGCCGATCCGGCGCGGGCAGAAGTGGCGGCCACCGTCGCGGCGGAAGCCGCGAGCGGCGCCGCGTTGGTGTCACGGGTCTCCGATGGCGTCCACTATGCAGCCTTTCCTGCCTTCTTCGGCAAGGAACATGCGCTGGTTGGCGGCTTCGCCATGGCGTGGGACCTGACGGTCCATCGCGACGACATTCTGTCGAAGCAGGCGGTCAACGGACTGATCGGACTCGGCATCGCAGCCGTCGCCATCGCAGCGTTGGGGTTGTTCCTGATGCGTCACGTTACGGCGCCGATGACGCGGCTGACGCGGACCGCCTCGGCGCTGGCGGAGGGCAATCTCGAGGTTTCGGTGAGCGGGGCAGGCCGGCACGACGAACTGGGCGACATGGCACGGGCCGTCGAGGTGTTCCGCGCCAACCTGCTCAAGGTGCGGGAGATGACCGACGCAGACGTACAGCGGGTACTCGCCGACGAAGCCAAGCGCCGCAAGATGATGCAGGAACTGCAGGGTTCGTTCGGGGCAGTGGTCGGCGCAGCTGTCGCCGGAGATTTCTCGGCGCGCGTCGCCTCGGACTTTGCCGATGCCGAACTCAATGGCCTCGCAGGGTCGGTGAACCTGCTGCTCGAGACCATGGGCCGCTCGATCGAGGAGACCGGTTCGGTGCTTGCCGCGCTGGCCGGGGCCGACCTCACCCGGCGGATCGAGGGCGATTATCAAGGCGCCTTCGCCTTGCTCAAGGATAGCACCAACACGGTGGCGGAGAAGCTGACCGACATTGTCGGACAGCTGCAGAAGACCTCGTTCGACCTGAAGACCGCGACGGGCGAGATCCTGTCGGGCGCCAATGACCTCAGCGAGCGCACCACCAAGCAGGCAGCGACGATCGAGGAAACCTCGGCGGCGATGGAGCAACTGGCGACCACGGTGCTGGCCAATGCCCAGCGCGCCGCCGGCGCGTCGGAGAATGCCGCAGAGGTGACGACGACGGCAGAAGCCGGCGGCGCGGTGATGCTCAACGCCAATGCGGCGATGGGGCGGATCACCGAGAGCTCTGCCAAGATCTCCAACATCATCGGGCTGATCGACGACATCGCCTTCCAGACCAATCTGCTGGCGCTCAACGCCTCGGTGGAAGCGGCGCGGGCGGGCGATGCCGGCAAGGGTTTTGCGGTGGTGGCCGTCGAAGTGCGGCGCCTGGCGCAGTCGGCGGCGAGTGCGTCCGCCGAAGTGAAGGCGTTGATCGAGCAATCGGCCAACGAGGTGCAGGGCGGCTCGAAGCTGGTGGCGGAAGCGGCCGCCAAGCTCGAGCAGATGCTGCTGGCGGTACGCGGCAATCGCGAGCTGCTCGAGGGCATCGCGCGGGATAGCCGCGAGCAGGCCTCGGCGATCGAAGAGGTCAACACCGCGGTGCGGCAGATGGACGAGATGACCCAGCACAATGCGGCGCTGGTGGAAGAGACCAATGCGGCGATCGAGCAGACGGAAGCCCAGGCGACGGAACTCGACCGGATCGTGGCGGTGTTCAGCGTCGACGCCCGGGCCGACGTCGCCACGCCCCTGGAGGACGTTGCCGCACCCAAGGGAATCAAGGCGATCCAGCACAAGGTGCAGGCGGCAGCAAAGACTTACCTCAGTCGCGGCAATACCGCGATCAAGGCCGACGAATGGGCAGAGTTCTAGGCCCTCAATCTGGTCGCGCGCTCGAAACGGTGGAAGTCCGCAGCTTTTCCTGAGAACGCTCCAAGTGACGTTCCTACCCGAAACTACGCATTAACCACGCTGAGCTACGTTCCATTAAGGGCGCGGTAACGGCCGCGCGCCTCGGCCGCCAGGAGGCGGTGGCTTCGGTCGACGAAGGGGAGCTTCAGGATGAAGTTGAGGAGCGGGGAGAGTGCCGCGACGGCGGCAAAGGGCATTCGGCTCGGGACCCTGGTGTCCGGGCTTTCGATGCTCCTGGTGGCGACCGGCATCGTGGTGGCCGGGGCGAGCCTGTACGTCTCGACCGGGTTCAAGGCATCGGGGCACAGCAGTGAGACCCTGATGAGCTCGATGCGGGCGCACATGACCGCCGATATGCTGCACGACAGCATGCGCGGGCTGGTGTACCGCAGCCTCTATGCGGTGATCTCCGGCGACATCACCATGGTCCAGGACACCTATGTCGACGTAAAGACCTATGGCGACACGTTCAGGCAGACGATCGCCTCGCAGGCAGATCTCGACGTGCCGGCCGATGTTCGCCAGGCGCTCGACGGCCTCTCAGGACCGCTCGACGCCTACATCAACGCCGCATTGGCGCTGGTCGAGAAGGCGACGGAGTTCGATGTTGCCGGCGCAACGGCCGACCTTGTTGCGTTCGACCAGAGCTTCGAGGTGCTCGAAGGCGAGATGTCGGCCGTATCCGATGCGATCGAAGCCGCCAATGTGGCGCAACTCAGGGCGGCCGAGGATAATGCCCACCTTTCCGACATCGCGACCTGGGGCGGGCTGGCGCTGATCCTCGGGCTGGCGGTGGCGACAATGCTCCTGGCGCAACGCTTCGTGGCCAAGCCCCTTTCTGACATGACCGATGGCTTCCGCCGGCTGTCCGAGGGAGACCTCGAGGTGACGGTGGATGGCAAACAGAAGATTGCCGAGGTCAACGGCCTCGGCCGCGTGCTCGGGATTTTCCGCGAGGCGCTGCGCAGCCGCGACGTCCTGGCCGGCGAGGCCGCAGCGACCGCCAAGGTGACGGTGGCGCGGGCCGATGCCGCGGCGGCACTCAATCGAGAGATCGGCGATGTGGTCGGCGCAGCGCTCGAGGGCGACTTCAGCCGCCGCGTCGATGCCGAGTTCGCCGACCAGGAGCTCGAGGTGCTGGCCCGCAGCGTCAACCAACTGGTGGAAACGGTGGATGCCTCGATCGGTGAAACCGCACAGGTGCTTGGGGCGCTGGCGCAGGCCGACCTGACCCGACGCATGCAGGGGAGTTATTCGGGCTCGTTGAAGAAGCTGATGGATGACACCAACGCGGTCGGCGACCGGCTGACCGAAGTGGTGACCAACCTCCGCTCGACCTCGCGCTCGCTGAAGGTCGCGACCGGCGAGATCCTGTCGGGCGCCAATGACCTTTCGGAGCGGACCACCAAGCAGGCGGCGACGATCGAAGAGACCTCGGCGGCGATGGAGCAACTGGCGGTGACGGTGCTCGAGAATGCCAAGCGCGCCGAATCGGCGAGCAGCAATGCGGCCGATGTGTCGCGCACGGCCGAGCAGGGTGGCGAGGTGATGCGCGAAGCGACGGCGGCGATGGAACGGATCACCCAATCGTCGGCGAAGATTTCCAACATCATCGGGTTGATCGACGATATCGCCTTCCAGACCAATCTCCTGGCGCTCAACGCGTCGGTCGAAGCGGCGCGGGCCGGCGATGCCGGCAAGGGTTTTGCCGTGGTGGCAGTGGAAGTGCGGCGGCTGGCGCAGTCGGCGGCAAGCGCCTCATCCGAGGTGAAGGCATTGATCGAGCAATCGAGCACTGAAGTGGCCGGTGGGTCGCGGCTCGTGGCGGAGGCAGCCAACAAGCTCGGCATCATGCTCGAGGGGGCGCGCACCAATTACGAGCTGCTGCAGGGCATTGCCGGCGAGAGCCGGGCGCAGGCTTCCTCGATCGAGGAGGTTAACGTAGCGGTCCGCACGCTCGACGAGATGACCCAGCACAACGCGGCGCTGGTCGAACAGACTAATGCGGCGATCGAACAGACGGAGTCGCAGGCAGGCGAACTGGACCGTATTGTCGATGTGTTCACCGTTGCCGAGGCGGGCGCCGCACCGGCGGTGCCACGGAGGGCGGCGCGGCAGGTTTATCTCAGCCAGGGCAATGCCGCGATCAGTACGGACTGGAACGAGTTCTAGGCGGCGCGTCGCTGACGAAACGGGCTGCCGCCTCGCCTGCCCACCACCGGAATATTGCCAGCGAAAGGGCGCCATTTGGCGCCCTTTTTCGTTGCAGCGCCGAGAAAGGCTCAACTACGCATCACTACGTAGTTGAGCAGCAACTGCTCACGGACGCGTGAAGGCGCACCCTCATGGTGTACCGCGCGTTATTACGCATGCCCGGCTTGGAGGTTCCTCAAGCGGATATGCGCTGAAATTGCGCCGGATCCGCAGAAGCGGTTTTTGGGGGCAGAAGTCATGGGTCAATCAATTTTCGCCGGGTTTTCCGGTGCGTCGCATTCGGATGACCGCAGCAAGGTCGACGCGATCATGCGCAGCCAGGCGGTGATCGAGTTCAAGCTCGATGGCACCATCATTACGGCAAACGCCAACTTCCTAGGAGCCACGGGCTATACGCTGGAGGAAGTCCAGGGCAAGCACCACCGGATGTTTGTCGATCCGGTTCAGGCGCAGGGGCAGGACTACGCCGAGTTCTGGCGCTCGCTGGGGGCGGGGCAGTTCCAGTCGGGCGAGTATCGGCGCTTCGGCAAGGGAGGGCGGGAGATCTGGCTGCAGGCCAGCTACAACCCGATCCTCGACAAGGCGGGCAAGCCGATCAAGGTGATCAAATTCGCCTCCGACATCACCGAGCAGAAGAACCGCGCCGCCGACATGGCCGGGCAAGTGGCGGCCATCAGCCGGTCGCAGGCGGTGATCGAGTTCCGGCTCGACGGCACCATTGTCAGCGCCAACGAGAACTTCCTTGCGACGCTGGGCTATCGCCTCGAGGAAATCCAGGGTCGGCACCACCGCATGTTCGTCGAGCCGAGCTATGGGGCGAGTGCCGAGTACGAGCAGTTCTGGGCCCGGCTGCGTGCCGGCGAGTTCATTTCGTCGGAGTTCAAGCGCTTCGGCAAGGGCGGCAAGGAGGTCTGGATCATGGCCTCCTACAACCCGGTATTCGATGCCGCCGGCAAGCCGATGAAGGTGGTGAAGTTTGCCAGTGACATCACCGAACGCAAGAAATCCGAGGCGATCATCGAGCTGTTGAAGACCTCGCTGGCGCGGATGGCCGACGGCGACCTGGGTGGGCGGGTGGATACGCAGTTCACCGGGCAATACGAGGGGCTGCGGCAGGCGTTCAACGCTTCGCTGGAGCGGATCACCGAGATCGTCACCTCGCTGCAGACGACGTCGCGGGCGCTGAAGACGGCCACCGGTGAAATCCTGTCGGGCGCCAACGATCTTTCGGAGCGCACCACCAAGCAGGCGGCGACGATCGAGGAGACCTCCGCCTCGATGGAACAACTGGCCTCAACCGTCACCGAGAACGCCAAGCGGGCAGCCGATGCCTCGATCAAGGCGCAGGACGTCAGCAAGACGGCAACCGAAGGCGGTGCGGTGATGGAGAAGGCGACCGCGGCAATGGAGCGGATCACCACCTCGTCGGGCAAGATCTCCAACATCATCGGGATGATCGACGACATCGCCTTCCAGACGAACCTGCTGGCGCTCAACGCGTCGGTGGAAGCGGCGCGAGCGGGAGATGCCGGCAAGGGCTTTGCCGTGGTGGCGGTGGAAGTGCGGCGGCTGGCGCAGTCGGCAGCGAGCGCATCGAGCGAAGTCAAGGCGCTGATCGAGCAGTCGGGCGCCGAAGTGGCGGGCGGCTCGAAACTGGTGGCGGAGGCGGCGCAAAAGCTGGTCGCCATGCTCGAGACGGCGCGCGAGAGCTCGAACCTGATCGAGGGCATCGCCACGGCGAGCCGCGAGCAGGCGGGCGCGATCGAGGAGGTCAGCTCGGCAGTGCGGGTGCTCGACGAGATGACGCAACAGAACGCCGCCTTGGTGGAACAGACCAATGCGGCGATCGAGCAGACCGAAGGGCAGGCAACCGAGCTCGACAAGATCGTCGACGTGTTCTCGATCGAGGAGGGCGGCGCCACGATGCCGGTGCCGGCGGAGCCGCGCCCCGGCAGCGTCAAGGCCCTGCAGCAGAAGGTCAAGGCGGCGGCGCGCAGCTATCTCAGTGAGGGCAATGCGGCGGTGGCCAAGGACTGGGCCGAGTTCTAGCAAGCCGCTGGCGGCGGTGCCCGCGGACCCCGGCGACTGGCCGGGGTCTCGCTCTTAGTGCCGGGCGCTGCCTATTATTTTGGCATCGGGGCCAGCGTGGTTGACCGTTCTTTAACGGCGGACTGCGCTGAATACGCGAGAAAGCACTATTCGGCAGGAGCCGTTCCCCGCATGCGTATTCGTTCCCTCTCTCTCAAGGTCGCGCTGCTCGGCGGCGCGGCCCTTACCGCCGTGTTCGCCATCGGCATGACGCTCCTGGTGCAGCAAGTCGGCGGCACCATGGAGGCGCAGACGCGCCAGCTGCAGGCGGAAACCACGCAAGGTATCGCGGCGCAGGTCTCGACCGATCTGCTGCGCGGCGAGCGGGCGGCCGAGGGGATCGTCACGGCGTTGCAGGGGCTGCACACGGCGGGGATCAAGGATCGTGCCGTCTATGACGCGACCATCCGGCAGTTCCTCGAACGCAATCCCGGGTTACTCGGCGCCTGGTCGGGCTGGGAGCCCAACGCGCTCGACGGCAACGACGCTGCCGCGGTGAACAAGCCCGGCCACGATGCGACCGGCCGCTATATCCCGTACTGGAACCGCGGTTCGGGTTCGGTGGTGCTGGAGGCGCTGACCGGCTACGACCAGCCGGGCGCCGGCGACTATTACCTGCAGCCCAAGGCGCTGGGGCGCGCCGTGGCGATCGAGCCCTACAACTATACGGTAGCCGGCAAGGACATGCTGATCATGTCGTTCGGTGCGCCGATCACCGATGGCGCGACTTACCTCGGCACCGGCGGCGTCGACCTGTCGCTCAGCGACATCAACACCCGGATGGCGGAGTTGAAGCCGTTCGGTACCGGCAATGTCGCGGTGATCTCGGCCAAGGGCATCGTGGTTGCGCACCCCGATCCCACGATGATCGGCAAGACACTGGAGGCGGCCGACCCGATGCATGGCATCGTCACGGCGGCACTGGCCGACAACACCGCCAAGGAAGCCGACAACGCCGAGATGCGCCAGACGGCGGCGCCGTTCAGCGTCGGCGGCACGGAGGACCGCTGGGTGGTGGTAACGAGCGTGCCGCTGGCGACGCTGCAGGCGGCGGTGAACGAAGGCCGCACCACGATTATCCTCCTGTCAGCGATCTGCGTGCTCGCCGCCTGTGCCATCCTGTTCGGACTGATCCGGCAACTGGTCGGCGGGCCGCTCGGCGCGATGGGCCGCACCGTCAAGGTGATGGCGGAAGGCGATTACTCGGTCACCGTGCCGGGCACCGAGCGCGTTGACGAGGTGGGTACGCTGGCGCGCGCCGTTGAAGTGTTCCGCGAGAACGGCAAGAAGGTCGCCGAAATGACCGAGGCCGAAGCCGTGCGCATCATCCGCGACCAGGAAGCGCGGGTGAAGATGATGGCCGAGCTGCAGCAGGCCTTCGGTGGCGTGGTCGACGCGGCGATCGACGGCGATTTCTCCAGGCGCGTCGCCGCCGAGTTCCCCGATGCCGAACTCAATGCCCTCGCCGGCAGCGTCAACGCCCTGGTCGAGACGGTCGACCGCGGGCTGAGCGAGACCGGCGAAGTGCTGTCGGCGCTGGCCCAGACCGACCTGACGCAGCGAGTGCATGGCCAGTATGGCGGCGCCTTCGCGCGACTGAAGGACGATACCAATGCGGTGGCCGAACGGCTGACCGAGATCGTTGGGCAGTTGAAGGGCACGTCGCGCTCGCTGAAGACGGCGACCGGAGAGATCCTGTCGGGTGCGAACGACCTGAGCGAACGCACCACCAAGCAGGCGGCTACCATCGAAGAGACGTCGGCGGCGATGGAGCAGCTTGCCTCCACCGTCACCGCCAATGCCCAGAATGCCCAACAGGCAAGCGAAGCCTCGGGCCAGGTGACGCTGGCGGCCGAGCAGGGCGGCGGCGTGATGCAAGAGGCCAATGCGGCGATGGAGCGGATCACCACCTCATCGGGCAAGATCTCCAACATTATCGGGATGATCGACGACATCGCCTTCCAAACCAACCTCTTGGCGCTCAATGCCTCGGTGGAAGCGGCGCGCGCCGGCGATGCCGGCAAGGGCTTCGCCGTTGTGGCAGTGGAAGTACGGCGCCTGGCGCAGTCGGCGGCTGGTGCCTCGAGCGAAGTGAAGGCGCTGATCGAGCAGTCCGGCGGGGAGGTGAAGGCCGGTTCGCGCCTCGTGGCGGAAGCAGCCGAGAAGCTCGAGGCGATCCTCGCCGCCGCGCGCTCGTCGAACCAGCTGATGCAGAAGATTGCCCGCGACAGCCAGGAGCAGGCCTCGGCAATCGAAGAGGTCAACACCGCGGTGCGGCAGATGGACGAGATGACCCAGCACAACGCGGCGCTGGTCGAGGAAACCAACGCGGCGATCGAGCAGACCGAAGCGCAGGCGACCGAACTCGATCGGATCGTCGAGGTGTTCCAGGTGGTGGAGCAGGCCACCGGGATGCGGCGCGCGGCTTAGGGGCGCGCCTGGACCGACTGAAGCAGACGACCCCCTCCCATCCTCCCCCATGAAGGGGGAGGTGCCCGCCGGTTCACTCGGCATGATCGAAGACAGAGCCCCGCCTCTTCACCTCCCCCTTTATGGGGGAGGTCGGGAGGGGGCCGTCTCTATCAGTCAGCCCTTCAAGCCAAAGCCGCCGCCACCAGCGCCCGTGCATGCAGGTCCGTGGTGTCATAGGTCGGCAGCGGGCTGACGCTGTCGTCGATCAGCATGCAGATCTCGGTGCAGCCGAGGATCACCGCTTCGGCGCCGCGGGCCTGCAGCCGCGTGATGGCGTCGACATAGGTGCGGCGCGACTCGTCCCTGACGATGCCGAGGCAGAGTTCCTCGTAGATGATGCCGTTGAGGTTGGTGATGCCGACATCGGGCACCAGCACTTCGAGGCCGCGCTGTTCGAGGCCCTCGATGTAGAAGCGCTTCTCCATGGTGAAGCGAGTGCCGAGCAGCCCGACCTTGCCGATCCCGTCGGCCAGCAGCGCATCGGCAGTGGGCGCCGCGATGTGGACGAAGGGCACCGTCAGCGCCGCGACGATCTGAGGCGCGCAGATATGCATGGTGTTGGTGGCGAGGCCGATGACGCCGGCCCCCTGGGCTTCGAGCGAGCTGGCAACGCCCGCGAGGACCGCTCCGGCGCCGTCCCAGTTACCGGCGCGTTGCATTGCCTCGATGGGCGCGAAATCCACCGAATGGACGATGACCGGGGCGGAGTGCAGGCCGCCCCGCCGGGCCGCCGTCTCGCGGTTGAGGATGGCGTAGTAGTGAGCGGTGGATTCCCAGCTCATGCCGCCGATGAGGCCGATGGTTTTCATGGGCAACAGATGGCGCGGAACGGGGTTTGTGGCAAGGGCGCCTGCTGAAAGAGGCGGCCCCCTCCCATCCTCCCCCATAAAGGGGAGGTGCCTGTCGGTCTGTTTGGCACGATCGAGGACAGGGCCTCGACTCTGCACCTCCCCCTTTATGGGGGAGGCCGGGAGGAGGCCATCCGCTTCAGTTAGGGACCCCGCTCTACCCCCGCCCGCCCGCCGGTACGTCCCTGAACGCCTCCACCACCTGCAAATACGCATCCCGTTTGAACGGGACGATCAGGTCGGGCAGCGTCTCGAGTTTTTCCCAGCGCCATTTATCGAACTCGGCGGGGTGCGCGCCGCCGCCCGGGGCGCTGACATTGATCTCGCTGTCATTGCCGGTGAAGCGGAAGGCGAACCAGCGCTGGCGCTGGCCGCGATACTTGCCCTTGAGTGCAATGCCGAGCGCTTCGTCCGGAAGGTCGTAGTAGATCCATTCCGGCGCTTCGGCGACGAGTTCGGCGGTGCGGATGGAGGTCTCCTCGAACAGCTCGCGCCACGCCGCTTCGATCGGGGCTTCGCCTTTGTCGATGCCGCCCTGTGGCATCTGCCAGGGCGCGTCGACCTCGGTGCGGTCGGCCGAACCATCGGGCATGCGGCGACCGACGAACACCAGGCCTTGGGCGTTGAACACGGCGATGCCGACGCAATCGCGGTAGGGCATCTCTTCGCGTTTGGGCATCAGTTTGGTTCTCCCGCCATCAGGGCACTGGCCGGCACGATCTCGATGCCGCGCTCGCGGAGGGCCCTCGCCCACTCGGTAACCGCTTCGATCGAGACCGGCAAGGCAGAGACGATGCCGATGGCATAGCCCTTGTCGCGGGCTTGTCGTTCAAGGTCGGCGAGGGCGGCGAGGATCGGTCCGCGCGCCGGGTTGGCGTCGACCACTGCGTTCACCCGACCAAAGGGGACACGGTTGGCGCGAGCGAGCTGAGGGGCGAGCGAGCGGTTGGACGAGCCATCATCGAGATAACCGAGACCGCGCGCCCCGAGTTCCTCCATCATCGGGCCGAAATCGGCACCCGACGCCGTGAAGCGGGCGCCCATATTGTTGATCAGCCCGACATAGCCGGGGAAGCTGCTCATCACCTTGAACAGCTTCGAAAGATTGTCGCGTGGCGCCTGGCCGGTGAGCAGGGTGTCCGGGCCGGGGTCGTTCTCGGGATAGTCGAACGGCTCGAGCGGCACTTCGAGGAACAGCTCGTGCCCCTCGGCGCGGGCGGCGCCGACGGTGCGATCGAGCGTCTTGCCGTAGGGGGCGAAGGCGAGCGTCACCTCCTCGGGCAGCTTGCTGATGGCATCGAGCGTACCTTCGGTGTTGAGCCCCAGGCCGGAGACGATAATGGCAATCAACGGTTTGCCGCCGGACGTGGCCGGCGTGTCGGAAGGGCGGGAGTAGACGTCGAACGGCCGGAGGCCGGTGCCGGAAATGCGCGGGATGGCGCCGAACTCGGTTTCCTCGAGCATTTCGGGATCGTTCGCCGCCGGATCGATCACCAGCGTATCGGCCGGCTCCGAAACTGTGTCGGCCGATGCAACCGGAAACATTTCCGGGTCGGCAGTGATGGTCACTTCGCCGGGCGCCGCCACGGCGCCGGCGACGCTGTTGGCTGGGTTGGCGCCCGCAATATCGACGGTGGCGCTGGGGCGGCCGCCATCGGGGTCGTCGACCAGCATGATGCGGGCGGTGACGCCGACGGCAATCAGCGCGACGAGCCCCAGGGCGATGCGGGTGACCGGGATGTGGCGGGGGGAGGCACTGCCGGCGGCCGCCTTGGCGGTCTTGGCCTGCCTGGCTTTGCGGCGAACGAGGGGCGCGCTGAGCTCGGTCATCGTCTGGCCTTCATCCCAGGGGGCGGGGCGGCGCGGCCGAACCTGGCCACGCTCCGGGAATCAAACGGGGCGGCGAATCGCCACCCCGCATCAGGCTCATTGTGTGACGGGCAAAGGGTAAGGAAGCGTTAACCCTGCCGCTTGAGATCTCGTTAACCGGCCGCCTTGGGCGGGAAGGCTTCGTTGGTCTCGAGGCCGTCTATCAGCTTGATGGCGTATTGCAGCTGATTGTCCTTTTCCTTCTCGGCCGGGACATAGACGGACGAGCCGACTGTGGCCTTTTCCTCGGTGCCGCCACCGATCTCGCCGGGAAGCGCCGCTTCGCCGATGATTTCGTCGCGGCCCTTGAACTCCTCGGGCACGTCCTGGGTGATGAGGATGTCGGGCTGGATGCCGGAGGCCTGGATCGAGCGGTTGTTCGGGGTGTAGTACCGCGCCGTGGTCAGCCGCATGGCGCCATCGGCGCCGAGCGGGATGATCGACTGCACCGAGCCCTTGCCGAACGAGCGGGTGCCGACGACCGTGGCGCGCTTATGATCCTGCAGCGCGCCGGCGACGATCTCTGCGGCAGAGGCGGAGCCGCCATTGATCAGCACCACCATCGGCACGTCAGCAAGCTTCTGGTCCAGCGCATCGGGCTTGGCGTCGTAGCGGGCGCTTTCCTGCTCGATGCGCCCGCGGGTCAGCACCACGGCGCCCTGCTTGAGGAAGGCGTCGGAAACGAACACCGCCTGGTCGACGAGGCCGCCGGGGTTGTTGCGCAGGTCGAGGATGATGCCCTTGGGCGCCTTGCCGTCAGCGGCCTTGTAGATGTCGTCGATGGCCTTCTGCACGCCGACAAAGGCCTGCTCGGAGAAGCGGGCGAGACGGATGACGCCGACATCGCCTTCCATGGTCATGCGGGCGGCACGGGTGGCGATGACATCGCGGGTCAGCTCGAACTTCAACGGTTCGGTGACGCCTTCGCGCACGACGGTGACGGTGATCTTGGTGCCGACCTGGCCGCGCATCTTCTCGACCGCCTGGTCGAGCGTCAGGCCCTGCACCTGGGTGCCGTCGAGTTCGACGATGAAATCGTTGGCGAGGATACCGGCTTTGGCTGCCGGGGTATCGTCGATGGGCGAGACGACCTTGATCACCCCGTCTTCCATCTGCACTTCGATGCCGAGGCCGCCGAACTGGCCGGAGGTGTCTTCCTGCACGTCGGAATACTCGACCGGCTCCATATAGCCCGAATGCGGGTCGAGCGAGGTCAGCATGCCCTGCAGCGCGGCGTGGATGAGTTTGCGCTCATCGGGAGCTTCGACGTACTCGGCGCGGATGCGGTCGAACACTTCACCGAACAGGTCGAGATCGGAATAGACCTCGTCGGCACTGCGCGGCGCGCTGGCGGGAGCGGTGGCATCGGCAGCCGGCGTCTGGTCCTGCGCAATCAGCGGTGCACAGGCGAGGCCGAGCGTGAACACGGCAGCCATCGAAGCGACTATGCGGAGGGGCGTCAAGCGCATCAAATTCTATCCACTCTGGGTTGGAACAGGAGCCACTGACCACCATCCCGTGGGGTCGACGGGCTCGTTGTTCTTTCGCATTTCAATATAGAGGGTCGGTCGGGAGACACCAGCACTGGTCGCAACGGTACGGCCAATTGTCTGTGATCCCATGGTGCCGACGGGTTCTCCCATCATCACGAACTGGCCGATCTGCACATCGACCTTGGCCAGCCCGGCCAGCAGGATGGTGTAATCCTGACCGGCATTGAGGATGACGATTTGGCCATAATTGAGGTAGTCGCCCTGAAACATCACCCAGCCATCAGCGGGTGAGACCACCTGGGCGTCGGCGCGGGTGACGACCGAGAGGCCGCGCGAGATGCCGCCGAAACCATCGCCGGCGCCATAGTCGATCACCGTGACGCCGCTCGAAGGCATGGCGAGGAAGCCCTTGGCCTGGGCAAAGGGCACGGCCGGTTCGGTGCGGTCGGTATTGGCGAGGGCGAGGCGGACGGTGTCCTTGTCGAGCGTCGGCGTGGCGCCGCCGGCGTTTGCCGTGGCGGTGGCCTCGGCGGCGGTGGCGACGGCGGCAGCGCGCTTCTGCAGGTCGTCGATCAGTTGCTTCAGCGAGGTGGCCTTATCTGCAAGTGCCTGGGCCTCCGCCTCTTCGGCCGCAAGCGCGGTAGTGGCGCGGTTCTCGTTCTCCTTGCGCGCCGCGATCAGCGTGCCGATGCGCAACTGCTCCTCTTCGAGGATCTGCAGGTTCGCCTCGAGCTTACCCTGCTGCTCCAGCGCATCGGCCTTGATCTTGCCGAGTTCGGTGAGGTCGGCCATCACGGTGTCGGCCTTCTTCTGCAATTCGGGCATGATGGCCGAGAGGAGGATAGCGGAGCGGGCGGAGCCGAGCGCGTCGGAGGGGTTGACGATCAGGGCCGGCGGCGGGTTGCGCGAAATCCGCTCCAGCGCTGCGAGCACGTTGGAGATGTTCTCGTCGGCGCCATCGAGCCGGCCGCGCACTTCGAGTTCCTCTACGATCAGGTCGCCGAGCTTGTCCTCGAGCGCCACGATATCGGCTTCGGCGCGCTTCACCCGCTCGGCTGCGGCGATCAGCGCAGCATTCTGCTTGGTGCGATCGCCCTGCATGTCGGCGATTTCTTTCTTCAGCGCGTCGGCGCGTTCCTTGGTGACGGAGATCGAGGCTTCGATCTCGTCGAGGGCCTGCTGCTGGGCGGCCATCTCGGTATCGGCTGGCCCACCTGATGTCGCCATGGTGGGCGCCGCGGCGTCGACGGCGGGGCGGAGGTTGAGGTCGGTTGCGGGGGCGGCGGCCGCGGGAGGCGCGGCATCGGCAGGCGTGGTGGCGGTATCGGCAGGAGCGGCTGCCGGCGCCGTAGCATCCGGCCCGGTAACATCCGATGGAGCGGGAGCTTCCGGCGTCGCTTGCTGAGCGAGCGCGGCGGTAGCAAGCGCCAGCGCCAGAGCGGCGCCCGCGGCGATTGCACGTCTCGACCAGCCCGTTGCCGGCATCAAACTTCCTGGTTCACCCGAATCATGATCACGCGACCATAGCGCAGAGCCCGATAGTCCGGGGGTTTGTCTTTTGGATGGCGGGGGGAGCGTATTCGGCAGTAGGCAGTAGGCAGTAGGCAGTAGGCAGTAGGCGGTGGGACGCGAAGGGAGGTCTGCTTCGACTGCCGACTGCCGACTGCCGACTAGACCAGCCCCAACGTGGCATCTCACTCCCGATGGTACGGATGCCCCGAAAGGATCGTCGTGGTCCGGTACAATTGCTCGGCCAGCATGATGCGGACCAGCTGGTGCGGCCAGGTGAGGGGAGAGAAGCTGATGGTCAGGTCGGCTTCGCGCACGAAAGCCGGGTCAAGCCCGTCGGCGCCGCCGATGATGAAGCTGACAGCGGGCCGGCCATCGTCGCGCCAGCGGGCGAGCTGGTTGGCAAAGGCGGCCGATGGCATGGTCTTGCCATGCTCGTCGAGGGCAATGCGAATACCTTCGGGAAGGGCGGAGCGGAGCGTCGACGCCTCGTCGGCCTTGCGGCCATCGCTGGTCGTGGCGCGGGACTCGGCGAATTCGAGCACATCGAAGCCGGTCAGCGCCAGCGGCTTGCCCGTCGCCTTGGCGCGGTCGAGATAGCGCGCGACCAGTTCACGCTCGGGGCCCTGCTTCATCCGGCCGATGGCGGCGATGGCAATTCGCAAGGCAGACGGCCGCTAAATGCCAGCGTGATCGGGAAAAGTTGCAGACTTTTCCGGTTCGATCACGGGCGACATGGATGTCAGCGACCGTCGGCAGCGAAATCGGCCGCCCACATCTTCTCGATGTTGTAGAACTCGCGCACTTCGGGCCGGAAGATGTGAACGATGACGTCACCGGCATCGACCAGCACCCAATCGGCGTGCGGCAGTCCTTCGATCCGCGGCTTGCCGAAGCCATGCTCACGCAGCACCTTGACCAGTTGGTCGGCGACAGCGCTGACGTGACGGTTGGACCGGCCGGAGGTCACCACCATATGGTCGGTGAGCGACGACTTGCCGGTGATGTCGATGGCAACGGTCTGTTCGGCCTTGGCGTCGTCAAGGCTCTGCAGCACCAGATCGATCATGTGGGGTTCCGGCGCTTCTGCGGCCGGCGCGGTTTCGGTCTTCTTTTTGGGCGATGCCATCAAACGGCCTCAGCCCATGCAACACGAGCACGGTTCATGCGTGTTTCAGCTGTCCTTGGTTGTTGGGTCGAAAGGCTAGCGGAAGCGTAGCTATCAATCCTGTCCCATCCTGAGTGGCGAATAACCACTACTCCTTCAATATGACGCTTCGTCTGCCGTTCTGCAAGGCGGCGGCAGGTAATCATTCGGCCGAAGCTTTGCCGCGAGCCCGGATGGCGCTCGAAGACTGCGGCGAAGTGATGCCGTGCAGGTAAACCCAGGCCGGCGGTTTGCTGCTCGCCAGCGCTTCGGCAGCCGCCTCGGGCAGGCGATACTTCTTCAGGGCGATGGCGGCCTTGCTCACCGTGGCGCGAAAGGTCGAGCCGGGGCGGGCGTAGACGGCGATCGGCAGCAAGGCGGCGATATCCTGCCAGCGCTCCCAGCGGTCGAACTGGCTGAGATTGTCCGCCCCCATGATCCAGACGAAGTGGGTATCGGGGCAGGCAGCGACCAGCCACTCGAGCGTATCGACGGTAAAGTGGAAGCGATGCACCGCCTCGACGCCGGTGGCATGGATCCTGGGATTGGCGGTGAGCTCGCGGGCGGCGCGAACGCGGGTCTCGAGCGGGGCGAGTTCGGAATGATCCTTCAGCGGGTTGCCGGGGGAGACCAGCAGCCACACCGCATCGAGGTCGAGGCGCTTGAGGCACTGCTCGGCCACCAGCCGGTGGCCCTCGTGGATCGGGTTGAAGCTGCCGCCGAAGAGCCCAATGCGCAGGCCCGAGCCGAAGGGAGGGAGGGCCGTGATGTCGGGGGGAAGGGTCACGTGCGTGTACCGACTGACAGAGACGGCCCCCTCCCGGCCTCCCCCATAAAGCGGGACGTGAAGAGTCGAGACTGCGGCTCGATCGTGCCAAGCACTGGATGCGGCACTTCCCCCTTTATGGGGGAGGATGGGAGGGGGCCGTCTCTATCGGTCACGGCCGGGTCTGCCCCGTGCCTTCGACGAGGTATTTGAAGCTCGTCAGCTGCTCGACGCCCACGGGCCCGCGGGCATGGAATTTCCCCGTGGCGATGCCGATCTCGCCGCCGAAGCCGAACTCGCCGCCGTCGGCGAACTGGGTCGAGGCGTTGTGGAGCAGGATGGCGCTGTCGATCTCGCTGAACCAGCGGGCGACGCTCGTAGCATCCTCGGTGATGATCGCCTCGGTGTGATGCGAAGAGTATTTGCCGATATGGGCAATGGCCTCGCCGACATCGGCCACCACCTTCACCGAAAGGATGGCGTCCTCATATTCGGTGTGCCAGTCCTGTTCGGTCGCGGCGACCGCCTCGGGGATCAGCGACAGCACCGTTGCGTCGCCGCGAATCTCGCAGCCCTTGGCAACCAGCGCCGCGATCACCGGTTTGAGGTGCGTCGCGACCATGTCGCGATGCACCAGCAGCGTCTCGGTGGCGCCGCAGATGCCGGTGCGGCGCATCTTGGCGTTGAGCGTCACGTCCACTGCCATCTGCAGCTCGGCGCTCTTGTCGATATAGGTGTGGCAGATGCCTTCGAGGTGGGCGAAGACCGGGACGCGCGCTTCGGCCTGGACGCGGGCGACCAGGGTCTTGCCACCCCGCGGCACGATGACGTCGATGGCGCCGCCGAGCCCCGCCAGCATGTCGCCAACCGCGGCGCGATCGGTCGTGGGGACGATCTGGATCGCGTCGGCGGGCAGGCCCGCGGCCTTGAGCCCCGTGACGAGGCAGGCGTGGATGGCGCGCGACGAGTTGACGCTGTCCGAACCGCCGCGCAGGATCACCGCATTGCCGGCCTTCAGCGTCAGCGCGCCGGCATCGGCAGTGACATTGGGGCGGCTCTCGAAGATGACGCCGATGACGCCGAGCGGGGTCGAGACGCGGCGGATGGTCATGCCATTCGGTCGCGTCCATTCCGCCAGCACGCGGCCGACCGGATCGGGAAGCTCGGCAATGGTGCGCAGCCCCTCGATCATCAGGTCGATGCGCTTGTCGTTGAGCTGCAGCCGGTCGAGGAAGGCCTTGGAAATCCCCTTGCTCTCGGCGGCGCGCATATCGAGCGCATTGGCCGACAGGATATCGTCGCGACGATCGTCGATGGCGTCGGCGGCGGCGTGCAGTGCCTTAAGCTTGCTTTCGGGGCTGGCGAAGGCGAGCACGGCGGCGGCGGCACGCGCCCGGCGGCCTAGTTCGAGCATGACGGTGGAGAGGTCGCTCGCGACAGCTGCTAGTGCACTCATCAGACTTTGGCCTCCAGGCCCATCAGCACCACCATGTTGTCACGATGGATGAGTTCCGACCGCGTGCCGATGCCGAGCAGGTCGGAGACGACGCGGGAGTTCTTGCCCTTTACCAGGTCGGCCTCCTCCCGGCCCATACCGGCAAGGCCGCGGGCGATCTCGCGCCCATCGGGACCCAGGATGGCAACGGCGTCGCCGCGACCGAACTCGCCGGTGACGCGGGTGACGCCGATCGGCAACAGGCTCTTGCCGTCAAGCAGGGCGCGGGCGGCGCCGGCATCGACATGGATGGCGCCGAGCAGCTCGAGATGCCCCATGATCCAGCGCTTGCGCGCCTGAGCCCGAGACTCTGCCGGCGCGAACAGGGTGTGCCGCACGCCGTCGGTCAGGGCGCGCAGCGGGTGATCTTCAGTGCCCTTGGCGATGATCATCGCGGTGCCGGCCTGGGTGGCGATCTTGCCGGCCTCGACCTTGGTGGTCATACCGCCGCGAGAGAGATGGCTGGCGGCGCCGCCCGCCATGGCGTCGATCTCGGGGGTGATGGCCGCGACGAAGGGCAGGTGCTCGGCGTTCGGATCCTTGCTCGGCGGCGCGGTATAGAGCCCGTCGACATCGGAGAGCAGGATCAGGCAGTCGGCCTCGATCATGGTGGCGACGCGGGCCGAGAGGCGATCATTGTCACCATAGCGGATCTCGGCCGTAGCGACGGAATCGTTCTCGTTGATGATCGGAATGGCGCCCAGACCCAGCAGCGTCGAAATGGTGGTGCGGGCGTTGAGGAAGTAGCGCCGCTCCTCGGTGATGTTGGGGGTGAGGAGAATCTGCCCGGTGACGATCTGATGTTCGGCGAGGGCCGCGGCCCAGGCCTGGCTGAGGGCGATCTGGCCGGCGCTGGCGGCGGCCTGGCTCTGCTCGAGCGGCAGGTTGCGCGCGTCGAGGTTGAGCAGCCGCCGTCCAAGCGCGATGGCGCCCGAAGAGACGATCACCAGCGATACGCCCTGGGTCTTGAGCGCGGCGAGGTCGGCAGCGAGCGAGGCGAGCCAGGCGGCACGGAGCTTGCCGGTCGCGCCGTCGACCAGGAGCGCCGAGCCGATCTTGATGGTGATGCGCCGGTAGGGCGCGAGGGCATTGGTCATCTGGACGTGCCCGTCGTGGGGAGCCCCTCACCCCAGCCCTCTCCCCCCGGGGGCGCTATTATTGCGCCCCCTAGAAGGGGCGAGGGGGCGACGGGGGCACGGCCGGTGCAAAGTGCGTCCCCTCTCCCCTTTGGGGAGAGGGTTAGGGTGAGGGGTAGCCAAGCGCTGTAGAATGCGAGGTTCATCACGGCACCCAGGTGGGCTCGGCTTTGCGGCGCTCGAGTTCTTCGCGCTCGGCCTTGTCGGCATCCATCTGCGCGACGATGCGATAGAGCACCTTGTCGACGCCTTCGCCGGTGACACCCGAACAGGTGAAGACTTCGGCCTTGCTGGCGCGCTTCAGCAGCTTCACCTTTTCCTTCACCTCGTCGGGATCGATCGCATCGATCTTGTTGAGGACGACGATCTCCGGCTTTTCCGCCAGCTCTTCGGCATAGGCGGCGAGTTCGCCGCGAATGGTCTTGTAGGCGGTCTTCACATCCTCCTGGGTGCCATCGATCAGATGCACCAGGATGGCGCAGCGCTCGACATGACCGAGGAAGCGGTCCCCCAGCCCCTGGCCCTCGTGCGCGCCTTCGATCAGGCCCGGGATATCGGCCAGCACCAGGTCGCGCTCGCCGATGGTGACGACGCCCAGATTGGGGTGAAGCGTGGTGAACGGGTAGTCGGCGATCTTGGGCTTTGCGGCCGAGACCGCGGCGAGGAAGGTGGATTTGCCGGCATTGGGCAGCCCGACGAGGCCGGCATCGGCGATCAGCTTCAGCCGCAGCCAGATCCATTTCTCGGTCCCGACCAGGCCGGGGTTGGCGCGGCGCGGCGCCTGGTTGGCCGAGGTCTTGAAATGGGCGTTGCCGAAGCCGCCATTGCCGCCCTCGAGCAGGGTCAGCTCCTGGCCGACCTCGGTGAAGTCGGCGATCAGCGTCGCGCCATCTTCCTCGAATACCTGGGTGCCGACCGGCACCTTGAGGATCACGTCGTCACCTTTGGCGCCGTGGCGATCCTTGCCCATGCCATGGGTGCCGGTGGCCGCTTTGAAATGCTGCTGGAAGCGGTAGTCGATCAGCGTGTTGAGGCCATCGACGCAGCGGATGATGACATCGCCGCCACGCCCGCCATTGCCGCCATTGGGCCCGCCGAACTCGACGAATTTTTCGCGCAGGAACGACACCGCGCCGGCACCGCCATTGCCGGAGCGCACGAAGACCTTGGCTTGGTCGAGGAATTTCATCTGGTACTTTCTCGGCTGGCCTGTCGGTGGGCCAGCCAGGCGGCATGTGTCAGTTGGGTGTCGATATGGCGCACCTCCTCTCCGCGCGCAAGGCAAAGGCGCGACGAGGTACCGATCTCGACGAATCCGGCCTTCTTCTGGATGGCCAGCGAGGCCTTGTTGAAGTGGAACACCCCGGAAGCGAGGGAGGGGGCTGCGGTGGTCTCGAAATACCAGTCGAGGCTGGCGCGCACCGCTTCGCTCATCAGCCCGCGGTTCCAGAACGGCTGGGCCAGCCAGTAGCCGATCACCGTGCCTTCGATGTCGCGGTGAAAGCCGACATTGCCGATCACCCCTTCGCCATCGAGGTCGATCATGAAGCCGGTTTCCCCGGCCGGCGTATCGGGCCGCCAGGTTCGCAGCCACGCCTTGGCATCGGCCAGCCGATAGGGATAGGGCACGCGGCTGAGGTTGCCGGCCACAGCGAAATTATCGAGGAAGCGCGCGATGCGCGAGGCATCGGCGAGCACCGGCTGGCGGAGCGTGAGGCGCGGCGTGCGAAGGGTTACGTCCATCAGTTGCTCCTCAGCCGCCGACGCGCCGCTTCGTAGTCGGCGCGAATGAGGCTGGTGTTGACGTGCTCGGTCTCACGGCCCTGCGAGCGTACAAAACGCATGTCGCGGAGGCCAGTATCGATGAAGCCGAGCTTGTTCTGGACGCGGAGCGAGGCAGCATTGCCGACATGGGCGCCAGACTGCACCACATCGTCGGGACGGGCCGAAAAGTGCCAGTCGAGCACGGCCGTGCTCGCCTCGGTCATGATGCCGCGGCCATGGTAGCGGCGGTTCAGCCAGTAGCCCAGTTTATCGTCGATCCCCACGACGCCGACCATGCCCGACCCAGGCAGTTCGATGGCAAAGTGCGCCGCGCCGGGAACCGCCGGCTGCTGCATACCGATCCACTCGCGGGCATCCGCCGTGGTATAGGGGAAGGGCACCACGGTCAGGTAGCGGGTAACCTCGAAGTCGCTGAGTGCGTCGACAATCGCGTCGGCGTCATCGTCGCGCATCGGCCGCAGCAGCAGGCGTGCGGTGCTCAGCTCCATTTCGGCTGCTCCAGCTCGAGATAGACCGTCGGCCGGTCCCGGCCAGCAGGGTCGGGGCCTTCACCGACGCGGACGAAGCCGGCCTTCTGCATCACGTTGAGCGAGCCGGCATTGCTGGCAAGGGCCCGTCCCTTGATGCGCGGGAACAGGTGCGTGGCGAAGGCGGCCTCGGTCAGGCCCTTCACCGCTTCGCTCATGATACCGCGACCCCAATAGGGTTCACCCAGCCAGTAGCCGATCTCGGGCAACTCTCCCACGACGAGGTGGAAGCCGACCACACCGATGAACTGGTCGTCGAGCGTGATCGCATAGGGCCGCTCGTCGGGCCGCTGCGCGATGATCTCGACGAAGCCGATGCCGTCGGCGCGGGTATAGGGGTGCGGCAGGCGCGTCAGCCTGTCGGCGATCGCCTTGTTGTCGGCGAGCTTCACCAGCTCGGGGACATCGCCGCGGATCGGAGCCCGCAGCACCAGGCGCGGCGTCTCGATGCGGTGCGGCAGCGCATCGCGCTGCCGGCGGGCCGCCAGTCTAGCGGTCGCCTCGGCGAGCGCTTTCGCCTGCGCGGCTGGGCCCATCAGCTGGGTCCGCCGCCGGGGCACGAAATCGTCGTCGTCGTCGAGCGTCGCCATCAGGCAATCCTCCGCGTCGGCTCGACCGAGGCCAGCCGGTTTTCGGTCCAGACGATCACTTCGCCATCGCGGAGCGCGCGATAGCGCAGGCCGCGGCTGCAGAGGTGCCGAACGGCGCGTTCTGCTGCCGGGCTTTCGGAGTGCGGCGAGCGATAATGCGGGACGATGGCGTGGTCGATCAGCCCGAGGCCATCCCAGATGGTCTCGCGGTCGTAGCCCTGGGGCGCCTCGTCGGGATCATCCATCAGGTGAATGCCCTCGAGGCTGGGCGCCGCCACCACGGCGCCGGCCGAGAAACCGCCATAGACGATCTCGTCATTGTCGAGCATGTCGACAATGACGTCATCGAATCCAGACTGCTTCATGGCGCGGCGCAGCACAAACGCATTGCCGCCGGTCACCCACACCAGATCGAACTGGCTCAGCCGGGCCCGTAAGCCCTCCGGATGGCCAAAGAACTGGCGGAGGTCGAGCGGCGTGGCGGCGATGCCAAGCGAGCCCAGTTCCGAGACCGGGTCATAGGCCTCGTGGCGATAGAGCTCGCGCGCTGCAGGGGAAATGTTGTCGAGCGCGTTCTCGATAATGGCGGCGTGCCAGCCGTTGGTGTTCGAGCGGTCGCGCGGTCGAACCGGAAAAGTCTGCAACTTTTCCTGACCGCCGCTCAGGAGCGTGAGAAGTGAACCGGCGCGGTCGCCGATCCGGTAGGAGCTCAGATACAGTCTCATTTTCAGCCGCCCTCACGACGAAAAAGACAAAAGGGGAACCGGATTCCGGCTCCCCTTCTCATCTTGTCGCGCGGTCGACTGCCTAGTCGCCTTGCCGGGGAGCTGGTCTCCGGCAGGGGTTGCTAGGCCTCACCGGGTTATTCTGCTGCTTCTGCTGCCGGGAGTACCGACACGTAGACTTTGGCGTTGGCGCGGGTTTTGAACGCC
>NZ_DASZAW010000138.1:0-8050 GCF_035944845.1 Devosia sp. | reverse complement strand
TCGATCCTGCTCAGCGAAAAGATCGCCATGCAGGACGTGTTCACCTCGATCCACATCGAGGAATACGAAGTGATGGCTCGCGACACCAAGCTTGGTCCCGAGGAAATCACCCGCGACATTCCGAACGTTTCGGAAGAAGCGCTGAAGAACCTCGACGAAGCCGGTATCGTCCACATCGGTGCCGAAGTCGCTGCCGGCGACATCCTTGTTGGCAAGATCACCCCGAAGGGCGAAAGCCCGATGACGCCGGAAGAAAAGCTCCTCCGCGCCATCTTTGGCGAGAAGGCCTCGGACGTTCGTGACACCTCGCTCCGCGTTCCGCCGGGCGATGCTGGTACCGTCGTTGAAGTGCGCGTGTTCAACCGCCACGGCATCGACAAGGACGAGCGCGCCATGGCCATCGAGCGCGAGGAAATTGAACGCCTCGCCAAGGACCGTGACGACGAGCAGTCGATCCTCGACCGCAACGTCTATGCGCGTTTGAAGGAAATGCTGTTCGGCAAGACCGCGACCGCTGGCCCCAAGGGCTATGTCAACGGCACCAAGCTGAACGACGCGACCTTCGACGCCCAGCCGCGGTCCAAGTGGTGGCAGTTCGCCCTCGAGGACGACAAGGTCATGGCCGAGATGGAGGCCCTCCACGCTCAGTACGAGGAGAGCCGCAAGCTGCTCGAGCAGCGCTTCATCGACAAGGTCGACAAGCTGCAGCGCGGTGACGAACTTCCGCCGGGCGTGATGAAGATGGTCAAGGTCTTCGTCGCCACCAAGCGCAAGATCCAGCCGGGCGACAAGATGGCCGGCCGTCACGGCAACAAGGGCGTGGTTTCGCGGATCACCCCGATCGAAGACATGCCGTACCTCGAAGACGGTACGCACGTCGACATCGTGCTGAACCCGCTCGGCGTGCCGTCGCGCATGAACGTGGGCCAGATTCTCGAGACCCATCTTGGCTGGGCCGCTCGCGGCCTCGGCAAGAAGATCGACGAGATCATGAAGGCCTACCAGCAGAAGGGCGACATGACGCCGCTCAAGAAGGAGATCAGCGCCCTCTACGAAGGCGATGACTACGTCTCCCAGCTTGACGACGACAGCGTGCTCCGCCTTGGCGAGCATCTCTCCAAGGGCGTGCCGATCGCCACTCCGGTGTTCGACGGCGCCAAGGAGAGCGACATCGTCGATCTTCTGACGCGGGCAGGCTTGAACTCCACCGGTCAGTCCGTCGTGTTCGACGGCCGCACCGGCGAGCAGTTCGATCGTCGGGTGACTGTGGGCTACATCTATATGCTGAAGCTCCACCACCTCGTGGACGACAAGATCCACGCCCGCTCGATCGGTCCCTACTCGCTCGTTACCCAGCAGCCGCTGGGCGGCAAGGCGCAGTTCGGTGGCCAGCGCTTCGGCGAAATGGAGGTGTGGGCGCTCGAAGCGTACGGCGCCGCCTACACGCTGCAGGAAATGCTGACCATCAAGTCGGACGACGTTGCTGGTCGCACCAAGGTCTACGAGGCGATCGTCAGAGGCGACGACACCTTCGAGGCGGGCATCCCCGAGAGCTTCAACGTTCTCGTCAAGGAAATCCGCTCTCTCGGCCTCAATGTCGAGCTGGATACGTTTGAAGGCGACGCGCTGCCCCAGGGCGGCCCTGCCGACACCCAGCTCGCACCTCCTCAGAACGCGGCGGAATAAGGCTGCCGAGTTCACCCCACATTCACTTCGGACGCTTCCCGGCCTGAGCCGCCGGGGAGCTCCGATAAGAGGAGTCTACCGATGAATACTCATCACCACGTCATGGACCCGTTCAACCCGCAGGTCCCGGTTCAGATGTTCGATCAGATGAAGATCAGCATCGCGTCCCCGGAAAAGATCCTGAGCTGGTCCTACGGCGAGATCAAAAAGCCCGAGACCATCAACTACCGTACCTTCAAGCCCGAGCGCGACGGCCTGTTCTGCGCGCGCATCTTCGGGCCGGTTAAGGACTACGAGTGCCTGTGCGGCAAGTACAAGCGCATGAAGTTCAAGGGCGTCATCTGCGAGAAGTGCGGTGTCGAAGTCACCCTGAGCCGCGTCCGTCGCGAGCGCATGGGCCACATCGAGCTCGCTGCCCCGGTTGCCCATATCTGGTTCCTCAAGTCGCTGCCGTCGCGTATTGCGCTGCTGCTCGACATGACGCTGAAGGATATCGAGCGCATCCTCTACTTCGAGCAGTACGTCGTGCTGGATCCCGGCCTGACTCCGTTCGGCGTGAACGAGCTGGTCACCGAGGAGCAGTATCTCGACGCCCAGGATCAGTATGGCGCCGACAGCTTCACCGCCAAGATCGGCGCTGAGGCCATCCGCGACCTGCTGCTCTCGCTCGACCTCGAAAAGATCGCCGCCGACCTCCGCGTCGAGATCGCCGAGGCGACCACCGAGCTCAAGCCCAAGAAGCTGGCCAAGCGCCTGAAGATCGTCGAGCAGTTCATCGTCTCGGGCAACAAGCCCGAGTGGATGATCATGACCGTCATTCCGGTCATCCCGCCCGAGCTTCGCCCGCTCGTCCCGCTGGACGGCGGCCGCTTCGCCACCTCCGATCTCAACGACCTCTATCGTCGTGTGATCAACCGCAACAACCGCCTGAAGCGCCTCATTGAGCTGCGTGCGCCGGACATCATCATCCGCAACGAGAAGCGCATGCTTCAGGAAGCGGTCGATGCGCTGTTCGACAACGGCCGCCGTGGCCGCACCATCACCGGTGCGAACAAGCGTCCGCTGAAGTCGCTGAGCGACATGCTGAAGGGCAAGCAGGGCCGGTTCCGTCAGAACCTGCTCGGCAAGCGCGTGGACTATTCCGGTCGTTCGGTGATCACCGTGGGTCCGGAGCTCAAGCTGCACCAGTGCGGCCTGCCCAAGAAGATGGCGCTCGAGCTGTTCAAGCCTTTCATCTACTCGCGTCTCGAGGCCAAGGGTCTGTCGTCGACGGTGAAGCAGGCCAAGAAGCTGGTCGAGAAGGAAAAGCCCGAGGTCTGGGATATCCTCGATGAAGTGATCCGCGAGCACCCGGTTCTGTTGAACCGCGCTCCGACCCTTCACCGTCTGGGCATCCAGGCGTTCGAGCCGCACCTGATCGAAGGCAAGGCAATCCAGCTGCATCCGCTCGTCTGCGCGGCGTTCAACGCCGACTTCGACGGCGACCAGATGGCCGTGCACGTGCCGCTCTCGCTTGAGGCGCAGCTCGAAGCCCGCGTGCTGATGATGTCGACCAACAACATCCTGCACCCAGCCAACGGCCAGCCGATCATCGTGCCGAGCCAGGACATCGTGCTTGGTCTCTACCACCTCTCCCTGATGAACGAGGGCGAGCCGGGGCAGGGCATGGCGTTCTCGGACATGGGCGAGCTCGAGCACGCGCTGGCTTCCGGCGTCGTGACCATGCACTCCAAGATCAAGGGGCGCGTCGACGTCTATGACGCCGAGGGCAACCGGACGACCGAGATCGTCGAGACCACTCCGGGCCGCATGATCCTGGGCAAGCTGTTGCCGAAGCATCCGGCGGTGCCGTATGCGACTGCCAACCAGCTGATGACCAAGAAGATGATCAGTAAGATGATCGACACCGTGTATCGCGGTTGCGGTCAGAAGGAGACGGTCATTTTCTGTGACCGCATCATGGATCTTGGCTTCAAGCACGCTGCCCGTGCCGGCATCTCGTTCGGCAAGGACGACATGGTGATCCCGGCCTCGAAGTACACGCTGGTCGAGGCCACCCGTAAGCAGGTCGAAGAGTTCGAGCAGCAGTACAATGACGGCCTGATCACTCAGGGCGAAAAGTACAACAAGGTGGTCGACGCCTGGGCCAAGTGCGGCGATCGCGTCGCCGAAGAAATGATGAAGGGCATCGCTGCCGTTCAGTTCGACAAGGAGACGGGTCGTCAGAAGCCGATCAACTCGGTGTACATGATGAGCCACTCCGGCGCCCGCGGCTCGCCGGCGCAGATGAAGCAGCTTGCCGGTATGCGCGGCCTGATGGCGCGTCCGGACGGTTCGATCATCGAGACCCCGATCACGGCCAACTTCAAGGAAGGCCTTAACGTTCTCGAGTACTTCAACTCGACCCACGGTGCTCGTAAGGGCCTCGCGGACACCGCGCTGAAGACCGCGAACTCGGGTTACCTGACCCGTCGTCTCGTCGACGTGGCGCAGGACTCGATCATCACCGAGCTCGACTGCGGCACCGAGCGCGGCCTCACCATGGAGCCGATCGTCGATGCCGGCCAGGTCGTGGCCTCGCTCGGTCAGCGCATTCTCGGCCGTACCACGGCTGACGATGTGGTGAACCCCGAGAACGGCGAGATGATCGTTCCCAAGGGCACGCTGCTCACCGAAAAGGACGTGGAGCTCATCGAGAGCTACAAGGTCCAGTCGATGCGCATCCGTTCGCCGCTGACCTGCGATCTCCGCCAGGGCTGCTGCGCCGCCTGCTACGGTCGCGACCTCGCTCGCGGTACGCCTGTCAACATCGGTGAAGCTGTCGGCGTTATCGCCGCTCAGTCGATCGGTGAGCCGGGCACCCAGCTGACCATGCGCACGTTCCACATCGGTGGTACGGCACAGGTGGTCGACTCGTCCTTCCTCGAGGCTGGTGCCGAAGGCAAGATCGAGATCCGCAACCGCAACGTCGCCAAGGTCGAGGGTGGCCAGCTGGTCGCCATGGGCCGTAACGTGACCATCGCAATCCTCGACCCTGAGGGCAAGGACCGCGCCACGCACCGCGTGACGTACGGCGCCAAGCTCCGCGTCGATGACGGTGCCGAGGTCAAGCGCGGCCAGCGTATCGCCGAATGGGATCCGTACACGCGTCCGGTGCTGGCGGAAGTCGACGGCGAAGTAGCCTTCGAGGATCTGGTCGACGGTGCCTCGGTGGCGGAAACCACCGACGAGACGACGGGCTTCACCAAGCGCGTCGTGTCGGATTGGCGGACCAGCCAGCGCAGCGACGGGCTGAAGCCGGCGATCACGATCAAGCGCGGCGATACTGTCGTCAAGCTGGATCGCGGCGGTGAAGCCCGGTATCTGCTCTCGGTCGATGCGGTCATCGCGGTCGAGCCGGGCGAGAAAGTCTCGCCGGGTGACGTGCTGGCTCGTATTCCGCTCGAAAGCGCCAAGACCAAGGACATCACCGGCGGTCTGCCGCGTGTGGCCGAACTGTTCGAGGCGCGTCGTCCCAAGGATCACGCGATCATCGCGGAGATCACCGGCACGATCAAATTCGGGCGTGACTACAAGAACAAGCGCCGGATCATCATCGAGGCGGCCGAAGAGGGCGCCGAGGCCGTCGAATACCTGATCCCGAAGGGCAAGCCGTTCCACCTCCAGGAAGGCGACACCATCGAGAAGGGTGAGTACATCCTCGACGGCAACCCGGCACCGCACGACATCCTGGCCATCAAGGGCGTGGAAGAGCTTGCTCGCTACCTCGTCAATGAGATCCAGGAGGTCTACCGGCTGCAGGGCGTGCTGATCAACGACAAGCACATCGAGGTGATCGTTCGCCAGATGCTGCAGAAGGTCGAGATCGTGAACCCGGGTGACTCGGGCATGCTCAAGGACGAGCAGCTCGATAAGCTCGACTTCGACGAGCTCAATGACCAGCTGGTTGCCGACGGCAAGAAGCCGGCGACTGCCAACCCGGTGCTGCTCGGCATCACCAAGGCTTCGCTGCAGACCCGCTCGTTCGTGTCGGCCGCGTCCTTCCAGGAAACCACCCGCGTCCTCACCGAGGCGGCTGTTTCCGGCAAGGCCGACCTGCTCGAAGGCCTCAAGGAGAACGTCATCGTCGGCCGCCTGATCCCGGCCGGCACCGGCGCCGGCATCTCGAAGGCCAAGGCGATCGCGACCCGTCGCGACGACATGATCCTCGACGAGCGCCGCCGACAGGCCGAGACCGCGGCCATCCCGGCGCCGACCCCGACCCCGGTGGAGCCGGCCGAGTAATCGGCAGTCCCATCGCCAAGTTCGAAAGGGCCCTTCGGGGCCCTTTCTTTTTGCTCACTGCCCCCTAAGCAGGGTCGGCTTACGTCAGCTCTTGCGAAGGCCAGGGGGCGTCGGACGCCAACAATAGCGTTTCTGCGACAGGTGGCATTTCGCTTCTGCTCATAGCGTCGTCATGCGGCCGGCCCCGGTCCGCGCAACTGACTTCATCACGCCATCAAACCACCTTCGCCAACCGTCCTTCCTTTTGCCTACCCGTGCTGTCATGCAACCTTCATGCGGCGCGCCGTAGAAGCCGATCGGGCATATGGAGATATCTGATGAGCGCTGAAGTGTGGGGCAGGGTGGACGATTACATCGTCGACCGGTTGGTCGATGAGGATGCGGCGCTCGCCGATGCGTTGCGGGCCAACGCGGCGGGCGGGTTGCGGCCGATCGATGTGTCGGCGGCGCAGGGGAAGTTCCTGCACCTCCTGGTGCGGATGAGCGGGGCGAAGCGCATCCTCGAGATCGGCACCCTTGGCGCCTACTCGACGCTCTGGATGGCCAAGGCCCTGCCGGCGGGCGGCTCGATCGTGACGCTGGAGTACGATCCGCACCACGCCGAGGTAGCGCGCCGCAACATCGCGCGGGCGGGGTATGCCGGCCGGATCGAGGTGCGTGTCGGCGCCGCAGCCGAGACGCTGCCGGTGCTGGCGGCCGAACGACCGGAGCCATTCGACTTTGTCTTCATCGATGCCGACAAGCCGAACAACACGGTCTACCTGGATTGGGCCATCAAGCTGGGACGGCAGGGCACGGTGATCGTGCTCGACAATGTGGTGCGGGATGGCGAGGTCGCCAATGCACAGAGCCGCGACCCCAACGTGCTCGGCAGCCGCGGCGCGTTCGAACTGATCGCCGCCAACCCGCGGCTCTCGGCCACGGCGCTGCAGACCGTCGGCGCCAAGGGCTATGACGGCTTTGCGGTAATGATCCTCGACTGAGAGTGATTAGGGCGCCGGCTTGTAGCCGACATACTCGGTGTACTGCTCGAGCAGCACCGACCACACCCCGAACGCGGCATCGAGGTTCTCGCGGGTGACGCCGTACTCGAGGTTCACGTCATACTCGATCGCCGCGTCGAGATCGGCGTCGAGATACGCGTTGCCGAAGCGCTTGTCGCGGTTCCAGGCGTTGAGCGCATCCATGGTCGGCTTGATGTTGGCAAAGCCCGCATAGAAGTTGACGTCTTCGCACGCCGTCTTGTCGGTGCAGTTCATGAAGAACACGTAATACGGCACGCCCTTGATGTTGCCTGCTATCCGCGGGTTGCCGTCGCCCTGGCTCTCGAGCGTTGCCGCGCCATACCCTTTGGCGATCGTCACGATCTCGTCGACCGCCGAGCCGTCGATGACATTCTGTCCGAGCGCCGGGCCGCAGGCGAGGGAGCCGAGCAGGGCGGCGGCGATCAGGCGTCCAGGCGTCATCATTAGCTCCCTCCGGCTCAGTTGCGCCCGACTGTTACACCTTTGCGGCAGGCCGGCCAATCCGGGGCAGGGGATCGCCTGGCGATTCCCGAAAGTCGAGGAAAACCCGCGACGCAATCTGGCGTCAACCATGCGTCCGGGTCAGATTAGCTCTGCCTCCCGACCCCATCCCCCCGTTGGATGGAAATTCCCCGGATTTCCGGCTGCGTGAGCATCACGTTCCGCTGCAAAGAATCCTTGACGGGGGGACTCACTGCCCATATAGAGGCGCAACCTTAGCGGTCGGTCGTGAAGTTCACGCGGGTATCTGCCACCTTGTGCGGGCATCCAGGAACTTCAAACACATCGCCAAAGGCAAGAGACGACGACAAATCTTCGTGCGCATGAACGCCTGGCCAACGCTGGGTGGTCCGCTGCAATGAGAGGCGCCGCCGCCCCGTTAGGGGTGGAATTGGCGCCCTATCGGTTTGTCATCGTCTTTCGCAACGAACTTCGGACCGATGGAAAGAGCGCAATGCCGACCATTAATCAGTTGATCCGCAAGCCTCGGGTATCCAAGCCCAAGCGGAACAAAGTACCGGCGATGGAAGCAAACCCGCAGAAGCGCGGCGTGT
>NZ_DASZAW010000137.1:0-42444 GCF_035944845.1 Devosia sp. | reverse complement strand
GCAACGGAAACAAGGGCTCCTGCCCTAAATGTCCGCATACTGCTCCTTCTCGCCCTTGGCGCCGGGGTTGGTCAGCGCGCCGTAACGCGCCGGCCCCACCAGCTGGGCATACTTCCAGATCGCGCCCGAGCCATACTCGGTCTCGCGGGGGGCCCAGCTCGTCTTGCGCCGGGCAAACTCTTCCTCCGACACGTTGACCGAGATCTCGCCGGTCGTGGCGTCGAGGGTGATGATGTCACCGTCCTGAATATGGGCGATGGGGCCGCCGATCGCTGCTTCCGGGCCGACATGGCCAATGCAGAAGCCGCGGGTGGCGCCGGAGAAGCGACCGTCGGTGATGAGCGCAACCTTGTCGCCCATGCCCTGGCCATAAAGCGCCGCCGTGGTCGACAGCATCTCGCGCATGCCGGGACCGCCCTTCGGGCCTTCGTAGCGGATGACGAGCACGTCGCCTTCCTTGTAGGTCCGCTTCTCAACCGCTTCGAAGCACTTCTCTTCGGTGTCGAAGACGCGGGCCGGGCCGACGAAGCGCAGGTTCTTGAGCCCGGCGACCTTCACGATGGCGCCATCGGGAGCAAGGTTGCCGCGCAGCGACACCACACCACCGGTCGGCGAGATCGGGTTCGAGGTCGAACGGATCACGTCCTGCTCGGTGTTGAACTTCACCTTCTCGAGGTTCTCGGCGACGGTCTTGCCGGTGACCGTCATGCAGTCGCCGTGCAGGTACCCGCCCTCGAGCAGCGCCTTCATCACCAGCGGGATGCCGCCGGCCTCGAACAGGTCCTTGGCGACGTACTTTCCGCCCGGCTTCAGGTCGCCGATATAGGGGGTCTTCTTGAAGATTTCGCCGACGTCGAACAGGTCGAAGTCGATGCCAGCCTCATGCGCCATCGCCGGCAGGTGCAGCGCGGCATTGGTCGAGCCGCCGGTAGCGGCGACGGTCATGGCAGCGTTCTCGAACGCCTTGCGGGTGACGATGTCGCGCGGGCGGAGCTGCACCTTGAGCAGTTCCATCACCTGTTCGCCGGCCTTGGCGCACAGCGCATCGCGAATTTCGTAAGGAGCCGGAGCGCCGCAACTATACGGCAATGCAAGCCCGATAGCTTCGGCCACCATGGCCATGGTGTTGGCCGTGTACTGGCCGCCGCAGGAACCGGCCGACGGACAGGCGACGCGCTCGAGCTCGTCGAGGGTCTCATCGTCCATCTGGCCGACCGAATGGAGGCCGACGGCCTCGAACAGGTCCTGCACCACCACGTCGCGGCCGCGGAAGCGGCCCGGCAGGATGGAGCCGCCATAGATGAAGATCGACGGCACGTTGAGGCGGATCATCGCCATCATCATGCCGGGCAGCGACTTGTCGCAACCGGCCATGGCGACCAGCGCGTCATAGGAGTGGCCACGCATCGTCAGCTCGACCGAGTCGGCGATCACGTCGCGCGACGCCAGCGACGACTTCATGCCGGCATGGCCCATGGCGATGCCGTCGGTGACGGTGATGGTGGTGAATTCACGCGGCGTGCCGTGGTTGGCGGCAACGCCCTTCTTGACCGACTGCGCCTGCCGGCCGAGCGAAATATTGCACGGCGCCGCCTCGTTCCAGGCCGTCGCCACGCCGACCAGCGGCTGGTGAATCTGCTCGCTGGTCAGGCCCATGGCGTAAAGGTACGAGCGGTGCGGAGCGCGCTCCGGACCCTCTGTCACATGCCTGCTGGGAAGACGCGATTTATCGACGTAGTTCGATGCCATTTCCTGGTCCCGCTTGTCCGGCCGGTGTACTCCGGCGCCCCTCAGAAGGCGCCGTTTATGGGGTTCGGCCTGACAAGGCACAAGGGCGGGGAGCACACGAATGGTTCGGTGCGAAAGCAAATGGCTTCCGTATTCGTCACAGCCCGTCCGAGATTTGTCCTCTGCTTCTTTTAGGGTCAGATTGTGGCGACGATCCTCAGCAAAACGTTGACCGCCAAGCGGCAAAATCTGGATTCAATCTTGCTGTTGCAAAAACGTCACGTACGATTCATCCGGCGTTCAGGATGTGGGCAGGAAACGAGCCATCGGCGTTGAAGTGCCGACGCACCAAGCCGGCTACCTCCTGATCCTCCACCTCACCGGCCGTCATCCCGGCGAAGGCCGGGACCCACTGCTCGGAAGTTTGGTTCAACGCAAGCTTCACCGGTCCATCACAGCAAGGTCGGAGAGATCGTACCGCGGGATAAGCCTGAGCACTGGGTCCCGACTTTCGTCGGGATGACGGTCGGTGGGAGTTCTGAGCGCGAAGATGGCTCCCTCCAAACGAAAAGGGCCGGCCCTTTCGGCCCGGCCCTGAGCCCTGCAATGAAGGCTGTCGCTTACTGGATCGTACCGACCGACCAGAAGAAGGTTTCGCCCGAGCTATCGGCGACGCCGTCATTGTCGGTGATCACGTAGCCCGTACCGTCGGCACCGATGGCGAAGCTCTCGACCTTGTCGACCACATAGCCGTTGTTCGAAGCGAGGTCGGGGATGAAGTCGCGGACTTCTTGCTTGGTCACCACCGGCAGCTCGCCGCCGAGTTCCGCACCGACGAGCGCCGACACCGGCACGCGGTAGAGCTTCTTCAGCGCCGCCTTGAGCGCGATCTGGTTGTCACGCTCGACGATATAGACATAGTCGCCGTGAGCGGTGATCTCGGAGAGACCGTTCCAAGCGCCCTCGGCCGTGGCTTCGAGCGGATAGCGGACCGCCGACCAGGTCTTTTCCTTGGTGTTGTAGCCAAGCAGCTTCACCTGGCCCTTGGGATCGTCCTTCCACTCGCGCTGGATGGCGACCCACAGGGTGTCGCCGACCTTGGTGACGCCTTCGGCGCCGAAGCGGATTTCGTGCGGCAGCAGCGCCTCGGGGAACGCCACTTCCTCGGTGATCTTGCCATCGGCATCGACGCGATAAAGCGCATGCGGGGTCAGCTTGTCGCTGCGACCTTCCGAGGCCACCCAGAAGCCGCCTTCGCCATCGAGCGCGATGCCCTCGAGGTCGAGCTTCTGCGCCGCATCGCCACCGCGGGTGATGACGGTCTTCTTGACGATCTTCGCCGGCTTGGCGGTGGCGTCGATCTCGTAGATCGCCGGCTGGGCGCTGAGCACGCTGTCGCTGACCGCGTAGAGGATACCGGGCTTGTCGGCATCGCCAACGGCGCCCGAGATGGCGGCCCAGCCGATCGGCTTGCCGTCGGCATCGAGGTCGGAGATCAGCTGCGGATAGGCCGCTTCGCCTTCGCCCAGCTCGTAGAGCATGACGTGCGAGCCGGCGAGGCCGTCGGCGCGCAGGTCCGTCTCGTTCGCCGTAACGAACAGGTTACGCGAGGGGATGGCAACCGAGCCTTCCGGGCCGATGCCCGACGGCAGTGACTGCAGGTATTCCGGATCGGCGCCCGTGTCCTTGTAGACGGCGACCAGCGAGGCGCGTTCCTCGGCGACGAACAGGTAGGAGGCATCGCCAAACGTAGCGGCCTCGAGGCCCTCGGGCTCGACGCCCTTCTTGTTGCGCGCGTCGGGATAGTGCCCGAGGCGGGCCGCCTCGTATTCCATCGACGGGCCGCTCTCGTAAACGACAGAGCCGTCCTTGTTGAAGATGGTGAAGCTGCGCGAACCGCCCTTCCAGTCGCCTTCATTGGCGACGACCAGCCTGTTGTCGTCGAGCCACTTCACCGCGTCGGGTTCGCGGGGGACATCATCCAGCTTGCCGGTGAACTTGAGCGCGCCATCCTTCTTGGTGTCGATACCCTCCAGGCTGACGGTGCCGGCCGAGAAATGCGACTTCACCGTGCCGGTCTTGCCGTCGACGATGACGATCTCGTTGTTCTCCTGCAGCGTCACGGCCACTTCGTCGAGACCGTTGAAGGAGACATACTCGACTTCCGGATCCTCCGGCGCGATGGCGGCAAGGCCGGTCAGCTCGACTTTCGCGAGGCTCTCGGGATCGAGCGCGCCACCATTGATCGACAGCAGCACCAGGTAGCCGCCCGGTGCCTGCGGGATGTCGCCATCGTTCAGTTCCTCGTCACGCTCATTCTCGATGGCGATGGCAAGGATCGTTCCGGCAGCGTTGTGGGCGATCGAATCCGGCTGGCCACCAAGCTCGACGGTGCTCTCGATGGCCTTGGTGGCGAGGTCGACGACCACCAGCTTGCCCGACGGATTGACCTTGCTCTCCGACGTATTGACCGCGGCGTAGACCTTGCTGCCGACGATGGTCACCGAGGTGGGTTCGCCGTCGAGCGCCAGGAAGCCGCCGGCCTTCGGCGCCTTGGCGTCGGTGATGTCGATGAAGCCGATGCCGCCGGCCGGGCTGTCGGAATAGACCAGCGTCATGCCGTCTTCCGAAGCAGTGATGATTTCCGACGAGGTTGCCTTCGCCTCGGGGTTGTTCAGCTCCACCGGAAAGCTGGCGATGCGGTTGAACACCGGCGCGGCATAGGCCGAGGTGGCGAGAAGGCCGGCGGTGAGGCCGAGGAGAATGGATTTGAACTGCATTTGCTGGCGCCCCTGAAAATCGAGGGCTTCGGCTTAGGCACGCCGCACAACGGCCACATGACAATCGGGTGACAGATCTGTGACAGGCCGCCGCCGCATATACATCAGGGCCTCTACTCCCTATATTCGCCAATGAGAACGAAACAGGATTCGTCGTTTCCCTGATGGCAGCAGAACCGCAGCGCCTCGACCGCCCGCAGGCGGGCTCGATCACCAGCCAGTTCGGCCGGGGAGCGGCTGCGCCCGACTACCTGAAGGGCCTCAACGAAGAGCAGCGCGACGCGGTGCTGACCACCGAGGGCCCGCTGCTGGTGCTCGCCGGCGCCGGCACCGGCAAGACCCGGGTGCTGACCACCCGCATCGCCCACATTCTCAATTCCAGGAAGGCCTGGCCGTCCGAAATCCTGTCGGTGACCTTTACCAACAAGGCCGCCCGCGAGATGAAGGAGCGCATCGGCGCGCTCGTCGGGGCGGGTGTAGAGGGCATGCCGTGGCTCGGCACCTTCCACTCGATCGGCGCGCGCCTGCTGCGCCGGCACGCCGAGCTGGTGGGCCTCCGTTCCGATTTCACCATTCTCGATACCGACGACCAGATCCGGCTGATCAAGCAGCTGCTCGAAGCCGCCAACATCGACGGGAAGCGCTGGCCGGCCCGACAGTTCGCCGGCATGATGGACAACTGGAAGAATCGCGGCCAGCTGCCCGCCGACGTCTCGATGGCCGACCGCTCGGCCTTCGCCAATGGCCGGATTCCTGATCTCTACCAGCAGTATCAGGATCGGCTGAAGACGCTGAACGCCACCGATTTCGGCGACCTGCTGCTGCTGTGCATCAAGCTGTTTCGCGAGAACCCGGATGTGCTGGCCGAGTATCACCGGCGCTTCAAATACATCCTCGTCGACGAGTACCAGGATTCGAACGTCGCCCAGTACCTGTGGCTGCGGCTGCTCGCCCAGGGCAAGCCGGCACCGGAGGCCAACCTCTGCGTGGTCGGCGACGACGACCAGTCGATCTATGGCTGGCGCGGCGCCGAGGTCGACAACATCCTGCGCTTCGAGAAGGATTTTCCGGGCGCCAAGGTGATCCGGCTGGAACGCAACTACCGCTCCACTTCCAACATCCTCAAGGCAGCTTCGCACCTCATTGCCAACAATGAGAGCCGGCTGGGGAAGACTTTGCAGACCGATGTCGGCGAGCCGGGCGAACTGGTGATGGTCACCTCGGTCTGGGACTCCGACGAGGAGGCCCGCCAGGTCGGCGAGGAGATCGAGCAGTTCCAGCGCCAGGGCGACGCATTGAATTCGATGGCGATCCTGGTGCGTGCCTCACACCAGATGCGCGCCTTCGAAGAGCGCTTCATCACGCTCGGCCTCAACTACCGCGTCATCGGTGGCCCGCGCTTTTATGAGCGCAAGGAAATCCGCGACGCGCTGGCCTATCTGCGGCTGGTGTTCAACCCAACCGACGACCTTGCCTTCGAGCGCATCGTCAATACCCCGAAGCGGGGATTGGGCGACTCGACACTGCAGATCCTGCACGATGCGGCCCGCCATCAGGGCTCGTCGCTCACCGCCGCGGTGCGGACGCTGATCCAGACCGAAGAGTTGAAACCCAAGCAACGCACGACGCTGCGGCAACTGATGGATCAGTTCGACGACTGGAACCAGCGTGCCCGCGCCCTGCCCTCCGAGGATTCGCTCGATGACGAGCTGGCATCGCCGGCCCGCAGGGACCCGCCGCATGTGGCGCTGGCCCAACAGGTGCTCGACGAATCCGGCTATACCGAGATGTGGCAGAACGACAAATCCGCCGAGTCCGAAGGCCGCCTGGAGAACCTCAAGGAACTGGTCAACTCGATGGGCGAGTTCTCATCGCTCGGCGGCTTCCTCGAGCACGTCTCGCTGGTGATGGACCGCGACACCGGCGAGGCCGAGGATGCCGTGTCGATCATGACGCTTCACTCCGCCAAGGGGCTGGAGTTCGAAACAGTGTTTCTTCCCGGCTGGGAAGAAGGGCTGTTCCCCAGCCAGCGTACCCTCGATGAGAGCGGTCGCGCCGGCCTCGAGGAAGAACGTCGCCTCGCCTATGTCGGCCTCACCCGGGCACGCAAACGCCTGCGCGTCTCGGTGGCGCAGAACCGGCTGACCCACGGGCTCTGGCAATCGGCGATCCCGTCCCGCTTCCTCGACGAGTTGCCTGCGGCCGCGGTCGAGGTGAAGGACACCGGCTCCGCCTATGGCGGCTACGGTTATGGTGGACGCACCGCGGGTGGGCGCTTCGACAACCGCGACCCGTTCGATTCCCTTTACGAGACCCCGGGCTGGCAACGCGCCCGCGCCCAGGCCTCGTCGCGCAAGTCGGCCGGTCCGGTGACCATCGACGGCGACCTCGTCGCCCGCTCGGTCGACGATGGCCGCGGCTCCAAATATTCGGTCGGCGAGCGCGTCTTCCACCTGAAGTTCGGCTATGGCCGGATCGACCAGATCGAAGGCAACAAGCTGACCATCGAGTTCGAGAAGGCCGGCCGCAAGAAGGTGCTCGAAAGCTTCGTGCAGAAGCCGTGAGGCCCGAGGCCTACAGCTATCGGCAGGACGATAGCGTCGCCAGGTTCGCCGACGACCATCCGGTGATGATCTACGATGGTTATTGCGGGCTCTGCTCGAGCGCCGTCCAGTTCGTGCTGCGCCACGATCGGCGCCGGGTGTTCCGCTTCATCGCGGCACAAAGCGAGTTGGGCGCCTCGATCTACCGCCACTACGGCCTCGATCCGCATGACTACGAAACCTTCATCGTCCTCGCCGACGGGCTGCCGTTCTTTGCCTCCGATGCAGTGCTCGAGATCGGGCGACGGCTCGGCCTGCCGTGGTCGATGGCTACCGTGGCCGGCGCCCTGTCCCGCCCTGTTCGCGATGGGCTCTATTTCTGGATTGCCAGGCATCGCATGCGGTTCTTCGGCAGGCGCGACACCTGCCACCTGCCGGCTCACGACGAGCGCGACCGTTTCCTCGCCTAGGAGGTCAACATGAGCGATCCGGACTGCCCAATCGAGCCCACCCCAAACGCGATGTCCCCTCCACCGCGTCCGTACTGCGCAATCGGCTGCCCTCACTGCGGCGGGCTGACCTCGCTGGCCCGCTTTCGCTCGAGGCCCAGCTTGTGCTCGCGGTAGATGATGAACAGCCCCGAGCCCACCACGATCGCGCCGCCCACCAGCATCTCGATGGTCGGGATATCGTGGAAGATCACGTAGCCGATGGCGACCGAGAGGATCAGCGAGGCGTACTCGAACGGGGCGACCACCGACATGTCCGCGTGGCGGTAGGATTCGGTGAGCAGGATCTGTCCGATGCCGCCGAAAATGCCGGCGCCGATCAAGAGGGCGAACTGCTCGGTCGTCGGCATCACCCAGCCGAATGGCAGGGTGGCGAGGCCGAACACCGACGACGTCAAGGAGAAATAGAGGACGATGGTGGCCGAGCGCTCGGTTTCGACCAGCTTGCGGACCAATACCATGGCCGTTGCCGCAAAGCCCGCCGCGACGAGCGCCGAAGCCGCGCCCAGCGTCGCCCCGCTCATGTCGCTGATGCCGCCCGAAAACACCGTGAGGCGCGGCCAGATGATGATGACGACGCCGATGAGGCCAACGAGCACGGCGCTCCAGCGGTAGAGCCGCACCTGCTCGTGGTAGAACACGGCGCTGAACACCACGATCAGCAGCGGCGTGGCGTAGCTGATGGTAATCGCCTCGGCCAGCGGCAACTGGGTGAGCGCGAAGAACCCAGTCATCATGCCGCCGGTGCCGACAAGCCCGCGCAGCAAATGGCTCACCGGGTGTTTGGTCGTGAGGCCGACACCGAGTTCGCCCTTCCAGATCAGGTAGGCGATGATCGGCAGGATGGCGAAGAAGGAGCGGAAGAACACCAGTTGCCCGGACGGCACGCCCTCGGAGGCCTTGAGCAGGCTCGACATTCCCAGAAAGACGCAGACCGAGCTCAGCTTGAACGCAATTCCCGTCATGGCGTTCTGACGGAGCATTGGCGGTTGCGGCGACACTGGCGGGACTTTCAAAGACGGGAAGACGGACCGGAAAGGTCCGGCTGCTAGTTCTGCGGAGGTTTGCCGCGGCGCGCAACCATCTTCCCGCGCCGAACTCGGCTCTGGCCGTTCCCGGTGCATCGGCTATTAGTCTTACAGGGACCAGCGGAGCGGCAATGAGCGGCGTCGTCGACATGAGTGAAGCGGTCGAGACCGTCGTCGAGAGCATTCCGATCATCGCGTTGGTGCTCGCCGGCTTTTATGCTCTGGCGCTGATCTGCGCGGTGCGCGAGATCAGCGTCTCGCGCACCGCGCAGGGCTCTATCGCCTGGCTGGTGTCGCTGGCCTTCCTCCCCTTCCCAACCGCCATCATCTACCTGGTGTTCGGTTGGAAGCATTTCGACGGCTATGCCCAAACCCGCATGCAGGTGCGCGCCTCACGCCTGATCCGCAGCGAAGACCTGGCGGTGATCGATCGCGAGGCCGGCGCCGAGTGGCCGGTGCAGCGCCGCGCCGCCGGCATGCCGTTCCTCGCCGGCAATGCGGCGGAACTGCTGGTCGACGGCGACGCGACGTTCGAATCGATCTTCGAGGGAATCGCGGCAGCCAGGAGCTACATCCTGGTGCAGTTCTACATTCTCAAGGCCGATGCGCTGGGCCACCGGCTGGCCGCGGCGCTGATGGAACGGGCGCGCGCCGGGGTGGCCGTCTACATGCTCTACGACGATGTCGGCAGCAGCGGCCTCTCCCGCGAATACAAGGACCGGATGTGGGCCGAAGGCATCAGGATCTTCGGCTTCAACCATCGGCACCGGTTCCTCAGGCTGTTCGGCCCGATGCGGATCAACTACCGCAACCATCGCAAATCCGTCGTGGTCGACGGCAAGGTTGCCTGGACCGGCGGCGCCAATATCGGCGTCGAGTATCTGGGTGAGGACGAACGCTTCGGCGCCTGGCGCGATACGCAGCTGAAGCTCGAAGGGCCGGCCGCCTCCTCGGTGGCCCTGATCTTCCAGGAGGATTGGTTGTGGGCCACGGGCGAAGTCCTCAACCTGCCGCCGCCCGATCCGGTGGATGAGCCCGGCCATGTTTCGGCGCTGGTGATGGCCACCGGCCCGGCCGACAAGCTCGAAGCCTGCGCCATTGCCTTCGCCGACGTGATCGGCCAGGCCCGGCAGCGACTGTGGATCGTCAGCCCTTATTTCGTGCCCGACACCGACATGCGGACTGCGCTCTATGCGGCGATCCTGCGTGGTGTCGATGTGCGCATCATGCTGCCGGCCAAGCCCGACCACCTCCTGGTCTGGCTCGCCAGCAACGCCCATGCCGACGCCATGGTGGAACACGATATCGCCATCTACCGTTACCAGAAGGGGTTCCTGCACCAGAAGGTGCTGCTGATGGACGACAAAATCGCCAGTGTCGGCACGGTGAACTTCGACAACCGCTCCTTCGCCATCAATTTCGAGATGACGGTGTGGATGCCGGATCGCAACATGATCGCGTCAGTGGAAAAGATGCTGGAGGCCGACTTTGCCAATTGCCGCAAGGTGACCAAGGAAGAGGTGGAAAAGCGCCACCCGATCCCCCGCTTCATCGCCCAGGCGGCCCGCCTGCTCTCGCCCATCCTCTAGCTCATACCCCCAGGACAGATGATCAAAGTCGCCTCGTATAATATCCGCAAGAGCATCGGCACAGACCGGCGCCGCCAGCCCGAGCGCATCATGAAGATCCTCGCCGAGATCGATGCCGACATCGTCGCCTTGCAGGAAGTGGACCGGCGCTTCGGCGAGCGCGCCACCACCCTCTCGCCCGATCTCATCGTCGACTTCACCAACTACATGCCGGTGCGTTTCGGCATCCGCGAGCAGAGCCTCGGCTGGCACGGCAACGTGCTGCTGGTGAAAAAGGGCATCGAGGTGCGCAATCCGCAGCGCATCGAGCTGCCGGCGTTCGAACCGCGCGGCGCAGTGATGGCCGACGTGGTAATCGGCGGTACCGCCATGCGCGTCGTCGGCATGCACCTGGGGCTGCTCGGCAACTCACGCATGAAGCAGGCCGATGCCATCGTCGGCCATCTCGAAAAGCTCGAGCAGCGCATGCCCACAGTGATCATGGGCGATCTCAACCAGTGGGCCGAGGACGGCAAGTGCCTCGTGGCCTTTGCCAAGCACCATGACGTGATCCCGCTGGGGCCGAGCTTTCATTCGCGCCGGCCGATGCTGCAGCTCGATCGCATCATCACCAGTCGCGATTTCAAGCTGGAATCGGCGGGGGTCCACCGCACGGCCCTGGCCCGCACCGGCTCCGACCACCTGCCGGTCTGGGCCAGCCTGTCGCTCGAGCGCGCCGAAGCCGCCGCTTAACGCTGCTCAGGCGGGACCATTGACTTAGGGCGCCGCTGCCCCGAAACAGCGGCGAACAGGACATTCAGCATGACACTCTCACAACTCTCCACTCCGCTGACCAAGGACCAGGCCTATGCACTGGTCGACGCCGTGATGGCGCGTGAGGACATCGCCATCACCGCCTCGGCGCACGAGAACGAAGATACCGGCGAGTGGGTGTTCGAAGCGACCTGCGACAGCGAACCCGATGTCGAGGCGTTCAACCAGATCGCCCGCGCGACGCTGGGCGGCGATGTGAGCTTTGCCGTCGAGGCGATCGACCCCTCGGTCAATTGGGTGGCCAAATCGCTCGAGGGGCTCCAGCCGGTGGTCGCCGGCGGCTTCTTCGTGCATGGCAGCCACGAGGAAAATCCGCCCCCGCCCGGGCTCACGGCCATCCGCATCGACGCCGCGCAGGCCTTCGGCACCGGCCATCACGAGACCACCACCGGCTGTCTCGAAGCCATTGACCGCGCCCTCAAGCGCAAGCGCTTCCGCGCCATGCTCGATGTCGGCACCGGCACGGGCGTATTGGCGATCGCGTTGGCCAAGCGCACCCACCTGCCGGTGCTGGCGAGCGACATCGACCCGATCGCCGTCACCACTACGGTGGAGAACGCCCGCGACAACGGGGTTGGCCGCTACATCATCGCCTTCGAGGCGACCGGGCTCGATCACCGGCAGATCGCCGCCGGCGCGCCCTACGACCTGATCGTCGCCAATATCCTCGCCGGCCCCCTGGTGGCCCTGGCGCCCGGCATGCGCAAGGTCGCAGGCATCGGCGCCACGGTGATCCTCTCGGGCATCCTCAACACCCAGGCCAACCGGGTGATCTCGGCCTATTCGCAGCAGGGCATCGTGCTGCGGCAGAGGATCGTGAAGAAGGAATGGACGACGTTGGTGCTGGAGCGGGTTTGAGTCGCCGCTGGCGTCTACGTTGACTGATAGAGACGGCCCCCTCCCGGCCTCCCCCATGAAGGGGGAGGTGAAGAAAGAAGCGCTGTGGCTCGATCGTGCCAAACACGGGATGCGGCACCTCCCCCTTCATGGGGGAGGATGGGAGGGGGCCGTCTGCCAGCAGTATGTCGCACCCAAAGCAAAGTCCCCGGACCTTGCGATCCGGGGACTCGTCATAACAGATACCAGACCCCGCGCTGACGCGCGTCGGCCTTAGTTCGGGCGCTTGGTCAGCGCGCCGAGCAGCAGGTGTTCACGGCTGCGACCGACGCTGCGGGTCGCCTCGCGGCCCCGCGCTTCGATGACGCCGCCGAGCGCCTTGCGGAAATCGTTCTTGCTCTCGGGCATCTTGTTCTCCCGGTCTCTTTCTCTAAGTCGAGCTTCTCTCGACGTTCGGTATGTAGTGCGGACGGAGCCCGCGGGTAAGTCGTTGTTGCGAAAGGCAGCCATGCCAATTGTGCAGGGCGGCTTAACAACGGGTGAATCGACTCAGCGTCGCCCCTCATCCCGCACCGGGCGAGCCCGGAGGTATTCGGTGATGTGACGCTGCGCCTGTCTGGTGCGGCCTTCGATCATCGATTCGAACACGCGGCGGAAGAAGGTCTTTCGTTCAGTCATGTCTTACTCCCTGAGGAGCCCCGGCGTCCCAGTGCCACCGAACCGCTGAACCGGGAATGAATGGCAGGCGCGGCTTGGGAAGCGACGGAGCCTCTGATACGGTCCGCGCCATTCCTTTCCCCGGCAAATCATCATGACCGACAGCGACTTCGCCCCGACCATCTACCAGAGCTTCGATATCCGCACCGATCCCAGGACGGTGGCGCCGCGTCTCAAGGCGTTGCGCGCCGCCATGCGGGAAGCCGGCGTCGACGCTTTCCTGGTGCCGCGCACCGATGCGCATCGCGGCGAGATGGTGCCCGAGAGCGAGGCACGCCTTGCCTATGTCACGAGCTTCACCGGTTCGGCCGGCCTCGCCATCGTCGGCTTGAAGAAGGCCGCCCTGTTTGTCGATGGCCGCTACACCCTGCAGGCGCCGGCCGAGACCGATACCAGGCTGATCACCGTACTGGAGGCCAGCCAGGGTGGGTTGCCGCCCAAGCTCGCCGATTTCGTGCCCAAGGGCGGCAAGCTCGGGTTCGATCCGTGGCTGCACACACCGAGCGAGATTGCCGATCTCGAAAAGAAGCTCGGCGGCAAGGCGACGCTGGTTCCGGTGGCCAACCTCGTGGACCAGACCTGGGCCGACCGCCCTGCCCCTCCCAACGCCGCCATCGAGTTCCTCGGCCATAACCGCGCCGGCAAGACCGCGCCCGACAAGCTGGCCGAGATTCGCGCCGCCATGAGCGAGGACAACGCCGACGCCCTGGTACTGACGGTGCCGGAATCGATCAACTGGCTGTTCAACCTCCGCGGCCGCGACGTGCCGCATGTGCCGGTGGTGCTGTGCTTTGCGCTGGTACCGAAATCCGGCATGCCGACGCTGTTCTTCAACAAGGAGAAAATCACCCCCGAGTTGCGCCATGGCCTCGAGGGGCTGGCCAAGGTGGCCGATGTCGCCACCATGGTTGCGGCACTCCGCAAACTCGGCGCCGGCGACAAGCGGGTGATGCTCGATCCGGCAACCGTGCCCGTGGCGGTCGCCAACGCGATCAGCGGTGTCAGCGAAGCGACGCTGATCGAGCGGCGCGACCCGGTAATGCTGCCCAAAGCCAGGAAGAACGAAGCCGAACTCGCCGGCATGCGCGAGGCGCACAAGCTCGACGGCGTGGCCATGGCCCGGTTCCTGCACTGGTTCGACCAGGAGGCACCCAAGGGTAAGCTCGACGAGATCGGCATCGCCACCGCACTGGAGAGTTTCCGGCGCGAGGAATCGGGGCTGGTCGACGTCAGCTTCGACACCATCTCGGGCTCCGGCCCGAATGGCGCGGTGATCCACTACCGGGTCGACGAGAGGACCAACCGGAAGCTGAAGCCGGGCGAACTGATGCTGGTCGACTCCGGCGCGCAGTATCTGTCGGGCACCACCGACATCACCCGCACCATGTTCACTGGCAAGGCCACGGCCGAGCAGAATGACCGCTTCACCCGCGTATTGCGCGGCATGATGGCGATTTCGATGACCCGCTTCCCCAGGGGCACCACAGGCGCGCAGCTCGATGTGCTGGCGCGGCAGTTCCTGTGGGAGGATGGGATCAACTACAACCATGGTACCGGCCACGGCGTCGGCGCTTTCCTCTCCGTACACGAAGGCCCGATCGGCATTTCGAGCCGCTACTCGGTGCCGTTCGAAGTTGGGATGATCACCTCCAACGAACCCGGCTACTACAAGGCCGGCGCCTACGGCATCCGCATCGAGAACCTGCTGGTGGTGCAGGAAAGCAGCGTCGGCGAGGGCAAGTTCCTCGAGTTCGAGACCCTGACCCTCGCGCCGATCGACCTACGGCTGATCGACGAAACGCAACTCAGCGGGCCGGAGAAAGCCTGGCTCAACGCCTACCATAAGCGCGTGTTCAAGGAGATCGGCCCGCAGCTGAAGGGCGACGCCAAGGCGTGGCTCAAGGAAGCGACGCGGGAGATCTGAGGCTCGCTGCGGCCAAGCTCCCGTCTCTTCTGCCCCTCTCCCCTTGAGGGAGAGGGTGGCTCGGCGAAGCCGAGACGGGTGAGGGGCAGTTTAGCCTCGTAAGTCGCTCCTCGCTCCGCCCGGATCGCGCGTCGCAAGCGACGCGGTACCCCTCATCCGGCGCTGCGCGCCACCTCGCGGCGAGGGCGTTCGCCCTCGTCCGCTGACCTCAAGGGGAGAAGGGAGACCGGCGTGGGCTGCTACCATCTACGATTGCCGAGCACTAGCCGGGCGCCGCCACCCCTCAGTTCACCCCAAACGGATCATATTGCAGCAGCCAGGACAGCAGCCAGTTCTGGCTGCCGGCGAGCGAGGCGACGTCGTCGACCTTCCAGCCGTCCGCCTCGCGCACCATGGCGATGCTGATGAGACTCAGGTGGTCGAAATTGTGGAAGCTGACGGTGGAGACGGCCCGGTCGCCGTTCAGTACCGGCTCGCTGATCACCACGTCGAGCAACAGGGAATTCTGCCCCTCGATGAACGGATCGAACGCCAGCATATCCGGCGCATCGGGATCGACCGCCGCCCCTTTCTGGTCGACCCCCTGTCGCTCGATATTGGCGGCGTAGAGATCCTTGAGCCGCGAGGAGTAGAACCTCTCCAGTCCATCCGCGTGCCTTTCGCCGGCGCTGTAGGGCTGATAGATCGCCTCGACCAATGCCCTGGGGTTGTCATAGGCGCTCGCCGCGCCGCTAAAGCCAAGGATAAGCAGAAGACTTGCTATGATGCGACGCATGCGCCCCGTCGTGCCCGGTTTCGATTGCACCCGGCTAGCAAGGGGTTTGGGCGCATTGAGGGCTGCGCCGTGCCGCAATCAAGGCAGCGGCGATTGCAGGATATCGAGCAGGTCGTAGCTGTAATCGGCGCTGCCGCCCCACACGTCGTCGATCTTCCAGCCATCCTCGTTGACGAGGAGGAAGCCCAGTTCCTGCGGGGTGTCGAAGTTGCGGAACGTCACCTTCACCACGGCCTTGCCGCCAGCCATGTAGGGCTCACCGATGACGAGGTCGCTGACCTGGTAATCCTGCCCGTTGACGTAAGGCCCGAAATCGATCCGGCCGATCTCCCCATTGGCTTCCTGCTGGTCCTTCTCGAACAGCCCGTTGAGCCGCTCGCTCTGCAACGGCTTTTCGTCGGGCGGATAGTCGTTGGGCGGCATGTAGCCGGCATAGAGCGTCTCGAGCAGCGCCTTCGGATTGGAGAATGCTTGCGCGAAGGCCGGCTGCCCCAGCAACAGCAGCGCGCAGATGGCGATCAGCAGGCGCATGGCCAAAATCCCCTCAGTTGAACCAGAAGGCATAGCCGATCAGCGCGTCACCGAACACCGCGTTGGCCTCGGCGAACGACTCGGCGCTGGCAATCGGTCCGTCCTTGAGGAACGGCAGCGCATCATAGCCGGTGATCAGCATCACCAGGTCGGTCTTCTTGGCCGTCTCGAAATAGGCCTTCAGGTCGAAACCCTTGAGGAAGCGCCAGTGCGGCAGCAACAGCTTCCCGTCGAGGATCAGGTCGGCGGTGTCGAGCGTCGCCATCCAGGCTTTCACCTGTGCGTCGGTGATCTTCGCCTCGGGGGTGATGCCGGTCTGCTTCGGGCTCGGCAGCAACTCGCGGTTGTCATCGGTCTCGGCGAGGATCGCCTCCCAGTTGCGGCGGGAGAGATCGGTGATGGCCTTGAAACGGGCCAGCACCCGCTTCAGCCGGTCGGCATCGGTCACCGGCCAGTTGAGGTGGTGGATCGCCGCCAGCGCGTCGGCAATGGCATTGTCCGATTCCGGATCGAGCATCAGCGTCCCGGTGGCGCGGGTGTACTCCTGCATCGGCAGCCCGGCGCGCGGGAACAGCCGGTGGAAGGTGGTATCGAACAGCGCCCGGAAATCGTGCGCCAGGAGGAAATCCGCCTGCGCCGCCAGCACCTGCGAGTAGCCGGCGAGCCAGATCGCATCGGCGCGGTCGAAGCCGATGGTGGAATCGGGCGGCACAGGTGGAGTTGGAGCCGGCGCGCCCGGCTCGGTCGGGCCGGGCACCGTTGCGGCGCCGAACATGGCGTTGAGCACGTTGCCGATGCTCTCGGCGTCGCTCCCCTTGCCATCACCGTCGAGATCGATCCGCACTTTCAGAACTTCGACCGGCACAACATAGTCGCCGGTCTCGCCGGCAGTCAGCAGCGCATCCCGCGCCGCGTCCATGTCGTCGACCAGCAGTTGCAGGATGGCGCGAAACTTGTCGTAGTCGAGCGGTTCGGGGTTCGGGTTGACCGGCACGGGCATGGCCAGCGGCGCGCCCATGATCGGGCCGGCATCGGGCGAGGCGAAGCCGTGCCGATAGAGGCCTTGCGCAAAATGTTCGACGCCCTGGATGAAGCTCAGCATCCCGACGCCGAAGCGCCCCTCGAGATCCTGCCGCTCGTAGAACGGCTTCAGCTCGGTGAGCCCCTGCCCGATCGTCCCCTCATAGAGATGCTTGCGCGTGAGGTCGCCGGCTTCGTCGGCGAGCACCGGGAAAGACAGCGCCGCGCACAACGCGACAGTCGCCAGTTTCAGCATCCCGGTTCTCCCTCAGAGCGCTGGCAATCAGCTATTTGGCGGCCAACTCAAGCCATTGATTTTCGTCGAGCACAAGAATGCCGAGCGCCTGGGCATCCTTCAGTTTGGAGCCGGCGCCGGGGCCGGCGACAAGGATATCGGTGTTCTTGGACACCGAGCCCGCCACCTTGGCGCCGAGCCGTTCGGCCATCGCCTTAGCTTCGCCGCGCGTCAGCTTCTCGAGGCTGCCGGTGAAGACGATGGTCTTGCCCGCCACTTCGCTGGTGGCGGAGACGGTGACCACATAGGGCCTGGGGCGCACCTGCTGCAGCAGCGCCTCCAGCACATCGTCATTGCGCTCGTTGCCGAAGAAATCGATCAGCGCCTCGATGACGGTGTCGCCGATACCGTCGACCGACGGGAACACCGAATGCGGATCGTCGGCATGGGCAGCGGTCTCTTTGCCGACGCGGATCAGTTCCTCGATGGTGGAGAACGTCTTGGCCAGCACCGCCGCCGTGGTCTCCCCGATATGGCGGATGCCGAGCGCGAAGATGAACCGGTCGAGCTCCGGCTCGCGCCTGGCGTCGATGGCGGCGAACAGCTTCTCGAGGCCTTCGAAACTCCGGTCTTCGACGCTGCGGACATTCTTGCGCGCCTTGCCCGAGGCCTCCTCGCGCAGCCGCGCCTGCTCGTCACGCCGCGCCGCAAACGCCCGCTGCACCTCCGGCCGGCGATCACGCAGGGTGAAGATATCGGCGGCGGTCTTGACCAGGCCCGAGTTGAAGAACAGGTCGATATTCTCCGACCCCAGCCCTTCGATATCCATGGCGCCACGCGACACGAAATGGCGCAGCCGCTCGACTGCCTGCGCCGCGCAGATCAGCTCTCCGGTGCAACGGCGGCGTGAATCTTCCTTGCCGGTCTTCTCGTTGAGTTCGCGCGTCGCCGGCGACCCGCACACCGGGCAGACATGCGGGAACACATAAGGCACGGCATCGGCCGGCCGCTTCTCCAGCACGACACGAACGATCTGCGGGATCACGTCCCCGGCCCGCTGGATCACCACGGTGTCGCCGATGCGCACGTCGATCGGCTCGTCGCCGCGGATCGGTGCGCCGGTCGAGTCGATACCGGCGATGTAGTCCTCGTTGTGGAGCGTCACATTCTCGACCACGACGCCGCCAACCCCCACCGGCGCCAACCGCGCCACCGGCGCCAGCGTGCCAGTGCGGCCAACCTGGATATCGATGGCACGGACGGTGGTGAAGGCCTGCTCGGCCGCGAACTTATGCGCCACGGCCCAGCGCGGTTCGCCGCTCGAAAACCCCCAACGCCGTTGCAGCTCGAGGTTGTCGACCTTGTACACCACTCCGTCGATGTCGTAGCCGAGCGACGAGCGCAGCTCCTCGATCTTCTTGTACTGGGCGATCAGCTCTTCGATCGAGCTGGCGCGCACCATCAATGGGCTGATGGCAAAGCCCCATTCGCCGAACTTCTGCACCGCCTCATACTGCGTCGCTGCGGGTTCCGCCGAACTGGCGCCCCAGGCATAGGCAAAGAACCTGAGGTTGCGGCTGGCGGTGATGGACGGATCCTTCTGGCGCAGCGAGCCAGCCGCGGTGTTGCGCGGGTTTACATATTCCTGACCGCCGGCCGCCGCCGAGCGCGCCTTCAGTGCCTCGAATTCGGCCATGGTCATGTAGACCTCGCCGCGGATCTCGATGCTCTCAGGCCAGCCCGAGCCTTTGAGCTTGTGCGGGATATCGGCGATGGTCCTCAGATTGGCGGTGATGTCCTCGCCCACCGTGCCGTCGCCGCGGGTCGCGCCCTGCACGAACACGCCATTCTCGTAACGCAGCGAGGCCGAGAGCCCGTCGATCTTGGGTTCGGCGGTGAACACCAGCTTCAGGTCCTTGTCGCGCTCGAAGAAGCGCCGCCCTCGCTCGATGAAATCGATCACGTCCTCATCGGTATAGGCTTTGGCGAGGCTGAGCATCGGCACGGCGTGCCGAACCTTCGAAAAGCCCTCCACCGGTGCGCCGGCGACCTTGTCGCTGAGGCTGTCGGCGCGCTTCAGCTGCGGGAAGGCAATCTCGAACGCCTGATAGCGGCGCTTCAGGCCGTCATACTCGGCATCGGTGATATCGGGGGCGTCATTCTCGAAGTAAGCGCGGTCGGCCTCGCTCAGCACCCCGTGCAGCCGGTCGAGCTCCGCCTTGGCCTCCGCTTCGGAGAAGCTCTCGATCTCACGTTCCGCCTCGCTCACGATACCTCCGAAATCAGCTTCCCGGCCGCGGCGCGCGCCTCGTCGGTGACCTTGGCGCCCGCCAGCATGCGCGCCACCTCTTCCTGCCGCGCCTTGCCGTCGAGCCGGCGCACATGGGTGCGCACGAACGCCCCCTCTTCGATCGCCTGCTTCTCGATCATCAAATGGCTCTGCGCCCGCGCCGCCACCTGCGGTGCATGGGTGACGGTGAGCACCTGCACCTTGTCCGCGAGTCGCGCCAGCCGCCGCCCGATCGCATCGGCTACCGCGCCGCCCACCCCGGTATCGATCTCGTCGAAGATCAGCACCGGCGCCGAACCGCGATCGGCCAGCACCACCTTGAGCGCCAGCAGGAACCGGCTGAGTTCGCCACCAGAGGCGACCTTGAGGATCGGGCCGGGCTGGGTGCCGGGATTGGTCTGCACGTGGAAGGCGATCTGGTCGTGGCCGGAAGCGGCGACGCGCGACGGGTCGACCTGCCGGTCGACGATGAACTTTGCAGCGCCCAGCCTCAGGTCGGGCAGTTCTGCCTCCACGGCCTTGGAAAGGGCCGTGGCCGCCTTTTCCCGCGCCGCACTGAGGGCAGAGGCGGCGGCGGTGTAGGCCCCGCGGGTGGCCTCCGCAGCGGCTTCCAGCGCCTTCAGCGACGCCTCGCCGCTCTGCAGCATGTCGAGATCGTTCTGGTACTTGGCCAGCACCTCGCTGAGCCCATCGCAGTTGGTGTGGTGCTTGCGCGCCGCGGCACGCAACGCGAACAACCGCTCCTCGACCCTCTCGAGGTCGGCCGGATCGAACGCCATGTCGCGCTTCAGCACTTCAAGCGCGTCCGAGGTGGCGTCGAGCGAGACGAGCGCCGTATCGAGTGCATCGACAATCGGCTGGAACACCGCCGCGCCGGCATCGGCCTTGCGCATCAGCCGCCGCATCAGCCCGGCCAGGACCGGACCGGGCGCAGTCGGACCATTGAGAATTTCGTCGGCGTCGCGGACTTCCTCGGCGGCCTTCTCCAGCGTCATCAGCCGTTGCCGACGCTCGGCCAGGATTTCCTCCTCGCCCACTTCGAGATGCAACTCGCCCAGTTCGGTGACGACGTGACGGGCATATTCCTCGCGCGCCAGGGCCTCGGCGATCACCGCGCGCTGCCCCGCCACGGCGGCATCGGCTTCGACCAGAGCCTCGTGGGCGCTCCACACCGCGCTGACCATCGCCTCATGGCCGCCGAACGCGTCGAGCGCCGCACGGTGGGTCGCCACATCGATCAGCGCCCGGTCGTCATGCTGACCGTGGATCTCGACGATCAGCCGTCCCACGGCCTGCAGCAGCCCGGCGGAAACCGGCTGGTCGTTGATGAAGGCGCGCGTCCGGCCATCGGCCAGTTGCACCCGGCGCAGAATGACATCCTCGTCGTCGGCGATGGCATTCTCGCGCAGCGCCTCGCGCGCCGGATGATTGCGGGGCAATTGCAGCACCGCCACCACCTGCCCGCTTTCCGCCCCCGCCCGCACCAGGGACGCGTCGCCGCGGCCGCCGAGCGCCAGCGTCAAGGCATCGAGCAGGATGGATTTGCCCGCCCCGGTCTCACCGGTCAGCGCGGTGAGCCCCTCTTCGAGCGTGAGATCGAGCTGATCGATCAGGACGATGTTTCGAACCGAAAGCGCATTGAGCATTCGGAATGGCCCCTCGATGGTCGACCGGCCAGCGAGGCCGAACTAACGCGCGCCGTCTGGAGCATTTCGCGGAAATGCTCGCAGTTCTGGATTTGTCGCGCCTTCGAACCGGAAAAGTCTGCAACTCTTCCTGAAGGCACTCCAGTCTAGCCTAAAGGGGAACAAACAGGCAACATTTCAATTGCCTGTTTGAAGCGTTTCGGGACGCCTTAGCTTTTCTTGAGCTGGGCCAGGCTGCTGCCGGCATTCACCTGCGGCGAAATCCCCTGCTTGGCCAAGAGGTCGAACGCCTGCTTGTACCAGCTGCTCTGCGGATAGTTGTGGCCGAGCACCGCGGCGGCGGTCTGCGCCTCGGAAATGAGGCCGAGCGCAAGATTCGCTTCCGTCAGGCGGAACAGCGCCTCCTCGATATGGGTCGAGGTCTGGAACTGCTCTGCGACGACACGGAAGCGGTTGATGGCGGCCGGATAATTGCCGTTGCCGAGGTAGTAGCGGCCAACCGACATCTCCTTGCCGGCGAGCTGGTCGACACCGACGACCAGCTTCTCCTGCGCATCCTTGGCGTACTTGCTGTCAGGATAGTTGGCGATGATCAGGCTGTAGGTCTCGATGGCGTTCTTCGAGATCTGCTGGTCGCGCGTGATGTCCTTGATCTGCCCGAAATACGAGTTGCCCTTGAGATAGAGCACGTAGGGCAGCTCCTTCGAGCCCGGGTACAGCGCAGTGTAGCGGTCGGCGGCGAGAATCGCTTCTTCGAACTTGCCGATACGGTAGTTGCCGTACACCTGCATCAGCTTGGCCTTCTCGTTGAACTCCGAGAACGGGTGCTGACGCTCGAGCTTTTCCAGCGTCTTGACGGCAGTGACGTAGCGCTGCTTGTCCATTTCGTCGAGCGCCTGCTGGTACAGGGTCTCGGGCGGAACGATCGCCTCTTCCTTGATCTTGGGCTGGCCAAACAGGTTGCAGCCGGCGAGCAGCACCACGACAGCGCCCATCAGCACAAAACGTGCGAACCGGCTCGAAATACCTGCATGCTGAGAGATCGTCACGACCTGCCCCATCCCTTAACGCACTACCCTAACGTGGCAGGCGAACTACTGACAAAAAAGATCAAAACTGTGGCGTTGGCAGATCAGCCAACCGACCGCAGGTAGGATTGTACATTGAGCCCTTCAGGCATGTCGTCCAGCGCATCGAAAGCCGCCGGCAACTGATCCGCCGTGACGATCTCATAGTTGGCTTCGCTGGCGAACAGGCCATGAAGCACGAGGGCGTTGAGGGCGTGGCCACCCTTGTAGGACCGGAACCGGCCGTAGATCGGCAGACCGCACAGCGCCAGGTCGCCGATGGCGTCGAGCAGCTTGTGGCGGACGAACTCGTCTTCGTAGCGCAGGCCACCCGGATTGAGAATCCGATCCTCGTGCACGGTGATCGAATTTTCCATCGAGGAGCCGAGCGCATAGCCCGCCTGGCGGAGAATCTTGGCGTCGCGCACGAACCCGAAGGTGCGGGCCCGCGACACGTCCTCGTAGTATTTGCGCGGCGTCCAGTCGAAGATCATCCGCTGGCGGCCGATGACCCGGCTGTCGAAATCGATCTCGAGGTCCAGCAGCCGGCCATTATATGGCTCGAGCGCGGCGGAGGCCTCGTTGTTGCGCACCAGCACCTGGCGCATGATCTTGATATAGCGGCGCGGCGCCGGCTGCACCACGAGGCCGACCTGCTGGATGGCTTCGACGAACGGCCAGGCGCTGCCATCGAGGATCGGGCATTCGCCGCCCGTCAGCACCATGTGCGCATTGTCGACGCCCATGCCGGACAGCGCCGAAACCACGTGCTCCACGGTCGCGACGGAGACGCTGTCGCCGAGGTCGAGCGTGGTGCACAGCGTCGTACGAGTCACGCGGGAGAAATGCACCGGCACCGGGCCATGACGGCGACCGTCATCGAGCAGGCGCGTGATGGTATAACCGCTATCGGGCGCAGCAGGCTCGAGAGTGAGGGTAACAGGGGCGCCGGAGTGAACACCGAACCCACTGAATTCGAGCGCATCGGCCAAAGTCCGCTGCCGCGTCGAAAGTTTATGCATGCTCTAAGGACTCCAGCCCCGTCTGCGACCCGGTGCAGTCATAGACAATAAAATCCCGGCGCGGAAGCCGCGCCGGGTGCGTGTATTCGGGCTTTCCCCCGCGACGATCAGCCGTGTTTGCGGAGGAAGGCAGGAATCTCGATGTGCTCTTTCTGAGCCGGCTGCGACTGTGCACGACCATACTGGTCGGCATTGCCGCGGGCGCCTTCTGCACCGCCGGAAACCCGCGAATTCCGGGCGCCTCCGGCCTCGATGGCGCTGCGCGCGGCGGCATCGTCGGCGCTCGGCTCGACGGCAGGCTCGGCCCGCTGCGGCTCATTCGACTTAAGGCTGATGCCGACATTGGAGGCCAGCCGCTTGAACAGGGCACGCGCATTGCGTGGCTCCGGTTCCTGCTTTTCTTGGGCCGTGAGTGACTGCCTTGCAACAGCCGGGAACTCCTCGGTGCGCGGCATCCGGCGCTGACCGTCGGGACGCTCGGCACTGGAGGGCACGTAGGCACTGGGGATCGGCGCCTCGATGAGTCGCGGCGCTTCTTCGAGGTGGGTGTGGCTGGCCTGCGGAATATAGGGCTCGACGGTGATGCCGTCGTCTTCCTGGTACTCCTGGTAAGTCGGCTCGGCGTAAGAGATCGCCTCGGCGACCGCCTGCTCCACCTGGGTCTCGAACTCGGGCTCGGGCTGGGCTTCCGCAACCACCGCAGTACGTTCCGGCATGGCCTGGCGCATCACTGCGGCCTGCAGCGGCACGCGGGCCGGATTGGCTTTCATCGGCTCGAGCGCCTGGACCATCGTCGCATCGGTGCCGGTGGCAACGACGGAGACGCGGATCGTGCCGGTCATATCCGGATCGAACGTGGCGCCGAGGATGATGTTGGCGTCCGAGTCGACTTCCTCGCGGATACGGCTTGCCGCCTCGTCGACTTCGTAGAGGGTAAGGTCCGGACCACCGGTGATCGAGATCAGGAGGCCACGCGCCCCCTGCATCGACACATCGTCGAGCAGCGGGTTGGCGATTGCCGCCTCGGCAGCGTGCCGCGCACGATCCTCGCCGGAGGCCTCGCCCGTCCCCATCATCGCCTTGCCCATGCCGCGCATCACGGCGCGCACGTCGGCGAAGTCGAGGTTGATCAGGCCTTCCTTGACCATCAGGTCGGTGATGCAGGCGACGCCCGAGTAGAGCACCTGGTCCGCCATCTTGAAGGCGTCGGCGAAGGTGGTCTTCTCGTTGGCCACCCGGAACAGATTCTGGTTCGGGATGACGATCAGCGTGTCGACATGCCGATGCAGCTCGTCGATGCCGTCTTCCGCCAGGCGGGAGCGACGGTTGCCTTCGAACTGGAAGGGCTTGGTCACCACGCCGACGGTCAGGATGCCCTGTTCGCGAGCTGCACGGGCCACCACCGGCGCGGCGCCGGTACCGGTACCGCCACCCATGCCCGCGGTGATGAACACCATGTGCGCGCCGCTCAGGTGATCGTTGATCTCGTCGTAGCTCTCTTCGGCTGCCGCCCTGCCCACTTCCGGGTGGGAACCGGCGCCGAGCCCTTCGGTCACCGAGACGCCGAGCTGGATGATCCGCTGCGCGCTTGAGAGCGCCAGGGCTTGTGCGTCTGTGTTTGCGCAGACGAAGTCCACTCCGGACAGGCCCGAGGCGATCATGTTGTTGACCGCGTTGCCGCCAGCCCCGCCCACACCGAAGACGGTGATGCGCGGCTTCAGTTCTTGAATGTCCGGGATGGTGAGGTTGATGGTCATGAATGGCCCCATGCGTGGCGTGTGGGACAAGTATTAGTCGCCAATTCGTTAATCAGACCCTAACAATGCCCTCAAAACCGTTAACGTGATGGCAATTTGCAAGCCGAGCTAACGGCTTGGTGACCTTACGTTAAGCATGAAGATGAGGGCATCGTACCGTCCCCTGCCGGGACGACCGAGACTCAGAAGCTCGTGCGCAGCCAGTTGCCGACGCGGGCGAAGTACCCGTCGGTGCCGGTGAGCCGGGCCGAGCGATGCGGCTCGACGAACTCCTGGGCGCAGACCTGCGGGTAGATCAGCATCCCCGCGACAGTCGCGAATCCCGGGCCCTTGGCCATCTCGGGCAGCCCGGAAATGCCCATGGGGCGGCCGTTGCGCACGTTGCGGGCCAGCACCCGGCGCGCCACCTCCGGCAGGCCGGTGAGCTCGCTGGCCCCGCCGGTGAGGACGAATCGACGTCCGCAGATATCCATCATGCCGGTCGCCTGCATGCGATCCTTGATGGCGGTGAGCACTTCCTCGACGCGCGGACGGATGATGCGGGTGATGTGAGAGCGCGGAATCTGCCCCGGCGCCTCATCGCGAGTCGCCCCGACCGGAGTAATCGCGATCATGTCGCGCTCGTCGGCCTGCCCCGGCAGCACCGAGCCATACATGGTCTTGAGTCGTTCGGCGTCGGCTATGCCGACCGACAGCTGGCGGGCAATGTCGAGCGTCAGGTGGTGCCCGCCAATGGCGATGGCATCGGCATAGACGAGCTGCCCCTCGGAGAACACCGAAACGGTAGTGGTGGCGCCGCCGAAGTCGATGCAGGCAACGCCCAGCGAGCTCTCGTCATCCACCAGCGTCGCAAGACCCGAAGCGTAGGGCGTCGCCATAAGCGCTTCGATCTGCAGGTGACAGCGATGCAGCACCAGCTCGATATTGCGCATGGCGAGCGTTTCGGCCGAGATCACCGCCACATCGATCGACAGCTTCTCGCCGACCATGTTCTTGGGATCCTTGATGCCCTTCTGGCCATCGAGCGCGTAGCCGATCGGCAGCGCGTGGACGATTGACCGCTCCGGACGGACCGACCGTTCGTTGACCGCGCGCAGCACGCGCTGGATATCGGCCCGCTCCACTTCCTGGCCACCCAGGTTGACGCCGGCCGAGAAGGTTTCCGAGCCGAGCCGGCCGGCGGTGACATTGACGATCACCGACTGCACGGTGACGCCGGCAGCCCGCTCGGCGATGCCGACAACCGTACGCACCGCCTGCTCGGCCTTGTCGAGGTCGGTAATGACGCCACTCTTGATGCCCGAGGACGGGCCGTAGCCGAAGCCGATCACCTCGACATTGTGGGTACGGCCACGCAGCGACTTGCCTTCAGGGCGCGGCACCAGCCGGGCGATGACGCAACAGATCTTGGTCGAGCCGATATCGAGCACCGTCACCAGCGAGGTGCGGCCCGGCTGAACTGGCTTGAGCCGCGCGGTCAGGGCATCGGTCATCATGGTCTTCACTGAGTCCGGGTTACAGGCACGACGGGGGCCGCGGCCTGCGGCGCGGCAGCAGGAGCGGTCGTCGCAGGGGCGGAGAGTTTCTTGGCGGGCTTCTTGCCCTTGCTGCCCTTGGTTTCGGCGATCTGCGCCGCAGCAATCTCGCCGGGCTTCAGCGTGACGAGGCCGGGCACGCGCAGGTCGATCACCGACACGTCGCGCTCGAGCAGCGCATAGTCGGTCTGGTACATTTCGAGCTGGTCCAGCGCCTGCGCCACGCCGCTTTCGGGCAGCTGCACCCGCAGGCCATTGCGATAGATCAGGTCCCAGCGGCGATCGCCGATGCGGCTGAGCGCCGCCAGATCATCGTCGAGCCCCTCATGCCGGGCGAGCACCCGCACCATGGCGACGCCATCGTCGCCGGCCCCCTCCCCGATCAATAGCGGCAGGTCGGTATAGGAGCTGATATCGGTGCCGATCTTCCTGCCGGTCTCATCGATCAGCCAGGTGGTATCGCCGATGCGCCAGCGCGCCACCGGCACCTTCTCGACGATCGAGACGATCACCCGGTTCGGGTAGACCTTGCGGACGGTGGCCGATTTGACGGCGCGCAGCCACTCGAGCCGCGCCTGCGCCTTCTGCGCATCGAAGGTCAGCGTCGAATTGCCGGTGCCGACGGTCAAGAGCGTAATGATGTCCTTGTCGTCGGTCAGCGTCTGCCCGGTGATCTCGATGGCGTCTATGCCAAAGCCGGCCTGGGCGAACTCGCCCTGCACGAACCGATAGGCAGTAAGGCCCGCCGAGCCGATCACGTCGCGTGCTTCATAGAGGCCGAAGGCAACGAGCAGCGCGAGGATCACGCCGACGATGCGGGTAATGACCTGCTTGTGCAGCACCCAGACGTGACCGGCCTTGACCAGGGCACGTCGGCTGGTGCGGGGAAGCGGAACGGGGAAATGACGGGGATCGACAGGTTGGGCGTTGGCGAAACTCTTGGCCCCTACCTGTTGCAACTCGCATCCTCCACCATCCAGGCAACCAGCTCCTCGAACGAGTGGCCGGCATGGCGGGCCTGTTCGGGAACCAGTGACGTTTCGGTCATGCCTGGTTGGGTGTTGATCTCGAGGCAGACGAGCTCGCCGTCCGGCCCTGCCTGGTCGTTGTAGCGGAAGTCACTCCGCGACACGCCCCGGCACCCAAGCGCAGCATGCGCCTTAAGCGCCATCTTCTGCACTTTGTCGTAAATTTTCGGTTGAATTTCAGCCGGAATGACGTGGCGCGACCCGCCGTGAGCGTACTTTGCCTCATAATTGTAGAAGCTGAGGTCGGTCACGATCTCGGTCACCCCGAGCGCCACGTCGCCCATTACGGCGCAGGTCAGCTCGCGACCAGGGATATAGCGCTCGACCATCACCTCTTCGCCCGAGTTCCAATCCTCGCGCAGCAACTCCTGCGGCGGGTGCGACTGATCGGCCTTGACGATGAACACGCCGAAGCTCGAGCCATCCGAAATCGGCTTCACCACATAAGGCGGCGCCATCACATGGGCGCGGGCGACTTCGGCGCGGTTGGCAATGGTGTGATCGGTGACCGGGATACCCGCCGCCTTGAACATGATCTTGGCCTGGTGCTTGTCCATCGCCAGCGCCGAGGCGAGCACGCCCGAATGGGTGTAGGGGATACGCAGGAACTCGAGCACACCCTGGATAGTGCCATCCTCGCCGTACCGGCCGTGCAGCGCGTTGAAGGCGACATCGGGCTTCAGCTCGCGCAGCACTTCGGCAATGTCGTAGCCGACGTCGACTTCGGTGACGGCATAGCCGGCATTGCGCAGCGCCCGCGCGCACTCGGTGCCCGACGAGATCGACACCGGCCGCTCGTTCGAAATGCCGCCCATCAGGACGGCGACGTGCTTGGTCATTGTTTGGTCCTGTCCGCACGCCCCGAGCGCGCTGCGATCGCCTTCTCCCCTTGTGGGAGAAGGTGGCCAACGGCCGGATGAGGGGTACGCAACCGCAGGTTGCGCGGTCCGAGCGAAGTGAGGAACGGCTCGTGCGGAGGAGAGACGCCCCTCATCCGCCCTTCGGGCACCTTCTCCCACAAGGGGAGAAGGCGATCACCGATAGGTTGCGGCATGTCCAATCAGACCGCTCCCGTGAACGGCGCGCCGTCCATGAACTCGCGAACTTCGCGGCCGGGCACGAAATGTCCCATGCGGCGGACTTCCCATTTCAGCTCGATGCCGTGCTTGTCGCGCACCTTCTGGCGAATGCTCTCGCCGACGGTCTCGACCTCGAACGCATCCGCTTCACCCATGTTGATGAGGAAGTTGGAATGCATCTCGCTCATCTGCGCTCGCCCGAAGGTGAAGCCGCGGCCGCCGGCCTCGTCGATCACCTTCCAGCTCGAATGCCCCTCGGGGTTCTTGAAGGTCGAGCCGGCAGTCTTGGCGCGGGTCGGCTGCGTGCTTTCGCGCCGCTCGGTGACGGTGCGCATCTCGGTGAGGATCTTCTCGGGATCGCCGGCAAAACCCTGGTAGGTGGCGGAAGTGAACACCGCGCCGCGCGGGCCGTTCGACTTGCGGTAGAGGTAGCCCATCTGCTCGTTCGTGAGCGTGATGATCTCGCCTTGCCGGGTCACGGCGCGCAGCTCGACCATGCGGTTGCGCGTCTCGGTGCCGTAGCAGCCGGCATTCATGTAGAGCGCTCCGCCGATACCGCCGGGAATGCCGCGATAGAACCACAGCCCATCGATGCCCGCTTCGGCCGAAGCGGTCGCAACCTTCACGTCTGGTACGGCAGCGCCGGCCCGCACGCGGTGGCCCTCGAGAATGTCGATGGCGCCAAAGCCCTTGGCCGGCAGCCGGATCACCACGCCGTCGAGCCCGCCATCGCGGATCAGCAGGTTCGAGCCGAGCCCGATCACCGTGACACGGATTTCGGCCGGCAGGTGCTTGAGGAAGAACGCCAGGTCGTCTTCGTCGACCGGGCGGAAGAACAGCTGCGCCGGCCCCCCTACCCTCAGCGTCGTCATTTCGTCGAGCGGCTGGTTCGGGATCAGCTGCCCGCGGATCTCGGCGGTCCAGCTGCCGAGCGTCGGGATCAGGTCAGGCCACTGGGGAACATGGATGTTCATGTGAGCTCAGGCTCCTTGCCGATCAGGGCGCCAAGTTCGGCGGGCAACGAGGCCGCCCACTGCGTGATGTTGCCGGCGCCGAGCAGGACGACATAGTCGCCCTCGGCAGCACGCGAGGCGATCAGCGGCGCCAATGCTTCCGGCCGGTCGATGACCCGCGCATCGCGATGGCCGCGGGCCCGGATGCGGGCGACCAGCTCTTCATGCGTCACCCCGTCGATCGGCGTCTCGCCGGCCGCATAGATCGGCGCGACGATCACCGTATCGGCGTCGTTGAAGCAGGTGGCGAACTCGTTGAACAGGTCGTGGACGCGCGAATAGCGGTGCGGCTGCACCACCGCGATGACGTCGCGCCGGCTCGATTGCCGCGCCGCCTTCAGCACCGCGCCGATCTCCACCGGGTGGTGGCCATAATCGTCGATGACGGTGATGCCGCCAACCGTGCCGGTCTTGGTGAAGCGGCGTTTCACGCCAGAGAAATTCTTCAGCCCCTTGCGGATCGCCTCTGCCGGCACCTTCAGCTGGTCGGCAACGGCAATGGCCGCCGTGGCGTTGAGCGCATTGTGCTCCCCCGGCATCGGCAGTTCGAGCCCGTCGATGCGCAAATGCGTCATGCGGATACGGTCGCGGATCTCGACCGAGAAATGCTGCACGCCATCATGGTTCTCGAGATCCACCAGCCGCACATCGGCCTGCGGGTTGCGGCCATAGGTGATGACCCGGCGATCGCGGATCTGCCCGACCAGCGCCTGCACCTCGGGGTGATCGAGACACATCACGGCAAAGCCGTAGAACGGCACGTTCTCGACGAAGTTGATGAAGGCCTGCTTCACCTTGTCGAAGTCGCCGTAATAGTCGAGGTGCTCGGGATCGACATTGGTGACGATGGCGACATCGGCCGGCAGCTTGACGAAGGTGCCGTCGGACTCGTCCGCTTCGACCACCATCCACTCGCCGTCGCCGAGGCGCGCATTGGTGCCATAGGCGTTGATGATGCCGCCATTGATGACAGTGGGGTCGTAATTCGCCGCGTCGAGCAGCGTCGCCACCAGCGTCGTGGTGGTGGTCTTGCCGTGGGTGCCGCCGATGGCGATGGCGTTCTTGAACCGCATGATCTCGGCCAGCATTTCGGCGCGGCGCACCACCGGCAGGCCGCGCGCCCGGGCAGCGGCCAGTTCCGGGTTGCCCTTCTTGATCGCCGAAGAGATGACGACCACGGCGGCATCCTTGAGGTTCTCGGCGCTCTGGCCGATCTCCACCTCGATGCCCATTTTCCTGAGCCGCTGCACGTTCGGGTTCTCGGCGCTGTCGGAGCCGCGGACCTTGTAGCCCTGGTTGTGCAGGATTTCGGCTATGCCGCTCATGCCGATGCCGCCGATGCCGACAAAGTGCACCGGTCCGATATTGCGCGGCATCTTCATTGTGGTTTGTTCCCCTTGGCCGCGAGGCGTTCTGCCGCGTCGGCGAGCTTGGTGACGGCGTCGGGCTGGCCCAGCAACCTGGCCGCGGCTGCGGCCCGCTGCAGCACATCCCGGTCACCCAGAAGTGATGCCAAGCGAGTGCCAAGCGATAGTGGCGTAAGCGTGGCCTGCTCGGCGATCCAGCCGCCGCCGGCGGCCTCCATCACCAGCGCATTGTTTTTCTGGTCGGCGTCGATCGCCCCCGGCAACGGCACCAGGATGGCGGGCCGGCCGATGGCAGTGAGTTCGGCGATGGTCGAAGCGCCCGAGCGCGACACCACGAGGTGCGACGCCGCCATGCGCTCCGGCAGGTCGTCGAAGAACGCGGCCAGCTCGACATTCACCTTGGCCTGCCGATAGGTCTCGGCCACCCGGTCGAGATCCTCGGCCCGGCACTGTTGCACGACGCGCAGGCGGGCCCGGATTTCGGGCGGCAGCTCAGCGATCGCCGGCGGCACCAGGTCGGCAAACACGCGTGCTCCCTGACTGCCGCCGAACACCAGCAGGCGGATCGACCCGCCGGCTTCGAGATCGGGGTACGGCACCTTGGCGACGTTGCGCACCCGGTCGCGTACAGGATTGCCGACCAGTACGGATTTCTCCGCAAAGGCCTCGGCCTTGAGGGTGCGCGCAAAGCTGAGCGCGATCAGCTTGGCCATCCTGGCCAGCGCCCGGTTGGCCCGCCCCATCACCGCATTCTGTTCGTGGAGGATCCCGGGAATACCGCGGAGGCTCGCAGCGACGAACGGCGGAAATACCGGATAGCCGCCAAAGCCGATCACCGCATCGGGCTTCACCCGCCCGAGCGCCCCGTGCGCCACACCGATACCACTCAGAATCTTGAAGCCCGCGGTAACGAAACGGATCGGGTTGCTGACCGAGGGCGTCGCCGAGGGCACGATATGGGTGGCGCTGGCCGGAAACCCGTCGCCATAGGAGGCGACGCGATGGTCGGTCATCAACTGGATATCGTGACCTCGCCGACGCAGTTCCTGCGCCAACGCCATTGCCGGGAAGAGATGGCCTCCCGTACCGCCGGCCATAAGGACGAATCTGCTCATTCGGCGGGGGATAGCACTCCGCTGCGATAGACGGGAAGCCCGGTCGCAAGGCGCTCTTCCGGCTTCTTGCGGGTCAGGGCCAGCATCAACCCCATGGCGAAGGCAATGGCGAGCATTGAAGTGCCGCCATAGGAGACGAACGGCAGGGTCATGCCCTTGGGCGGGATCAGGCTGAGATTGACCGCCAGGTTGATGGCGCATTGCAGGCCAAACTGGATGGCCAACGTGGATGCCGCAAGCCGCGAGAACAGGCTCGACTGCTGCTGCGCCCCGATCAGCGCCTTGATCACGATGAAGGCGACCAGCGCCACGATGAACAGGCAGAACAGCACGCCGAACTCGCCCGCCGCCGCCGAGAACACATAATCGGCATGCGCGTCGGGGATGCGCTTGTTGGCGAACGATTCACCCGGGCCACGCCCGAACCAGCCGCCCTCGAGCAACGAGCTCAGCGCCCGGTCGACCTGGTAGGTGTTGCCGCCTTCCGGGTTGAGGAAACTGTCGATGCGCTTGGCGAAGTGCGGGAAGAACATATAGGCGGCGAACAACAGGCCGACGCCGGCGGCACCAAGCCCGAAGATCACGAACCAAGAGATGCCGGAGAGGAACAGCAGCACGCCCCAGGTGGCGAGCACCAGGGCCGTCTGCCCGATATCGGGCTGCAGCAGCAACCCGCCGACGATCGTCAGCATGATGCCGGTGGCGATGATGCGGGCCGGCACGCCCGGCCGCTTCATGCTTTCGGAGAACAACCACGCCCCGATCACCGCAAAGGCGGGCTTCACGAATTCCGACGGCTGCACGGTGTTGCCGGCGATCGAGATCCAGCGCTTGGCGCCCTTCACTTCGACGCCGAACCGCAAGGTCAGCCAGAGCATGATGATCGACACCACCAGCACGCCCAGCGCCGCAAAGCGAGCCGCCCGGTGCGGTAGCATCGACGCTGCGATCATCACCGGCACCGCCAGCGCCGCGAAGATCGCCTGGCGGATGATGAAGTGCCACGGCCCGAGGCCGAGGCGCTCGGCAACCGGCGGGCTCGCCGCAAAGCTCAGCAGCACGCCGACCAGCAGCAGCAGGATCAATGCCGCCAGCAAAGATTTGTCGATCGTCCACCACCACTCGGCGATGGGGGTCTTACGCTCGCGTGAAAACATGCTTGATGCCGCCTGATCGGGACGGCCTCCCGTACGCACAACTAGATGCAAATTGTAGCGCCCGGTTGGTTACCAAGTTCGCAACGGCACTCGCGTTTTGCGAGTCGGGGGGCGCCTAAAGGCGCCGGAGCGATGTGATGCTGTCGCCGCAGTGCTCGTCCCTGGCCTTGCCCACCGGCGTCATCCCCGCGAAGGCGGGGACCCAGTGGGATCTCTCAGCCTCAGCGGACGCCGCAGCATCCCACTGGGTTCCCGCCTACGCGGGAATGACGTCCGTGTGCTGCCCGATAGCGCAGCCGCTCCGCGATTCAACTGCGCGTCGCTTCCATCTCGATAGCGAATACTCTAGCGCAGCTTCAGCGAGCTCAGCCCGATCAACGCCAGCACAAAACTGATGATCCAGAAGCGGATCACCACCTGGCTTTCGGTCCAGCCCATCATCTCGAAATGGTGGTGGATCGGCGCCATCTTGAACACCCGCTTGCCGGTGAGCTTGAACGACACCACCTGGACGATCACCGAGACGGCTTCGAGGACGAACAGCCCGCCGATGATGGCCAGGACGATCTCGTGCTTGGTGGCGACCGCAATAGTGCCCAATGCGCCGCCGAGCGCCAGCGAACCGGTGTCGCCCATGAAGATCTGCGCCGGTGGGGCGTTGAACCACAGAAAGCCGAGCCCCGCCCCGATCAGCGCGCCACAGACTACCGAGAGTTCGGCGGTGCCGGGGACCGGATTGAGGAACAGGTATTCCGAGAAGGTGGCCGAGCCGACGAGATAGGCGATCAGCCCGAAGCAGGCGGCAGCGACCATAACCGGCACGATGGCGAGGCCGTCGAGCCCATCGGTGAGGTTCACCGAGTTGCCGGCCGCGACGACGACGAAAGCGCCGAACAGGACGAAGAACCAGCCGAGGTTCACCGCCAGCCCCTTGACGAACGGGAAGAACAGCGAGGTCGAGGTCGCGGGGTCGCCGAGCACCGAGATGAAGTAGCACGCCACTGCGCCGATGATCGCCTCGAGGATCAGCCGCTGCCGGCCGGAAAACCCGGCATGCGACATGCGCTTTACCTTGAGGTAGTCGTCGTAGAGCCCGATGGCGCCGAACGAAACGGTGACGCCAAGCACCACCCAGACATAACCGTTCGAAAGGTTCGACCAAAGCAGGATCGAGATCACCGTCGCCGACAGGATCATCAGGCCGCCCATGGTGGGCGTACCCTTCTTGGTCAACAGGTGCCCGGCCGGGCCATCTTCCCGGATCGGCTGGCCCTTGCCCTGGCGGATGCGCAGCGCCGCGATCATGCCGGGGCCGAACAGGAAGACGAAGAACAGCGCGGTCATCACCGCACCGGCCGTCCTGAAAGTGATGTAGCGGAACACGTTGAAGGCGGCGAGGCTATCGCCCAACTGCCCGAGGAAATACAGCATGCTGTCGGTGTCCCACCCGTCGGACTGAAAGCGCTCTAGGCGTTCTGGAAGCGCTCGCGGATCTTCTGCACCAAAGGTGAGAGGCGGACGCCTTTCGACCCTTTGACCATAACTGCGTCGCCATAGGCAAGCGCCGAGAGAACGGTATCACTGATCTCCTCGGCGGTCGTCATATGCGTCACACCGGGGATCTCGCGGTCGGCTTCGGCGCGATGCCGCAACTCATCGGCGAGCGAACGCATTGCCGGCCCGACGAGGTAGATCTCGGTGGCGCCGGTCTTCAGTACCGCGCTGGCGAGCCCGGCATGCAGTTGCGGGCCTTGCGGCCCCATTTCCAGCATGTCGCCGAGCACCAGGAACTTGCGGCCCTCGGGTGGCCGCACCGAGCTGTAGAGGTCCATCGCCGCGGTCATCGAGGCGACATTGGCATTGTAGCTCTCGTCCACCAGCAGCAACGGCTTGGCGTTGGGCCCGAGCCGCAGCGTCAGCCCCCTGCCCTCGGGCGCGCCGAATTTCGCCAGCGCCGCCACCGCGGTGCGCGTGCCCTCGCCCGAAATCTGCGCCACTGCCAGCGCCGCCACTGCATTGGCCACCATATGGCGCCCCGGCACCTGCAGGCGCAGGTCATAGTGCTCGGCGCCATGCGTCACTTCGGCGAGGGTCATCGAGGCCGAGGTGTCTACTCGCCCGATATGCCAGTCGGCGCTTTCGTCGAATCCGTAGGTCACGACCTTGCCGACACCTGCGGCCCGGGCATGGGCGAACAGGATATGCAGGTGATCGTGGTCAGCGTTGAGCAGCGCCGTGCCGCCCGGTTCAAGCCCGAGGAAGATCTCGGCCTTGGCGACGGCAATGTCGGCAACCGAGTTGAAGAACTCGAGATGGGCCGCGGCAACCGTGGTGATCACCGCGACATGCGGGCGCACCATCTTGACCAGCGGGGTGATCTCGCCCGCGTGGTTCATGCCGATCTCGAACACCCCGAACTGCGCTTCGCGAGGTAGGCGTGCCAGCATCAGCGGCACGCCCCAGTGGTTGTTGAAGCTCTTGATCGAGTAATGCGTCTCGCCGAAGGCCGCGAGCACGGTGCGGATCGCTTCCTTGGTGGTGGTTTTGCCGGCGCTGCCGGTCACCGCGATGATCTGGCCACGATTGCGCGCCCGCGCCGCGATGCCGAGCTGCTCGAGGGCATTGAGGGTATCGAGGACGACGATCAGGTTCTTGCCGCCATGCGCGGCGTGATAGGCCTCCGAGACCAGCGCTGCGGTCGCGCCGGCATCGATCGCCTTGTCGACGAAATCGTGCCCGTCATGGGTGTCGCCGCGGATGGCGACGAACAAGGCGTCGGGAGCAATCTCGCGGGAGTCGATCGAGATCGAAGAGATCGGGCCATCCGACAGGCCTTCCGGCCGGCCGCCGGTGGCTTTGACGACCTCGGCGACGGTCCAGAGCGGTCGCATCGGCGCTAGAGTCCTTTCAGCGTCTCCAGCACCACTTCGTGGTCGGAGAAATGGTGCTTGGTGGTGCCGATGATCTGATAGTCCTCATGGCCCTTGCCGGCAATCAGCAGCACATCGCCCGGCTCCAGGCGCGCGATGCCGGTCTCGATCGCCTTGCGGCGGTCGCCGATTTCCAGCGCCCTGGGCACCGCGGCGAGAATTTCGGCGCGGATCGTCGCCGGATCTTCGGTGCGCGGGTTGTCGTCGGTGACGATCACGTCGTCGGCCAACCGTTCCGCCACGTCACCCATGATCGGGCGCTTGCCCTTGTCACGGTCGCCGCCGCAGCCGAACACCACGCGCAGCTTGTTCGTGGCATAGGGCCTGAGCGACTCGAGCGCGGTCTCCAGCGCCACCGGCTTGTGCGAATAGTCGACGAAGATCGCCGCGCCATTGTGCTCGCCCACCAGCTCCAGCCGGCCCTTGGCCCCCTTCAGGTGTTCGAGCGCCCGCACAGCTTTGTCGGCCGGCGCGCCGGTGGCGACGGCGAGCGCCAGCGCCACGGCGGCATTGTTGACCTGGAAGGCCCCGGTGAGCGGCAACAGGAAGCTGACCGGCTCGCCGACCATCCGGCCGGTAACCCGCTGGCCATAACCCTCGTTGCGGATGTTGGTGAGTTCGAGGAAGGCGCCTTCCTTGCCGACCGTCATCAGCGTCGCGCCGCGATCGAGCGCCGCGAACAGGAATGGCATGTGCTCGGGATCGTCGGCATTGACCACCGCCGCGCCGCCATCGGCGATCAGGTCGGTGAACAGCCGGAGCTTGGCATCGCGGTAGTCATCCATGTCGCGATGGTAGTCGAGATGGTCGCGGCTGAGATTGGTGAAGGCCACCGCGTTGAAACGGATGCCATCGACCCGGCGCTGGTCGAGCCCCTGGCTCGAGGCCTCCATAGCGATGTGGCCGATGCCTTCGGCCCTGAGTTCGCCGAGGTCGCGATGCAGCGACAGCGCGTCCGAGGTGGTGAGTTCGCGAGGCCGGATGCCGGCGCGGGTTTCGACGCCCACCGTGCCGAGGCTTGCCGCGGCGATCCCGCAGGCATCCCAGATCTGGCGCACGAACGAGACGATCGAGGACTTGCCGTTGGTGCCGGTGACGGCCACCGAAACGTCGGGCTGCGGCGCGAACTGGCGGGCGGCGGCCAGCGCATAGGCGGAGCGCACATCTTCGACCAGCACCACGGGAATGCCCGGATCGGCCTCCGGCTGGCGATCGCTGATCATCACGCTGGCGCCGCGGCCAACCGCCTGCGCCGCAAAGCCATCGCCATGCACCCGCGTGCCGGGCAACGCGAAGAACGCCTCACCGCGCCCGATGGCGCGGCTGTCGGCGTTGATGCCCTCGACTTCGATGGCTGGGACCGACGGGGCTCCTGCCCCCTTCAACAGTTCTGTGAGCGCGAAAGGCACGTCCACGCTTTCTTCTCGAATGGCTTCAGCGGAGTTCGACTGGGACAAGGCTTGTATCCAACATTTCGCTGAAGTCGGGCGCGATTCCAAGCATCGGCGCAACCCGCTGCACCACGCGACCGGTCACCTGGCCGGCATTCCAGCCGGCGGTATGGCCCGACTGGGCATTTTCGTCCTGCGGTTCGTCGACGATGACCACCATGGCATAGCGTGGGTTGTCGAGCGGGAAGGCTGACGCGAACACCGCGAAGGTCTTGTCCGAAGAGTATGTTCTTCCGACGACCTTTTCGGCGGTGCCGGTCTTGCCGCCGACGCGATAGCCGTTGGCCAGCTTGTTCATCTGCGTGCCGGAGCCCTCGAGCGCATTGAGGCGCATCAGGTAGCGGATTTCGGCACTGGTCGAAGGCGAGATCACCCGCTCGTAGAGCTGGCGCGCCTCGGCCTCGCTCCGCTTGTAAAGCGTAGGTGGCACCATGTTGCCGTCGTTGACGAAGGCTGCCACGGCCCGAACCATGTGCAGCGGCGATACCGACAGGCCGTGGCCAAAGCTCGAGGTCGCGGCCACGATCTCGGAGAACTTGTCCGGAACCTTGGGCTTGCGCATTTCCGGCAGCTCGAACGGCACCGTCTTGTCCATGCCGATCCTGCCGAGGAAGGCGCGGAAATCGTCCTTGCCCAGCTGCTGCATGATCTTGATGGTGCCGATATTGGACGAGTACTTATAGACCTCGGGCACGCTCAAGACGCGGTGCTTGCCGTGGAAATCGTCGATGGTGAAGCGGCCGAAGCGCACCCCGAAACGGGCGTCGAACCGATCGGTGATCCGCACCTTGCCGCTGTCCAGCGCACCGGCCAGCGTTATCGTCTTGAAGGTCGAGCCGAGCTCGTAGATGCCCGAGGTGATGCGGTTGAAGCGATCGTTCTTTACCCCGTTATAGTCCTGGAACAGGGTCGAGGGGTTGTTCGGATCGAAATCCGGCAATGATGCCAGGGCGACGATCTCGCCGGTCTTCACGTCCATCATCACGCCGGCGGCGGCAATGGCCTTGTAGCGCACCAGCGCATCCTGCAGCGTCTCGTACATGACGTGCTGCACACGCAGGTCGATCGACAGGTTCACCGGCGTCATTTCATTGCCGCGGGCCAGGCCGATCGACTGCAGCAGCGCCAGGCTGTCGTCGTCCATGTGCTTTTCGATGCCCATGGTGCCCTGGTTGTCGATATTGACCGACCCCAGGATATGCGAAGCCTCCTGCCCCGAGGGGTAAAAGCGCTTGCTCTCGGTGACGAAATCGAGCCCCGGAATGCCGAGCTGGAAGATCTTCTCCTCGATCGCCGGCGTCAGCTCGCGCTTCACCCAGACAAAGCCCTTGTCGCCGGTGAGGCGCTTACGCAGCCAATCCTCGTTGAGGTCGGGCAGCACGGTGCGGAGCTTCTGGACCGCTTCCTCGACGTCGATGATGCGCCGCGGCTCGGCAAACAGCGACGGCACGCGGATATCGACCGCCATCTCCAACCCGTTGCGATCGAGCACCGGCGGGCGGCTGGCGGTGATGACGTCGCGTTCGATGCCTTCGATGGTGGAATCGGTGACGGTGGCGCCGAGTTGGATCAGCCGGCCGCCTACGGTGCCGAACACCAGCAGCAGGGCGACGATGACCCAGCGGATCCGTGCCTTGGTGAGGTTGCCGCGGGACTTCCGCCCGCCGTCGAGCGAGATGGTCTCGGCGCCTTCGGTGATGATCGCCATCTAGTTGGCCTCGATCAGTTGCTCGATCGGGTCGATGCCCGCATCGAGCGAGGACAGTAGCGCGTCGAGCGCCTGGGTATCGGGTGCGGCCGGTCGCATCGGCAGGTTGTCCATGCGGCCGAACTGATCCTGCGCCGTGGGCACCAGGGCAAGCGCTTCCTGGTGGCGCGCCACGATCGGCGCGACATGCGCCGGCTGGTTGAGATAGGACCAATCGGCCTTGAGCAGGCTCAGGTCACCCTCCTGCCGGTCGATCTTGCGCTCCAGCGCCACCTTGTCGCTGGCGATATCTTCGACCGAGTATTTCAGCGCATAGACGCCGACCAGCCCGACAAGGCTGGTGCAGACCATCACGGCATTGAGCATCTTGATCATGCGGCACCTCGCGACAGCGGCACGCCCAGCCCGGCATAGCTGGTGGCCCGAGCTTGAGCACCGGTCCGCACCCCGGCGCGCAGCGTCGCCGAGCGCGAGCGCGGGTTGCGCGCAAGCTCGGCGGCAGACGCCTTCAGCGCCTTGCCGGCGCGCGCCCAGCGCGGCGCCTCGAGGACAACCTGCGGCAGGTGACGCGACTGCGTTGGCGCCCCCTTCTCCGGGTCGAAGAAGCGCTTGACGATCCGGTCCTCGAGCGAGTGGAACGTGACGACCGCCAGCCGCCCGCCCTCGGCCAGCAGCCGCTCGCTGGCGAACAGCCCCTCGACCAGTTGATCGAACTCGCCGTTCACCGCGATGCGCAGTGCCTGGAAGCTGCGGGTCGCCGGATGCGCATCGCCGGGCTTCCGGCCAATGGTCTTTTCGATCAGCCGCGCCAGTTGCGTCGTGGTGGAAATCGGCGCTGTGGCGCGTGCCGCGACAACGGCGCTGGCGATGCGGCGCGACTTGCGCTCCTCGCCGAAAGCGAACAGCAGGTTGGCGAGGTCGGCTTCATCGAGCGTGTTCACCAGATCGGCCGCGGACTCGCCATCCGACGACATCCGCATGTCGAGCGGGCCTTCCTGCATGAACGAGAAGCCGCGCTGCGCCTGGTCGAGTTGCATCGAGGAGACCCCGATGTCGAGCACCACGCCGTCGACGGGGCCACCCGCCAGCTCATCCAGGTTGGAAAAGGTTCCCGCCACGAACTTGAATCGACTCGGGAAATCGGCGCCCAGCCGCTCGGCATGCGGCAGCACGGTGGGGTCGCGGTCGAGCGCCACGACCGAGGCGCCGGCTTCCAGCAAAGCGCGGGAATAGCCTCCGGCCCCGAACGTGCCATCGAGGATGCGGGCGCCCTCGAGCGGCGCCAGCGCATCGAGCACCTCGGCCAGCAGCACCGGCACATGCGGCGCCTGGCTGTCGCTGCCCTTGGGCTCACTCATCCCGCTCGAACTCCACGCCGGCACCGCCGGTACAAGAAATCACCCATACTGGGTATCGGCGCACTTTGCGGCGGTTAGGTTAAGGTTCCATTGAGGTTACGAGACGTTCACCACGATGGAGCCGACCTTGTGACCGGTCTCGACCCGGGCATGCGCTGCCGCGATTTCGGCCAGCGCATATTCGCGCTCGATGACGGTGCGCAGCCTGCCCTCCTGCACCCAGTCGAACAGCTGGATCAGGTCCTTGGCCTTGTCGGCCGGCTTCCTCAGGCCGGTCGCGGCGAAGCGGGCGCGTCGACCGGACTTGCGCAGCATGGCCGGCGACAGCATCGGGGTTGGCGTCAGGTACACGCCATCCGGCTTCAGCGCATCGTGGCACCGGGCAAAGCTGGATTTGCCGACCGTATCGAAAATCACGTCATAGGCGGCGTCCGCAGCGGTGAAATCCTCGGCGGTGTAGTCGATCACGCGATCGGCCCCGAGCGAGCGGACCAGCTCGAGGTTGCCGGTGCTGGTAACGCCGGTCACCACCGCGCCCATGGCCCGCGCAATCTGCACGGCGGTCGTGCCGATGCTGCCCGATGCACCGTTGATCAGCACATGCTGGCCCGCCTGCAATCGTCCTTGGTCGCGCAGGAACGGCAGGGCGACGAGCCCGCCATCGGCGAGCCCCGCCGCAGCGCCGAACGCCACGCCATCCGCCAGCTTGACGATGGCGCCGCTCTGGTCGACGGCTGCGAACTCGGCATGCGCCGCAAGTTCCGGCCCGGTCGAACCGGCCACCCGGTCGCCGACCGCGAAGCGCGTGACGCCGGCGCCGAGCCGGACGATCGTTCCGGCAAAGGCATCGCCGAGGATCGGCAGGCGCGGTTTGAACGGACCGGCGAACAGCCTGGCGATCCACAATTCGCCGCTGCGGAAAGCGATGTCCGACGGCGTCACCACGCTGGCGTGGATCTCGACCAGCACCTGTTCCGGCCCGGGCTCCGGCGTCGGTACCTCACGGATGCCGAGGACCTCGGGTGGGCCATAGCGCTCGACGATGGCAGCACGCATCACTCGCCCTCCCCACGATACTGAAACACCTCCTCGAGCGGCACATTGAAGGCACGCGCCACCCGAAAGGCGACTTCCAGCGAGGGCGAATAGCGCCCCTGCTCCATGGCGACGATGGTCTGGCGGGTAACCCCCACCTTGTCGGCCAGCGCCGCCTGCGTCATCTCGCCGGCATTGAAGCGCAGCGTGCGAATGGTGTTGTCGATCCGCGCCTGTCCCTTGCCCATGGCGCTCAACCGATCCGGTAGTAGATCAGCCGCGAGGTCGAATCGACCAACCCGGCCAGCATCAGCCCGCCGAACAGCACATAGGCGGCTAACGCGGGGTCGGCGCCGAAAGCCAGATAGAACAGGGTTGCGATGCCGGTGATCGAGGCGATGACATAGCCGTTGCGCATGGCGCGCAGGCCCACCGCCTTGTCGCGCTCGTCGGCCTTCTCGTCCTTGAACTCGCTGCGCCGCGCAATCGAGACGAGGATCGCCGTCACGATCATGGCCGCGATATTGAACAGCACGCCGTAGAGGATGGCCCAGAGCAGCCGGCTGGCCACCGTTACGACCGTCGCAGGTGGGTTGGTCAGCGCCTCGAAAATCACCCAGGCGGCAATCACGATCGACGCGATGATGCCCACCACCGCTTCCCATTCCTTGTAGCTCATCGAGGCCTCCCAGCCTTTAGCTCAGTGTTGGGAGGCATGTAAGATGAAACAGACATAGTGTCAAGTTTTTCATACATAGAGTCGTAAATATGTGACTTACGACGTGCACCTGACTGGCAGTCGGCGCAACCTCTCCCGCTTGCGGGGGAGGGGGACCACGCGCAAGCGTGGTGGAGGG
>NZ_DASZAW010000136.1:0-33540 GCF_035944845.1 Devosia sp. | reverse complement strand
CCAGCGGAGCTGGTGGAGGGGGCGACCACAAACACCGGCGCCTCCGGCCGCCCCCTCCACCGCCTTCGGCGGTCCCCCTCCCCCGTTGCACGGGGGAGGACCACTGAGAGTCCCGTGCGTACGCCATATGCGATAGTCCTGAGTAGGGATGGGGTGGCGGCAGGGCCGGGAGGAAATCCATAACCCTGCCGCCGTAACGCTCAGGCGGAGCGTATCAGTTGGCGATCGTCCGGCCGGTCTGGCCAGCGACCAGTGCGGCGGCCTCGTCGAGCACCGTCTTGGGGTCGGCGCCGCTCAGCAGCACCTGGGTCTGGGCGTCGGTATAGGCCTTGAGCGCCCGGGCGTAGTCGGTGGTGTAGTTCACCGTCGGGGTCTTCTGGGCGAGTTCGTCGATGAACAACCGGTTGACCTCGGCGCCGCCGTAATAGTCGCTCGGCTTGACGAAGCCTTCGCTCTCCAGCATCGGCTTGAAGCCCGGGAACATGCCGCCGCCCTTGTAGACGGCCTGCTGGCCCTCGAGCGTGCCCATGGCATATTTCACGAACTCCCAGGCCGCCTGCTTGTTGGGGCTGGTCTCGGCCACCGACAGGTAAGTGCCGCCGGAGATCGCGGCGGTCAGCCCGCCGGGCTCGACCGCCGGCGGCAGGCGGATGCCCCACTTGCCGGCCATTTCGGGCGCCTGGCTCTCGAACACCCCGGCTGCCCACGAGGCGGCGGGCACCACGGCAACGTTGATCTCGCCCTTCACCGTCAACAGGAAGTTGTCCCAGCCGCCCGGCACGTCGGCGACGAGGCCGGCGTCGTTGGCCTGCTTCAGGATCGTGAGCGAACGCACCCCGGCCGGGCCGTTCATGGTGATCTCGCCATTGGCGTTGAAGTAGAAGCTGTTCTGCAGCGCCGTCAGCAACTGCCACAGGTTGGCGGAGTCGGCGACGGTGGCCGCCTTGTCGAGCGCAAACAGCGAGGCGCCGGTGGCCTCCTTCAGCTTCGGGCCGATCGCGATGAGGTCATCCCAGGTGGCGATCGCGTTGATGTCGATGCCGGCCTGCTCGAACAGATCCTTGCGATAGAAGAACCCCGAAGTGTTGACCTCGTAGGGGATGCCGTAGACGGCACCATCCGGTCCCGAGCCGCTGGCCCACATACCCGACGGGAACTGCGCCGCGAGGTCATTGGCGCCCATGGTGCTGAGGTTGGCGAGCCCGTTGGGGAAGGTCTCGATATAGTTGCCGATATAGTCGATGCCGATGTTCAGCACGTCGGCGAGGCCGGCGCCCCCCGCCGCCATCCCGGTGGTGATCTTATCCCAGATCGCCGGGTTGCCGACATCCTCGACCTTGATGGTGACGCCCGGGTGCAACGCCGTGAATCCGGGAATGGCGGCTTCGATGCCCTTGCCCGGGTTGGTCCAGCTCCACACCGTAATGGTGCCGGTCAGTTCCTCGGCCATGGCCGCACTCGCCAGCGTCGCGACCGCCGTGGTGGCAAGGGCCAGCCGTGTCAGGCGCCCGGTCGCCGCAAACAAACGTCCTACCGTGTTGTCCAGTTTTTCCTCCTCAGGATTCCTCGGTCCCGATCGCACCCGTGCAGCTGGCCACCAGACTTCGCTGGCTGATTTCGCTGCCTACCCGGCTTGGATCGTGCCGGAAGCTAACAGCGGAAAATCTGTCTTGCAATAGTTCATTGCAAATTTGCAGAAATCTGAACAACGCTGCCTCGAGCTCGCGCAAACGAAAGCGGCCGCCTCCGGGATGGGAGGCGGCCGCTGACAATCAGGACAATCGATGGGGGTGACTGAGGTCGCCCAGGGCGTGGTCGGAGACAGCGCCGGCAGCAATGGCAGTTTGTTGACTAAGCGTCGACCTCCAGCAGCAGTGTCGCGATCTCGAATGGCCTCAGCTGCAGTGTCACACTGTCGCCGGTGACAGCGATAGGCTCGCCACCCTCTTCCATCAGGTTGACCAGCCTGGCCGATTTCACCGGCACGCCGAAGCTGATCGTCGCATTGGCGCGGGCATTGGCGTGCTCGAAGACGCGCAGCACCAGGCTTTCGCTGTTTTCCGCCTTCTTCACCGTCTCCAGCGTGACGTTCGGCTTGTCGACCGAAGCGAAGGAGAAGCTGGTGCTCTCGATCGGTCCGGAGGCACGCGCCGAGACGTCGCCGATCACTGCCACCGGGTTGTTGAACCGCTCGGCCGCTACCGGCACGCCGGCGAGGTCGCTGACCCCATCATGCACCAGGAGCGCATACTTGATGCGGTGCTCGCCGCGGTCCGATGCCGGGTCGGGGAAGGTGGCGCCGCGCAACAGCGTGATGCGCACCAGCTGTTCGATCGCGTCATAGCCGTACTTGCTGTCGTTGAGCAGCGCGGCGCCGAAATCCGGCTCGCTGATATCGACCCAGCGATGCATGCTGGCCTCGAACCGGGCCCGGTCCCAGCTGGTATTGCGGTGCGTGGCGCGCTTCACATGGCCGAACTGAATCTCCGAGCGGATCTCGGAGATGTTGAGATCGAACGGGAATTCCGCCTTCAGCACGGTCTGGCGCTCCTGCCAGTCGACGAAAGTGTCGAACTCCACCTGCCTGGCGCCTGCTTCCAGCGACACCACCTGCACCACTTTCGAACTCAGATACTGCCGCTCGATGCGGAGCGCCGCGCGATAGGGGCCGGTCTCCACCACCTCGATCTTCGCCTTGCCGTCCGACAGCCTCCAGAACTGCTCCTCGAAATAGCGGTCGATATCCCAGGCGTCCCAGTTGAGCGGCTTGTCCTCATAGGCGACCAGCCGGTTGGCCGTCTCGCCCTTGGCGATCAACTCGCGACCATGCTGCTTGTCGAACACCGAGGTGATCTCGCCCTGCTTGTCGAAGCTGACGCGGACGAATTCGTTATCGAGCTTGCTGGTCGAAGCCGAAAGGCTCGATTTCGGCGCGTTGCCGCCGGCCACCAGCCCCGCCGAGGCCCAGCCGAGCGACGGCAGGTCGGCCGGAGCTGCCAGTGTCACGCTGCCATCGGCGCCAACCAGCTTCTGCAGCGGCAGTTCTGCGTCGCCCTGGCTGAGCGCCGAACCCTCGGTGGCGCCCTCTACCCGGACCAGCGCCTTGTCACGCTGGTGCCCGGTGAAGTTGAATAGCTGCAACCGGCCTTTGCCAGTCGGCGCCACCGCCTTCGCCGCGCTGTGCCACGGCCCGTTGCCCGATGCCAGCGTCGAGAACAGCCCGGCATACTCGGCATCGCTGTCGACATAGACTTCGGCGATCGAGGTGCCTGGCAGGATGTCGTGGAACTGGTTGATCAGCACCAGCTCCCAGAACTCGTTGAGCTTCTCGGTGGGGTAGGGCGCCCCGCTGCGCATCGCCATGGCGCTGAGAAACTCGAGTTCGCGCAGCACCCGCTCGGCCCGCCGGTTATTGGCCTTGTTCTTGGCCACATTGGTCAGCGTGCCGCGGTGGTATTGCAGGTAGAGCTCGCCGTTCCAGGTCGGAAAGCGCATGGCGTTCTCGTCCATGCGCTTGCTCAGCCGCTTGAGGAACGGCCCGATGCCTTCGAGCTTCACCTTCGGCGCGCCCGGAATGCCGCGTTCGAGCCGCGTGCCGCGCTCGATCATGGCGCGGGTCGGGCCGCCGCCGCCATCGCCATAGCCGTAGCAGACCAGCACTTCGTCGTTCACCGACTTGGGTTCATAACGCTTCCAGGCCCCCATCACCTCGGACACCGAGAGGTCGGAATTGTAGGTGGTGAAAATGCGTTCGCTGTCGAACTTCTGCGCCGTGATCAGCTGCGCCTTGGTCCTGGTGCCATCGATGCCGCGCCAGAAGAACGTGTCGTAGGGGTGCCGGTCGGTATCGTTCCAGCTGAGCTTTGAGGTGATGAAATACTCGAGCCCCGAACGCTGGAGAATCTGCGGCATGTTGGCCGAATAGCCGAACGTGTCGGGCAGCCACACGGTTTTCGGCACCACGCCGAAATGCTCGAGGTGGAAGCGGCGGCCGCGCATGATCTGCCGCACCATGGATTCGCCCGAGACGATGTTGGCATCGGGCTCGACCCACATGGCGCCTTCGATCTCGAACTGCCCCGACTTCACCCGCTCGACCACCCCGGCCCAGATCTCCGGGTAGTCCTTCTTCAAAAAGTCGAACAGCACCGACTGGTTGTACATGAAGACGAATTGCGGGTACTCGGCCATCAGCGCCAGCACCGTCGCAAAGCTCCGGCCCGTCTTGTCGCGGGTATGCATCACCCGCCACAGCCAGCCGACATCGAGATGGGTGTGGCCCACTGCCGATACCGTCGGCTGCACTTCGGTATCGACCAGCGCGTAGATCTTCCTGGCGATCTTTTCGGCCGCGCCGAGCGAGGCCTCGAACTCCGGCGTCACCCCGCCACGCCGGTCGAGCGCCCGCAGCGACTGTTCGACGAGGTTCATGATCGCATGGCGACGGCCATCGATCTGCGTCAGCCGCGTGGCCACCTCGAGCGGGGTCAACAGATCGTAGTAGAGCTTCTCCGCCCGCTCGTGCCGCACCAGCAGCTCGACCTTGAAGCCGACCAGAGGCCGGTCGAAGAAAGTGAAGGCGTTGACCAGCAAGGTGCGCTTGGTTCCGGGTTTCGCGTCATGCGCGATCACCAGTTCGGTGTGGTTGCCGTCGATCGCCTGCGCCACGTGACCGTCGAGATAGGCGAGGCACTGCGGGTCGGTGGTGCCTGGCCGATCCTGCCACTGCGAGGAAAAGCGCAGGACGAAGGTCTTGCCCTTGGCGGCCGGCGGCACGGTGACCTCGGCGGCGAACCAGGTGTGTCCCTGCTTCTTCGCCCACACCGTCTTGTCGGTGAAAGCTGTCCAGCTGCGGCTGTCCGCCTTGAGCGCGGCGCCCGCATCGAGCTCCGCCTCGGTGTAGCGCCAGGCGAAGTCGCCCGCGATCGGGGTCAGGATCTTGGCCTTGAGGTCGGCGCACAGCCGAAACAGCTTCTCCTCCTGCTTGATGTCATCGTCGAGGAGACCGAGCTTGGTCGAAAGAGTGTTCATTTGAGGCTATCCCTTGACCCCGACACCGGCGAACCCGGTGTTCATGTTCCGCCGCAGCAGGAAGTACACGCCGACCGCCGGCGCCGCATAAATGATGGAGAAGGCGGCAAGGAAGCCGTAGTCGATGGCCCCCATCCGCCCGAACGCGCCGTAGAGCCCTACCGACATTGGAAACCCCGCCTCGACGCGCGAAAAGATCAGCGGCAACAGGAACTCGTTCCAGGCGCCGGTGAAGCTGAAGAACCAGACCACCGCGAGGCCGGCCCGCGACATCGGCAGCACGATGCCGGTGACGATCTGCCAGAGCGAAGCGCCATCGACATAGGCCGCCTCTTCCAGTTCGATCGGCACGGTGTCGAAGAAGTTTTTGAGCAGCAGCAGCGTGAACGGCAGGTTGAGGCAGCTCAACGCCAGCATCACGCCGAACTGGTTGAGCAGCCCCGACCGCTGGGCGGCGAAGTAGAGCGGCACCAGGACGCCGACCGACGGCAGCATGCGCAGCAGCACCAGCGTCCATAGCAGGGCGTTCTTGCCCGGCATCCGCAAGCGCGACAGCGGGTAAGCGGCGGCTGCCCCGACCACCACGCTGATGGTCGCCGTTCCAGCCGCGATCAGCAGCGAATTGAGGAACATGCGCCCCGCATCGCCACCGATGGCGCCGATGAAATTGTCGATGCCGAAGCTTTGCGGCCAGACCAGCCGCCCGGTCGCGGCGGTATCGAAGGCATTGCTGAACAGCCAGGCGAACGGGCTGACCCAGATCACCGCCATGAAGGCGAGCGCGATCGCCATCGGTCGCGAGAGCGTCGTACGTTCCATTACTTGGGCTCCCGCAGCATGCGCAGATAGACAAGGGACAGGGCGCCGACGATCAGCAGCATGGCCACCGAGATGGCGCTGCCGAAGCCGAGATTGCCGCGGGCAAAACTCTGGTTGTAGAGGAACAGCGCCAGCGTTTCGGTCTGCCGCCCCGGCCCGCCACCCGTCATCGCGAAGATCAGCGGGAAGTAGGTGAAGGTCCAGATGGTGATGAAGAGCAGGTTCGTCGCAATGTGCGGCCGGATGATCGGCAGCACCACGAGCCAGGCGCGCTGCCAGCGGGTCGCGCCGTCGATCTTGGCGGCCTCGATGATCTCCCTCGGCACCGAGTCGAGCGCCGCGACGAACAGCAGGTAGCTCCAGGCCGTGCCCTTCCAGATATTGGCGAGCGTGACGACCGGCAGGGCGAAATCGTTGATGAAGTTGATCGGTTTGAGCCCGAACGGCACGACGAACAGCGAATTGATCAGCCCGGTCTGCGATGTGGTGGCGGACCACAGGAACGCCGCGACGATGTCGGGCAGTAGCCAGCCCAGCATGATGCAGATTTCGACGACGCTCCGGGTGGTCGAGACCGTGCCGCGCAGCGTTGCCGCGAGCAGGAACCCGAGCACCGACTGGCCGACGATCGCCGAGAAGAAGACGAAGACCACCGTGGTCCAGAGCGACTCGAGAAAGCCCTTTCGGGTGAACAGCCGCTCGTAATTCTCGAGGCCCACCCAGGACCATTCGACCGCCTTGCGGCCAGTCAAACCCAGGTCGGTGAAACTGAAGGTGAAGGCCCAGCCGGTGAAGTAGAGCAGCGCGCCGACCAGAGCGATCGCCGGCAGCATGGCGGCACTGAGCAACCACAGGTTGCTGGTGATCCAGGGGTTGGCCTGGTGTCTCATGGACGGCTCGTTCGAATAGAGGACGAAACAGGCTTCGCGCCGGCAAAGCCAAGGTCAACCGTCACGGCGGCGCCCGCTGGTCTGGGCGCCGCCGCGTCGGGAGGAGCCGCTTATTCGTACGTGATCACCTTGTCCGCGCCGAACTCGTCGACGAGTGCGTCGTGGTAGTTCTTCACGGTGTCCTCGACGCTGGCGCCGTCGAGGATTTCCGTCGTCATCGTCTGCACCAGCGCCGAAACGGTCTGGTAGCCCGGGATGGTGTCGCGGCCGGTGGTGTCGGCAGCGAGTGCCGTCGCCTTGGCGAGGTAGGCATCGGCCATGTACTCGGGCGACTCCGAGATGTCGGTGCGGACGCCCATCCGGTGGTTCTTGATGGTCCAGTCCTTGAAGTTGCCGACGTCGAAGATGGTGGTGAGCAGCTGGAACGCCTTGGCCTTGTCGGCGGCCTTGGAATTCACCGCGATGGTCCAGCCCCCCGAGATGTTGGTGGTCGCCTTGGTGCCCGGATCGCCCGAACCCGGCCAGGGCGTCCAGCCCACCATGGCGTCGCGCTCTTCGCGGCTCGGCAGGTTCACGCCGTTGCAGTCCCACAGGCACGCATCTTCCCACGAGCCGGAAGCGAGGATGCCGAGCTGGTCGTTGGCGAGTGCTTCGCGGACCGCGGCGCCGGGGTCGGCAGCGTAGTTGAGATCGGCCGGCTGGCCGATATCGTGATAGACCTTGCGATAGAGTTCCAGCGTCTTGCGGATCGCGGGGCTGTCACCGATCCACTGGCCGGTTTCGCGGTTGAGCAGGCGGTTGCGGTCGCCCTCGGGCACGTCGGCGCCGAGCAGCGCCATGTAGAAGCCCTGCATGGTGGCGCCTTCGCCCTGCTTGATGCCGGCCGGCAGCTGGAAGGGATATTGTACCCCCGCGTCCTTCAGCTTCTGTGCCGCGTCGAGCACGTCGGCCCAGCTCTTGGGTTCCCAGGGCAGCGCAATGCCGGCCTTTTCGAAGTTGGATTTGTCGTACCACAGCATGCGCACGTCGGTGTCGGTCGGCAGTGCGTAGACCTGGCCGTCATAGGACGCAACGTCCAGGAGGCCCGGCATGTAGTACTGGTACTGGTCCCAGCCCTTGCCCGATTCCGTCAGCGGCTCAAGGTAGCCCGACGAAGCGAACTCGGAAACCATGAACGAGTCGAGCTGGATCACGTCGGCGGCGGTACCTGCCGCGAGATCGAGCGAGGTGCGCTGGTCATAGGCGGCACCGGGCAGCTTGATCGCCTCGACCTTTTCGCCCGTCGCGGCTTCGTAGTTGGCGATACCGGGCTCGACCAGCGAGCTGAGCCACTCAGCGTACATGATGCTCACCGCCTGTGCGGGGGCAGTGGCCGCCAGCAGCGCCAGCGCGGCCGCAGACGCCAAGAGAGTCCGTTTAAGCATGAATTTCCTCCTCCAAGGGTTTGGCGTCGCAACCCTCATGCGTGGGCTGCGCGGCACCTCCTGAGTGCGGCCCGAGCTAAGCGCATTTATTGCAACGTTGCAATGATTGGTGCAGAATTCTTCGAGCGACGGACGTCATGCAAATTTTATGTAAGAAAAACAATTAGTTGATGGATGGTTTGTCCGCTGGAAACCCGCTGGTATCGTTTGCATCGATGCAATTTTCTGTAGTTTCCGCCACCCCGGTGGCCGGTGTATGAGGAGGCGGGGTTCAAGAAGCGACGATGACGAAGTTCAGGCCAGACGCCAGCAGGGGCATTCGCAAGCCATCGGGCAAGCGGGCAACGCTGAAGACCATTTCGGAACTGACCGGGTTGAGCCTGTCGACGGTATCGCTGTCGCTGCGTGGCGGCGCGTCGCTGAAGCAGGAGACTCGTCAAAAGGTGGCCGAAGCCGCCGCCCAGGTCGGCTATGTGCCGGACCGCGCCGGGGTACGCCTCAGGACCGGCAAGACCAACGTCATCGCCCTGGTGCTCGATGGCTCCGACGAGGCCATCGATTTCTCCCGCCATATGATCCGCGGCATCGGCGATGCCATCAGCGGCACCCGCTACCACCTGACGGTGATGCCGGAGTTCGATCGCAGCCGGTCGGTCGAGACGGTGCGCTACATCCTCGAGAACCGCACTGCCGACGGCGTCATCATCACCCATACCGGTGCCCGCGATCGCCGCGTGCAGCTGATGATGGACCACGATTTCCCGTTCGTCAGCCATGGCCGCACCGAGTTCTTCACCCCGCACGCCTTCCACGACTTCCATTCCGAGGCGTTTGCCGAACTGGCGGTCGATCGGCTGGCCGATACCGGGGCGCGCGACATCCTGATCTCGGTCGGCGACGCCACCACCAACAACTACCACAACATCGCCCGCACCTTCGAGCGCGCCACCGCCCGCCGCGGCGTCACGGGCCGGGTTGTGGTGCAGGACAGCATCCGCCCCGCCTCGGCCGAGATGCGGCAGTTCGGCCGCGATCTTGCCGATCGGCCGGACCGGCCGGACGGCATCATCTGCGACAGCGAAACCCGCGCCATCTCGATGCTGTGCGGCCTCGAAGATGGCGGCGTGCTGCTCGGCCGCGACATCCGCTTCATCTGCAAGCAGACCTCGGACATCCTGTCGACCGTCTTCCCCAACGTCGACACCATCGAAGAAGACGTCTACGCCGCCGGCCTGGAACTCACCCGCCTGCTGCTGCGGCGGATCGAGGGCGAACCGGCGGAAGCCCTGCAGACGCTGAGCGAGCCGGTCGCGCACTGGCGGAGCTAGGGGTTTCAGAGTCACGTGGTAACTCTCTGCTCCCCTCAAGGAGGAGGGGAGCTAAGGAAGTGCCTAGTCCCCCAGCTCGCCCAAGAACACCAGCACTGCCCCGTTGAACACCTCCGGCCGCTGCAGCGGCGCAAAGTGGCTCACCCCAGGCAGCATCACCAGTTCGGCCCCCGGGATCGTCCGCGCCAGATACGCCGCATGTTCAGGCCGGATGAATTCCTCGTGCTCACTCTGCACCACCGTCACCGGTACCCGAATCCCCTCGAGCTGAGCCGCCGAATAGTTCGGCTGCGTCCGCTGCATCAGCCCGACTGCGTCGGCAAACTGCTGGAACGCATCGGGCATTGCCGACAGCCGCTCGTAGTCCTTCACGTGCCGGTTGAAACAACGGCCGATCACCGGTGTCATCTCGAACGGATAAGTGCCGCTCTCGTCGACATTGCAGGCAAAGAACAATAGCCCGCTGACCCGCTCCGGCGCCTTGTCGGCCATGATCAGGCCGGTGCAGGCGCCATCGCTCCAGCCGACGACGGCCGCGCGCTTGAGGCCCAGTGCGTCCATCACCGCAAAGACGTCGGTCGCCATCAATTCGTAGCTATAGGGCTGCTCGTCGCGTGAACTGCGGCCGTGGCCGCGGCTGTCCACCACCACCACTTGGTGACCGGCCTCGACCAGCGGCTGCACCTGGTGCTGCCAGTTGCCGGCATTGCCGAGCCCGCCATGCAGCAGGATCACCGCCGAGCCGGAGCCGAAACTGGCATGCCAGATCTGCGCCCCAGCATTTTCGACATAGGCCGAGACGCCGCCTGGCGGCAGTTCCGCGCCCACATCCTCAAAATGCTTCAGTTCGTCATCGCTGAACGTCATGGTCCCTGCTTGCTCGCTTCCGGTTGGCAACGCAACTGGTCGAGCGGACCGGGGTTCATTCGACATTCTAGTGTCATGAACTTGAGCGCCTCCAGACGGGTTTTTTCCCGAAGCGTCCGATGGTGCGCCGATCGCTCCGAATCCACGGTGTCACCCCGGCGAAGGCCGGGGCCCATCCTGAGGTGCTGCTGTAAGCTGAGGTGCACGATTATTCGTCCATCCTGACAGCGGGGCGTCCGGATCGGCGTGATCTGCGGATTGAGCAGGTGGCCCGCCTGAACCCCTCAGGACAGGCCCCGGCCTTCGCCGGGGTGACCCTGTGGTTGAGGTGCCTTGAGTGCCCTCAACTAATCCCAGGAGTCCACACGCTTTACGCCAACTGTTTTCCGCCCACCCAGATGCCGCGGATCACCGGCTGGTCCCCCACCAGCCGCACGCGCAGCAGATCGGCCCTGAGGCCCGGCGCCAGCCTGCCGCGATCGGTCATACCGATGGCATCGGCGGCATTGGCCGTCACCTTGGCGATCGCCTCATGGAGCGGCATGCCGCGTGCGGCAAGAATGAACGGCGCATGCAGCAGGCTCGCCGGCACATAGTCCGAGGTGAGGAGGTCGAGCAGCCCGGCATCGGAGAGGCTCGCGGCGCTGGCATTGCCCGAATGGGAGCGGCCGAGCACGACGTTGGGCGCTCCCATGACGATCTGCATTCTGAGCTCGCGCGCCCGCTGCGCCGCAACCAGCGTGGTCGGGAACTCGCTGATCGCGATGCCGTCGGCATATGATTCCTCGACATCGGCGATGGTGGTGTCGTCGTGGCTGGCAATGCGGAGGTTCCGCGCCCGCCCGAGCGCACCGATTGCCGCCCGGCCCGGCACCACGTAGGTGTTCTGGTCGGCCCGGCGCCCCGCGAGATACTCGTCGAACTCGTCGTCGGTCCACACCTGCGAGTTCTTCTTGCGGCGGAATTCGCGATAGAGCTGGGTATTGTGCCACTGCCGCTGTCCCGGCGTGTGGTCCATCACGCTGAGCAGCCGGAGCGCCGGGTTGTCGATGTGGCGCTCGACGATGCCGAGCAGCGCCGGGTCGGATAGCTCGCAGCGGAAATGCAGGTAGTGATTGGCCTTCACCAACCCGGCGTCGCGCGCCTCGGTCAACCCGGTGATCGCCGCGTCGAGCATCGCGGTGCGCGCTCCGCCGCTGTCATAGTCACCCAGCGACAGCGCATCGAGCACCGTGGTGACGCCGGCGCCCAGCATCTGCCAGTCATGCGCCAGCACGGCGCTGAGCGTCGACGGCCAGCGCACCCCCGGCCGTGGCTGAAAATGGTGTTCCATGTTGTCGGTGTGGAGGTCGATCAGCCCGGGCAGCAGCAGGTCGCCTTCGAGATCGATCTCGGCGCCGCCGCTCGCCTCGCCCACCGTGGTGATCTGGCCATCGGCAATGCCGAGTTCTCCCTCGATCACGGCGTCCGGCAAGACGAGGCGGGCATTCCTGAAGGTGGTGTTCACGGGCGTAATTCCGGAGTTGGCGGGCGGCGCGGCAGAGACTCAACCGCGCGGGGGAGGGCGAAAATCGAGGCGTGATATGACATGTCCATGACGAATTGACGTCAAAGAACGAGCCGCGCCGTTTCCCGTTTCAGCTGGCGCGCCTCATCCGGCGCCACGCGCCACCTCCGGGCGAGGGCTACGCCCTCGTCCCGCTACCCGACGGGGAGAAGAGGGTGGATCGGCCGAAGGCCGGGACGGGTGAGAGATTGGTGGGCGCGGATGGCGCGAGCCGGCCCGGCAACCCTCACTTCACGCTCGAATAACTCGTCGGCGCCAGAAACTGGCTCGACACGTTGGCGAGCAGCGGACCGTTCTCTTCCGATGCCTTGCGGGCGGCCTGCCAGGCCGGATCGGCCATGAACGCCGCCCATTTGGTCTCGCGTTCGGCCATCGAGTTCCAGCGGATCATATAGGTGAGATCGTTGTTCGAGTTGCCGATCACCGTGGTCCAGAACCCGGCCTGTTCGATGCCGTGCCGCTTCCAGATTTCAAGCGTGTGGTCCTCGAACCGGCGCTGCAGATCGGGCAGGCGGCCCGGCAGGCAGGTATAGATGCGCAATTCGTAGATCATGCTCATGTCCCTCGGCGTCGGTTGCGCGCGCCGGCCGCAGTTAGCCCACTACTGGCGTGATTTACAAACCCTCAGGCACCGCCATCAGCAGCATAGACGTCCTCTAAAGATTATAATAGCATACCATTATAAGAAACGGACGAATGTCCGTCTGAGGAGGCTTCGCTGAGGGGCGGAGTAGAGGGCTCGATATCGATCGTCGAGACACTGGACGACGCCGTCGGCGGCTCTGCGCCACCGGACGACGGGGGACGACCTGGCGCTTTTTGGGCATCTGGGAGGGAACACATGCCAAATCGATTGAAGCGGGTTCTGGCCGGGCTTGCACTGGCGCTGGTCGCCATGCTGCCGGCCGTCGCCGTGGCGCAGACCGTTGACGAGATCATTGCGCGCGGCAAGCTGATCATTGCCGTCGACACCACCACGCCGCCCTATGGCTTTCTCGATGCCGAACTGAAGCCGACCGGCTTCGACATCGAGGTCGCCAACAAGATGGGCGAGGCGCTGGGCGTACCGGTCGAATTCGTCACCGTCACTTCGCCGGGCCGTATCCCGGCGCTGCTCACCAAGCAGGTCGATGCCGTGGTTTCGATCTTCTCGATCACTCCGGCCCGCGCCATCCAGATCGATTACTCGATCCCCTATGCCGGCCAGTCGGCCGTGGTGATCGCGCCCAAGAGCACGGCGATTTCCGGTCATGCCGATCTCGTCGGCAAGAAGGTGGGCCTCACCCGCGGTACCGCCGAGGATGGCATCCTGACCGCGGCGGCCGAAGCCAACCCCGGCATCGAGATCCTGCGCTTCGACGACTATGCCTCGCTGCTGCAGGCCATGGTCTCGGGCCAGATCGACGCCATGGGCGGCGGCGATTACGGCGAGATCTACCTCAAGAAGGCGCAGAACGGCGACGACTTCGAGCAGAAGTACAAGCTGAAGACGTTCTACTTCGGCATCGGCGTCGCCAAGGGCAACGACAACCTGCGCCAGTGGCTCAACACCTGGCTGTTCACGCTCAAATCCGATGGCGTACTCGCCGACCTGTCGATGAAGTACCGCAACCAGCCGCTGCCCGATCTGCCGGTGTTCTGATCGCCGGTTTCGCGCTCGTGGGCGGGGTCCGATCAGCGACCCCGCCAGTTCCACCGTTTTCGACAGGACGCGCATGCAGACCGCCCTGCAATTCGGACCGGTCCTCATCCACCTCGACCGGCTGCTCGTCGGCGTCTGGCAAACCATCCAGCTCGCCGTGCTGTCGATCCTCCTGGGCACCGTCATCGGCACGCTCGGCGCCATCGGCCGCAGCTTCGGGCCGCGCTGGGTGTCCTGGCCGATCGCTGCCTATGTCGAGCTGATCCGCAACACGCCGCTGCTGATCCAGCTCTATTTCGTCTTCTTCACCCTGCCGCTGATCGGGCTCAAATTCTCGAGCGGCACCGCGGCGATCCTGGCGCTCTCCATTCACCTCGGCGCCTATGCCACCGAGATTCTCCGCGCCGGGGTGCAGTCGGTGCCGGTGGGCCAGATAGAAGCCGCCAAGTCGCTGGGTCTCAGCAGCTACCGCATCATCCGCCACGTCGTGCTGGTGCCGGCGGTGCGCGCCGTCTATCCGGCGCTTTCGTCGCAGTTCATCCTGCAACTGATGGGCACCTCGATCGTCGGCGCCATCGCCGCCGAGGAGTTGACCGCCATTGCCAACAACCTGGTGATGCAGACCTTCCGCAGCTTCGAGGTCTATATCGTCATTGCGGTGATCTATTTCGTCCTGGTGCAGGCCGCGAGCCTGGTCTTCGCCGGCCTTGGGCGCCTGTTGTTCCGCTGGAAGAACTGAGATGAGCCTCCGCGATTTCGGCCCGAACGAGCTGATGTTCCTGATCATGGCGACGCGCTGGACCATCCTCCTGGCGCTCATCGCCTTTGCCGGCGGCGGGGTGATCGGCCTCGTGGTCGCGGCGCTGCGCGTCGCACCGCTCCCGCCGCTGCGCTGGCTGGCCGCCGGCTACATCCAGTTCTTCATGGGCACGCCGATCCTCATTCAGCTGTTCATGGCCTATTACGGCTCGTCGCTGCTCGGCTTCCGGCCCGACCCCTGGGCCGCCGCGGCGGTCACCTTCTCGCTCAATGGCGGCGCCTTCTTCGGCGAGATTTTTCGCGGGTCGATCGATGCCGTGCCCAAGGGGCAGTGGGAAGCATCGACCGCACTGGGCTTACGCTTCATCCCGACGCTGCGGCTGGTGATCCTGCCGCAGGCGGTACGGCTGATGCTGCCGCCGACCGTCGGCTTCATGGTGCAGATCGTCAAGACCACCTCGGTGGCCTCCCTCATCGGCCTCACCGAACTGGCCCGTGCCGCTACCCAGATCAACACCGTGACCTTCCAGCCGGTGCTGGTGTTCGGCACGGTGTCGCTGATCTACTTCATGCTGTGCTGGCCACTGTCGCTCTACGCCGGCTACCTCGAGCGCCGGGTCGGCGAGGGGGTGGCGGTGAAGACAAGGAAGCCGCTGCTGCTGGCGAGTTGAGGCGTTTTGGGGAGTAAGTCCGTTCCGCATACTCGGTCGTCCCCTCTCCCCTGAGGGGAGAGGATAGTGCAGCTAGGACCATAGGTCCGTAGCGGAACTAGGTGAGGGGTTCAGCTTCTCAGTGAGCGCTCGTTGCACCGCTTCACCCCTCATCCGGCGCTTCGCGCCACCTTCTCCCCTGAGGGGAGAAGCGACGGAGCCGGTGGATGGGCTCTCACAGAGGGAAACTCACCCCCCGAACGCCGGCAACACCAGCCCCTTCACCCCCACATCGATAGCGAACAATCCGCCCGGATTGCTCTGGCCGACGAAGTGCTCGGCCGGCCGCTTCAGCACGGCGGTGGTGACGTAGAGGATGTCGAGGTTCTCGCCGCCGAATTCGCAGCAGGTGGGCAAATCCGTCGGGAGCACGATCGATTGCATCAGCTTGCCCTTGGGGTCGTACTGGTTCACCCGGCTGGTCACCGGGATGGTCACCCAGTAGCAGCCGTCGGCATCCACCGTCGCGCCATCGGCAATGCCGCCGCTGCCGTCGAGGTCGATGAAGGTGCGCTGGTTCTCGATGTCTCCGGTCACCGGATCGAAATCATAGGCGCGGACGATCGTCGTGTGGCTGTCGGAAAAATACATGGTCCTGCTGTCCGGGCTCCAGGCGAGCCCGTTGCAGCAGCCGACCCCCTCGATCATCCGGTGCACCGACAGGTCCTTGTCCATGCGGTAGAGCGAGCCGATAAACTCGACCTGCTTGCCCGGGGCCTCGAACATCGAGCCTGACCAGAAGCGGCCCTGACGGTCTGGCTTGCCGTCATTGAACCGGGTATCGGCAAGATGCGCCTCGGGGTCGACGATGGCTTCGAACGCGCCCGTTTCCGGGTCGAAGAAATAGAAGCCGGAGACCATGGTGACAACCAGCCCGCCTTTGGCGCGCAGCCCGATGCAGCCGAGGAATTCCGGCGCTTCCCAGATGTCGTCCTTGCCGGTTCTCGGGTCGTATCGATGGATCAGCTTGCTCCAGATGTCGATCCACCACAGCACGCCCGCCTTGGGGTCCCAGATAGTGCCTTCGCCGAGCTCGGCCTTGGCGTCGACGACGCAGGTGATTTCCATGACTTACCCTTTGACTGCCCCGGCGCTGAGCCCGGCGACGATGTAGCGCTGGATCAGCAGGTAGAAGATGACCGGGAAGATGGAAAAGAACAGCGCCGCCGCCAGTACGCGGTCGATCGGCGTATCGAGCATCACCTTGAGCGAGGCAAGGCCCACGGCCACCGGCCGAATATCGGGAGAGGTGACCAGCGTGACCGCGAACAGGTATTCGTTCCAGGCATAAAAGAACGACACGACACTGATCGCGACGAGCCCGGGTGCCGACAGCGGCAACAGCGTCCTCACCAATGCCCCGAGCGGCGAGCAGCCGTCGATCAGTGCCGCCTCGTAGAGTTCCTCGGCGATCGAGTCGAAGGAGTTCTTGAGGATCCAGATGCAGATCGGCAGGATGAACGCCGCGTCGACCAGCGACAGGGCGGGCAAACTGTCCGACAGACCAAGGTTGCGATACATCGCGTAAACCGGGATCACCACCAGCGCCTCGGGCAGCATCTGGGTCATCAGCAATAGGAGCCCGAATGCCCCCTTGCCGCGCCATTTGAGGAAGGTCATGGCGAACGAGCCCAGCACCGCCAGCGCCAGGACGATCAGGGTGGTCATCCCCGCCAGCAGCAGCGAGTTCACCAGCCAGCGCGCCACCGGGAAATTCTCGAACAGCGTGATGAATGGCAGGAAGCTGATCTCCTTGGGGATCAGCGGCGGCGGAAACTGCATGCCGTGGCTCAGCGGCTGGATCGCGTTGACGATCATCCAGTAGACCGGGAACAGCACCGCGGCGCAGAAGCCGATGATCAGGGCGTAGAAGGCGACGCCTTTGCCGAGGCTTCGCAGTTTGTGGGAGGCGTTTGCGATTGCGGTCATGCCTAGCGCCTCCGGAAACGATCTTGGCGCTGTTGCGCATAGACGAACAGCAGTGTGAGCCCGAGGACGATCACGAACCCCGCCACCCCCAGGGTGGCGCCATAGGCCAGGTCGAAGAACCGGAATGCCGTCTGGTAGATGCGCAGCACCAGCGTTTCGGTGATACCGCCATAGGGGCCGCCGCCGGTGGTCAGCCAGATCAACGTGAACTGCTTGAACGAGAAGATCGCCATCAGCACTGCCATCAGCAGCAGCGTCGGAGTGATCTCGGGGATGGTGATGTGGCGCAGCGCCTGCAGCGGGTTGGCGCCGTCGACTTCCGCCGCTTCGTACACCTCCCGCGGGATCGCCTGCAGTGCCGCGAGGATCACGAGGAAGGTGAACGGAAAGGCCTTCCAGATCGACAGTGCGATGACGAGCGGCATGGCGAGGTTCGGGTCGGACAGCCAGTTGAGGTTCGCGTCGATCCCGGGAATGAGGCGCGCGAAGATGTTCAGCACGCCGAAGGTCGGGTTGCACATCCACAGGAACACCAGGACTGCGGAGATTTCGGGAAACGCCCAGGGCACGGCAATGGCGCTGCGCGCCAGGTTGCGGCCGCGGAACTTGCGGTTGAGCAGCAGCGCGGCGATGAGCCCGAGCCCCACGGCTCCCACCACTACGAAGGCCATGTAGGTGAATGTCACCTGGACCGCGAACCAGAAATCCTCGTCCTCGAACAGCCGCTCGTAGTTGCGCAGGCCCACCCAGGTGACCTGGTCGACCCCGACCACGTTGTTGGAAAAACTGGTCAGGACCTGCTGGGCGATCGGGAACAGGATGAACACGCCCAGATAGGCGACGATCAGAAAGACCAGAGTATAGGGCAGCGTGTTGCGGCGGTTCCAGCCGCGCGGTCGCCTCAAGCGCTCTTCCACTGCCTCTGCAGTCGCAGATTGAAACATGGGCTCGATATTCCTCGGGGTCGACCAGAGGACGGGAAGCAGCCGCCCGTCCGGCTCAGACATCATCGGGGGCGCCCCACGGAACGCCCCCGACACGCTCAGTTCGGCCAGTTACAGGGTGAAGCCTTCGAACAGCCGCTCGGATGCCTTCTCCAGCTCCTGCTGGGCGTCGGCCATGGCGTCCTCGACCGGACGGTTGGCGACCAGCACTTCGGAGAACTTGTCCATGACGACGTTGCCGAATTCCTGATTGAAGAAGATGTAGTCGCCCATGATTTCCAGCGGCGTGATCGATTTGCCCTCGAGATAGCCTTCGGCCCAGAATTGCTTGTCGAGATATTCCTGGCGGATGGCCTCTGGATAGGGCGGCACCACGTCGAGGCACCGTTCCATCAGTTCCTGATAGTTCTCGGGCTTGTAGAGCCATTCGACGAACAGCTTGGCGGCAGCCTTCTCGTCATCCGACGCGTTCGCGTTGACGCAGATCGGATGGATGCGGGTGATCGCCTTGCCGCTGGGGCCGGGCGGCACGACGCTGCGCAGCGACGGATAGATGTCCGGCCCGGAACTCGACCAGATGTTGACCGCGGCGGAGACGATCAGCTGCTGCCCGATGCGGCCATTGGCGTACATCTGGTTGGCGGTTGCCGTGTCGGTGCCCTTGGGCATCGCCTTGTCGTACATGGTCTTGAAGAGCTTCAGGCCTTCGATCACCGGCGCGGTGTTGACCAAAGGCTTCCGGCCATCTGCCCAGACGCCGTCGAACATCACCGCCCATTGCTGCAGGATGAACCAGAAGTCGCCCGGCTCGCTCATCAGGTGCGGCGAGTAGATGCCGAACTGGTCCGGCGACTTGGTCAGCGCGGTCGAGGTCTCCACCCATTCCTCGACCGAGGCCGGCGCGCCGAGGCCCGCCTTCTCGAACATCGCCGAGTTGTAGAGCAGGCCGAACTTCACCGTGACGATGTCGAGCCCGTGCACCTTGCCGTCGACGCGCAGGTGATCATGCGCGGCGCTCAGCTTGTCGCCGATGCCGAGCTTGTCGACGATATCCTGCAGCGGCTCCAGATGTCCGCCGCGCAGCAGCCGCACCACCAGGTCCGGGGTGGTGTGGAACAGTGCGCCATTGATCTTCCCCGACTGGGACTGGATCAGCATGTTGTTGGTGAATTCGTTGAACGGCGCGCCGGCTTCCTCGATGAAGACGTCGCTCTGCTCGGCGTGGAACTTGGCAAGGATCGCCCGCCAGGCGTCGCCGCGGCCCGGCTCGTTCCACATCCATGACACCAGCGGGATCTTGATCTTGGCGTTCTGGGCGAGCGCCGGCGTCGCCAGGGCCGCGGCGATGCCTACCGCTGCGGTCCGCTTCAGGAAGTCACGGCGGCCCATGCTCATCGAGCGTGGCAGCAACAGGCCATTGCCTGGTCTATTCATGGTCGTTCCTCCTCATGGAAGCGGTGCAATGGTCACATGCCATCTTGCGCGCCGGTTCCGTTCATTGTGATACCGGTACCAACAGACGCTGCCGGCTCGCCCGCAGCGACGCGGCCGGCGGCAGAATCTATTGTCCTGGCTTCCCCTCGTGACGCGGCAGCTCCTCAACTGTCGCGCTCCGGCCGGACGAGCGGAAACGACCCGTCCTGGCAGCTATGATGCTATTATAATTCTATAATGCTGTCCATCGGCCTTTGGTGACTTCCCTTCCACGGCGTCACCCCGACGTCGTGCCCATATGCGAAAGGTTAGTGATGCTGATCGCTGTCCTGTCGGACCTCAAGCGGCGCGATTGCCACGGAATAGCGCCCCAAACTCGGTGTCATCCCGGCGAAGGGGACCCATCCTGAGATGTGTCCACATCCCGATGGGGGAGAGACCTCAGGATGGGCCCCGGCCTGCGCCGCGGTGACACCGAGGCTTGGGGGAGCAACGGTGACGAAACCACCTGCTTCGCTCCGATCGGCTCTAGCTTACGCGTATCGGCGAAGGGCCGGGGGGACACCGTGGGCGAGGTAAGCTTAGGGCCAATCAGGCGAGGTCGTTCGGTGCGTCGTAGGTGATCGAGAAGATGTCGGCCGGATGCCGGGCGATCGAGAACTCGACATTCTGCTGATCGGCTGACTGATACAGCATCTCGACCGCCAGAATGGCCGAGCCCTTGGCGACGCCCAGATCCGCGGCGACGTCGTCATCGGCGATTTCGGCCCGCACCGTGCAATGCGCCACCGCCATCCGGATATTGAGCCGGCGCTGCACGGCGCGGAAGATCAGCACGTCGTTGAAATCTTCCTTGGTGAACTGCGCACCCACGTCGGGTGGGAAGTACGTGGTGATCTGCGCCTTCTTCTGCTTGCCGACCACCAGCATGCTGCGCAGGCAATAGCCCTCCTTGAGCCCGAAATGGCGCTGCAGCAGGGGCGAGACTTCCTTCTTGAAGGATTTGATCTTGAGCGCCGCGTCCTTGGTGAAGGCCGCCATGTCGGCAAAGTTCTTGAAGGTCCAGCTCAGCGTCACCGGCGGCGCCGCCGAGGTGACGACAGCAGGCTTGGCCGAGCGCTTCCTGATCAGCCCGTCGGCCTCGAGATCGCGCAGCGCCTGCCGCACGGTGATGAGGCTCACCCCGAACCGCTCGGCGATCACCGCCTCCTTGGGGAGTTCGCCACCGACCGGGAAGGCGCCCGAGGTGATCGGCTCGCGCAGGATATCGGCGAGCTGCCGGTACAGCGGCCCCTGGGCCCGCGCCAGCGTGCGCTTCGGCAACAGATCGATCGTGGCGTTCAGGTCGTCCATGTATTCAGCCATGCCTCATAGGTGTGGCTATGATAATAGCACGAACTACAGCGCGGGAACGGCGGCGTTCAGCTCGTCCCCGAGTAAGTGGTTGTGGATGATGGTGCTCGTTTCATCCTCACCCACCGGCCGGTGGTGGTTCGAACCGATCGGCACAATCACCTCTAAGCCAACAACCGCAACGGCAACTCCAGATACGCCTTGAACCGCGTCAGGAACTCGGTCGCCGCGTCCTCGCTCACCGCCCCCGCGTCGAACGACAGCAGGCATTCGCCGCTCGCCGGCCCCGCCGCCAGCACCAGCCGCATACTGCGGCCCGGTTTCAGCGGCATCATCACCGGCCTTATGTCCGAGGCCGCCAAGAGCTTCAGCGACAGGATCGCCGGCTCTGCCGTCTGGTCGCCACCTGCCTCGATCGCCGCCAGTCGGCGCGCCCGTAGCGGCCCCAGCGAACCCTTGCGGATATCGGCAAACACCAGTTGTCCCGCTGACTGCTCCAAAGCCACAGGTGCTCCCGCGAGCGTACCGGTTTCCGGCACGTCGTCGAGCGCGCAACCGGCTGCCCGCAGCACCACGTCCTCGAGCGTGAACGGCGTGTCGGCATCGACAAAACCGGCCAGCAATTGCAAGAGCGTCGCGAGCTGGATGGTGGTTCCGAGCGCCGAAGCCTGCGGCCCGCTCACCGCTGCCGGGGCAGGAGGGCGGGCCACATAGGCCTCGATATCGGCTGCAACGATGCGGCCATTCGGTCCGCTACCGGCCAGCACCTCCAGCGTCAGGCCGCGCTCCCGTGCCAGCCGGCGGGCATAGGGCGAGGCGGCGCGGCGGGGATGGAGTGCGGTGGCAGCCATCAGCGCGTCAGGTATTCGCGGTTGACGCAGTTGGTGAGCCGACCCTCGGTCAGGTAGGCGTGGATCACCTCGATGGATTTGAGCCTGAGATCGATCATCGACGCCGGGCTGTAGAACGCCGCATGCGGGGTGACGATCAGCCGGTCCTTGATCCAGGCCTCATTGGCGCGCCAGGCCTTGATCAGCGGATGGTCGAGATCCCCCGGCTCGTTCGGCAGCACGTCGAGCCCGGCGCCCACCACGGTGCCCTTCCGCATCGCGGCTTCCAGCGCCGAAACGTCGATGATGGGCCCGCGCGCCGTATTGACGACGATCAGCCCGGGCTTCGCCGCGGCGAACGCCTCGGCGCCGAGCAGCCCGCGCGTTTCGGCGCTGAGCGGCGCATGCACCGACACCACGTCGGCCCTGGCCATCAGCTCGTTGAGCGAATGCACCCGCTCATAGCCGGTCGAAAGGTCGACGCCCGACAACAGATGCGGATCGTAGAACACCACCTTCATGTCGAAGGCGGCGGCGCGACGCGCCGCAGCAAGCCCGATACGGCCGAGCCCGATAATGCCGAACGTGGCGTTCTTGTGCCGGCGGATCAGCGGTGCTTTGGAGAAGTGCCAGCCCTCGAGCCCGTCGACGGCGATTTCCGCCGGATAGCTATAGGTGCCGCGGGTCAGCGCCAGCATCAGCGCGATGGCGTGGTCGGCGACTTCGGTGGTGCCATAGTCCGGCACGTTGCAGGCCGGAATGTTGCGGGCGCCCCAGCCGGCGGTGTCGATATTGTCGTAGCCGACGCCTGAGCGCACCGCGATCCTGGCGTTCGGAAAGGCGGTCGGCGGCAGCGGCACGTTGAGGGTCGGCGAGTGGTTGATCACCGCATCGACGGTTTTCGCCACTTCCGGGTCGAGCACCGCCGCAACGTCTGCCGTCGAGCGAGCGAGGATGAACTCGACATCCGGATAGTGCTGGCGTTCCAGCTCGGCATCATCGGCAGCCTGCCAGTTGACGCACAGAATCTTCATCGCTTCCTCCGCTGCCCTCGGCAGTCCCTGTTACTTCCGGATGCCGCCGATGCGGCCGCCCATCGGCACCACTGCACCGACCGGCTGGTCGATGGCACTGAGCGTACCCGAAGCCGGCGCTTCGATCTCCACCACCGCCTTGTCGGTCTCGATTTCGGCGACCACGTCGCCTTCCTTCACCGCATCACCAACTGCCTTCAGCCACTTGACCAGCGTGCCCTCGGATACCGTGAGGTCGCCGAAGGGCATATTGATCGGCTCGTCGTCGGATTTGGCCGCGGGGGCCGGAGCCGCTACGGGCGCCGGTGCCGCAACCGGCGCAGGGAATGGCGCGGGGGCCGCGGCTTCGGCGACGACGCCGGTGGTGTGCCAGTGATCCGGCACCGGCGCCTTGCCGGCGATGACGTTGCGCACCCCCTCCATGATCCTCGCCGCATCGACCAGCATGGCGCGCTCCAGCACTGGGGCGAACGGATGCGATACCGGCGCGGTATGCAGCCGCCCGACCGGACCGTCGAGCTCGTCGTAAGCCAGTTCGTTGATGGCCTGGGCGATCTCACCACCCATGCCGCACATCGCCCAGGCCTCGTCCACCACCAGCAGGCGGTGGGTCTTCTTGACGCTCTCGACGATGGTGTTGACGTCGAGCGGCATGATGGTGCGAAGGTCGACCACCTCGACATCGGTGCCCTGCGCCGCCAAGAGGTCCGCTGCCTCCAGCGCCCGCGCCACCATCTGCCCCGCGGCGACGATGGTGATGTCCTTGCCGGCGCGTGCAATGCGGGCCGAGCCGAACGGCACGTAATGATCCTCGCCCACCGGCACCGGGCCCTTCGAGGCAAACAGCGCCTTGGGCTCCAGCATGATCACCGGATCGCCGCCGCGCAGCGCCGTCTTCATCAGCCCCTTGGCATCGGCCGGATTGGACGGCACGCAGACGATCAGCCCCGGCATATGGGCGAACAGCGGGTGGTACATGCCCGAATGGTGCGGGCCCGAGCTGCGCAGCGCACCGGCGCCGGCGCGGACCACCATCGGGGCGCTCATTTCGCCATTGCTCATGTAGCGGAGTTTTGCCGCCTGGAGGAAAATCTGCCCGGTGGTTTCGAAGGCGAAGTCGGCGAACATCAGGTCCGACACCGTGCGGGTGCCGGTGGCCGAAGCGCCGACGGCCGCGGCGGTAAAGCCCTGCTCGGAAATCGGCGTATCGACGAGCCGCTCGGCCCCGAACTCGTGCCAGAGGTTCTTGGTATGGGCGAAGCTGCCGCCGCGTTCGCCGGTGCCTTCGCCGAAATAGAGGATGGCCGAGTTGGCCCGCATTTCCTCGGCGATGCCGTCGCGTACCGCCTCGAGCCAGCCCTGCACCCGCGTTTCGCCAGCGGGACGGGCCCGCAACGCTTCCGGCGGATTGATCGGGTTGGCATAGACATGCCGCCGCACCGTCGCCGGATCGGGTTCGGGGGAATTGCGGGCGAACTCCAGCGCCTCCTGCACCACCTTGTCGATATGCGACTCGATATCGGCGAGATCGTCGGCGTCGGCGATGCCGTAATCCTCGACCAGGCGCTTGCGGAACATGTCGATCGGATCGCGCTTGATCCAGGCGTCGACCTCTTCCTGGGTACGGTAGGTGCCGATCACCGGGTCGCCTTCATGGTGCCCCACGGTGCGATAGGTCTTGGCCTCGATCAGCGTCGGCCCCTTGCCGGAGCGGGCGCGCTCGGTGGCTTCCTGCATCGCCAGCCACACCGCGAACACGTCATTGCCGTCCACTGCCACGCCCGGCATGCCGTAGCTGTCTGCCTTGGTGGCGATCTCGGGGTTGAGGGTGATGGATTTGAGCGGGGTGGCGGTGGCGTAGAGGTTGTTCTCGCACACGAACACTGCCGGCGCGTGGTTCACCGCCGCGAAGTTCAGCCCTTCGTGGAACGCGCCATGGTTGGCCGCGCCGTCGCCGAAAAACGCCACGCCGATATCGTCGCGGCCCTGCGCCCGGGCGCTCATGCCGATGCCGACGGCGTGCCCGATACCGGCCCCGACAATGCCGTTGGTGCCGAACAGGCCGACCGAACGGTCGTAGAGATGCATGGTGCCGCCACGGCCGCCGCAAATGCCGTCGGCCTTGCCGAACAGCTCCGCCATCACCCGCTTTGGGTCGGCGCCCTTGGCCAGCGCGTGCCCGTGCCCGCGATGCGTCGAGGTCACCCAGTCCGAGCGGCGCAGATGCGCGCAGACGCCGACGCCAGTCGCTTCCTGGCCGATATAGAGGTGGAGGAATCCCGGGGTTTCGCCCTTGCGGCAGGCCACCTGGGCGACGCTCTCGAACTTGCGCAGCAGCACCATCTGCTCGAACAGGCCGATCAGCACCTGTTTGTCGGGCAGATTGCCCGCGCCAGTCTGCTGTGCGGCTTTGCGCATCGCCGAAATCGCCACCGGAAGCCTCCCTGCGTCGTCCCGATTCCGGGTACTGTTCGCATCCTCACGATCGAACATAGATTATAATAGCATAATGTCTAGGCGGAAAGTTCCTGTCGCCCCGGGGCGCTCGAGCAGCTAGGAAAGTGGGACCAAGAGGGAGGTCTGCAGATGTCATTGCCGCCGCTTCGCGCGCGCCTCAAAACCGGCGCGCCGCTTCTGGCGCCGTTCTCGATCATCCCCTCGATCGAGCTGGTCGAGCTGATCGCGCTCGCCGGCTATGACGGCATCATCCTCGATCTCGAGCATGGCGCGCATGGCAGCGAAGCACTCGGCCCGCTGATCCTCGCCACCATGGCGCGCGGCATCTATCCCCTGGTGCGGGTGCGCAGCAGCGAGCCCACCGAGATCGGCGCCGCGCTCGATGCCGGCGCTGCCGGGGTGATCGTGCCGCAGATCGGCTCGCTCGCCGAAGCCGAACGCGCCGTGCGCGCCGCCCGCTTCGCCCCCGACGGCAATCGCGGCGCCAACTCCTTCGTCCGTGGCGCCGCCTATTCCGGCCGCACAGAGTGGTTCGCCGAAGCCAACCGCGACGTTGCAGTGCTGCTGATGGTGGAAGGCGCCGGCGGCGTCGAGGCGTTGCCGGAGATCCTGACGCTCCCGAACCTCGACGGCATCTTCCTCGGGCCGCTGGACCTGTCGCATGCCCTCGGCGTGCCCGGCGAGATGGGGCATCCAAAGGTGGTCGCGACCATCGAGCAGGTGATCGATGCGTGCAAAGCGGCCGGCGTCACCACCGGCATCTTCGCCGGCACCGCCGAAGCCGCCCGCCGCTGGATCGGTCGCGGCGTGACGCTGGTCGGGGCAGGGGTGGATACGGCGCTGGTGCTTAGGGGGCTGAAGGCGGCGGTTGGGGAACTGCGGGGCTAGGCACCGCTTCACCTCTCCCTTTGGGGGGAGAGGTCGACGCGAAGCGTCGGGTGAGGGGGCCTTCCACGTGCACCGGCGTATGCGGTAAGGCCACCTCACCCGGCTCGCCTTCGGCGATCCGACCTCTCCCCCAAAGGGAGAGGTGACAGGTGCCTAACCCCCCGTCCGCCGCACCGTCGCATCCGACCGCGTGAACAACTCGTCGCGCAGCCGCATCCCCAAGCCCGCGCCATCGAGTGGCTTCACGCGGCCGTCCACTACTTGCGGCAGGTCGGCGACGATCTCGGTGTACCAGCCGGTGAAATAGGCCCGCACCGCCTCCTGGTAGATGGCGTTCGGCAGCGTCGCCGACAGCGCGCAACTGGCGGCATAGACGATGGGTCCCGTGCAGTCGTGCAGGGTCACCGGCAGCTCGCTGGCTTCCGCCATATTGGCGATCTTCCGTGCTTCGGAGAGCCCGCCGCACCAGGCGAGATCGATCATGATCACCGAGGCGGCGCGCTTGTCGATCAGCTGCTTGAACACCTGCCGCGAGGCCAGCCGCTCGCTGGCGGCGATCGGGATTGAAGTATGCCCGGCGAGCTCGGCCATCGCATCGAGCTCGTTGTAGCGGATCGGCTCCTCCAGCCACGCCACGTCATAGGGCTTCAGCGCCTCGGCGATCCGCAGCGCTGGCGGCAGGGTCCAGAGCCCATGCAACTCGACCATGATTTCCATATCGCGCCCGACTGCATCGCGGATCCGCTTGAACGGCTCCAGTGCCGTGTCGAGGTCGCTGAGCGAGATGCGCGTGCCGTTCGAGGCCTCGGCGGCGATGTCGAATGGCCAGATCTTCATCGCTCCGACGCCTTCCGACAGCAGGCTCTTCGCCAGTTTGCCCGCGTCGAACCGCCAGGCCAACAGGTCCTCATAGGGCCCGTCATTCGAGTCGCCTGCCTTGAGCGACCAGTCCTCGGTGCGCTCGAACAACGAGTTCTTTTTACTGACGCGCACGTGCCTGTAGCCGGCGCAGGTATTGTAGATCGGCACCGACTGGTGCGTCCGCCCGCCCAATAGCCGCCACAGCGGTTCGCCCAGCGCCTGGCCATAGATGTCCCACAGCGCGATATTCACCGCCGAGTTGCCGCGCACCTCGGCGCCGGAATCGCGCGCCCCGACATAGACGCTCCCCAGCGTCCGGTCGTGCAGCTCGATGTCGCGCGGATCCTTGCCGATCAAGTAGGGCGCCACATTGTCGTGGATGTAGCTGGCGACCGGCCCCGGCGCCCAGAACGTCTCGCCGGTCCCGACGATTCCGACGTCGGTGTGCACCCTTAGCCAGAACAGGAATGGAAACTCTGCGACCTGCAGCGTCTCCAGCGCCGTGACTTTCAATGAACCCTCCCAAGCCCGTTGACTTCAATCTATGGTACCGGTATCAGTCGCGTCAAGACGTCCAGCGGGAGGATGCGGATTGAGTACCAACACAGCGATCCTGAAACGTGCGCTGGTCACCGGCGCCGCCGGCGGGCTGGGGCGCGAGGTCGCGATCCAATTGGCGATGCGTGGTTGTGCTGTCGGCATCGCCGACATCAACACTGCCGGCTCCGCCGAAACCGCCCGGCAGGTCGAAGCGGTGGGCGGTCAGGTGCTTGAGATCGTCGGTGATTTCACCCTCGAGGGGGCGCCCGAAGCGGCCGTCGACAAGGTGGTGGCGCGCTGGGGCGGTATCGACATCCTCGTCAACAATGCCGGTTACGGCGTCATCGAGCCCTTCCTCGAGTCGAGTTACACATCCTGGACCCGTACCCTGGCGCTTAACGTCACGGCGCTCGCCATGGCGTCGAAGGCTGCCGGTCGGGTGATGCGCGAGCAGCGTGCCGGCCGCATCGTCAACATCACCTCGCCGGGCTCGCGCATGGCGCTGCCCGACTACACCGCCTACACCGCCAGCAAGGCCGGGGTGGATTCGATCACTCGTGCCCTCGCCGTGGCGTTGGCCCCCTATGGCGTGCTGGTCAACGCCCTGGCGCCCGGCATGATGGATACCGAAATGCAGCGCTCGACCGAAATCGAGCTCGCCCGCGTCAACGGCCGCAGCAACGACCTCCAGGCCTTCCTCGATGAGCGCACCCGCCGCGTGCCGCTCGGCCGTCGTGCCGAGATCGCCGAGGTGGCGGAGTCGGTGGTCTGGCTATGCCTGGACTCACCGCCTTACATGACCGCCGAGCGGCTCAACATGTCCGGCGGCCTCGACAAGGATTGATCGGATGACCCGCAACTCGCCTCCGGCCGAGGCCGATATCGCCGCGCTCAAGGCCCGCGCCACCATGCTGCGCCGCCACATGCTGACCATGGCCCGCGGCCAGGGCGCCGGCTATATCGGCCAGGGCCTCGGCATCGCCGATGCGCTCACCGCGCTCTACTTTCACGAACTGCGCTACGACCCCGACAATCTCGGCTGGGCCGACCGCGACCGCTTCCTGCTGTCGACCGGGCACTATTCGATCGCGCTCTGGGCTGCCCTCGCCGAAGCCGGCATCCTTCCGGTGGCGGAGCTTGCCACCTATGGCGCCGACAACAGCCGGCTCGAGATGTCGACCCTCGATACCACGCCCGGCGTCGAAGTGATCGGCGGCTCGCTCGGCCACGGTCTGGGGCAGGGGGTCGGACAGGCGCTTGGACTGCGGCTCGATCGCTCGGAGGCCCGCGTCTTCGTCGAGCTCTCCGACGGCGAGCTGCAGGAGGGTTCGACCTGGGAGGCGGCAATGTCGGCCAGCCACTTCCAGCTCGATGGGTTGGTGGCGCTGGTCGATTGCAACGGAATCCAGGCCGATGGCCCGGTGGTGCTCGACATGGAGCCGGTGGCCGACAAGTGGCGAAGTTTCGGCTGGGAGACCTTCGAGATCGACGGCAACGACATGGATGCCGTGGTCGCATCGCTCGCCAGCGCGCGCCGGCGCAATGGCAAGCCTAAGGCCATCGTGCTCCGCACGCTGCCCGGTAAAGGCGTCCGCCGGATCGAAGAGAGCGAGAAGTCGCACTTCTTCCGCGTCGATGTCGGCCAGTGGGATGCGATCATCGACGAGTTCGAGCAAAGCGTGGGAGCCAAGCGATGAGCCGCGCGATGGAGGCCGGCCGGACGCTGGCAATGGGTGAGAACGAAGCCGCCGGTGGCGGCCGCCGATCGATCGAGGCGCCATTCGGCAAGGCCCTCGCCCGCCTCGGCCAGCAGCGGCAGCACATCGTCGGGCTCACCGCCGACCTCGGCAAGTACACCGACATTCACCCGTTCCGCGATGCGCATCCGGAGCGCTTCTTCAATGTCGGCATGGCCGAGCAGAACCTCGTCGCCGTGGCGGCGGGGCTGGCGCGCACCAGGAAACAACCTTTCGCCACCACCTATGGCGTGTTCGCCAGCCGCCGCGCTTTCGATTTCGTCGCCATCGCGCTGGCCCATTCCAATCTCGACGTGAAGATCGTCGCCGGCCTGCCCGGGCTCACCACCGGCTATGGCGGCACCCACCAGGCCATCGAAGATCTGGCGCTGATGCGGATGATCCCCGGGCTCACCATCATCGACCCGATGGACGCCACCGAGATCGACGCCGCGACGGTGGCGATGTCCGACCATCGCGGCCCGGTCTACATGCGCCTGTTGCGCGGCGCCGTACCGGTGGTGCTCGAGCCGGGCTACAAATTCGAGATCGGCAAGGCGCGGCCGCTGCGCGAGGGCAAGGATATCGGCATCATCTCGACCGGCCTGATGAGCGAGCGCGCCATCGATGCCGCCGCGGTGCTCGAGCGGCGCGGCGTCTCGGTAGCAGTCCTCCACGTCCCGACCATCAAGCCGTTCGACAGCGAAACGGTGGCTGCCTTCGCAGCCTCGGTGGGGCAGGTGGTGACCGCCGAAAACCACGTGGTGGTCGGCGGCCTCGCCAGCCTCGTGGTCGAGACCTTGTTCGACGCCGGGATAGCAAGGAAGGTCACCCGCATCGGGCTGCCCGACCGCTACATCGAATGCGGCGCCGTGCCGACCCTGCAGCAAAAGTATGGGCTGACGGTCGAGGCGGTGGTTGAGAGGATCGTCGCACTGAGCTGAAGCGCCCACCGGGTCATTCCCGCGAAAGCGGGAAACTCCGTTTGCGGTGTCCGCTGCATGCAGTGAAAACAGAGGTTCCCGCTTTCGCGGGAATGACCCGGTGATAGGACGGCGAGTCCACGGGTTGTGAGGAGTCGAGCATGAAAATCACCGAGATCGAAACCTTCACGGTCGGCGCTGGCTGGAAGAACTGGCTGTTCGTCAAGGTGCACACCGATGCCGGCATCTACGGCATTGGCGAGGGCACGCTGAACGGCTTCATCGCCACCACCGAGGCGGGGGTGCATGAGCTGAAGCATCTCGCCATCGGCCAGGACCCGCGCCGCATCAGCGCGCTTTGGAAGCGCATGCTCGACAGCGTCTCGCTCGATGGCGGCCACATCCATCGCACGGTGATGGCGGCGGTCGAAGTCGCCTGCTGGGACATCCTGGGCAAGAGCCTCGGTGTGCCGATCCACCAGTTGCTCGGCGGCCAGGTGCGCGACAGCGTGCTCGGCTACGCCAATGGCTGGTATCGCACCGAGCGCACCCCCGAGCATTTCCTCGAGGCGGCGAAAGCCGTGCTGGCCAAGGGTTTCAAGGCGTTCAAGCTCGACCCCTTCGGCACAGCGCAGGGTTTCATCTCCCGCGAGGAACTCGAGCTCAGCTACGACATCTGCCGCAAACTGCGTGACCAACTCCCCGCCGACACCCGCATCCTCATCGACGTGCATGCCCGCTTCACCGAAATCGCTGCGATCAAGGCGGCCGAGCGCTTCGCCGACCTCGACATCTACTGGTGGGAAGAGCCGACCTCCAGGGATCGGCAGGAGACGGTGCACGAGGTGGCGCACCGCTCACCCATCCCGGTGGCGACCGGCGAAATGTTCGACACCGTCGGCCAGTTCTACGCGCTCGCCGCCGCCGGCGGCGTCAACATCTTCCAGCCTGAGCCGATGTCGCTTGGCGGCATCGGCCCATCGATGCAGGTCGCCAATCTGGCGCTGGCGCATGGCAGCCACATCGCGCCGCACCAGAGCGGCGGCCCGGTGGCGACGGCGGTCTGCCTGCAACTGGCCGCGGCAGTGCCGAACTTCCTGATCCAGGAGCATTTCGACGCCTTCAACGACCCCTGGACCTTCGACCTCGTCACCTGGCGGCCGACGATCGATCCGAAGAACGGGCATCTTTCGCTTCCGGATGCGCCGGGCCTCGGCATCGACCTCAACATCGATGCCATCCGGCAGCACCCCTACGACCCGCACGCCTATCTCAATGTGCACACCGAAGGCTGGGAACAGCGGCTGGGGACGGACGCGCAGAACAAGGCGAAGAGGGGTTAGCCAAGTTCACCGGCTCCACCTCCCCGTTGACGGGGGAGGCAAGCGTAGCTTGTCGCGTCAACGACTTAGCGAAGCTCGGTGGGGGTGTGCCGCCCGCTCGATGCGGCGGGAGTGCACATGCTCCAGTTGCCAGGTCGGTGGATGTGGCCACCCCCCTCCCAACCTCCCCCGCAAGGGGGGAGGTGCCGTTCAGTGGCTCTGGCGGGATCCAGCCAGATGGGAGCGGCGGGTGAGGGGGCCTTCTCTGGCCTCAGGCACTCTCCCGATCGACAATCTCGAACCCCAGACTGGTGATCGTCGCGAGCTTCTGCTTGCCGCCCAGCCGGTCGAGCAGCTGCCGTACGGCGCGCCGGCCCATCTCGTAGCGGTTCACCTTCACCGTGGTCAGCGGCGGATAGAGCTGCGCCGCGAGGTCCATGTCGCCGTAGCCGGCGATCCCGATCCGGTCGGGGATGGCCCAGCCGCGGCGGTGGCACTCCTGCACCGCGCCGATCGCCAGCGTGTCGGAGGAGAAAAAGATCGCGTCGATATCGGCGTGCCGTTCGGTCAGCGTCACCAGCGCCTCGGCGCCGCCCGCCGCGGTGATCGGCACTTCCACTTCCAGTGACGCGTGGTTCTTGATCCCGAGCTCGCTCAGTGCTGCATGGTAGCCGGTTCGCCGCTGCTGCAGCCGGTCATTGCCGTGGATCGGGGTCGAGACGAACCCGATGCGCTTATAGCCCTTGGCAGCCAGATGCATGGTCATGGCATAGGCGGTCTCGAAGTTCGACACGCCCACCACCATGTCGATCGGCTGCCGCCCCTTGATCTCGGAAATCTCCACCACCGGCGCGCCGCTCGATACCAGGAGCTGCCGCGCCACCTCGCTCTGCACGAAGCTCTGCAGGATCATCCCGGCAGGCCGCCAGCCGAGCAGGGTGCGGATCGAGGCTTCCTCGGCTTCGGTGGTGAACTCACCCTGCACCAGGAGCATCGAGTAGCCGCCTTGATGGCACTCGTCCGACATGCCCTGCACCTGTTCGGCGATCCCCGAGTTGATCAGCGGCGGCACCACGGTGCCGATGATCCGGCCGTTGCCCTTCATGCTCGAGGCCAGCCGGTTGGGCACGAACCCTGCCGCTTCGATGGCTTCCAGCACCTTGGCGCGGGTCGCCGGGGCGACCATGTCGGGGTTCGAGAGCACGCGCGACACGGTCATCGGCGCGACACCGACCCGCTTGGCGATCTCGCGCACCCCCAACCGCTCCAACGGCTTCCTGTCGCCGCCGTCTTCCGACCTGGCCATGCGCTGCTCCCCGAAAACGCGCGAAATCATAGTCGCCCTCAGCGGTTCGCGCCAGCGTTGGTTCCGGTACCATTTCCTTTGACGTCATCTGATGGTTCCGGTACCATCGCTGTAGATCGTGGGTCGCGGGATAACTGGTCAGACCAATGCACGAGAGGTCTTGACACTTATAATAGTATAATAGCTGATGAGGGCATGGCGAAGCGCTGACCGGTTCACTCCGCAACAGTGCCGCCTCTCAGGGAGGATAAGCATGAACAGCGCGGCGCCAGCCACGACCGAGCAACCGACGACGCCTTCGCTGCGCAACCGGCTGATCTCTTTCATTGCCATCGGCGAGGTTGGGGTGATCGCGGCGCTACTGCTGCTGGTGGCCTTCTTCTATTTCATGCAGCCGGCCTTCCTGTCCGAGCGCAACATCCGCGCCATCCTCAACGTCGTGTCGTTCGTCGGCATCATCGCCATCGGCCAGACCATTCTCCTGGTGGCCGGCGAGTTCGACCTCTCGGTCGGCTCGGTCGCAGGTGTGTCCGCAGTGATCGCCGCGCAATTGATGACAGCGCTCGCCTGGCCGGTACCGCTTGCCATTCTTGGCGGCATGGGCGTCGGCGCCCTCATCGGGCTGATCAACGGCGTCATCGTCGTCAAATTCCGGATCCCGGCCTTCATCCAGACTTTGGGCATGCTGTTCATCGGGCAGGGGCTGATCCAACTGGTCACCGGCGGCTACCCGGTCTATCCGCTGCCCAAGGAAGTCGCCGATTTCGGTATGAGCACCTTTGCCTTCGGTCTGGGCTGGAGCTTTGCCTTCTTCATCGTCGCCGCCATCGTCGCCGATTTCGTGCTGCGCCGCACCGTGCTCGGCCGCAACCTCTATGCCACCGGCGGCAACCCCGAAGTGGCGCGCCTCGTCGGCATCAACACCACCATCTACAAGATCGGCGCC
>NZ_DASZAW010000135.1:0-4794 GCF_035944845.1 Devosia sp. | reverse complement strand
TGCGCCGATGGTACTAAGTCTCAAGGCTTGGGAGAGTAGGTCGCTGCCAGGTCTGCCAAGAACATGCGTGTCTCATACGACTAGAAAAACAACACAAAACCCCGCCTGCAGAAATGCCGGCGGGGTTTTGTTTTGTCCAAGGGCGTAAAACCGACGGGCTCGAGCTGCAACGGCACAAGCTCAATCCACACGCCGAACCCGCAGTCAGGACACCCTCTCCCGCTTGCGGGGATGCGGATGAGGCCAAGGCCTCATCGCGGGAGGACCAGCCGAAGGCTGGTGGAGGGGGAGCCACGCGCACTGCCGCGACTGGTGGGCACGGGCAGGCAGCGGCGCTATCAGCGATCTAGCCGCGCAAACTGTCAGCGATCTATCTGGACTGAACTGTCATCGATCTATCTGGACAAGCCGGCTCGTGGGGCTCCCCCCCTCCCACCACGCTTGCGCGTGGTCCCCCCTCCCCCGTAAACGGGAGAGGGTCCCCGACTGCATGCTTCGGGGTTGTTGGGGCTACTTCCCCAACTGCTCAGCAGCAGTAAGTGGCAGGCCGTCAGGCGACCAGCCCATCCATTGGCATCACGCCGATCGAATCCGGAAATACCTTGGTCGAAAGATCGCTGCCGGCGATGCCGAGGTGGTCGCGAAGGACGCCTTTCAGCACCGCGCGAAGGTCGGTGGTGGGCTTGAGGTCGCGATCCTCGTAGAGGTCGGTTTCGGCCAATCCCGGCCAGTCGGCGATGACGCGGCCGCCCTTGACGGCGCCGCCCAGCAGGAACGCCACGGTGGCGGTGCCGTGATCGGTGCCCTCGTTGCCGTTGGCGCGGGCGGTGCGGCCGAACTCGGTCATCACGGCAATGACCGTATCCTGCCAGACCGGTGCGAGTTCGGTAGCGAGTGACTGGAGGGCGCCATCGAGGGCGCCGAGGACGTTGTCGAGCCGGCCATCTTCGGCGGTGTGGGTATCCCAGCCGTCATAGCTCAGCGCCGCGAGGCGAGGCCCGCCGTCCTCCGCCAGCAGCCGGGCCGAGCCTTGCGCCAGAGACTTGAACGAAGCGGCGAGCCCGCCGCCAGCGTTTACATCGATGCCGGCGGCCAGGGCATCGAGATCAACTCCCTCGCCAAGGACGCGGGCCATCTCGGGGGCCTCATGGGTGTAGAGATCAAGCAGCCGCTTCAAGGTATCGGCCGAGGCCGTCTCGAGCCGCGGCGGGGTCCAGCTCAGCGTCGGCGCGTCACCGCGCAGGATCAGCGGAATTGTCGGGCTCGCGGCAAGCCCGGACACTGGCCGTACCCCTTCGCCCGCCGGGATCGACGCGGCGGCGCGGTTGAGCCAGCCGGAGGGCGCGAGGCCCGGCCCGCCGAGCCCGCTCTCGAGCACATCCTGGCCATCGAAATGCGAGCGGTCGCGATAGGGGGTGGCGCTGGCATGCACGATCAGCGCTTCGCCCTTCTGATAGAGGGCGTGGAAGCCAGGCATGGCGCTATTGAGCCCGAAGAAACCATCGAGCGGCAGCGCCGGTTCCTGTCCCACGGCGCCGATAGCGAGATCGCCGCGCAAGCCGGCATAGTCCTTGTCGCCGATGGGCGGAACGACCGCGAGGCCATCCATCGCCCCGCGCAGGATCACGGCGATGAAACGCGGCTCGCGTCCCGGCGCCGCGTAGGCGGGCCTCGGCAGATTGGCCCAGGCGACGAACGCCCCGGCGCCGGCAAGAAACACACGGCGCGACGGGCAGAGGAGTGCATCGGCAATGCTGGGAGGGGTCTTCATGGTCATCTCCGCTGGAACTCGGGGCTCATCAGCAGCAGCGCGACGCCCTGCGCCGGGCTTTCGGCCCGTTCGATGGTCTGTTTCGATGTCGAGCTCAGCAATGGCCCAAGCACGGCCTCGGCGATCTCTCGCGGGTCGACGTCGCCGGCCGCCAGCGCCATCTGCTGCGCTACGTCGAGCCGCGTGGTCATCGCGTCGGGCGCGAGCCAGGTGGACGACAGATCGGAGAAACCGGCCGGGGCAGGCGGGTTCATCAGCGGTTGGCCAAGGCTCTGCAGCGCCTTCGTCACCTCGCCGGGTTTCGGCCGGAGGTTCAGTGCCCGATACCCGGCCCAAAGATATTCCTGCGGGCTGCGCAGCTTCTGCGCCGGCGTGGACCAACTCTCCTCGGCCTCGAGCAGGGCCTGCGACAGCGCGTGCAGATCGCCGCCGGTGTCGGTGAAGGTCTGCGACAGCCGGGCCACCAGTGCTTCGGGTGGCACGTCGGCGACAAAGGCCCGCGCGAGCTTGGTCGCAAGGTGCCGCGCGGTTGCGGGGTGCCGAGCGAGCAACCGCAGCGCTGCCTCACCCTGCTTCACGCCCTTCTCGTCGAAATCCTGGCCGAGCAACGCCGCGGCGCCTGGCTGATGCGCCTGGGCGCGGAACATGAACCTGCCGAGATTCTCGCTCCCCGGCCGTCCGACACTCCAGCCGGTGAGAATGCGCGCGAGGCTGGTGACATCGGCTTGATTGTAGCCGCCATCGACGCCGAGCGTATGCAACTCCATCAGTTCGCGCGCATGGTTCTCGTTGAGCCCGGCCTCGCGCCGCCGACCGGCCTGGCTGTCGGGGCCGACGGAGGTGGCGTTGTTGAGGTAGGTCAGCATCGCCGGATGGCGGGTGGCGGCAAACAGCAGATCCTCGAACGAGCCGAGGATGTGCGGACGGATGGCCTCGCGCTCGAACGGCCCGGCAAGGGCGCGGAGCGTGCCGCCATTATCTGCTTCGATGGAAAAATGGTTGGTCCAGAACATGACCAACCGCTCGGCAAAACCCGGTTTCGCCTCGCCGAGGCGCGCCAGCCGAACGGGCAACTCGGTGCGCAGGTTGTAGTTCTCGATCTCTTCACCGGCAGCGCCAGTAACCCGCTTCTTCTTGCGCTGCCGGTTGAGCTGCGGCTCGGCCAGATCACCAGTCTCGGCCATGGCATCGGGAGCCATGGCATCGGAAGCGGTATCGTCCGGCATACTTGCCTTGCCCGCCTTTCGCGCCTGACGGAACTCGCGATAGGCGGCAAGAGCGGCAGGGCTGTCGAGCAGCCGCTTGCCGGCAAGCAACGCCACTTCCGGGTTGGCGATTTCGTCGAGCATCTGCTGGCGAGGCTCGGCCGCGTCGTCGCCGGGGCGCAATCCCAGCCCGAAACGCGAAAAGCCGATATGAGCGTCAATCGCCATGAGGGCGGCTCCAATCAACGATGTCTGACGCTGAGGAGAGCCTTGCCTTCAAATGCGGGGGAGATGCGACCGGATTACGGCCTGTGCGTGACGCCACATTACAAAACCGCAACCTGTGGTGCGGGGGTGTTGCTGCCGGACGCGAGCGAGCCGGCCGATCAGGCCAGCGCGGGCCGCTCCCGCGCTGGTACGTTGATCGGTTCCAGATACCCCCAGTCGCGGGGCGCGGCGGCCCTGGCTTAGCCCCGCGCCTTCCGCACGGCCTCGACCGTCTGCCCGACCAGATCATCGAATGCGATCTTCGCCGGGCGCCGCATATAGGTCACGATGTCGTCGACCAGCAGCGGGGCGGACCAGCGGTCGGCGATGATGGTGCTGCCGTGCTGGATGCCGAGGACGCAGAGCATCTGGGCGGCGTTGCAATCGACGTCGTGGCCGATGCCGCAGATGATCTCCAGCGTCAGGTCGAAATCGCCACTGCCGAACCACAGCGCCACCACCTGCGCCGCGGCATTGGGGTAGACGTGGATCCAGTTGTACTCGATGTACTCGGCATCGCACTTGGCCCAGGCAGTCTGCCAATCGGGCGAGCTGCGGCAGGCGTCGAGCGCGAAGGCGAGGACGGCGCCGTATTCGGTGCGGGTCGAGAACAGCTCGATGGTCGAAACCAGCAGCGCCTTGCTGTCGGTTTCGGTGTAGGCGCGGGCGGCGAGCACGGCGTTGAACACTTCGCCGAGGATGCCGTTGCCGGCGGCGGAGATCTCGGCGTCGATCCAGGCGAGGCGGGCGGCTTCGTGGGGCTGGCCGGGGGCAACCATGCCGCAGATGGTGCCGCGCATCTGGCCGCCGATCCATTCGTCGAAGGGGTTATCCAAAGTGCCGGTGAGCGGCGGCAACAGGCCACGGCGGATGCTCGCCAGCGCTACCGCCTCGGCCGACCAGCCCATCGGGATCAGCGCGGTCCAGCGCTCGGCGATATCGGCGCCGGTGACGGCGTGGCCCTTGTCGGCGAAGGCCTCGAGGAAGGCGATCTCGAAGGTGATGTCGTCATTATAGGTGTTGGGCTCGCGCACATAGTCGCGGATCGGCCCGAACACTTTGGCGATGTTCTCGGCGGTGTAGCCCTCGAGCGCCGTGCCGGCGGCGGCGCCGACCAGTTGCGCCAGCCAGGCGGCGCGGGTGCGATCGACGAAATCGGGGCTTGCCACGTCGACGGCGGTATCGGCCGGCCAGCTGACATCGGCGTCGAAGGCCGCCCAGTCGGCATAGCGCAGGGTCTGCTGGCTCTTGTGGTGGGGATCGGCCACGGCGGCGCGCATGATGGCGCGCAGGCGATAGTCGATGGTGTAGAGGGTTTCATAGTCCTTGCTGGCGAGGGCCTCGAGGCCCTGCTTCAGCAGCGCCTCGTAGGGGGCAAGCACAAAGCCCTTGCTCTCCATCGACTGCAGGGCGCCGGCCATCAGGCATTCGGGCGCGGCGGAGCCGGGCACGTTGCTCTGCCAGTACATCGCCATCAGCATGTCGCCGCCATTCATGATGGCGCTGGCGTCCCAGGTCTGCTCTTCGGCAGTGCGGACGATCGGCAGGGTG
>NZ_DASZAW010000134.1:0-9185 GCF_035944845.1 Devosia sp. | reverse complement strand
GCAGACCGTCGCCGTCGCCACGCCGTGCTGGCCGGCGCCGGTCTCGGCGATGATGCGGGTCTTGCCCATGCGCTTGGCGAGCAGGATCTGGCCGAGCGTGTTGTTGATCTTGTGCGAGCCGGTGTGGTTCAGCTCTTCGCGTTTGAAGTAGACTTTGGCGCCGCCCAGTTGCTCGGTGAGCCGCTCGGCGAAATAAAGCGGCGAGGGACGGCCGACATAATGGGTGGCGAGGTGCTTGATCTCGGCCTGGAACTCCGGGTCGGCCTGCGCCGCGCGATAAGCCTTCTCGAGATCGAGGATCAGCGGCATCAGCGTTTCGGCGACGAAACGGCCGCCATAGAGCCCAAAGCGACCCTGCTCGTCGGGGCCGTTGCGAAGGGAATTGGCCCCGGTCGCGGTCACTGCTGAACTCCTACCCGTGTGCGGCTCGCGCCTTAGCGATGAAAGCCCGGATCAGCGCGGCGTCCTTGACACCGGGCGCGGTTTCGACGCCGGAGGAGACATCCACAGCCATCGGTCGAACGGCCCGGATTGCCTCGCCCACCGTCTCGGGCGTGAGGCCCCCGGAAAGCATGAATGGAAGGTTGGGGTCAAGCGCCTTGAGCAGGCTCCAGTCGAACGGAATGCCGTGCCCGCCGGTCCGATCGGCGCCCTTGGGCGCCTTGGCATCGAGCAGGATGCGGTCGGCGATGTCGGCGAAGTCCGCAACATGCGCCACATCCTCGGCCGTGCTGATGCCGATGGCCTTCATGATGGCAATGCCGGCCTCGTCGCGGATCGCCTCGACCCGATGCGGCGTCTCGGGGCCATGCAGCTGGATCCAGTCCGGCGACAAAGCGGCGATTTCCATCACTGAGGAATTGTCCGGATTGACCAGCACGACGCAGGTCTCGACACGGCCGCGTGCCGCCGAGATCAGCTGCTGCAGCGTTTCGAGATCGACATGCCGGGGGCTGCGCTCGAAATGCATGAAACCGACAATATCGGCGCCGGCGTCGATGGCGGCGTCGAGCAGCGCCGGGGTCCTGATGCCGCAGATCTTGACGATGAGGGGGTCGGACATGTGCCTTGGATCAGTTGTGAACGAAATCTTCGGCGCCCAGCGCCGGCGGTTCGGGCGAGCGGCGGGCAACCTCCAGCTCGCGATGCAACCGCTCGGTCTCGCGCTTGAAATGGCGCTCGTCGCGGCGATGCGGCCCCTGGGCGAACCAGGTAGCGACGCCGCCGAGCAGCACGCCGACCAGCAGCACGGCAAACAACACCAGGAACAACGGCACGCCGACCCCTGGCGAGCTCAGGGCTTCGACCGGCGCAAACGGGTTGAAGTTCACCACCACCAGTTGGCGGTTGGCCAGGGCAAACACGATCAGCACCGCGCAAAGCGGCACCAGCACGAACCAGCCGACAATGCGTCTAATCATCGGAACTGCCAGACATCATCCCGCGCGATTGATCCGCTCACGGATTTCCTTGCCGGCCTTGAACTGCGGCACGTACTTCTCGCCCACATCGACTGTCTCGCCGGTGCGAGGGTTGCGGCCGACACGCGCCGGCCGGTTCTTGACCGAGAAGGCACCGAAGCCGCGCAGCTCGACGCGGTCGCCACGGGCCATTGCGTCGCCGACCTCATCGAGGATGGCGTTTACGATGTTCTCGATATCGCGCTGAAACAGATGCGGATTCTCTTCGGACAGTCGCTGCACGAGTTCGGACTTGATCATACCGCCCCCCGGCGCACTCCACGGGTCGATGAGGTTCACATCGATGGGTTAGCCTGCCAAAGCGAGACCAAACCGTCAAGGGACATCGCCCCATCGACACTCGAGCGCATCACTTCGGCAGCGCTCTGGCCGAGCCAGCGCGTCACTCCGAACCAGCCTTCGGCCGGCAGCGGAAAGTAGTCGACCACCGGCAGATCGGCGGCGATGGATTTGTCGCTTTCGAGCCAGGCAATGGCTTCGGCCTCGCCGCCGATCGCATCGATCAGTTTGGTCTCGACGCCCTGGCGACCGGTGATGATGCGGCCATCGGCCAGGGCGAGAGCTTCGGGACGCGGCATGGCGCGGCGCTCGGCGACGACATCGACGAACCACTCGAACGAATCGTTGATCAGCGCTTGCAGCGAGGCGCGCACTTCGCCCTGCATCGGCTCGTCGAAATCGGGCTCGGCCTTGAGCGGACCGGTCTGCACCTTGTCGAAGTTGACCCCGATGGTATCGAGAAGCTTGCCGGCATCGACATGCTGGTAGAGCACGCCGATCGAGCCGACGATCGACAGCCGGCGGGCAAAGATGCGGTCCGAGGCGATGGCGGTCATATAGGCCGCCGAAGCACCGAGCTCGCCGATCACCGCCACGACGGGCTTTTTGGCCCGCAGGGCGCCAAGCGCCTCGTAGAGCTCTTCACCACCGGCGGTGGTGCCGCCGGGGGAATTGATGGCGACGATCACGGCCTTCACCGCATCGTCTTCGGCCAGCTTGTCGAGGATCTTGAGGCGGGCGGGGTCGGTCATGATGGTGCCGGTGATGCTGACCCGGGCGATGCGGTCGCCGGGGCCGCCCTGCTCCATGGCGAAGCGGCCGACAATGGCCAGCACGGCGGCGGCGAGCGCCAGGAAGAACAGCACCCGCCATAGCCGGCGCGAACGGCGCAGCCGGGCATTGGCGGGGATAAGGTGCGCGCTATCGCCGGAAGTGTCGGTCATCGGGGCCTCATACGAAACTGCCGCGAGGTAACCCGCGCGGCGCGGCAAATGCAAGGCGGGGCCAGGCCGTTTCACGCCTGATCGGCAAGGCCTTGGCACGGCGGTGCCGCACTGCCCCCTCGCCCCTCTGGGGAGAGGGGCTGGGGTGAGGGGCGCCAAGCACGCTGATTGCACGGTTGCCGCTACGTGCTGCGAAGGGCCCGGCCGGAGCGCTTGGCGCCCCTCACCCTGACCCTCTCCCCAGAGGGGCGAGGGGACGCACTTTGCACCGGCAGTGCCACATTTGGGGCGCTCAACGTAAGGCGCTCTAAACCCTGAGCCGTTGCCGCTCGGTCTTGATGAAGCCGGCGAGGTGATCGGCTTCGAACAGGGTCAACGCCCGGCCCTGCTGCAGCAGCCGGTCGCGTTCGGTCCGGCCCAACGCCGCCTCGAGCGTGGCGGAGAGCCGGTTACGCTGCATCTCCTCGGTGGCCTGGCGGCCGTCGATCCAGCCTTCGAAACTCTTGTCGGTGAAGCCGACCAGCAAGGCCGCGACATCGAAGGTGCCGCGGGTCGCCAGCAGCTCCGCGGCATTCTGCAACAGGCACCAGTGCCACTGTCCGCCATCGCGCGGCACGATCTCGGCCGCCTCGTAGAGCGGCGCCACGGCGCCGTCGAAATCGCCCAGCGCCATACGGTAGGCAGCGTTGTTGTTGAGGTGGAAGCCGAGCAGCAGGCTGCGGCCGGCGGCACGCAGCTCCGGCATGATCTGGTTGGACAGCGACAGCGCGCGGACGCTGTCGCCACCCTTATGCAGCATCTCGGCGAGGTTCATTACCGAGCGGAAGCGGCCCTTGGGGTTGCCGACATCGAGATGCATTGCGAGGCCGGCTTCGGCGCGGGCCAGCCCCGACATGGTGTCGCCGCGAGTCCAGGCCTGCGTGCCGATGGCGACCAGCGCCCAGGACTTCACCTTGCTGGGCGGCATGTCGGCGATCAGCGTTTCGAGCTCGGCGACCAGCGGCTCGGCATCGCCCTGGTGTCGGAAGAAAATGTTGATCCAGGCGGTGAGCACCAGGGCCTGGGTGTAGCGCAGCCGGTCATCGCTCTGCCGGAACCAGTGGAGCGCCGGCTCCAGCCCCTGGTAGGCGCGCACATCCATGGCATTGTAGCGGCCGATCTCGCCAAGGGCCATTTGCAGCCGGGCTGCCGTTTCGGGCGGCACGGCGCCGACCAGCGACATGCCGGCCTCGATGGTCGCAAGCCCCTCGGCGCCGAGCTGTTCTTCCATGAAATAGCGGTAGGAGCCGGCGGCGATCTCGACATAGGTCGGCCAGTCGGCACGGGTCTTGGTCCAGGCGAGGGCGGCGCGGAGATTGTCGCCGTCGGCACGATAGATCTGGTCCCAGCGCTCGTCGGGCAGCACCTCCCAGCGCAGCACACTGTCGGCGAACAGGTCGCGGACATAGGCCGCGTGCCGGTCGCGGGTGATGACGTCCTCGCCGGCTTCGGCCAACTTGTCGAGGGCGAAGTGGCGGGTGGATTCGAGCAGGCGGTAGCGCGTCCGATCCTGCCCGTCGCGCACGACGAGGGAGCGGCGCACCAGTTCGGCGACCCGGGTTTCGGCGCCCTCGCCTGCCACCGCATTGACGGCGGGGATGGAAAAGCTGCCCTGGAATACGCCAAGCGCCCGCAAAGTGCGCTGATCGTCCGGCTCGAGCAGGTCGTAGCTCCAGGCCAGCGAAGCGGCGAGCGAGCGGTGGCGCGGCAGCGCCGGATCCCAATCGGCCTCGAGGCTCGCCAGCTGCTGCTCGAGCTGCCGGTCGACGGTCTCGATGCCGACGGTGGCGGCGCGGGCGGCGGCCATCTTCAGCGCCAGCGCCACGCCGTCGAGGCGTCTGCAGAGCCGGGCGACGATCGGCAGTTCGTCCGCCGAGAGCTTCTCGCCGAATGCCTCGTAGCAATAGGCGAGGAACTGTGCCGAGGCGGCGTCAACCAACTCACCCTCGCCGGTGACGGCGAAGGGCAAGAGCTTGAAGACATGCTCCTCGGGCAGGGCGAGCGGCACCTGCGAAGTGGCGAGGATGCGAATGCCGGGCACTTCGGCGAGCAGCGTACGAATGACGCGGGCCGCGGCGCCGCGCACATGCTCGCAATTGTCGAAGATCAGCACCGCCTCGGTCGGTCTCAGATACTCGACGATCGATTCGAGCGAGCGGCTGCCGGCGCGGAACGGCACGGCGAGGGTCTGGATCAAGACGCTCTCGATGAACTCGCCGCTGCCGAGCGAGGCGAGATCGACCATCCATACCCCGCCATCGACGGAGCCGAGCGTCTCGGCCACCGCGACGGCCAGCGTGGTCTTGCCGACGCCACCAGGCCCCAGGATGCTGACCAGTCGATGCTGCTCGAGCAGGCGCGCCACCGCCTCGATTTCGACTTCCCGCGCCACGCAGTCGGCGCGATAGCGCCCAAGATTACCGTCGGCTCCGGCGAGCGGCCGCACCGGCTCCTCGTCTTCGACCGGCTCTGGGCCGACATACTTGTAGCCGCGGCCATGCACCGTGGCGATAAAGCCCGAACCGAGCGCCTTGCGCAGCGCCGACATATGCACCTGCAGGGTATTCTCCTCGACCACCACCCCAGGCCACACCGCATCGAACAGCGTCGATTTGTCGAGCAACTGGTTGGGCTGGGCGAGGAGAACCTCGAGCAGGTCGAAGGAACGGCCGGAAAGCTCGATCAACCCGTCGGGGCCGATGAGCTCGCGTTCACGCGGCCGGATCCGGTAGTCGCCAAAGCGCTTTTCCATTTTTCCGACCATACCCCAACCACCTGATTCCCGTCGATCAGGACTGCTTCAGAACTCTTCAGGATTGCCCCAAGGACTGCCGGGCAGAGCGAGGCGATGATCATCGCATCAGATCCGAGGAGACGGACAAATGCTTTACCAGCCCAAGCCCCGCACCGCCGGCGTCATCGCCAGGAACGTTCTCATCGCCATCGCCGGGGTGTTCGCCGGTCTCGGCCGCAGTGCCTCGGACGGCGCCTATCTCGATGGCATGCGCGCCAGCGAACTCGATGACCTCGGGCTGCGCCGCGCCGACGACGGCAGCTACCGGACGTTCAAGTGAAGCGACGGCTCAGTCGAGTTTGCGCACCATATAGCGCGCGGCTTCCTCGTAGCTCAGCAGCTTGCCGTACAGCTCCGGGACCTCGGTGATCTCGAAGCCGTGCCGTTCCCAGAACGGGATCGAGCCGTTCACCGCAACCAGCGTCATGGTGGGGTAGCCTTCGACGCTGGCGTGCTTGACCAGCGCCTCAACGATCTTGGAGGCCGCGCCGACCCGGCGGGTCACCGGCAAGAGGCAGAGATCGTGCACGTAATACGTGTCGGGCTCGACCGGCAGCGCCTTCAGCAGGGTGTTGAGCGGCGGCAGGGTGCCGTAGAGCCAGGGGTGGCTCAGCACATAGCCGGCCGGCTTGTCGCCGATTTCCAGCAGATAGCAGCCGGGGCGGTAGAGCTTCAGCCGCTCGGCCAGCACCTCGGGCGTTTCGAAGAAATCGACATGCACGGTATCCGCAATGCCCTGCACCGCCGGCAGGTCATAGCTGGTCATGGCGCGCCAGGCGACATCCTTCAGAAGCATCGGTTCCCCCAAACAAAGGGCCCGCACCTGTTGGTGCGAGCCCCGAAGATACGAGACCTGCGAGCGCTCGGAGTGATCCGGGCGCCCGCGGAACGCTTACTTGTCGTCGCGGCCCTTGAGCGCGGCGCCCAGAATGTCGCCGAGCGAAGCGCCCGAGTCCGACGAACCATAGGCGGCCACGGCTTCCTTCTCCTCGGCGATCTCAAGCGCCTTGATGGAGAGCTGGATGCGCTGGGTCTTGCGATCGTACTGGGTGACGCGCGCGTCGACCTTCTCGCCCTTCGAGAAACGCTCCGGACGCTGGTCGTTGCGGTCACGCGACAGATCGGCGCGTCGGATGAAGGCGGTCATCTCGGTGTCGTTGATGCGCACTTCGATGCCGCCATCGTTGACCTCGGTCACGGTGCCGGTCACCACGGAACCCTTGCGGATGCCGTCGCCGCCGGCATCGGCCACTTCGCCGACCGCCAGCTGCTTGATGCCGAGCGAGATACGCTCCTTCTCGACGTCGACGTCGAGCACCTTGGCCTGGACGATATCACCGCGGTTGTAGGCCTCGAGAGCCTGCTCACCCGGCTTCTGCCAGTCGAGGTCGGAGAGGTGGACCATGCCGTCGACATCGCCATCGAGGCCGATGAACAGACCGAACTCGGTCTTGTTCTTGACCTCGCCCTCGACAACCGTACCCGAGGGGTACTTGTCGGCGAAGGTTTCCCAGGGGTTCGCAAGCGTCTGCTTGAGGCCCAGGGAGATACGGCGCTTCTCGGGATCGACCTCGAGCACCATCACTTCGACTTCCTGCGAGGTCGAGACGATCTTGCCCGGGTGGACGTTCTTCTTGGTCCAGCTCATCTCGGAGACGTGGATCAGGCCTTCGATGCCCGGCTCCAGCTCGACGAACGCACCATAGTCGGTGATGTTGGTCACGCGGCCGGTGAACTTGGCGCCGACCGGATACTTGGCGGCAATGCCATCCCACGGATCGGCCTGCAGCTGCTTCATGCCCAGCGAGATGCGGTGGCTCTCGTGGTTGATGCGGACGATCTGCACCTTGATGGTCTCGCCGATCGACAGCACTTCGGACGGGTGGTTGACCCGGCGCCAGGCGATGTCGGTGACATGCAGCAGACCGTCGATGCCGCCGAGGTCGACGAACGCACCGTAGTCGGTGATGTTCTTGACCACGCCGTCGACGACCTGGCCTTCCTCGAGCTGCTGGACGATCTCGGAGCGCTGCTCAGCGCGGCTCTCTTCGAGGATCGCACGACGCGACACGACGATATTGCCGCGACGCTTGTCCATCTTCAGGATCTGGAACGGCTGCGGCACATTCATCAGCGGGCCGATGTCGCGGATCGGACGGATGTCCACCTGCGAACGCGGCAGGAAGGCGACGGCGCCTTCGAGGTCGACGGTGAAGCCGCCCTTGACCTGGTTGAAGATGATGCCTTCGACGCGCTGATTGGCGTTGTACATCTCTTCGAGCTTGACCCAGCTCTCTTCGCGGCGAGCCTTCTCGCGCGACAGCACGGCCTCGCCGACAGCGTTCTCGACGCGATCGACATAGACTTCGACGAGCGAGCCCACCTTGATGGTGCCGTCACGGCCGGCGGCGCCGAATTCCTTGAGCGCGATGCGCCCTTCGGTCTTCAGGCCGACGTCGATGATGGCGAGATCCTTCTCGATCGCCACGACGGTGCCCTTGACCACGGTCCCTTCCAGGGGCTCGTTCTCGAGGAACGAGTCCAAAAGCAGGGACTCGAAATCCTCCTTGGTAACAGTTTGAACTGCCAAACGACTTCTCCAATGCGCCCGGTGGCTTGTGTTGAAAGGCCCGGTTGCCAATCGCCATCACAAGGCGATCCGGTGCGCTGGCGCGCGAGCCATATGGCTTAGGATTGGTTTCCGCTGCCGGCTCTTGGAACATGCCGGGGGACGAAAGCCGCAAGGTTTGGTTTTGAAGCCTAGAGCTTCGCCTTGCGCGCCATGACCCCGTCGACAATGGCGACGGCTGCGCGGAGTGCGGCCTCTATATCCAAGAGCGTGGTGTCCAGCAAGTGGGCATCGGCTGCGGGATAGAAGCCGCCATTGGGGTTGGCCATGTCTCGGGCGTCCCGCTGCTCTATCTGGTGATAGAGGGCGTAGCGGTCAACCACCTGGCCACGGGCTTCGAACTGGCGGGCCCGGCGCTCCATCCGCGCCTTGCTGTCGGCCTGGATGAACAGCTTCACGTCGGCATCCGGGGCGATCTTGGTGCCGATATCGCGGCCATCGAGCACCGCGCCGCCCGGCTGCAGCGCAAACTGGCGCTGAAAGTCGAACAGAGCCGCCCGCACCTCGGCGATCACCGCCACTTTGCTGGCCAGCGCCCCGGCTTCGGCCGATGACAGGACGACCGGGTCGAGATGCGCGGTATCGACGGATCGAGCCGCCGCGATGGCCTGGATTTCGAACTCGGGGGTGTTTTCGAACGCCGCGACGGCGCGGCCGACGGCGCGATAGAGCAGGCCCGTATCGAGATGCGGCAGGCTGTAGTGCCGGGCGAGACCGGCCGCGAGCGTGCCCTTGCCGGATGCCGCCGGCCCATCCACCGCGATGATCATTGCCCCTCCGCGCGCCTGCCGCTCGCCGGCCCTCCGTATCACGCTGTCCGGGCGGGCTGCCAGCATGGCGCCGCACTACCCCCAAAGATCGGTCGAGGGCGGCCGTATTTTGGGTTTGACAGGGCGAAACTTTCACCCTAACCGGACGTTTCCCTGCGGGTGGCCCCGCCTTTCTACACGAGGAAGCAATTGGCCAACGACGAACGCGGTACGAAACGGGAAGATCCCGATACCGGCAAGAAGTTCTAC
>NZ_DASZAW010000133.1:0-12719 GCF_035944845.1 Devosia sp. | reverse complement strand
CCAGCGGAGCTGGTGGAGGGGGCGACCACAAACACCGGCGCCTCCGGCCGCCCCCTCCACCGCCTTCGGCGGTCCCCCTCCCCCGTTGCACGGGGGAGGACCACTGAGAGTCCCGTGCGTACGCCATATGCGATAGTCCTGCCCTCAAGGGGGAGGGGAGCCCTTCTACATCGCGACCGAACTCTCCGCCCGCTCGGCAAACTCGCGGCGCGCCGTCGCAATACGGTCGCGGTTGGCGTAGGCGATCGAGCCGAGCTGTTTGACCCCGCCGACCAGTTCCTCGCCCAGCTCTGTCAGTTCGTATTCGACCCGCGGCGGAATGGTCGCAAATGCGGTGCGCTCGACGAAGCCGTCGCGCTCCAGTTCTCGTAGCGTCGCCGCGAGCTGCTTCTGCGCCACGCCGCCGACATCGCGGGCGATTTCGCCGAAGCGCAGCCGGCCGGTTTCCAGCGCCACCAGCACCGGCACGGTCCAGCGCGCCCCGGTCAGGTCGAACACTTCACGGACGATGGTTATGTCTGGCTTGGTCATTTCGGCACCTCGATTCACCTGGTGGTACCCTAGGCGAGCAAGCTTGCGACAGGCTTGCAGGTGCGGCAGTCGGCAGTCGGGAGTAGGCAGTCGTGGCACTGCCCATCGACTGCCGATTGCCTACTGCCGACTGCCGTCTTCCGTCTCCCGCGCTTCCTCGATCCGATCGCGGAACAGCGTCGCCCGGGCGAGCAGCATCAGCGTGACCGGCGTGGTCACTGTCACGAACAGGAAGATCACCAGTTCGTGGATCACCAGGCGTTGCTGCGTCACCGTGAAGAAGATTGCTGAAGCCAGCAGGATCAGGCCGCCGCCCATGCTGGTGCCCATGGTGGGGGCATGGATGCGGCGGTAGAAATCGGAGAAGCGCACCAGCCCCAGGCACCCGGCCATGGTGAGGCCGGCGCCGACGACGACGCATACGGAAACGAAGATGGCGAGCCAGAGCGGCAGGTCGTCGATCATTCGATCACCTCGCCGCGCATCAGGAACTTGGCCAGCGCCACGGTGCCGACGAAACCGAGCAGCCCGATCAACATGGCGAGCTCGAAATAGATCGCCGAGCCGGTGCGAATGCCGAGCGTCACCAGCAGCAGCAGGCCGACCACATAGAGCGCGTCGAGCGCGAGTATCCGGTCCTGGGCGCGGGGGCCGCGGACCATGCGGTAGAGCGTCGCCAGCATACCGATGCCGAGCATCACCTGGCTCGCGAGCAAACTCCAGTCGAGGATCATCTGGCTCATTCGAAAATCTCCAGTAACAGCCGCTCATAGCGCTGCTTGACGGTGGCGATCCATTCGTCCTTGTCGGCGAGATCGAGCACGTGGATCAGTACGGTGCTGCGCTCGCCGTCATACTCAAGCCAGGCGCTGCCGGGCGTCGCCGTGAGCAGGCATGCCAGCACCGCGAGGCCGAACTGGTTGGTGAGCTGCAACTCCATCTTGATGAAACCGGCCCGCGGCTCGGCCCGGGGGTTGAGGAGGATCAGCAGCACCGCGATGTTGGAGCGGACGATGTCGATGCCGGCCACCGCTATCAGCTGCAGCAGGCTGAGGGGGCGGCGGAACCGGACCCGGCCGGGGAGGATGGCGCTGGCGGCAAACGCCACGCCGATGGCGACGCCGCCGCCGAGCAGCAGCTGACCGAGCCCGAGCGACTGCTGCAGCACCAGCCACAGCACCAGCAGCGCTCCCGCCAGCACGGGATAGGGGAGCAGCCGCCTCATGGCGTGGCTTCCCTGGGCAGCACCACATCGACATAGCCCTGTGGCGAATGGATGAAGGCGGCCGTCTCGGTGAAGAACGCCATCGCCGGGCCGGCAGCCAGCGCCAGCGCCACGCAGAGCGCCAGCAGTACGACGATCGGCGCCAGTTCCGCGGTTCGCACCAGGGGGGTGTCGCTGTCGGGCAGCGAAGTCCAGAAGATGTTGATGCCGTTGCGCACCATCGCCACGAGGACCAGGAAGCCCGAAACGATCAGCGCGGCGATGAACCACCAGGTGGCGGCAGTCGGCCCGGCGCCGAGCGCCGCCGAGATCATGGCGAATTTCGACACGAACCCGGAGAGCGGCGGCAGGCCGGCCATGATCAACGCCGCGATGGCGAAGCACCAACTGACGAGCGTCGCGGCGCCGGGCACGGTGCGGCTCACCTCGTCGACGTCGTCAGCGGCTTCTTCCTCGTCGCCGTAGATTTCGAGCGACACCGCCAGCACCTGTGCTTCGGCGGGGAGGATCTGGTCGATCACATCCTTGAGGAGGAACAGTGCGCCGGCGGCGAGAGTGGCGACGACGACATAGTAGAGCGCGCCGCTGGTGACGCCAGGCGCATTGTAGCCGACAGCGAGCAGCAGCGTTCCGGCAGAAACAAGGATCAGGTAGCTCGCCAGCCGGTCGAGCGCCTTGCTCGACAGCGCGCCGATGCTGCCGAAACTGATGGTGGCAAGCCCCAGCACCAGGAGCACGTTCTGCCCGAAGGCCAGTTCGGGGCCGGATGAGTTGGCGAACACCAGGGTCCAGAGCCTGAGGATGGCGTAAAAGCCCACCTTGGTCATTACCGCGAACAGGGCCGCCACCGGTGGGGCCGCCGAGGAATAGGTGCGGGGCAGCCAGAAGTGCAGCGGCCAGGAGCCGGCCTTGATCAGGAAGGCGACCCCGAGCACCGCCGCCCCGGCATCGAACAGGCCACGATCGTCAGGCGCAATCAGCGGTACGGCGCGGGCGATATCGGCCATGTTGAGCGTGCCGGTGGTGGCGTAGATCAGCGCCACGCCGATGAGGAACAGGAACGACGCCACTAGGTTGATGGCGATGTAGTGCAGCGCCGCCTTCACCTGGTTGCGGCCGCCGCCATGCAGGGTCAGCCCGTAGGAGGCGGCGAGCAGCAGCTCGAAGAAGACGAAGAGGTTGAACAGGTCACCGGTCAGGAAAGCGCCGTTGAGCCCCATCGTGAGGGCGTGGAACAGCGGGAAGAAGTTGGTGCCGCGGCTGTGCCAGCGCGCCGAGGCATAGACGAGGGCGGCAAGCGACAGGATCGAGGTGACGAGCACCATCACGGCCGCGAGCCGGTCGGCGACCAGCACGATGCCGAACGGCACCGGCCAGTTGCCGAGCGGGTAGACCGCTGCGAGGTGCCCATCGGACTGCGCCAGCGCAACCAGCAGCAGGATCGACACCAGCGCCAGCACGACGCTGAAGGCGAGGTTGAGCCGCACCCGGCTGGGGGGCCGCAGGTTGCCGAGCAGCAGGTTGGCGATGACAGCCGCCATCGGCACGAGGATGGGGAGGATGGCGATGTGATTGAGCGCCGCCATCAGTCCAGCTTTCCATCGACGTGGTCGTTGCCGGTAAGGCCGCGGGCCGCCAGCAGCACGACGAGGAAAAGCGCCGTCATGGCAAAGCCGATGACGATGGCAGTCAGCACCAGGGCCTGCGGCACCGGATCGACATAGTCGGCCGGGTTGGCATTGGCGCCATCGAGGATCGGCGCCGCATCCATGCGCAGCCGGCCCATGGCGAGGATGAACAGGTTCACCGCGTAGGAGATCAGCGACAGCCCGATGATCACCTGGAAGGTGCGCGGACGGAGGATCAGGTAAACGCCCGAGGCGGCCAGCACGCCGATGGCAGCGGCAAGGATCAGTTCCATTTTGCCAGTCCCTCGCGTTCCCTCGGCTTGGCCGAGCCGGCGGGCTTGGGCCTTCGGATCGACTGGTGCGCCAAGGCGATCAGCATCAGCACGGTGGCGCCGACCACCAGCGCGAACACTCCGAGGTCGAAGAGCAGCGCGGTGGCCAGCGGAATCTTGCCGATCAGCGGGATCTCCGCATAGGCGAAGGCCGAGGTGAGGAAAGGCGCGCCGAGCGCCATGGCGCCGAGCCCGGTCAGCATGGCGAGCCCCAGCCCCCAGCCGATCCACAGCACCGGCAAGACGCGCAGCCGCTCTTCGACCCAGCGAGTGCCGTTGGCCATGTATTGCAGGATGAAGGCCAGCGACAGGATGATGCCGGCGATGAAGCCGCCGCCGGGCAGATCATGGCCGCGCAGCAGCATGTAGATGGCGATCGCGATCACCACCGGGAACAGCCAGGTCATGATCAGCGCCGGGATACGCAGGAAATCATCGGCGAGCCGCTGGCCCTCGGCGCTGCCATCGAGCAGGCGCTGCTGCTCGGGCCGGTCGGCGCTGTCGGCGGCCGGGCGGAAGCGGCGGAGCAGGGCGAACACGGTGAGCGCCACGACGCCGAGCACGGTGATTTCGCCCATGGTGTCGAAGCCGCGGAAATCCACCAGCATGACGTTGACGACGTTGGTGCCGCCGCCCTGCTTGTAGGCGTTGGCGAGGAAGAATTCCGAGATGCCGGTCGGGGCGCCGCGGGTCATCACGGCATAGCTGGCGAGCGCTGCGCCCAACCCCACCAGCACCGCGAGACCGATATCGCGGGCCCGGCGCGCACGCGATCTGAGCGTCAGGTCGTCAGGCACCGGCAGGCGCTTGGGCAGCCAGCGAAGGCCGAGCAGGATCAGCACCGTAGTGGCGATTTCGGCGAGCAACTGGGTCAGCGCCAGGTCGGGGGCCGACAGCCAGGCGAAGGTGATGCAGGTGGCGAGCCCGGCGCCGCCCATCAGGATCATCGCCGCAAGGCGGTGGAACCTGGCCTGCTGTGCTGCGGCGATGGCGCTGACGCCGCCCAGCACCCAGACGAGGCCGAGCACCGGATCGAAGCTTTCGGGCAGCGGCAGGTTGCCCATGCGGGCCCAGCCGGCGGCGACGCCGGCAAGGAGCGCCAGCAGCACGACGATGAAGATCTGCGGCTGCAGCCGCTGCGTGCCGAACAGCTCAATGAAGCTCCGCGCCCATTTGTTGGTGGCGTTGACCAGCAGGCGCTCGAAGATGCGCTGGCCGCGGAAGCGGGTGAGGAAGGGCAGCCCGTCGACATCGCGGAAGCGCCGGTAATAGGGCACGTAGATCACCACGCCGCCGAGCATGGCGAGGAGGCTCATCAAGAGCGGCCAGTTGAAGCCGTGCCAGACCGAGAGGCTGTAATAGGGCGTGTCGGCACCCAGCACCGACTGCACCGCCGAGGCGAGGAACGGCCCGATGGTGATGCCGGGGATGATGCCGACGGCGAGGCAGACCACGACCAGCAGTTCCATCGGCCGCCGCATCAAGGCCGGCGGTTCGTGCGGCACCCGGTCGAGTTCAGTCGGCGGCGGCCCGAAGAACACGCCATGCACGAACTTGATCGAGTAGGCGACGCTCAGCATGCCGGCAATGGTCGCGCCAATCGGCAGCGACAGGTTGACGAATGCGTTCGGGTTGAACACTGCCGTTTCGGTGAAGAACATCTCCTTGGAGAGAAAGCCGTTGAGCAGCGGCACCCCGGCCATGGCGCCGCAGGCGATGATGGCGAAGGTGGCGGTGAACGGCATGAACCGCCTGAGGCCACTGAGCTTTCGCACGTCGCGGGTGCCGGTTTCGTGGTCGATGATGCCCACCACCATGAACAACGACGCCTTGAAGGTAGCGTGGTTGGCGATGTGGAAGATCGCCGCCACGGCGGCAAGCGGCGTCCCCATGCCCAGCAGCGTGGTGATGAGGCCGAGATGGCTGATGGTCGAATAGGCGAGGAGGCCCTTGAGGTCGCGCTGGAACAGGGCGGCGGCGGCGCCGAAGATCAGCGTCGCGAGGCCGGTATAGGTGACGATGGCGAACCAGAGTTCGGAATCGGACATTACCGGCCAGAACCGGGTGAGGAGGAAGACGCCGGCCTTCACCATGGTGGCCGAATGGAGATAGGCCGAGACGGGGGTCGGCGCCGTCATGGCGTTGGGCAGCCAGAACTGGAACGGGAACTGCGCGCTCTTGGTGAAGGCGGCGAGCAGGAACAGGATCAGCGTGACCGGATAGAGCGGGCTATCGACCAGCGTGCTGCCCGAAGCCAGCACATCGTCGAGCTCGTAGCTGCCGACGATATGGCCGATCAGCAGCATGGCGACGAACAGCGCCAGCCCGCCCATGCCGGTAACGATCAGCGCCATGCGAGCGCCATCGCGCGCATCGCCGCGATGGTACCAGTAGCCGATGAGCAGGAACGAGACGAGGCCGGTCAGCTCCCAGAACACGGCGAGCTGGATGATGTTGCCGGAGAGCACGAGCCCCAGCATCGCGCCCATGAAGGCGAGCAACAGCGCATAGAACCGCGCCACCGGATCCTTGGGCGACATGTAGTAGCGGGCATAGAGCACGACGAGCAGGCCGATCAGCGTGATCAGCACGCAGAACAGCCAGGCGAGGCCATCCATGCGCAGCGTCAGATTGAGCCCGAGCTGCGGGATCCACTCGATGCGGTGGGACAGCACGCCGACAGCTGAAATCTGCGGGAACAGCAGCAGGGTGATGAGGAAGAGCAGGGCCGCGACGCCGCCGCTGACGTACACCGCTCCCGAGGATAATCGACCCTGCAGCGCATAGGCGAGGATGCATGCCAGAAACGGCAAGGCACATAGTGCTCCCAATGCAATGTCAGGCGAAAATCCCGGCAGCGTCCCGTCCCCAAATCAGTGTGTGCATCGGGTATAGGTGGGGATGAGACGGTTGGAAAGTGCACCATTTGGCGGTGCGGCAGCTTGTCCGTGGGCCAGGCACCGGCGGTGCAGCAATCCTCCCCCGCGTGGCGGGGGAGGGGGACCGCCGAAGGCGGTGGAGGGGGCATGAAGCGCCGATGGTTTGGCCGCCCCCTCCACCAGCTTCGCTGGTCCCCCTCCCCCGCCACGCGGGGGAGGATCACGGAGAGGACGGTGGCCTCAGAACGACCCGAACAGCGCCTTCTGCGCGATGCGCAGCGCAGCGATGGCGTCGTGGTCTTCCTGGGCCTTGCGCAGCGCCTTGAGATCCAGCGCTTCGAGGCCGCGGTCGACCGCCTTGAGGAAGTCGATGGCGTGATCGGCAGTTGCGACGCTGTCCTCTCGGAACGGGAACTGGTCGAGCTGCCAGACGCCGTCCCACTTGTTCTTGCGCAGCACGTGGAAGAACTCGAACAGCTCGATCGGGTGGAGGCTGCCGGCCACCAGGTCGTCGTCCCAGGAGCGGTAGTTGTCGTTGACGTCCATGCCGAACAGCCGGCCGTAATCGATGGCCATCTGGGCGGAGTCGGCGGCGGATTCGCCGCCGAAAATGGCGTGGCCGAAATCGAGCAGGATGCCGACATTGGGCAGGCCGATCTTCTCGATGCCGAGCAAGGTGCGGGCCAGCGAGTCAAAGCTCATATGCACGCGCGGCTCGCGCGGCTTGTATTCGATGACGAATTTGAGGTCGGGATTTTCGCTCGCGAGCCGGCCGACGCCGTCGAGCGAGTTCTTCCACAGCGCCCCGTGATCGACCTGGAACGGATAGTCCCAACCATCCTGGCCCGGCCAGAGCTTCACGTACTCGGCCTTGAATTCGCGCACCACGCCGGCGGCTTCGGTGATCAGTTCGTGGGCGCGCTGGCGAATGCCCGGATCGGGGTTGGTGAAGGCGCCCTTGCGGAATTCGCGGGTGTAGATCTCGGGGGTGATGCCGATGACGCCGAGCTTGTTGCGATCGAGCGCCGTCTTGATTTCGGCATTGGAGAACTCGCCGCCGAAGAATGGGTAGTTGATGTCGACGACGCTGAGGTCGCGCACCTTGCCGGCGAGGTCGATGGCCTCGATGACGTTGCGCGGTTCGCCATAGCCGTCGGTGGCGTAGCGATCGACATAGGTGGCAAAATGCCAGATGCCGGCTCCGAAGCGCAGCTTGCTCATCTCGATGGTCTCCCTCGTGTTGTTGTCCGCCCGAAGCGGTTGGTTCAGGTGATCTGGTCCCGCTGCAGCACGCGACCGACGCCGGCGAGCCAGCCCGAGAGCGCCGCCTGGCGCGCGGCTTGCGACATTTGCGGGATGAACTGGTCCTCTCGCCCTTTGGGCCGCGTGGTGTTGCGGCCGAGGCCCGAAGCGGCGAGCAGCGCGGCGCCGGCGGCGCTGACTTCCGGCAACTCGCCGCGCAGCACCGGGCGATCGATCAGGTCGGCCTGGAACTGCAGCAGCATGTCGTTGCGGGCCGCGCCGCCATCGGCCGAGAGCCGGCCCAGCGGCTGGCCGAGATCGGCTTCCATGGCGCTGAACACGTCGGCGACCTGGAAGGCGATGGCTTCGACGGCGGCCCGCGCCAGGTGCGCCGGGGTGGTGCCGAGCGCCAGGCCCGAGATGCTGCCGCGGGCGTCAGGATCCCAATAGGGGGCGCCAAGCCCGACCAAGGCCGGCACGAAGGTGACGCCATTGCTGTCGGGGACGGTGGCGGCCAGTGCGGCGACGGCGGCGGGGTCGGGGATGCCGAGCAGGCTCCCCATGAAGGCGACGGCCTGGCCTGAGACCGAGATATTGCCCTCGAGCGCATAAGCGACGCCGGCGCTGGTGCTCCAGGCGATGGTCGAGGAGAGGCCGCTGCGGCTCATGATGCGACCCGAGGTCAGGGTCATCAGCGAGGTGCCGGTGCCGTAGGTCGCCTTCACCGTGCCCGGTTCGCGCACGCCGTGGCCGAACAGGGCGGCGTGAGAGTCCCCGATCATGGCGTGGATGGGCGTTCCGGCAGCCAGGGCCGAGACGCCCGCTGCGGCTGCGCCGAAGGCGCTGTCGGAGGGGCGAACGCGGGGCATGAGGCTCAGCGGCACATCGAAGATGCGGGCGAGTTCGGCGTCCCAGGCCAGCGCCTCGGTGTTGAACAGCTGGGTGCGCGAGGCGTTGGAATGATCGGTGGCGTGCTCGCCACCGGTGAGGTTCCACAGCAGCCAGGCATCGATGGTGCCGGCGCGTAAATGCCCCGCGGCGGCGGCGTCCCGGGCACCGGAGACGTTGTCGAGGACCCAGGCAAGCTTGGCTGCCGGGAACAGCGGATCGATGCCAAGCCCGGTGCGGGACTCGATCAACTCACCATGCCCGGCGGCTCGGATGGCGGCGCAGGCGGGGGCCGAGCGGCGGCATTGCCAGAGGATGGCCGGGGCGATCGGCTCGCCGGTGCGACTGTCCCACACCACGATGGTTTCGCGCTGATTGGAGATGGCCAGCGCGTCCAGGTCGGGGCCGACCCTGGCGACGACGTCGGCTATTACGGTGCGAACGGCCTGCCAGATAGCGGTGGCCGATTGCTCGGCCCAGCCGGGCTGCGGATAGCTGACCGCCATCGATACCGCAGCACTGGCCACCACCTGGCCCTCGGCGTCGAACGCCAGGGCCTTGGTGTTGGTGGTGCCCTGGTCGATGGCGAGGATCAGCCCGTTGCTCATTTGCGGGCAAGAAGCTGGCGTGCGGCGTCGGCGATACCGGCGGCGTTCAGATGGAAATGCTCGAGCAGCCAGTCGGCCGAGCCGGTGGGCAGGAAGCCGGGGAAGCCGAGAATGCGCATCGGCACCGGATCATGCGTCGCCAGGACTTCGGCCACTGCACCGCCGAGACCACCGCGCACCGAGTGCTCTTCGACGGTGACGACGGCGCCGGTCTTCGCCGCTTCGAGGATGGTCGCCTCGTCGAGCGGGTTGACCGTCGACATGTTGATGACGCGCGCCGCGATGCCGTCGGCGGCGAGCGCCTCGGCCGCGGCGAGCGCGCGGTGCACCATCACGCCATTGGCGATGATGGCGAGATCGTCACCATCACGCAAAGTCTCGGCCTTGCCGATCTCGAACTTCGCGTTGGAGCGCTTGAGGTCGGGCACCGGCATGCGGCTCACCCGGATGAACACCGGGCCATCGAGTGCCGCGGCGGCGCGGATCGCCTGTTCGGTCTCCCAGGGGTCGGAGGGGACGATCAGCGTCAGGTTGTTGAGCAGCCGCAGCCAGGCCATGTCCTCGATGGAATGGTGGGTGGGGCCGAGTTCGCCATAGGCGACGCCGCTCGATTGGCCGATCAGCTTCACGTTGACATTGGTATAGGCGATATCGGCCTTGATCTGCTCCATCGCCCGGGCGGTGAGAAAGCACGCGGCGGCCGAAACGAAGGGGATCTTGCCGCCATTGGCGAGGCCGGCGCCCACCGCCACCACGGTCTGCTCGGCGATGCCGACATTGACCATGCGCTCGGGCCAGCGCTTCCTGAAATTGACCAGCTTGGACGAGCCGACGCTGTCGCTGACCACGGTGACGATGCGCGGGTCGGATTCGGCCAGCGCCTCGACGGTCTTCGAGAAGGTGTCGCGGCAATCGTGCCAGCCGGCGGGGGCAGGGGCAGCGGCGCTCATCAGGCGAGTTCCCGCATGGCTTGCTCGTACTGTTCCTTGTTGGGCACGCCGTGGTGCCAGGCGACGTTGTCGTGCATGAAGCTGACGCCCTTGCCTTTAAAGGTGTTGGCGATGACGCAGAGCGGCTTGCCGCGGCCCTTGGGCGACTTGCTCAGCACTTCGTAGAGGGCGCGGTGATCGTGGCCGTCGACCATCTCGACCTGCCAGCCAAAGGCGCGCCACTTGTCGTCGAGCGGATCGAGGCCGGCGGTTTCCTCGGTGCGGGCGCCCTGCTGCAGCCGGTTGCGATCGATGATCAGCGTCAGGTTCTCGAGCTTCCGATGCCCGGCGGTCAGCGCCGCTTCCCAGTTGCTGCCTTCCTGCAGTTCGCCGTCGCCGGTGAGCACGAAAGTGCGGTAATCGGCATTGTCGATCTGGCCGGCAATGGCGATGCCGACGCTGACCGGCAGGCCGTGGCCGAGCGGGCCGGTATTGGTCTCGACGCCGGGCAGGTAGTTGCGGTTGGGATGGCCGTTGAGCAGCGACAGCGGCTGCATGTAGGTGTTCAGCTGCGCTTCGGGGAAGAAGCCGGCGGCGGCGAGCACGGCATAGAAGGCGCCGGTGCAGTGGCCCTTGCTCATCACGAAGCGATCGCGCGTCGGGTGGCGCGGATCGGCGGGATCGTGGCGCAGCACGCCGAAATACAGCGTCGCCAGCACGTCGGCGGCGCTGAAATCGCCACCGGGGTGACCCAATTGCGCCTCGTACACCATCTGGAAACTGCGCCGGCGGATCCACAGCGCCTTGTCGCGGATCAGCGCGACCGGATCGTTGCGAAGTTCGGCGGAAGCCGGGAACGTCAAAACTGCCTCCTCCAGCATTCGGGGTAAGACGGCTTGCTGCCGCTGCCTCCCATGCATCTTGCTGCGACAACTAACCGATTGTTTGCCGCTCGTCACTATCGAAAATTTGCGAATGGTTTCGTTTGGCGTATAGTTGCTAGATATCCGAAGTGGAAAGCGGGGTGCGCGGGTTGCGGAAAACCCAACCGCCACGGTAGTTTGCCAGAGGTCAGCAAAGGCGCGCCTGAGAGATGAACGAGCAGAAGAGCATCCGCCGGCAGGACCGCAAGGCAGGCGTCGACGCCGGCACGCTGAGCGGGCTGTTGGCGGAGCCGCGGCGGCGCAAGATTCTCGAGTGGCTGCAGGAAGAGGGCAGCGCCCGGGTGCGCGACCTCTCCGCCGCCTTCGAAGTCAGCGAAGCGACGATCCGACAGGATCTCGAGCGGCTGGAAGCCGACGGCTATATCACCAGGGAGCATGGCGGCGCATTCCTCAAGACGCTGCCCCGGCAGGTCGAGACGCTGAGCCTGCAACACCTTGAGAACATGGACAAAAAGCGCAGGATCGGGGTGCGCGCCGCAGCGCTGGTCGGCGATGGCGAGACGATCATTCTCGATGCCGGCTCGACCACCACCGAGGTGGCGCACGGGCTGCTGCAGCGGCGCGACCTTACCGTCATCACCAATGCGCTCAACATTGCGCTGATCCTCGGCGCGGTGCCCGGATTCGCGGTGCATATGCCGGGCGGCCAGTTCAAGGCGCCCACCCTGTCGCTGAGCGGCGACAAGTCGGTCGAATATTTCCGCGACATCCTTTCGGGCAAGTTGTTCCTCGCCACGGCCGGGGTGTCGCTCGATGCCGGGCTGACCTATCCGAGCTTTGCCGATCTGCAGCTGAAGCAGGCGATGATAAAGGCGGCGCAGCACGTCTACCTGGTGGCGGATTCCACCAAGATCAACCGCACTTCGTTCACGCGGCTTGGCACTTTGGATGTGATTCACTCGTTTATCACCGATGACGGGATCCGGGACGAAGACGCCCGGGAGTTCGAGCGTCGTGGCATCGAACTGATCATCGCTCGCTGAAATAGTTTAGACCCACCAGTCTCTTAGTTCCACTGCCTCAGCGCCAGTCGCTGGGGCAGGACGCTGTGCCGCGCTGCCGAACCGGATCGGATACGCGCTGCTTACTGGCGATCGCCGCGAAAATCGGCATTGACTTGCGCTCAATAGCTCCGTAATCGTCATCAATCGCAAACAAAACGAAACAGACAGAACTCGTCTGGTTGCGATGCGGGCCTCGGGTGCAGATACCTGAGGTGCGCACGGGGAGCAGGTGAGGAGCCCTTCGAACACGGCGACTTCGTGCGCGGCCGGCGTGAAGCCGGCTGACGGCACGGCTGTGCGATGGCCGACCACCGCGAGGTTCAATCCCGGACGCTTTGGCCGAGACCCGGCGGCGATCCTGGGCACATGAGGAGGACACGGACAATGGTACGGCTTGGCCGATACGTGCTGGCCCCGCTGGCGGGCCTGCTGCTGGCAGGCGCCAGCTACGCGCAGGAAATGACCGATGTGGGCACGCCCCGCAGCGAGACGCTGATCGTGCAGACCTT
>NZ_DASZAW010000132.1:0-9646 GCF_035944845.1 Devosia sp. | reverse complement strand
AGTGGAACCTCCAGCAAAAATGGCCGGCAGAACTCTGTACGATAAGATCTGGGACGATCACCTTGTTTCCAACAACGAGGATGGGACCAGCCTTATTTACATTGATCGCCACCTGGTCCACGAGGTGACGAGCCCGCAGGCCTTCGAGGGTCTGCGGATGAACGGCCGCAAGGTCCGCGCCCCCGAGCGCACCCTGGCCGTGGTCGATCACAACGTCCCCACCACCGACCGCTCACTGCCCAATCCGGATCCGGAAAGCGCCATCCAGATTGCCGCGCTGGCCGAGAACACCAGGGATTTCGGCATTGAGTATTACGATCCCTTCGACAAGCGTCAGGGCATCGTGCACATCGTCGGCCCCGAGCAGGGTTTCACCCTGCCCGGCATGACCATCGTCTGCGGCGACAGCCATACCTCGACGCACGGCGCCTTCGGCGCGCTGGCGCATGGTATCGGCACGTCCGAGGTCGAGCACGTGCTCGCCACCCAGACGCTGATCCAGCAGAAGGCCAAGAACATGCTGGTGCGTGTCGATGGCCAGCTGCCCGAAGGCGTTACCGCCAAGGACATCATCCTCGCCATCATCGGCGAGATCGGCACCGCCGGCGGTACCGGCCACGTCATCGAGTTCGCCGGCGAAGCCATCCGCGCGCTCAGCATGGAAGGCCGCATGACGGTCTGCAACATGACCATCGAGGGCGGCGCCCGCGCCGGCCTGATCGCCCCGGACGAGAAGACCTTCGAGTATGTGAAGGGTCGTCCGCGCGCGCCGAAAGGCGCCGCCTACGACCATGCCGTCGAGTACTGGAAGACCCTCTACTCCGACGCCGATGCGCATTACGACAAGGTGGTGATCCTCGATGCCGCCAAACTGCCGCCGATCGTCTCCTGGGGCTCGAGCCCCGAGGACGTGATCTCGGTCAACGGCGTCGTTCCCAATCCCGACGACATCCAGGACGCCAACAAGCGTGCCTCGAAGTGGCGGGCGCTTGAATATATGGGGCTCGAGCCGGGCACCAAGATCACCGACATCACCGTCGAACGCGTCTTCCTCGGCTCCTGCACCAATGGCCGCATCGAGGATCTGCGCGCCGCTGCCAAGGTCGTGGCCGGCCGGAAAGTCGCCGCCGGCGTCAACGCCATGGTGGTGCCGGGTTCGGGTCTCGTGAAGGAACAGGCGGAAGCCGAAGGTCTCGACAGGATCTTCAAGGATGCCGGTTTCGAGTGGCGCGAGCCGGGCTGCTCGATGTGCCTTGCCATGAACCCCGATAAGCTCAAGCCGCACGAGCGCTGCGCTTCGACCTCGAACCGCAACTTCGAGGGCCGCCAGGGCTTCAAGGGCCGTACCCACCTCGTCTCGCCCGCAATGGCGGCAGCCGCGGCGGTCACCGGCCACTTCGTCGACATCCGCGATTGGCAGTGACATACGGCAGTCGGCAGTCGGGCGCAGGCAGTCGTAACACTGCCTATCGACTGCCTGTTGCCGACTGCCGACTGCCGCTATGACCAACTCCTGGACCGACCGCGCGGCCCCCAGCCTCGACGATTTCGAACAGATGGCGGCAGCGGCCTTCGCGGCGCTGCCGCCTGAGTTCAAGGCGCTCGCCGGGAACGTCCCGTGCATGGTCGCCGAATTCCCCGATGAAGAGACCATGCGCGAGATGGAGCTCGAAACCGAGTTCGACATTCTCGGGCTGTTTCGTGGCATCGGCCTGCCGCAGGGCGGCGCCATGCCGCAGACCGGGCAACTGCCCAACCAGGTCTGGCTCTACCGCCGCCCCATCCTCGACTACTGGGCCGAGAGCGAAACCGGCGAGACGCTGGGCGAGATCATCACCCACGTGCTGGTGCACGAAATCGGCCACCATTTCGGCTTCTCGGACGACGATATGGAAGCCATCGAAGCGGCAGCGGAACGCGAGGGCTGACATCGGCTGGTCCAATTAACCACAGGGTCATCCCCGCGAAAGCGGGGACCTCCTTTTGCGATGGTGCCACGGGCAAAAAAACAGAGGTTCCCGCTTTCGCGGGAATGACTCCGCGGTTGCCGAATGATTCAGTCCCGCTGATTGCCGTCCCGCGGCACGAACTCATAATAGTCGTCCAGCACGCCCGGCCGCTCATCTTCGACCAGGAGGCCGTACTTCTGGCTGTCGAAATGCTGGAACCACTCGTCCCAGGCGACGAGGTCGAGTCCGCCGGGACGATCGCCGTACTGATTTTCCCCCGCGTTCAGCGCCTGCTGGTCGAACAAGATCCTCAGCACCGGCGGGCCACCGATGCCCGTTGCGCGATCTTCCATCGCCGGGTTGCCCGAGCGAGCCGCCGCCCAGAGCCGGATATCCTCGTGCTTGGTGAGGACCTGAGTCATTTCGATGCCTTTCTGGTCTTCTTGCGAACCATCAGTCTAGCTGGAAAACTTCGATATCTTAAGTGGTCGCGGCATCGTCCGGTTCCAAGAGCCGATCGCCCTCAAGCGCCTGTTCGAACTTGGCTCTACCTCCGCTGGCCCAAACCTGCGACGGCGCGCCGCGGCGTTGCGAGCTTTCTGTTAACCAGTTCTTTCTGAGCCAACCCTACTGTCGTTTCATCATCAGGGACGCAATTGCAGGGCATGGCCGGAGCGAGCTTCATCCTCGCCATCAATCTATTCATTGCGGCGCTGTTCGCGCTCGCCTTCTTCCTGGTTGGCGTGTCCAACCGGGCGGATAAGGTCGCGCCGTTCTTTGCGCTCGCCTACGTGTTCGGCATCTTTTACATCGCTTCGGAATTCATACTGCCGCTGCAGGATTATCCGCAACTCGCCTATACCGCCGGCTTCGCCTTCTTTCACGGCGCAGTGACGGCAGTGACTCTTGGGGTGGCCCGCCGGTATCGGCCGAAGCTGCCCTGGGCCGGCGTTGCTGCGATTGCGGCGATCTCGATCGTCGCCAATTGGTTCGGCTACACCTTGCCGCACGACACCGTGGAGCGGAACCTCATCTACCAGGCGCCCTATGCCCTGCTGCAAGCGGCAGCCGCCTGGATCATCTTCGCCTCACGCCGACGCCAGCCGATCGATATCGGTCTCATCGCCCTGTTCGCGCTGAGTGCGCTGCAGTTCCTGTCCAAGCCCTTCGCTGCCCTGACGCTGGGCGGCTCTGGCGACAGCACCGCGACCTATCTCGCCACCACCTACGCGCTCTACTCGCAGTCGCTCGGCGCTATCCTGCAGGTGGCGACCGGCCTGCTGATGCTGATGCTGCTGGTCCGCGACATGCTGGTCGAGATCACCGCCCGCTCGGAGACCGATCCCCTGTCGGCGGTCTACAATCGCCGCGGCTTCGAAGAACATGCAGCCACCGGCCTGCTGCAACCCGCAGTGCCGGCCGCCATGGTGCTGGCCGACCTGGATGCCTTCAAGTCGATCAACGACAATTACGGCCACGACATCGGCGACCAGGTGATCGTTGCCTTCGCTGCGCTGCTGCGCGACACCGCTCCGCCCAAGGCGGTCGTCGGTCGTATGGGCGGCGAGGAATTCGCGGTCTTCGTTCCGGGAGCCAACCTGGCGATAGCGCGCCTGCTGGCGGAAACGCTGCGCACCGGCTTTGCCACGCTCTCGGTGCCGGGCCTGCCGCCCTTCGTGCACTGCACCGCCAGCTTTGGTGTCGCCGAACGGCTCACCGGCGAGAGCCTCTCCGGCCTGCGCCGGCGTGCCGATGCGGCGCTCTACACGGCCAAGCGCGACGGTCGCGACCGGGTCGGGGTTGCCACCGACCCCGATGCCGATGCAATGCCGGCCCATCCTCTGGCGGGCACGTCGCTCGCGAGGTCCGCCTGACGGTCCGTAGGGCCGGCCAGACGCGCTAGTTGAGATCGCGTCGTTCAACGAATTCGAACGCCGTCTGGTCGCCCACCCGCAGCGCCAGGTGCTGCCGATCGAGTTCGGCGAGCCAGGCGGTCCACGAGCAGGGGCTCATTCCGTCGTCCTGGCTGGGCGTCTCGGTTGGCGCCGCTGAGCGCGCGAAATTCAGCGCCAGCCGCGCCCGCACCTGGCCGCTCGGGTCAGGGACCCGACGCAGTGCCGGCTGGCCGTGCCGGGCCGTCACCCAGTTCTGGATATCGCGATGTTCGGTGAGTGTATGGGTATTCATCCTGGCCTCCCCTCAGATGCCCAACTAGAACTCCCAACGCCAAAGCGGCGGTTCTGTTCCGCTCAGTTTGGCTCTCTCCCATGCGACATTTATGACAGCCTGCGCGGGCGCCCGGCAGCCGATCTTGAGGGCCTCCTGCGTGCCTTGGCGTATTGACTTGGCCAAGCGGTTGATCGCGCTTTGAAGACGCACGTTCCTCATTTTGCCTGGCTGTCAGCCCCGGGCGCGACGCAGCACTTTTTCCACACGCGTCCGCTTGGCGCCGGGCTCGATTCCAATGAGTCGAGTCTCGAGCAGGCGCACGAATGCCGTCCGATGCGCTGCGTCGATCACCGGCTGCGCCTGCTCGGCATACATCGGGAACTGATTGGGTGCCGCGCCCTCGAGCCGCTCGAGGAGAATGGGGAGTGCCTTGGCCCCGTGACCGGCAGCGGCAAGCTTGACGAGGATCGCCACCGCCTTGTCTTTGGCGATCACCGAGCCCTTGTCTGCCGCCGCGACGATCCGCGGCAGTTCGGCAAGCACCGCATCGGGCTGCAACGCGGTAATGGTCTCGATCGCCTGCAGCGCGCCCCACACATTGCGATTGTTCTTGCTCCCGAGCAGGGTCAGGAATGCCTTCGCGTGCGGCGCCGCCAGCTCCGGTCGGCGCTCGCCCAGTTCATACAGCACCTTGATGGCATCATTGGAAATGGCTGTCGAACCGGTCGCGAGAGCCCCGGCGAGCTCGGCAATTGCGGCAGCATCGGGCTTTGCCGCCAACGCCTCGGCCAGCTCGACATTGGGCTGCTCGTCATTCCGCCCGAGCGCCGAAGCTAGCTGTGCCAGCACGCTCACGCTTCGACCGCGGTATCGAGCGCCAGCGTGATCATCTCCCTGAGCGACGACTGCCGGTCCTCGGCGCTGAGTTCGGCATGAGTGATCAGGCAATCGGTCATGGTGCAGATGGCCAGTGCCTTGCGCTCGAACCGCGCCGCCAGCGTATAGAGCGCCGCAGCCTCCATCTCGACTCCGAGAATGCCATGCGCCGGCAGTCGGCCGTAGCCGGTGAGGCCGGGCTCGATGTGGTAGAAGATGTCGGACGAGAGCATGTTGCCCACGTGGTAGCGCATCCCCGCCTTCTCGGCCCGCTCGACGCTATCGCGCAGCAGCCCGAAATCGGCGATCGGCGCGAAGTTGAACGGCGCAAACGCGTCGCGGACGATCGCCGAATCCGTCGTCGCGCCCTGTGCGATGATCAGGTCGCGCACCTTCACCTTGGCATTGAGCCCGCCGCAGGTGCCGACCCGGATCAGCTTCTGCAGCCCGTAGACGTTGATCAGCTCGTGCACGTAGATCGACAGCGACGCCTGCCCCATGCCGGTCGCCTGCACCGACACCGGCTTACCCTTCCACGTGCCGGTATAGCCGAGGCAGTTGCGCACCGAGTTCACCAGCCGCGCATCCTCGAAGAAGTTCTCGGCAATCCATTTGGCGCGCAGCGGGTCGCCGGGCAGCAGCACGGCTTCGGCATAGTCACCAGGCTTGGCGTGGTTGTGCGGGGTCATTTCGGCCTCTCGTCGTTTCAATTGGCGCAATCCAAACCCTTTGCAGATGACATGCGCAACCCCTATATGTCCCGCGCATTGAACCCTTGGATGGGAGCCTCATATGGTCGCGAAAATCTTCATCGACGGCGAAGCCGGTACCACGGGTCTGCAGATCCGCGAGCGCCTCGCCGATCGCGGCGACCTTGAGGTGATCTCCATTGCCCACGACAAGCGCAAGGATCTGGAGGAGCGGAAGCGGCTCCTCAACCTCGCCGATGTGGCGATCCTCTGCCTGCCCGACGACGCGGCCAAAGAGAGCGTGTCGCTGATCGACAACGACACCACCAAGGTGATCGACGCTTCGACGGCGCACCGCATCGCCGAGGGCTGGGCCTATGGCTTTGCCGAAATGGACAAGGCGCAGTCCGCTGCCATCGCCAATGCCACGCGGGTCGGCAACCCCGGCTGCTGGCCGCAGGGCGCCATTGCGACGCTTCGCCCGCTGGTCGAAGCCGGTCTGGTGCCGGCCGATTTTCCGGTCACCGTCAACGGCATCTCCGGCTATTCCGGCGGTGGCCGCAGCATGATCGAGGACTATGAGGCAAAGGGCGACGACGCCAACGAGTTCGCGCTCTATGGCCTCACCTTCAAGCACAAGCATCTGCCCGAACTGCAGAAATACGCCAAGCTCCAGCACACCCCGCTGTTCCAGCCGGCGGTCGGCAACTTCCGCCAGGGCATGATCACCGCCGTGCCGCTGCAGCTTTGGACCCTCGACAAGGTGCCGACCGGCGCTGAACTGCACGCTGCCATCGCCGACCACTTCGCGGCCATCCCGCACAGCTTCGTCGATGTCGCGCCGCTCAGCGAACTCGAGCGCAGCCCCGAGCTTAACCCCGAGCTCTACAACGACACCAACCGCATGCGGCTGCACGTCTTTGCCAATGAGAGCAAGGCCCAGGCCCTGCTGGTCGCCGTCTACGACAATCTCGGCAAGGGCGCCTCGGGTGCCGCAGTGCAGAACCTCAACCTGATGCTCGGCGTCGCCGCGGATACCAGCCTGGCGGCGTAATCGGCTATCACCTCGGGCGGTCCCACCCATCGAACCGCCCCACCCTCCGGCGTCATCCCTGCGAAAGCAGGGACCCATTTATCGGCCCGCGCCAGCTGCGAGTTGGGTCCCTGCTTTCGCAGGGATGACATCGAGGTTTTTGTCACCGGCGGTGAACGGCCCGCGATTCCACTGTCTGCGTCTGCCCTAAATCTGCAGCCCGCGCAGCAGTTTCGGCCCATTGCGGTCGAGCCCGGCGGCGCGGGCGATCAGCAGCTCCTTGACCGGCGGCAGCCGGTCGACGACGCCCATGCCGAAATCGCGCAGCGCCCGCACCGGCGCCATATCGTTCGAGAACAACCGCACCATCCCGTCGGTCACCATCGCCATCAGCGCGGTGTCGAAGCGCCGCCAGTGCTGGTAGCGCTCGAGCACGTCTGCGGCGCCGTGATCCTGCCCCAGCCGGATCGCGTCGATGACCACCTCGGCCAGCGCCGCGACATCCTTGAGCCCCAGGTTCAGCCCCTGTCCGGCGACCGGATGCACCACGTGCGCCGCATCGCCGATCAGCGCCAGCCGCGGCGAAACGAAGCTCTTGGCCAGCTGCAGCCGCAGCGGGAAGGCCTGCAGCCCTTCCTCGAGCGTCACCGCCCCGAGGCTCGAGCCCATCACTGCTTCGATCTCGGCAGCGATTGCCTCCTGCGGCCAGCCCTTGAGTTCGGCCGCTCGCTCGCTGCTCTCGGTCCATACCAGCGATGAGCGGCGGCCCGGCAGCGGCAGGCTGGCAAACGGCCCGGCCGGCCGGAAATGCTCGTAAGCCGTGCCCTCATGGTCGAGCTCGTGCATGATGGTGGTGACCAGCCCCGACTGCCGATAGTCGTGCGAGATTACCTCGATCCCCGCCATCCGTCGGAGCGCCGACTGCGCCCCGTCCGAGGCGATCACCAGCGGCGCCGAGATGGTTCGGCCGTCAGCGAGGCTGAGGCGCGCCATGCCGGGGTCGGCGGCAAAGCCGGTGATCTCAACCGGCGCGATGATCTCGACCCCCTCGCCCAGCGCACCGAGCAGCGTCTCGGCCACCAGTTGGTTGGGCACCAGGTGTGCAAATGGCTCGCCCGGCGCTACGTCGCCCATGAAGCTGAGGAACAACGGCCGCGCGATGTCGCCGCTGCCGGAATCGGTGATCTTCATCTGTCTGACCGGCTCGGCTCCGATCGCCATGGCGGTCCAGACGCCCAGTTCCACGAAGATGCGGCGCACTCCGGCAGCGATCGCCGAAGCGCGCTGGTCCTTGGGCACCGAGAACGGCCGCCGATCGAGCAGCGCGACGCGCAAGCCCTTCATCGAACGGGTCAGCGCCACCGCCATGGTGAGTCCCACCGGCCCGCCGCCCACGATCACGATGTCGAAGCTGTCGGCCATGAGAGAACTCCGCTTTATCGCTATGTCGGCCCTCCCGCTGAGCTACGCAAGGCCGGCCGAGGACGCAAGGCGATCCTTTGCCGCGCCTCGTTGCTGCACAAAATGTCATCACATCAAATGATTCTGCACAAAACCTGCGCAAGAGTTGCGGGCGGATTGCCATCCTGCTTCGTCATTAGGCAACAACTGACCGCTTTTCCTTAACAGAATCATACAGTTGGCGATTGCGGCCGCAGTTTGGCACGCGACTTGAGTCTGTTTGTGCCGATTGGGGACCGTCGAACCCACCCATCGAAAGGGGCATCCATGAAGCTGGTGATCGCAATCATCAAACCGTCGCGCCTGGAGGAGGTCCGCCAGGCCCTCAACTCGCTCGACGTGCACGGCATGACCGTGACCGAAGTCAAAGGCTATGGCCGCCAGAAGGGCCATTCCGAAATCTATCGCGGCACCGAGTATGCGGTGCACTTCCTGCCTAAGCTCAAGATCGAGATCGCTGTCGACGACGCCCAGTCGGACGCCATCGTCTCGGCCATCCGCGAGAGTGCCCAGACGGGCCGCATCGGCGACGGCAAGATCTTCGTCCTCGACCTGCTGGCCGTCACTCGTATCCGCACCGGCGAAACCGGCGCGGCCGCGCTCTGATGCAGCTACCCTCTGGAGAAACCCCAATGACAGACTTGAAGATGTCAAAAGTCCTGGGAGCTGCGGCACTGGCCTCGCTGGCTCTCGCCCTGCCCGCTTTCGCGCAGGATGCCGCAGCGCCGGCCGCTGAAGCCGTCGCCGAAGTCACCCCGATCATCGACAAGGGTGATACCGCCTGGATGCTGGTCTCGACCATGGTCGTCTTCGTGATGATCGTGCCGGGTCTCGCGCTGTTCTATGGCGGCCTGGTGCGCGCCAAGAACGTGCTGTCGATCCTCAGCCAGGTGCTCGGTGGCGTCGCCATGATCGCCCTGCTCTGGGTGGCCTACGGCTATACGCTGGCCTTTGGCGGCAGCGAAGGTGGCCTCTCGCCCATTATCGGCGATTTCTCCAAGCTGTTCCTCTCGGGCGTAACGATCGAGTCGACCGCCGCCACCTTCTCGGCCGGCTTCGAGCTGCCCGAACTGGTGTTCGTGGTGTTCCAGCTCACCTTTGCCTGCATCACCGCGACACTCATCGTCGGCGGTATCGCCGAGCGCATGAAGTTCGGCGCCGTGATGCTGTTCCTGGCGCTGTGGTTCACCTTCTCCTATCTGCCGATCGCCCACATGGTCTGGGCCGGCACGGGTTACCTGTTCGGTCTCGGCGCCTATGACTTTGCCGGTGGCACCGTGGTGCACATCAACTCCGGCGTGGCCGCGCTCGTCGCCGCCATCGTGCTGGGGCCGCGCACCGGCTTCCTCAAGGAACCGATCCCGCCGCACAACCTGACCTTCGTCTTCATCGGCGCGGGCCTGCTGTGGTTCGGCTGGTTCGGCTTCAATGCCGGCTCGAACCTCGAAGCCAACGGCCTCACCGCCCAG
>NZ_DASZAW010000131.1:0-92116 GCF_035944845.1 Devosia sp. | reverse complement strand
CGAGAGACCCGCTGCCGCCACAGAACCCAGAAGAAGGCTCCTGATTTTCATTATTGACCTCCAAAGTCAGTCATTCGTTTTGCCAGTTGCCCGGCGGCTTGTCGAAACGCGACCACACTTTTGTGTGTGTTGCCGTCGCGTCTGCGACCGACAAACGATCCCATGCATGGATTCGCAAGACCCACTCTACGCAGGAGTTGGAGAGGCGCAATCGCAGAATGGCTGAATTGGGGCAATGCCAATCTGGTTGCGAACTGGCTGTTGCAGATTCAGCACAGGTTTGGAAACCAGCCATTAATACTTGGGAAGCTGGTGCACGCCCAGGCCGGCGAACCTGCCGCAAAACAGCGCCCCGCACTCGGTGTCATCGCGGCGAAGGCCCATACGCGCTGAGTTTGTGGCACCCACGGGCTCGCCACAACACCGGCGTCATCCCCGCGAAGGCGGGGACCCAGTGCGATCCCTCAGCCTCCACCGGCGCTGCAGCATCCCACTATGTTCCCGCCTTCGCGGGAATGACGCCGGTGAGTGGGTACCATGATAACTTGACGCCTATGGGCGAACGCCGGGGTGACACCGCGGGTGGGGTAAGCCCGTGCTCCCGACTAGTCCCACAGTTGCGGGCGAACCTGACGCCAGGCGGCCATGTGCTCGGCGCGGTTGGCGGCGATGCGGTCGCGCGACCAGTCATGATATTGCGGCTCGGAGCGGGCTTCGGCCATGCAGGCGTCGTTCCAGGGCAGGCCGCAGAATTCCAGCAGGCGGCGGATCTCGCCCCGGCGATCTTGGGCGAGGTTGCCGAGGTCGATGTCGTAGATGCCGCCCGGGAACTTCGCGTGCCAGCCGTCCATCAGGTCACGAAACGCGGCGTGGTAGCCCTGCAGCTCATCCATGTCGCTGGCATACTCGTAGCCGTTGCCGGTGAGGTGCTTTTCGAAGATGGCGACGCAGTGATCCGGCGTCGGTCGCACACAGCGGATAATCCTGGCATAGGGCAAGGCCAGCCGGATGAAGCCGATGTGGCGATAGTTTGACGGCATGGTGTCGACCACCGCCTTGCCCGGCGGCACGAGGCTTTGCGCTTCGCGCATGTAGGCGCGCCCCAGTTCCGTGAAACGATCGGGGGGAATATCGGCGATGGCGGCATCTTGCTGCTGCAACAGTTCGCGCACCAGCCGCGCCATGGTCGGCAGCTCGCCGGCGCCGGCAACCGAGGGGTGACGCGACAGGATGGTCTCCACCGTAGTCTTGCCAGCGCGCGGCATGCCAACGACGAAGATCGGCATGGCCTCACGGAAGCCGCCATTGTCGTGCGGACCGGTAACGCCCTCGAAGCGATGGAGATCACGCTTTAGCTCGGCGATCGTCGGCTTCAGCGAGAACGTCAGCTGCTGCCGATTCATCCGGTTCGCTTCGGTGAAGGCTTCGATCGCCTCGCGATGCTCGCCGATATCGCTCAGCGCCTTGCCAAGGCCGAAGCCGGCAAAGACGCGATCATCGATGGAGGCCTCGTTGGAACGGAACAGCGCCTTCATGGCGTCGATCGAAGCGTCCGATTTTTCGTGGCGGACGACATAGGAGCGGTGCAGATGCGCTTCGCCGAATGACGGGTTGAGGGCGATCGCCTTGTCGAAGCTATGGACCGAATCCTCGATGCGGTTCTGGTGGTAGAGCGCACGCGCGCGCCGCAATTGCAGTTGAGCATCGCGCGGCTGGGTGCGCAGCGCGTCCTCCACGACGCTCAGCGCCTCACTTGCCCGCCCCTGCCCGTCCAGCATGACGGCAAGGCCGTTGATCGCTGCACTATAGTTGGGCCTGAGGTGCACGGCGCGGCGATAGGCCGACTCGGCATCGAACATGTAGCCGGCGTCGCGGAGCGAGTTGGCAAGGTTGAAGTGAAAGCCGGCTTCGTTCGGCTTGAGGCGCACGGCGCGACGATAGACGGCGACGGCATCGTCGAAGCGCTTGAGGTTCCGGTACGCCATGCCGAGATTGGAGTAGGCCTCGGCAAACTCCAGATTGGCGAGGATGGCGCGCTGCAGCACCTCAACTGCCTCGGCACTGCGACCGGCAGCATTGAGGGCGACGCCGAGGTTGCTCAGATACTGCGAGTCGTTCGGGCTTGCTTCAACGGCACGCGAGAGGCAGTCGACCGCCTCCGCCGTGCGCCCGTGACTGAGGTGAACGAGACCCAGAAGGTGGTTGGCCGCGGGCTGCCTTGGGTCTTTGGCGAGGACCTGTTGATAAAGCTCAGCTGCTTCGCGCGCCCTGCCGGACTGATGCAGTGCCAGCCCCCTTTGCAGTAGATCGGAGATCGCCGGATTCTGCCCGCCTCGCGGCGAGGGCTGACGAGATCGGGACATTGGGGGCCGTCTGTAGAGTGTGGCGGGTGTAAGGCAAATGGCTGCCTTGCCTATGCCGCAAGTAGTCGCCCATATGAGCGCAAACAAGGGCGGGTAACAGCAAAATGACAGACGGCAAGGTGGCGGTGGTGACCGGCGCGACCTCGGGTATCGGGCGCGCCGCGGCAATCGGGCTGGGCAAGGCCGGGTATCGCGTGGCGATTCTGGGGCGGCGCGAGGCCGAGTTGGCCGAAACGGCGCGGTTGAGTTCGGCGCAGTATAGCGGCGTGTGCGACGTTACCGATCCGGCGGCGGTGCACCGCTACTTCACCGACCTCAAGGCGAAACTGGGTCGGGTCGACGTGGTGTTCAACAATGCCGGGCGGTTCGCGCCGCAGGCCAGCTTCGGCGACACCGATATCGGCACCTGGCAGGGCATGGTCGACGTGAACCTCAACGGCGCTTTCTACGTGGCGCGCGAAGCGTTCCGGGCGATGCGGGACCAGTCGCCGCAGGGCGGACGGATCATCAACAACGGTTCGATCTCGGCCTACGTGCCGCGGCCGGGCGCTGCCGCCTACACGGCGACCAAGCACGCGATCACCGGACTGACCAAAGCGATCTCGCTCGATGGGCGCGCTTACAGCATCGCCTGCGGCCAGATCGATATCGGCAACACGGCGACCGATATGACGGCGAGAATGACCACCGGATCGCTGCAGGCCAACGGCACAATGGAGCCGGAGCCGACCTTCGACGTGCAGCACGTGGTGGATGCGATTCTCTATATGAGCGGGCTGCCGCTCGAGGCGAACGTGCAGTTCATGACCGTGATGGCGACCACGATGCCATTTATAGGCCGCGGGTAGCTCGTTCCGATCCTGTTGCGTCGACTATCAGCCCGACCACTTGCCGAGATGTCCGATGACTATTCTTGCCTTTCAGGATGACGCGCTCCTAAGCCCGATCGCTGGGCTACGTGACTTCAGCGTGGACCCGAACAGGTACTTCAGGGGCCTCGCCGCGTCAGATGACGAGATTCTCTCGGTCGGTGGCATCCTGGCGCTCTTTGAAAGAGATGCTGTGCAGCATTGGGACGTTCCACAGCTGCTTAAGCTGTGTCGGCACGGCGCGGTCCGACGGCGTGCCTTCAACTACTTTAGTTGGGTGGGCGACCACGCACGGGCAGCAGAAGTGGCAATGGCTGGACCCAGCACAATCGAGGACCTCGACAAGGCCGGACTAGAGGCCCGCTCCCGGAACGACAACGGAAAGCAGCGAGACATCGAGATCGCCAAATATTTAAGCTTGGGCGAATTGATCCGACTGCACAAGGCAGCAACCTCAGCCGAACTCGTTGAGGGATGGCGAGGTGCCGTCCCAATTCTCACCAGAGCCGTCGCAGTGAAACCTGACGAACCCGCGGCGTTTTCGGCGCTTGCCAGGATGCTGGCACATGCCGGGCGGTACGATCTTCTCGAATACACGCTGTCGCAAGTAACCGGTATTGAGATGCTGGAGCCACAAGCAAAGGTATTCAGCGCGGACGCCCGCCTGGCCGACGGAGATGCTGAGGGCTGTCTGGCCCGGCTAAGCGAACTCGAGGATCGCGGGCGTACTGCTGCCAAACAATACGCCGTAGGCGCCGCCGGTGAGCAACTCAGGGCGAAAGCATACTCTAGGCTCGGACGCTTCAATGAAGCGTTCAGAAGCTATGCCACCATGAACTCAATCGACGCAACTTCCTTCAAGCCGACCAGCTACATTGCAGATTGCCTAGCCCGAAACGCCCAGGTCATACCCGACCTGCCGCCGCTAGATCGACCCAACTACGTGATGATGGTTGGATTTCCCCGATCCGGGACGACGATGCTAGAAAATGCGCTGGCGGCGCACCCGCGCGTCGAGACTTTCGAGGAGGTGCCATGCATGCTGGCCGTGACCACGTGCATCGACCGCGGAAATAAAGGACAGATGGAATACGAGGCAGGCAGCGCTGCACTGTTCGTCGAGGCTCGTGAGCGCTACTTCTCTTCGCTAGATCGCCTGGTGCAAAATCATGACGCCGAAGTCTATATCGACAAGCTGCCCATCCGATCTCTGATCGCCCCGTTCATTAAGCACTTGCTGCCAAATCAGCGCTTCATCTTTTCGATACGGCACCCTTACGACGTCGCACTCAGCTGCTTTCAGCAGCGCTTCGGCGTAAACTCGGCGATGGCGAACTTCCCCAATCTGGTGGACACCATCAGGCTCTACGACATTGCCATGACCGAGTGGTTCAAAGTCCATTCGCTCAGCGACCCATCCGTTCACTATGTGCGATATGACAGTCTCGTCACCGATTTTGAAGCCACGGCGCGAGAAGCTCTGGAGTTTCTTGCACTGGATTGGGATCCGGCCGTGCTCGAGTTTGCAGAACGGGCGGGCGAGCGGGCAGGCAAGACGCCCAGTTATCAGAAGGTGCGCCAGGGGTTGTCCCTGGGTATCCAGACCTATTGGCGCGACTACGATTTCCTGTTCAGGCAGGCGGAAGCAGCACCCCTGACCAAGTGGGCCAAGTTCTTCGGCTACGAGACGTTCTAGACCGCGAAGACCTTCTCACCGCCGATCCAGGTCGAGCGAACCTTCAGATCATCGCTGAGCACAGCGAAGTCGCCGCGGGCGCCTTTGGTGAGGTGGCCGCGGTCGGCTTCGGCGTGGATGGCGCGGGCGGGATAGAGGCTCGCCATGCGCAGGGCTTCGTCGAGCGGCACGCCGATGGCCTGGTGGACGTAGCGAATGGCATCGATCATCGCGAGGTCGGCGCCGGCGAGGGTGCCGTCGGCCAGACGGAGCGCGCCGTCCTTTCGATAGACCGTGCGGCCGGTGAGCTCGAACTCGGTCCAGTCGGTGCCGGTGATCGACATGGCGTCGGAGACGAGGAATATCTGGCCGGGGCCGCGCTTGGCGCGCAGCGCGATGCCGAGCGAGGTCGGGTGGACGTGGATGCCGTCGGCGATGATGCCGGCATCGAGGCCCGGCAGGTCGAGCACGGCGCCGACGAGACCGGGCTCGCGGTTGCCGATCTGGCTTTGCGCATTGAACAGATGGGTGGCCATCGAGGCGCCGGCTTCGGCCGCAGCCGCAACCTGCACATAGCTGGCGTCGGAGTGCCCGATGCTGACGATGATGCCGGCCGCAGCCAAACGGGAAATCTGTTCCGGGCCAACGGTTTCGGCGGCAACGGTAATGAGGAGAGTCGGGAGCGCACGCTTGGCAGCGAGCAGCCGCTGCAGGTCCGCTTCGTCCATCGGGCGGATCAGCGCCGGATCGTGAGCGCCCTTGCGGGCGATGGAGAGGTGCGGGCCCTCGAGATGGAGACCGAGGAACCCAGGCACCCCCTGCTCCACTGCCGCGGCCCCGGCGGCGATGACGGCCTCGTTCTTGGGTACGGTATCGGTGATGAGGGTCGGCAGGCTCCCGGTGCAACCGAACTGCGTCAGCGTCGCGCAGATGGTGCGGATGGCATCGAGCGTCGGTGTTTCATTCAGCAGCGCGCCGCCGGCGCCGTTGACCTGCAGATCGAGGAAACCGGGAACGATCATCGCGCCGTCGGCCGGAACGCGGATCGCGTCGGTGGGCGAGTCGGCGGCGATCAGTCCCTCGACCCTGCCGTCGGCCACCACCAGCGCCATATGGTCGTGCCATTCGGCGCCATCGAAGATGCGGGCTCCGGTGAAGGCTTGTTTAGTGGTCATGTTCTCTTGCTCCTGCAAACGAGCTTCAAGAGCCGGTGCGGGCTGCCCCCCACCCCTGTCCCCTCCCCGCAAGGGAGGGAGACGCTCTCACTAGTCCCGTGGTTGTCGTCTACCTCCCCTGCTCGAGGGGGAAGGATCAAGGGTGGGGGTCAACCCACACTAATGCTTCGGCTCATATCGTCTCCGTCACCTTCTTCAGGTGCGGAGGACGATCCGGATCGAAGCCGCGGCGACGGCTCAGCGCTTCGACGAAGCCGTAGAAGCTGACGATCAGCGCCAGGGCGTCGGTGATGGCGTGGCCGGAGGCTGCGAACGGCAGGCGTTCGGCGCTCCGGGCATTGATCGAGGTGATGAAGACGCGGGCGCCCTGCCCGGCCAGCCGCTCTGCAACGTCGGCGACCGAGGCTTCCGCGGCGTCCCGGGCAGCGAGCGCCAGCACCGGGAAGTGATGCTCGACGATGCGGGCCGGGCCATGGATGACTTCGGCGGCGCTATAGGCCTCGGCGTGGATGCCGCAGGTTTCCTTGAACTTCAGCGCCGCCTCGTTGGCGATGGCGAGCGCCGGACCGCGGCCGAGCACGTAGAGCGATTGGTGCTTATCGAGCGCGCCGAGCAGCGGCGACCAATCACAGTGCACCGCCTCCTCGAGCACTTCAGGAAGTGATTCCAGTGCAGCCAGCAGAGCCTTGTCTTCCAACCAGTTTCCGACGAGGCCGAGGCCGGCAACGACCGAGGCGACAAACGTCTTGGTGGCGGCGACCGATTTCTCCTCGCCGGAGCGCAACGCGATCGTCTGGTCGGACGCCTGAGCCAGTGGCGAGTCCGGGGTATTGGTCAGCGCGAATGTGAGCGCGCCGTTCTTTTTCGCCGACTGGGTCATGCCGACGATATCCGGGCTCTTGCCCGACTGCGAAATGGCGATGGCGGCGGTGCCCTTGAGTTTCAGCTCGCGGCCATAGATCGAATAGACCGAGGGGCCGACCGAGGCGACCGGCACGCCGGCCAAGAGCTCGATGGAGTATTTGAGGAAAGACGAGGCGTGGTCGGAAGAACCGCGCGCGATGGTGACGATCGCGGTCGGGTCGGCCGCGCGAAGCGCCTTGCCGGCTGCCGCGAAGTCGGACTTGCCCTCAGAAATCAGACGGGCAATCGCCGACGGGGTCTCCTCGACTTCCTGGCGCATGTAGCTGGCATTGGCGGTTGGGGTCACGGCATCACTCACAGTTGCGATCATTTACGGGCGGCGTCACCGACTCTGAGTTCGGCGACGAAATCATAGGTGTCGCCGCGATAAACCGAGCGCGTCAGTTCGACCACCTTGCCCGAAGGCAGGTAGGCGATGCGCTCGATGTGGAGCGCGGCGGCGCCCACGGGGATTTCAAGGAGACGGGCGTCGCCTTCCTCGAGATTGGCGGCGCGGATGCGCTGGATGGCGCGGACCGGCCGATTGCCGGTCTTGTCGAGATGAGCGTAAAGCGACGAGCCGACCGAAGCCGGATCCGGCAAAGTCTCGGCGGACAAAGCGGCCCGCTCGATGGCCAGCGGCATTTCGCCGGAGAGGCGGAGGCGTGCAACCCGCGCCACGCGATCGCCCGGCGAGAGACCGAGAATGACCGTTTCGTCCGGGGACGGATCGTAGATGCCGCGATCGAGCCAGACGGCGCGCACCGCCATGCCGCGGCGCGCCATATCTTCGGTGAAGGAGGTGAGCTGGCTCAGAGACTGCTCGACACGGCTCTGCTGCGGGGCAACGAAAGTGCCTGAACCGTGCCGCTGGATCAGCAGGCCGTCGCGCACCAGATGCTGCACCGCCTTGCGCACAGTGACGCGAGAGACCTCGACCCTCGCCGCCAGATCGCGCTCGGAGGGGAGGGCATCGCCGGGTTTGATGGCGCCACGGGCAACTGCGTCTTCGATCCAGCGCTTCAGCTGCAGGTAGAGCGGACCGCCCTGCGGCAGGATCACGGCTTCGGCGCTGAAGAGATCGCTGGTCAAATTGCCTGTCCCGGACCAAGAACTGCCGGATCAATCAGCCCGGCGCGGGCGTTGTCCCACATGCAACCTATAATACCAATAAAAGACCATTTACCAAGCGGTTTCTCGACTGGCATCGCCGCAATCTGTGAGATCGGTCCCATGCCGGTGGTTTGCCGCACGTATCGCGTCAGTCCCGCTCGACAAGTGGTATGTTTTTGGCATTAATGCCGCGCGAGGCACGCACGAGGGGGCAAGGTCCAGATGCCGGGAATATCGTCTTTGCTGGCGGGTGCCGCCATCGTCGATATCACGCCCCCGGCAGGGCTGATGATGTCGGGCTACGCCGCGCGGACGCAACCAGCCATCGGGAGCCACGACCCGCTGACAGCGCGCGCCATCGCGGTGGGCGATACCGCGATCGTGGTGGCCGACGTGATTGGCCTGCACGAAGACAGCTGCGCGCGCATTCGTTCGCGGTGCGTGCTGCCGGACGACCGCGTTGTGGTGATCGCGACCCATACGCATGGCGGGCCGGTGAGCATGGCCGGCCGCGGCGGCACCTCGTTTGACGCCGCCTATCTGGCGCATCTGGAGGACGGGTGTGTCGAGGCGATCAACCGGGCCGTGGCGGAACAGCGGGCGGCCACCCTTTCAGCCGGGCTCGGCGACAACCCGGGCGTCGCCTTCAACCGGCGGCATGACGATGGGGTGACCGACCCCACCGTGCCGGTGCTGCGGATCGACGGGATTGACGGGCGTCCGATCGCCATCCTCACCGCCCACGCCTGTCATCCGGTGGTGCTGGCAGCCTACAACAGGCAATACACGGCCGACTTTCCTCACTATGTGCGCGAAGCGCTGGAACTCGCCGATCCGGGAATCGTCGCGGTATTCCTTACCGGTTGCGCGGGCGACATCAGCACGGGCCACTCCCCCCATTCGTCAATCAGCACGGTTGCTACGGCCGACCGCACCTATGCCGAGGCGGAGCGGCTGGGCAGCAAGATCGCCGCCAGCGCCCTTGCGGCGAAACTGCATCGCCTCGATGGTGAAGTGACCGCCATGGCCCGGTCAGTCGCGCTGGATTTCGAACGCAACGAGACGATGCCCCTGCCGGTGCTGGCGGCCGAGTGGCGCGCCAAGGCGGCGGAGTCGGACCCCGCCTGGGCGACACTCTACGACTGCTGGGCGGATTGGGCCGGAACGATCGCCCTCCACCCGCTCAAGCCGTGGACGGGCAAGGTAACAGTGTTGGACTGGGCCGGCGCGCGGTTGAGCTTCACGCCAGGGGAGATGTTCGCGCAGTCGGCGCTCAATGTGCGCGGCGACGCTGCACGAGTTCACTTCGTCAACGGCCTTGCCGACGGGGTACCCGGGTATATCCCGCCCGAGACCGAGTATCGGTTCGGCGGATACGAGGTGCTGGAGGCGCACCGCTATTATGGCTTGCCGGCGGCATTCGCCCCCGGGTCGGCCGAACGGCTCGAGGCAGCGGCAATCGAGCTGAATGCCGGGCTTGACCGGGCGCTACCGTGAGCCGGCTCGCCGCTGCCATCCCCTCTATTGTCCCCGGCCGCGCAGGGGACATTGAGACCATCTCTGTTTGGAGCAGTAAATGAGCGTACGTGTTCTGGTTGCCGGCCTAGGCAATATGGGGCGCAGCCATGCCCTGGCGTATCACCGACACCCCGGGTTCGAGATCGTAGGGCTGGTGAACCGGCGGGCACCCAAACTCGAGGCAGAACTTGGTGGCTACAAGGTCCTTGCCGACTATGGGGCGGCGTTGCGTGAGTTGCACCCGGATCTCGTTTCGGTCAACACCTACACCGACACGCACGCCGACTACGCGGTGATGGCGCTGGAACAGGGCGCACATGTGTTCGTCGAGAAGCCGCTGGCGATGACCGTCGCGGACGCCGAACGCGTGGTCTCGGCGGCAAAGGCCAACGGACGCAAACTGGTCGTCGGCTATATCCTTCGGCACCATCCGAGCTGGATCCGCTTCATCGCGGAAGCGCGCAGGCTTGGCGGTCCCTACGCCTTCCGGCTCAACCTCAACCAGCAATCGAGCGGCGCCAACTGGCAGACGCACAAGACCCTGATGGAGACGACCTCGCCGATCGTCGACTGCGGCGTGCACTATGTCGATGTGATGTGCCAGATCACCGATGCCAAGCCCGTGGAAGTGCGCGGCATGGGCGTGCGGCTGTCCGACGAGATTGCCCCGGACATGTACAATTACGGCGCGCTGCAGGTGCTGTTCGACGACGGCTCGCGCGGCTGGTACGAGGCGGCGTGGGGGCCGATGGTCTCGGAGAACGCCTTTTTCATCAAGGACGTGATGTCGCCGAACGGCGCCGTCTCGATCGTCATGGAACCGGGTGCACGGTCTGACGATCTCGACACGCACACCCGCACCGACCAGATCCGAGTGCACCGTGCGGCGCTCAAGGCCGATGGCAGCTTCGTGGGGGCCGACGAACTCATCTCAATGCAGGGCGAACCGCACCACGACGCGCTCTGCGCACGCGAGCAGGACTATGTGCATCGCGCCATCGTCGAGGATCTCGACCTCACCCGGCACATGAACGACGCGGTGCAATCGCTCAGGATCTGCATCGCGGCGGATGAGAGCATTCGTACCGGGTTGGCGGTGAAGCTCTAGCGCGTATGGGGAGAAGGGGCCGACCATGGGCCGGCCCCTGCCCTCGTTACATCGCCGGAAGGATGGCGATGTCGCGAACGTCGCCTTCGATGGCAAGGTCAACCGTCTTGGTGGCGGCGCCGGTTTCGAGGTTGACGGTGTGGAGCGCACCACTCGCCGCAAGATAGGCGGTGTTGGTCAGGTCGGCCGTTGCAGCGATGTCGAAGGCGTAGACCGTGCCGGTGACACCGAGCGCGCCGCGGGTGGCGAGAACGCCGTCGTTGGGGGTGGTCTGCTGCAGAAGCCCCAGGTTGCTGTCGATGTCATACATCGCAGTCTTTTCGGGCTTGCCCACCGAGTTGGTATAGGCGACCGCGACGACGCTGGACGTCGCTGCGGCATTGGCGTCCGCCGCATCGAAGTTGAGTTTGCCGTCGACGGTGGTCATGCCGTCGTCGACATTGGCACGCAAGTTCGTGCCATCCGAGCCGACAAGACGGAGCCGGTCAGCGACAGGGTTGAAATCGACGCTGGCGGACACGCCATCCGGCAGCTTCTCCGACAGCATGCTCTTGGCGGTGGCGGCGCCGGTTGCGAGATCGATGATGACAACCGAGCCGTCAGCGGCAACGCCGTAAAGGGCCTTGTCGGCGGGGCGGACATCGATGCCCAACAGGCTGTCGACGCCGGTCACCTCGACCGATGCGCCGGCAGCGCCGGTCTCGGTGTCGAAGCTGACGAGGGTCTTGTCACCGACGAGGGCGACGGCTGGGGCGGCGAAAGCCGCGGCGGGCAGCGCGGCAAGGCCGATAGCGGCGAGAACGGCGAGAGAGGTGCGGGCAGTCATGGATATCTCCTTGGCTTTTCGTCTCTTTGAGGAGCAGCGGCGGGATGTTTCCCGGCGCTCTCACAGGGACTACCCGCGGCGAGTGGCCCTTGGATGCAGTGTGCAGAAAAACTTTCGTGCGTTGCATCCTGGGGGATCGATGGCGTGTAATCGTTCCATGGAGCGATTGGTGAGCGACATCGGACCGGCCCTCAGCCCGGAGACTCTGCTGGCGCGCATCGCCCGGGCGGAGCGCGCGGCGCTGGCCGCGTTGTTCGAGAGCGAAGCCGGGCGGCTGCTGGCGATTGCACGACGGATCGTCAGGAGAAGCGATCTGGCCGAAGAAGTCGTGCAGGAGACGTTCGTCGCGATCTGGCAGCGCGCCGGGCAGTTCGACCCGGCACGGGGCAGCGCGCGGGGCTGGCTGACCACCATGGTGCGCAACCGGGCGCTGAACCTGCTGCGCGACGGCGGACGGCTGGAGTTCCACGATATCACGACGCTGGAGGCGATGCAGGGACGCGAGCAGGACGCGGTGCTGGCCTTCCAGACGCTACCCGACAAGGAAGGGCTGAAGCACTGCCTGGGGCAGTTGGATGAACCGAAGCGGCGGGCCGTGCTGCTGACCTATGTGGTGGGCATGAGCAATGGCGAAGTTGCCGAGCGGCTAGACGTGCCGCTGGGAACCGCCAAATCGTGGATAAGGCGCGGCATTGCGGCGCTGCAGGAGTGCCTCAGATGAGCGCCGCGTTCGACGAACAGGTCGGCGACTATGTGCTGGGAATGCTGGACGGCGCCGAACTGGCGGCGTTCGAGGTGGCGCTGGAGCGTGATCCGGAATTGGCGGGGCGGGTCGAGGCGCTGCGCGGCAGGATGCAGGCGCTGGACGATACGGTGGTCCCGGCACCGGTACCGAGCGCCCTGTGGGGCCGGATCGAGGCGGAGTTGCAGCCGGCAGCCGTGGCGGTGGCGCGACGGGCACCGCTGCGTCAGCAGAGCTGGCTGCTGGCAGCGAGCATCGTGATAGCGGCGGGCATCGGCTTCGTTGCCGGGCAGCAGTTCGGCCAGCCGCCGCGGCCGGTGGTGATCGCGGTGCTGGTATCGGACGACGCGATACCGGGGGCAATCGTCGAAGCGTTCGCCAATAACAGCGTGCACATCGTGCCGCTGGAAGCCTTCGATGTGCCCTCGGGCAAGGTGCTTGAAGTCTGGACCAAGCCAAACGAGGAGATCGGGCCGGTATCGCTGGGGCGGTTCGCGCGCTCGGAGGAAATCGTGCTGGATGGCGCGACGCTGCCGTTACCGCAGGCGGGACAACTCTACGAGATCACGCTGGAGGACGCTCCGGGCTCGCCCACCGGCAAGCCGACGGGACCGATCCTGGTCAAGGGCCTGGCACGTTCGCCTATCTGAGCACTGTGCCGCAGGCGATCGCGTGCTAACATGTCAGCCGAATTTTAACTCCAGACGGCTGATTTCATGCGCATTATCGATACGCACCTGCACCTGATCTATCCCGACAGGTTCTCTTACCCATGGCTGAGCGGCGCGCCGGCGATCAACAAGCCCTGGCCTGTCGAAAGCTACTGGGCGGAGGCAACGCCGCTGGGCATCGAGGCGGCGCTCCATATGGAGGTCGATGTCGCCGAGCCGCAGATTGCAGCGGAGACCGAGTTCGTCCTGGGGCTTGATCGGGTGGTCGGGGCGATTGCCAATGGGCGGCCTGAGCATGCCGATTTCGAGCGGCATCTCGAGAAGATGCAAGGGCTGGGTCGGGTGAAGGGCATTCGGCGGCTGCTGCAGGGGCAGCCGGCAGAGCTCAGCCAGACGCAGACCTTCATTGACAACATCCAGCTATTGCCGCGCTACGACATGAGCTTCGATATCTGCGTGAAATCGCACGAGCTGATGCTGGCGCCACCGCTGATCGAGGCGTGCCCCGAAACTCAGTTCGTGCTCGACCACTGCGGCAACCCCAAGATCGCCGAGCGGGAATGGGAGAGCTGGACCACGCGGATGGAGCGCGTCGCCGAGCTGCCGAACGTGGTGTGCAAGGTTTCTGGCATCCTCGCCAATGTCGACGACACCTGGACCGTGGACACCATCCGGCCCTACGTCGAATTCGTCATCGAGACATTCGGCTGGGACCGCGTGGTATGGGGCAGCGATCATCCGGTGGTGACGCTGTTTGCCGACCTGACCAAGTGGGTGAACGCCAGCCGCGAGATCGTCGGCGGAGCGAGCCAGGCGGAGCAGGAGAAGCTGTTCTCGGTCAATGCCGAACGGGTGTACCGGATATAGTCTATCGCCGCCGCACGGCGTGATTTGACTGGCCTCTCGGACGCGTGCTTTAGTCCTCGGCGAGGGGACCATGACGTACGACAGTGTAACGCTTATCGTATCAAGACATCAGCGAACGATATTCATCGCAGCACTCATCGTGATCGGATTTTGTCTGTTGGCGGCGACCGTCTGGCTGTCGCTCTGCGTACCGATGGCGATCGAAAATGAGGGCAGCCTGGTCGAAGGACTTTACCGGCCGCCATGACGACTTCTGGGTCGCGCCAGTCCCTGATCTATTTCCGGTAGGCACGGAGGTTCAGTTCGTCCCAAAGCCAACTGGGATCATAGGCGGCGCTGATGTCGCGGTTACGCTCGTGAGCGTTCCCAAGGTATTTGAGCCAGTCGGCAACGGCGTGCCGCCCTGCCATGTTGAGTTTCCAGACAAACCCCGGCTGCGCCCAGCTTGTCACAGGAATCAAGCTGCTCTCTAGTGTCGGCGGGCTGGAGGGAACTGGCAATGGCGGCGCAACCGCATTTCGTTATCGTGGGCGGCGGCACGGCGGGGTGGATCGCGGCCTTCATCATCCAGGATTCGATCAAGCGGCTGAAGCTCGACGCCAAGCTCAGCGTGGTGGAGTCGAGCAAGATTCCGACGGTAGGCGTCGGCGAGGCGACGACCGCGGCGTTCCATGTGTTCCTGACGCATTTCGGCATCGACATCTTCGAGTTCTTCAGGAAGACCGAGGCCACCTACAAGCTCGGCATCCGCCACGAAGATTGGCGCCGCAAGGGTTTTACCTATTACGGGCCGATCGACGACCCGCACGCGGTGGTCAAGGCCCCGCCGGGGGCGCCGTCCGACTATCTCAATGTCTATGCCGTGTCGATAAACGAGCCGGTGCAGGACATGCACCTGTTCGGGCCACTGCTCAAACAGAAGAAAGCGCCGTGGGCGAAGAAGGCCGACGGGTCGCTGATCCCGCTGGGACCGTTCCTGCCGGCCTATCACTTCGACCAGTCGCTGGTGGGCAAGTTCCTCAAGGAGAAGTCAGAGGGGGTCGAGATCGTCGACAACGTGCTGACCGGGGTGGAGCGAAACGGCGAGACCGGCGACGTCACCGCCCTGGTGTTCGAGGATGGGCAGAAGCTCGAAGGCGACTTCTTCATCGACGCGACCGGCTTCCGCAAACGCCTGATCGTGGGCGAAATGCAGGCGCCGTGGATTTCGTACCAGCATGAGCTGCCGGTGAACCGGGCCCTGCCCTTCTGGCTGCCGGTCGAGCCGGGCGAAGAGATCGCCAACTACACCCGCGCCTGGGCGCAGGAGGCGGGCTGGATGTGGCAGATTCCGACGCAGTATCGGTATGGCTGCGGTTACGTGTATTCCGACGAGTTCCGCACACCCGACGAGGCGCATGCCGAGGTGGAACGGGTACTGGGCCGCAAGATCGAAGTGCGCGGCGATATCCAGTTCAAGATCGGGCGGCTCGAACAGGCGTGGATAAACAATGTCGTGGCGGTGGGGCTGAGCTCGAGCTTCCTCGAGCCGCTGGAATCGACCTCGATCCACGGCACCATCGTGCAGATGATGATGTTCGCCGGGCAGTACCTGCGCGAGCCGGGAAAGATGAACCAGGCGCTGCGTGACGACTACAACCGGCGGGTCGGCCGGCAGGTCGACGATTTCCGCACTTTCGTCAACACCCACTACATGACCGAGCGGGACGACACGCCATTCTGGCGCGAGGTGCGGGAGCACCGCATCCACCCCGAGACCAAGCAGCGGCTTGAGCGGTGGAAGACCGAGATGCCGCGGCGCGAGCACTTTGCGGATTATCTGTTCGGGCTGCCGCATGTGGAGACGCAGCTGCACTATCCGGTGCTGGATGGCCTCGGGCTGCTCGATCCGGCGGTGGCAAAGGCCGAGATGGCGCGCGATCCGAAGCTCCGGAAGTTCGCACGCGAGACCCATGCCGGGCTGGTGAAGGAATACAAGCAGGCCGCCAGCAAGGCGCTGGGGCATGCGGAGTTTTTGGAACTGGTGCGCGGGATGGGCGGCGCGTAACCGAAAGAGACGACCCCCTCCCGGCCTCCCCCATGAAGGGGGAGGTGCAGAGTCGAGGCTCTGTCTTCGATCATGGCCAGTGAACCAGCGGGGCACCTCCCCCTTCATGGGGGAGGATGGGAGGGGGCCGTCTGCTCCAGCTAAAGCTCGTAGCTCAGCTCATAACTCACTGTCTTGTCGTGCTGTGCCGCGTAACTGCCCTGCCCCGTGATGCCCTTCAGCTCGCCAGTACCGGAACCGTCGACGATCTGCCATTTGCTGGCGGCGACGCCGTTGGTCCAGTCGCCGACTTCGTAGATGATGAACCGGCCGGACTTGCCGTCGAGCGTGCCGTCCATGACCAGGTAGCCGGCATAGTGGCAGGTTTCGGCAGTGGGGTATTGCATCAGGTAGCGGCCAGGACCGGTGGCTTCGATAGCGCCATGCATGACGATATCGATCTTTGCCTCGGTCGATTTAAGCGGAGCGGCTTCATGGTAGGGGTTTTCGTCCCAGTTATTGTGCAGAATCGTGCCCTTGGCGGTCTTCATGAGGTTCTCCTTGCTTGGACGGGGAAGCTAGCGGAGCACCGCTGCGAGGAATTGTAGTTTCGCGACAGAGGAGTTGTGCCGATGATCCTGCGCCAATGGTCGGCCCGTATCCGGACCACGGACGAGGCGCGCTACGTGGCCTATATCGAGGAAACGGGCGCTGCCCACTATGCCGCGACGGACGGCAATCTCGGCTTCCAGATTCTCACCAGCGCCGAGGCCGACGGGCTCAGTACGATCACGACGCTGAGCTGGTGGACCGATCTCGAGGCCGTGAAACGCTTCGCCGGGGAGGACTATCAGCGGGCCCAATACTACCCCGAAGACGATGCGTTTCTGGTCGAGCGGAGCGAGTTCGTACACCACCACCTGGTGCGCACATCTCAGATGAGCGGCGTGCGCTGACTGATGCAACAGAGTGATCCGAAGCCGATCGATCCGGCGGTGAAGCCGGCCCGCGGGCTGCTGCACAAGCAAACCAGCTTCGAGCATTTCGAGCTGACGCGGTTCGAGCCGTCGGATGATCTTGCCGACTGGGTCGAGCACCACTGGATGATCCTTTACGACCTCGGCGATCGTCCACCTTACACACAGCGCAACCTCAGCCACCCGAACCAACACGTGGTCATCGACTCGCGCGGCGAGACCGGCATTTTCGGGGCGGCTACCGGGGTGTTCGAGACGACGCTCAGTGGCTCAGGCCGGGTGTTCGCGAGCAAGTTCTGGCCGGGCGCCTTCCGGCCGTTCTTCGGGCGCGCGGTGAGTGCGCTGAGTGATACGTGGCTGCCGGTGGAAACCGTGTTCTCGCGGACGTCGACCGCCATGCAGGCGGAGTTCAGCGGGCTCAACGATCCCCTGGGGATGGCGGAGCGGCTGGAAGACGTGATCCGGGCGCAGCTACCGGCGCCGGACGAGAAAGCCGCACTGGCGCGGCGGATCGTGCAGTTTGCCGAGGCAAACCTCGAACTGGTCTCGGCCGGCGAGCTGGCTGGAGCGTTCGGGATGGGATTGCGGGCGTTGCAGCGGCTGTTCGAGGAGTATGTCGGGGTGTCGCCCAAGTGGGTGATTGACCGATACCGCATGCTCGAGGCGGTGGAAGCGCTCAACGCCGGCGGGACCGAGACGCTGACCGAGCTGGCGCATCGGCTGGGGTACTTCGACCAGGCGGCGTTCAACCATGCATTTGAAAAGCTGACCGGGGCGGCGCCGTCCAGCTTTCTAGCCTGATGGAGCCAGAGCGCCTTCTCCCACCTGCGAAGAAGGCGCCGACTGAGCGTGAGTTAAGCCTAATGCTGGCTGTGTAATCCGCCCGGCTCGGAGATTTCCTGCAGCGCGTGGGCGCTCTCTCGGCCCGAGTCGGCGAGGGCGACGTCGCCCAGCGAGATCATACCGACCAGACGCTTTTCACGGTTGAGGACCGGCAGGCGCCGAATCTTGAACTCAGCCATGTGGTCGGACACGTCGGAGAGTTCCTCGTCCTCGAAGCACCAGCGCGGGCTGGAGCTCATTACCTGACGGACACGGGTTTCCGGGCCCATGCCCTCGGCGACAGCCCGGATGCAGATGTCGCGATCGGTGATCATGCCGACCAGGCGGTCGTTTTCACCCACCGGCATCGAACCGGCGTCGATTTCGCGCATGGTTCTCGCGACGGAGCGGATGGTGTCATCGGGCGAGCAAAGCTCGACATCGGTGCTCATGCATTCGCTGACTTTCATGGCCGTTCTCCCTGTTGGGGGCGGCAAGGGTGGCCGCCCCTGAAAGAGGAACAATGCAGCAGAAGGCCCGGGGTTCAGCGCCGGGGTGAAACAGATTTCCCTCAGGCTGTGTCGTAAGCGCCGAGCAGCAGCGGCAGGATGCTGATCTGCCGGGTAACCGGGTTGCCCTCCTCGATGTCCCAGGCAGCGCTGAGCGCGGCGTGGGCTGAGGCCCAGGCAAGGACGTGCCGGCGCCCGATGCCGGTGCGCGCGGCAATAGCGTGGGAGTGACGGGCGACGCGCGGTGCACTGATGACGAAGTCGTCGCCTTCCTCCGGGTTGAGGAAGCTGTTGGCGTAATCGTAGGCCGGATCGCCGATGAGTCCCTTGGGGTCGATGGTGACCCAGCCGCGGGCGCCTGAGACGATGTTGTCGTGGTGGATGTCACCGTGCAGCGGGATGGTCTGCATCGGCTTATCGAACAGGTTGTAGGCAATGCCGGTGGCGCGGCCAACAAGGTCGCGGGCCTGGCGCGGCCAGGCGCCAGCGCCGACGCGGAACAACGCCTCGAAGCGCTCACGCAGCGGGGTGAGGCCGGCAGGCGGCGCGGCATCGCGCGGGGCGTGCAGCTTTGCGACAGTGTCGCAGAGAATTTCAGTGGCTTGGGCGTCGCGACCGGTGCGGGCGACATCGCCCAAAGTCTCGCCATCGGCCAGTTCCATCAGCACGGCGTCGCGCGCGAGGCCGTAGATGGCGGCCGCGCCATGGCCGGCGTACCAGACGAGCAGGCTGCCGCCATTGCGCTCGTCCTCGCCGGTGCCCGGCTTCAACAGTTTCAGCACCGCGGGCGGCTGACCCGTGCGCTCGACACGATAGACGAGGCTGGTGCCGGTCTCGGCGGTCAGGGTCGGGCGGGTCAGCGACCAGCGCGCCAGGGCGCGGCTGAGCATGGTGGCGTCAGGGGTGGGATTGAGCAGGGTAGCCATGCGACTGCATTAGCCCACAGGGGTAAAAAAGAAACCCCGCGGGATGCCGCGGGGCGAGGTCAGGGAGGAGGTTATTTACTGAAGCAGACGGCCCCCTCCCGGCCTCCCCCATAAAGGGGGAGGTGAAGAGTCGAGGCCCCGTCTTCGATCGTGCAAAGTGAACCGGCGGGGCACCTCCCCCCGTCCCTATCAGTACGCCCCTTACGCGACCCGCTGCTTCTTGGCCGGGCGGGCCCAGGCCGGGATCCAGTCGCCGTGGGCGGCGAGGAGGTCGTCGGTGAGGTTCCAGATCTGTTCGAGGTCGAGCTCGGCAGCGGTGTGCGGATCCATCATCGCGGCGTGGTAGATGTGCTCCTTGTTCTCGGTCATCAGCGCCGCAACCGTGAGCTCCTGCACGTTGATATTGGTGCGGATCAGCGCGGTCAGCTGCGGCGGCAGATCGCCGATATAGGTCGGCTGGATGCCCGAAGCATCGACCAGGCACGGCACCTCGACGGCGGCATTGTACGGCAGGTTGGTGATGACGCCGTTGTTGCGGACGTTGCCGTAAATGACGCCAGGCTCGCCGGTCCACACCGAATTGACGATCTCGGAGGCGTATTCCTTGGATTGCTTGACCTCGATGGTGTTGGCCTTGCGGTACTCGTCGGACGTGGTCTTCCACTTGGCGATCTGCTCGACGCAGCGCTTGGGGTACTCGTCGAGCGGAATGCCGAACTTCTCGATGATGTCCTCGCGGCCTTCCTTGATGAAGTACGGGGTGTACTCGGCAAAATGCTCGGAGCTCTCGGTGACGAAGTAGCCGAGGCGGGTCAGCATCTCGTAGCGCACCTTGTTGGGGCAACGCGGGTTCCAGGTCGGCTTGGGCGCCCTGCCCTCGCGGTAGGCGCGGACCAGATCGGGATAGAGGTCGCGGTACGAACCATCGGGCTGGCGATGCTCGAACTTCAGGTAGAAGGCCATGTGGTTGATGCCGGCAGAGCGATAGCGGATTTCGGAATAGGGAATCTCGAGATCGTGGGCCAGTTCCATCGCAGTGCCCTGCACCGAATGGCAGAGGCCGACCTGCTTGATGGTCGGGTACTTCTCGGCAATGGCCCAGGTGTTGATGGCCATCGGGTTGACATATTGCAGCATCACCGCCTCGGGGGCGACTTCCAGCATGTCCTCGCAGATCGACCACAGGTGCGGCACGGTGCGCAGCCCGCGCATGATGCCGCCGACGCCGAGGGTGTCGGCGATGGTCTGGCGCAGGTTGTACTTCTTGGGCACCTCGAAATCGACGACGGTCGAGGGCTCGTAGCCGCCGATCTGGAAGCAAACGACGACGAAGTTGGTGCCGTCGAGGGCTTCGCGCTGGTTCGAGAAGGTCTTCACCGTGGCGGGGACACCGAGGGTGTTCACCAGCTTGCCCGCAATGATGGCGCTCTCTTCGAGGCGCTGCGGGTTGATGTCCATCAGGCGGATCTCGGCGCCGGTCAGCGCCTCGCGCTGCAGGATATCGCCGACGATGTTCTTCATGAACACGGACGAGCCGGCGCCGATGAAGGTGATCTTGGGGTTGGCCATAAAGTGTCTCCGTAGGACGTTCGGGCCGGCTAGGCCGCGATTTCGAAGGCGGCTCGGACGAGCCGCGATGTGTATTCGGTCTTGGGGTTCTCCAGAACCTCGTTGACCGGCCCCTGTTCGACGATCTTGCCGTACTGCATGACCATCACCCGGTGGCACAGGGCTTTGACGACCTTGAGGTCGTGCGAAATGAACAGGTAGCTGAGGCCCTTCTCGTCCTGGAGCTTGCGCAGCAGTTCGATGATCTGGGCCTGCACCGACAGGTCGAGCGCCGAAGTCGGCTCATCGAGCAGGATGAACTCGGGTTCGAGCGCAATGGCCCGGGCAATGGCGAGGCGCTGGCGCTGGCCGCCCGAGAATTCGTGCGGAAAGCGGTTGAGGATGGTGTCGGGCAGTCCGGCGTCGCGCAGCGCCTGGCGAACCCGCTCGACGCGTTCACGCGAGGTGGCGCCCAATCCGTTGACGATCAGGCCCTCCTCGATGATCTGCCGCACGCTCATACGCGGGTTGAGCGAAGCGAAGGGATCCTGGAAGACAATCTGCATACGGCTGCGCAGCGGACGCATTTCCTTGCGATCCTTGGTATCGATGCGCTCTCCATCGAACAGGATCTCGCCGCCCTGGTTGCCGATAAGGCGGATCAACGCCTGGCCGAAAGTGGTCTTGCCCGAACCGGATTCGCCGACGAGGCCCAGCGTCTCGTGCTTCTTGAGGTCCAGCGACAGTTTGTCGACCGCAACCAGCTCGAAGAAATCCGGGCTGAAGAAGCCGCCGCGCTTCAGCGTGAAGGCCACCTTCACGTCCTTGCCTTCGAGCACCGTGGGTGAGTTGGCGGCGATCGGTTTGGCCGATCCCTTGGGCTCGGAAGCCAGCAGGTGCCGGGTGTAGCTATGGCGTGGATTGGTGAACAGCGCTTCGGTGGTGTTGTGCTCCTGCACCTTGCCGTTCTGCATCACATAGACGTAGTCGGAGAACTGTTTGACGATGGTCAGGTCGTGGGTGATCAAGATCACCGCCATGCCGTACTTCGACTTCAGATCCTTGATCAGGTTGAGGATCTGGGCCTGCACGGTGACATCGAGCGCCGTGGTCGGCTCATCGGCAATCAGCACATCGGGGCGATTGGCCAGCGCCATGGCGATCATCACGCGCTGGCGCTGCCCGCCAGACATCTGGTGCGGATACTGGCGCAGCCGCGCTTCTGGCTCGGGAATCTGCACGTCCTCGAGCAGTTGCCGGGCCCGCTTCATGGCCTCAGCGCCCGAGATGCGGTTGTGCAGATGCAAGATCTCGCAGAGCTGGGCGCCGACCGTGTAGATCGGGTTCAGCGAACTCATCGGCTCCTGAAAGATCATCGAGATGTCGTTGCCGCGGAGCTTGCGCATCCCGGCATCAGGGAGCTTCAGGATGTCCTTGCCACCCAGCGTGATGCGGGACTTGTCGCTGATCGTCGCGCGCTTGGTGAGCAACCGCATCACCGTGCGGGCCGTGACGGACTTGCCCGAGCCGCTCTCCCCGACAAGCGCGATGGTCTCGCCTTTGTGCAGCTGGAACGACACGTCGCGCACTGCGTTGACGATGCCGCCTTCGACCTTGAATTCGACCGCGATATTACGGGCGTCGAGGATCAGTTCGCGACCATGACTGCCGAGGTCATAGCGCTCGGGCGGCGAGAGATCATTGGTGTCGATGGTGCTCATCTCTTCACCTCAATAGGGATCGATGGCGTCGCGGAGGCCGTCGCCGAGCGCATTGAAAGCGAAAACGGTGATCAGCACGAAGACGACGGGCGAGAGGATCCAGGGATAAGAGCCGATCACCGAGAAGGTGCCGGTATCCTGCAGCATCAAGCCCCAGGAGATCAGCGGTGGCTTCACGGCAAAGCCGAGGTAGCCAAGGAAGCTTTCGAGCAGAACGACGCTGGGGATGGCGATGGTCACGGCGACGATCAGGTGACTCGAAACGTTCGGCAGGATGTGACGCAGGATGATGCGCCAGTCCGATGAGCCCACCGCGACGGCAGCGCGCACATATTCGATGCGGGCCAGCGCCAGGGTCTTGGAGCGCACCTCGCGCGCCAACTGGGCCCAGCCGAGCACCGCCATGACGCCGATGACGAAGGCGATGAACACCGGCGAAGGCGCCGTCACCGGGATCAGCGAGGCAAGCGCCAGGTAGAGCGGCAGTTGCGGGAAGGCGAGGACGAGGTCGACGAAGCGCTGTACCCAGGCATCGAGCCGCCCGCCGATATAACCCGAGGCGATGCCGACGAGCGTACCGATGGTGGTGGTCAGCAGCACCACAACCAGCGCGATGGTGAGCGATATCTGCGAGCCGACGATGCCGCGCGAGAGAATGTCGCGGCCGAATTTGTCGGTGCCGAGGAAGTGGATCGGCCGGCCGTCGACAGAGCCGAAGAAGTGGATGTTGGCCGGGATAACGCCGAGCAGATTGTAACGGTGGCCGGGCACGAAGAAGCCAAGCGCGGTGGGGTTGGCCTTGTCCGGACCGGTCATCGGCTGGAAGGTAATAGGGTCGAATTCACCGGTCTCGACGATCGGGTAGACGAAGGGAACGAGGCTGAAGCTGCCGTCGGGGGCACTGAACTCGACGTGGTCGGGTGGCGCAAAGGCGATCTCGGCGCGCTTGGGGTCCATCGGCGCGAAAAAATCGCCGAAGATGGCCATGAGGATCAGCGCCAGGGTGAGCACCAGCCCGATCATGCCCATGGTGGAGCGGCGGAACCGACGCCAGACCAGCGTCGCATAGGTCTCGTTGCCGTGGCTGAAGCGGTTGACGACAGGGGCCGCGGCTACCGGGTCGGCCGGCGGCAGCTGATGCCCGGTCGGGGTGGCGAGTTCGCCCGGCTTGGCGGCTCCGGTTTCGGTGGTCGAGAGGGTCGGTTTGTCGGCGATGGTGCTCATTCGCGGTTCTCCCCACCAAGACGGACACGGGGATCGACCGCGGCGAGCAGCAGATCGGCGATGATATTGCCGATGATCAGCGTAGCAGCGAGGACCAGCACGAAGGTGGCGGTGACGTAGACGTCGCCAACGGCCATGGAGCCGACAATGGCCGGCCCGACGGTCGCGAGGCCGAAGACGATAGCGACCTCGATTTCGCCGGTCAGCATGTAGGGCAGTGCGACGCCCTGGTAGGCGATCAGCGGATGCAGCGCGTTGGGAACGGCATGCTTCATGATCACGGCGCCTTCCGACATGCCCTTGGCGCGGGCCGTCTCCACATACTGGCTATTGAGCACATCGAGCAGGTTGGCCCGCATGACGCGCATATTGTAGGCCAAGCCGCCGAACGTCGCGATGAAGACCACGGGCCAGACGTGCTGCACCAGGTTGACGAACTTGTCCCAACTCCAGGGCGCGCCTCCATAGCGCGAGGAGAAGAAGCTCCCGAGCTCCTGCACGTTCATCCGGAAGGCGAGGATGTAGATGATGATCAGCGCCAGGAGGAACCGGGGCACGGTCATGCCGAGGAATGAGATGATGCCGAAGGTGGTGTCGATCCAGCTATACTGGCGGGTGGCAGCGATGATGCCCATGCCGATGCCGATCACCGACGCAAAGAAGTGACAGGTGAGCGCCAGGAGCACGGTGCGCGGCAGGCGCTCGGCGACGACGTCGCTGACTGGCTTGTTGTAAAACAGCGAGTGGCCGAAATCGAAGCGGGTGACGATGCCGACCATCCAGTTGACGTACTGGATCGGCAGCGGCTCGTTGAGGCCATTCTGCTCGCGATAGATATCGGCCTGCTTTTCGGCCTCTTCCATGGTCGCCCCGCCCTGATTGATCAGCATGGAGCGGATGTAGTCGCCGTAATCGCCCGGAGGGGCCTGGATGATGGCGAAGGTAACGACGCTGAGAACCAGCAGGACCGGCACGGCAGCCAGTAGTCGCATCACCAGAAAGCGCAGCAGGTGCATATCAGTCTCTCCTCCGGTCAGGTGGCAAGGGGGCGCGTGTGCCCCCTTGCCGCGGGTTCCGTACGATGCGGCTTAGAGTGAAGCCGCGCCGGCAGAACCCGGCTCACCCGGGAGGGTGTTGGGGTGCAGCTCGTAGGCCTGCTGCTTGTCAGTCGGGACGTAGACGCGTTCGCGGATGATGTTGTCCTCGGCCCACTGGAACATGTAGATCGGCGCGCCGGCCGGGATATTGGCGAAGCGCTTGTTGATGATCAGCGCACCCGGATACTGGGTGAGACCGATGCCGAACAGGTTCTCGGTATAGAGCTTCTGGTAGGTCTTCATCAGCTCGCTGCGCTTGGCGGCATCGTCGGTGGCGATGAACGCGTTGACGCTGTCGACCAGTTCCTGCTCCCACGGCAAGAGATCCAGCGTGCCGTCAGTGCCGGCGCGGTGCGATCCGTTGACCTGCGGACCGGTTGGCGCGAGAGCCGAGGTGTTCTGGACCACCGAGATGAGCTCGGAGCCGTTACGGGCAACGCGCCAGTCGAACTTGCCCGACTGGTAGGTCGCATCGTGCTGGGTGCCGGTCAGGAAGTTGGCGATGACGCGAATACCGAGCGGCTCCATCATGGCGATGACGCCTTCGGCAAGGTTCTTGTCGGTCTGATAGTCGGCGTTGGCGAGCAGCGTGATCTCGACATCGGCGCCACCAGCGGTGCCGGCGGGGAAGTTGACCACGCCATTGCCGTCGGTATCGGCGAGACCGGCCTTGGCCAGCAGTTCCTTGGCGGACTCGAGCGAGAACGGATAGTAGACCGTCGACTCCTTGTCGTAATAGGTCGTGCCGGCATAGAGGCCGCCCGGATAGATGGCCGTGAACGGCCCCTTCACCAGAGCTTCGCCAAGCCGCTGACGGTCGATCGCATAGGTGATCGCCTTGCGGAAATCAGCGTTGCGGTTGAGTTCGCGGATCGCCTGACCACGGGCATCCGGCTCGCCCCAGCCATTGCCGGAGAGGTTCGGATAGAGGGTGTAGCCGATGGTGCGGGCACCGAAGGCGAGACGGGCGGGGGCGTTGGGATCGGCGGAGCGCTTCAGCGCCTCGACATAGCTTTCGGCCTGCTCGAGGTTGGAGAAGTCGCCGGTGCCGGCCACGGCCTGCACGTCACGGTCCGCCCAGGTCGAAAGGCGGAAGTGCACTTCGTTCAGGTAGGGAAGCTGGTTACCCTTGTCGTCGACCTTCCAGTAATAGGGGTTGCGACGCAGCACGATGATATCGTCCGGACGGTACTCGACCGGCACCCAGGCGCCCATCACCGGGATGTTCATGTAGGTGGGCGGAATGGCGTTCTTATACTCGTCGTAGGTCGCGCCAGCCTTGTACTTGGGGTGGAGCGGCTTGAAGATATGCGCCGGACCCGGACAGAAATTGCCGTGCGCCATCTGGTAGAGGTACTGCTTGGGGAACGCTTCCTTGAAGGTCCACAGCAGGGTGTACTTGTCCAGCGCTTCAAGCTTGGTGCCCTCGCCGAACATCTCGGGCGAAGCGCCGTTCAGCGGGGTCACGTTCGGATCGATGACGTTGTCTTCCCAGTAGAAGATCGCGTCCTCGGTGGTGAACTCGACGCCGTCCGACCACTTGGCGCCTTCGACCAGGTGCATGGTCAACTGGTGGCCGTCGTCGGACCACTCCCAGCTCTTGGCGAGGTTAGGCAGCGGCGCGAGTTCCTCGGCCTTGACCTCGAAGAGCGGGCCGGTGCGGGTGAGGCATTCCATGGTGGAATTGTCCACACCACCCCAGCCCTGCGACTGGCCGCCCATGTAGTTCCAGCCTTCCGGCCGGCCGCCGATGACGTGACGCATCACGTCGCCGTAGACGCCGATGCCGTCGGGCATGTTCGACGCCTTGAAGATCAGCGGTTCCTTGGGCAGGCGCTCGGCGACCGGCGGGAGCTTCCCGGCGTCGACGAAGGCCTTCACGAAATCCGGCTCGTGGTACTCCGGCAGTGTGCCGTATTCGTACAGATCCTTGGCGCCGACGAAGACGGGCGTGCCCTGTGCATCGAATTTCGGCGGATCTGGCGGGGTGGTCGGCGGTACGATCTGGGCCTGCGCGGCGAAGATCGAAACGCCAAGCAGCAGCCCTGCCCCGCCAAGGGCAAATAGGTGTTTACGCATGTTTCCTCCCTAGGCTCGAGACCGGCACAACACGCACCCGGCGGCAGGCCTCCAACCCACCGCCACTTGTCCCAGCTTCAAAAGGGTAGACCTTGCACTAAAGCGAACAATCCGATTATCTGAATGAGTATTTCCGGTTTTTACAGATTGTCACAGGACCGATGAACGAGCAGCCGCAGCACTTCCTGCCGGGCAAGCCGCGCGAGAAAGCCACCGCCCCGGTGCCACGTCCGGACCGGCGGTTTTACGCGCAGACGCAGGCGTTTGGGCGGTTCGGCATCCGTTGGTTCGACCCGCAGATCATGCCGGAGGAGCACTTCCACGGTCATATCGAGTTGAACTGGCTCACCACGGGCAGCATGGACTACGTCATCGACGGACGGCCGCTGCGCATCCCATCGGGCCGGCTGGTGCTGTTCTGGGCCGGCATCCCGCACCAGACCACGGCGATCGACTACGGCGCGAACCATGACAGCCGGCAGTGCAACGTCTACCTGCCGCTCGACAGCTTCCTCCACATGCCAAACCTCGGGCAACTCACCGAAACGATGATGGGTGGCGGGGTGGTGATGCTGCCGCCCGAGACGATCGGCGCCGATACACTGACCCGCTGGTACCAGGATTATCGCTCGGGTGACGCGGAGCGGACGGATATCCTGAAAGAAGAGATCGCGCTGATGCTGCGGCGCGCCGCGGTGACCGGATGGGACATCCTGATGGAGCCGTGGATCGAGAGCGTCGGCTCGACCACCCGGGCGGCCTCGCCGTTGCGCTACGTGGTGGCGATGATCCGGCACATCCTCGAAAACCTCTCCGAGCCACTCAGGGCCGAGGATGTGGCCAAGGTGGTGGGCCTCCACCCCAACTATGCGCTGAACCTGTTCACCGAAGTGATGCGGGTGCCGATGCACAAGTTCGTGGTGCGCATGCGCCTGATCCGGGCGCGATCACTGCTGTTCGAGGGCAGCCTTTCGATCGAGAACGTGGCGTTCGAGAGCGGCTTTTCGGCGCTGAGCCAGTTCTACGTGCAGTTCCGCAACGCCTATGGGCTGACGCCGCGGCAGATGCGCGCGCACTATCTGCGGTGAGGTCGCTGGAGTGACTTATTGGCTGGTGGGGGGCAACTCGCGCCGGCTCCGCAGATTGCCTTGCCTCGCCATCGCCGCCGCGCTTCACTCGCGCGTAACGCGTACGAAGACCCCCTGCCCCCGATGACCGACCCGTTTCTGTTCATTGCCGCTGTCCTGGTACTGTTGGGCACACCCGGGCCGACCAACACGCTGCTCGCAACATCGGGCGCGACGGCGGGGGTCCGACGGTCAGTTCGGCTGCTGGTGGGGGAGCTGGCCGGCTACCTGATCGCCGTCGGCACGATCCGCATTGTCCTGGGGCCGGTGATCCACAGCTATGCGCTGGTGGGCGTCGCGCTCAAGGCGGCAGTGGTCGCCTACCTGATCTGGACGGCGATCAAGCTCTGGCGTCACAATGCCGGGCTGACGCAAAGCCAGGCAAGCATTGGCATGCAGGCGGTGTTCGTCACCACCCTGCTCAACCCCAAGGCGCTGATCTTCTCGCTCAGCATCATCCCGACCAACCATGCGCAGTTCGCTTGGTATGTGCTCGGCTTCGCCCTGCTGGTGCCACTGGTGGGGTTCGCGTGGATCGTTGTCGGGCGGGCGATCGGCGCGGCAGCCGGCGACCGGCACACCGTGGTGCGCAAGGTCGCCTCGGTGGCGCTGGTCGGCTTTGCCGGCGCGATCGCGGCTTCGGTGCTGGGGTAGGCTCGTGACAAAGAAGCGACAGCGCGAGAACATTCCGATCGTGACGGTCGTGATCAACGGCCGTCCAATGTTGGTGCCCGATCCCACATCCGAGGCCTTTCACCGCCAAGCCCACCAGGATTCACTTGCCATCGCAACAGCCCGACAGAGGCGGAAGATCAAGCCTTCATCGATGCCATGCAGGAATGGGGCAACCCAGAGAGCTATGACTGGTGGGATGGCGAGCTCACTACTCCCGATGAACCGTCCGACAAGAGCGTTTCATAGCTCCAGCACAAACCGCGCTTCGAACCGCTCAGTGCCCCACCACATGGGGAAGTTGGTGCCCCATTTGTTGTTGTGGAGGTTGAAGCGCAGGCCGGCGGAGAAATCCGGCGGGTTGGGGTTGAACGGCATGAACTTCGTCGCAGTGGGCGCGACCAGCGGGGTATCGAGCGGTCGGAGTTCGACGCCGATGGTCCGCACGGCGGCGACGACCTGGAGCTGACCACCGCCCTTGCGCGCAATGCGGTTCGCGGGCAGCCACTGCCCCATCTTCAGGAACTGCCAGTCGTGCGCGCCTGAGGGCGTGAAGCTGACGAAGCTGGCTTCCGGCATGCGGTTGGCGGGCTTGTCGAGCAGCTCCACGGTGATCTCGAGGCGACGGCTGTCGAGCGCGCGGAACCGATAGGCGATGCGTGCCGGAGCGCCGAGCTTGACATGGGCAGCCGTGTCGAGCGTCGCAACGCCGTCGACCAATTTTGGCGCGAAGTTCGCCGAGCGGGCGGACGCGACGCGATCGAGACCAGGCTTGATGTGATCGAGGATGGCCCAATGAGCCCGGTGCGTGAGGTAGGTATCCATGTGGGCCGCGACATCGGAAGCGTCGTAGCTCTCGTAGCGGTATCCGAGGAGGCTGCCCCCCTCGCCGCGCAGCTCAACGCCGGCCGGCGAACGGATGAGGATCACGTCGCCGGTATTGGGGTCGGTCTCGACGAACCAGCCGGTGCCCTCGATCGCCGGGTCTTCGGCGGCTTCGGCGAGAGCCCGGTCGGCCGGCTCGAGTTCGGCGACAGCGGCATCGAGATAGGCGCGCTGCTCGGCCCAGGAGGCCTCGGAATACTGGAAGCGGTAGTCAGCGGCGCGGGCGGTTTCGAAGGCCGGCCGGTCCCAGGCCAGGTCGTCGCGCAGGTACGATTTGATGTCGACGCCCCAGGTGTGTTCGGCAACCATGGTGAGGCCACGGCCAAAGGCCAGGCGGCTCGGAGTAAGGGGCTCCTCGGCGAAGCGGTCGTAGAGACGCTGCAGGTGCAGGAAGCGCTTGAGCTTGTCCGGATCGGTGCCGGCGCCATGGATCCAGTTATCGCCGAGCTCGAGATCAATGACCGGAAACTCTTCGCGGCGAGACCAGAGGATTTCGCCATAGGCATCGAGGGTCGAGGCGACGATCTCGGTCTCCGGGTTATGCCCCTGCAGTTCGCGCCAGGCCTCCACCGTCTGCGGCACGCTTTGCGGCCCCATATTGTCGTTGGTGTGGGCGAAGCCGAGGCCCTCGTCAAAACCCTCGGGGAACGAGGTTTCGCCGTAGGATTTTTGGTACAGCACGACGATTTCGGCGCCATCTGGGGCGCGCCAGCGAAAGACGTCGGGGACGTCGGGCGGCGGCGAGGCGGAGTTGACGCCGAGGTGCAGGAACCTGACGCCGGCCTCGGCGAGCAGCGGCACGATGCCGATGGTATGGCCGGGAACGTCAGTCATCTTCGAGGCAATCGTCTGTTTGCCGAAGCGCCTGTCGAGTTCCTGGCTGTGACTCAACCCGGCGCGGAACACGGCCGGTGACATCAGTTCGGAATGGGTGGTGAAGGGCAGCGCATGCCAGCGGATCAGGCCGCGATCGATGGCGCGCTCGAGCCGTTGCACCCGCTCCGGGCTCTGCGAATTGAGGTGATCCCAGATCAGCCAGGCGCCGGTGGTCCAGATGAACCTCGGATGCTCGGGATCCTCGGCGAAGAAGTGTTCACCGGTATCGATCGCCTGCGGGATGAAGCGCTCGTGATACTGGGCACGGACCTTCTGGGCGTGGTCGGTGAAGCCGATGTCGAGGTGGGTCTTGAAGACCAGATGGATCTTGCGGGTCATAACTCTGGCGATCAGCCCACGGTGCCGCGGACGACCAGGCGGGTCGACACGGTCTCGGTGAGCGAGGGTGAGGTGGGGTTCTTGAGGCGGCGGAGGATCAGGCGCAGCAGCGCCTGGGTCCGTTCGGTCAGGTCGAGCTTCACCGTGGTGAGATTGTAGCTCTTCCAGTGCGACTGATGGATGTCGTCAAAACCGACGACCTTGACGTCCTGCGGCACGCGCAGTCCGAGCTCGGTGCGCAGCGCATCGATGGCGCCAAAGGCGCCGACATCGTTGGCGGCAAAGATCGCATCCACCGGCTCACCGAGGCGGAAGTGGTTCAGCGTCTCGCGATAGGCAGTGTCGTAGGTGTAATCGCCCGGGATGCGAGTGGGTGGCGGCAGCCCGCGCTCGGCAAGGACTTTGATCACCATGCGCTCGCGTGACTGGGTGGCAAGCGAATTGGTCTTGCCGGCGAGAAAGGCGAAGCGGCGGGCGCCATAGCCCTGCATCAGCGCCACGGCCTGCTCGATGCCCTCGCGCTGCAGCACGTCGAGCCGATCGAACAGCGGCGCGGCCTCGGCTTCCGCTGCATCCTCATCAGGATAGCCGACATAGATCGGCACGGCCCGATCGAGCACGCGGGCGAGCGTCGTCGGTCGCACGTTCTCGGCATAGGCAATAACCGAATCCGGGTTGAAGCCCTTCATGTAGGTAAGCAGGGTTTCGTCCATCGACAGGTCGTCGCGGGTGCGGAACAGCAGCGTTGCAAACCCCTCGGCCTGCAGCGCCGTGGTCATGGCGTCGAGTTCCTGGCTTTCCCAGGGCCCCGAGACATCGGGGACGATGATGCCGACAAGGTGCGAGCGACCGGTGACCATCGAGCGGGCGGCCATATCCGGCGTGTAGTTCAGCTCCTGCGCCACCTTCAGAATCAGGTCGCGCTTCTCCGGCTTGATCGAAGCATGCGGGTTGAAGGCACGGCTGACCGCAACGCGCGACACGTTGGCGGTGCGAGCCACCATATCGGCTGTGGCGCGGCTGCGATTGCGGATGGCCGGATCGCTCAAAAGGTCTGCCCTGCTGCCCTAAAATGAAATCGTGTGCAAAACTGTTCTGCCGGTTCGCCTTGCAGACTGTCAAGCCGATCCGAGCATTCATCAGGCTAACATGCTGATATTGCACAATAATGACTAACAGTACGGCATATGGAACAAACATTCCATCCAGGCGTCATCACCTTGTCATTCGCAACAGGCATTCTACGTCTTGACGATGAATGAAAGCGTGTTCATTCTGAGATCGTGAGCTGCGGCGGGGAGAATTGACCGCCGCGATCGCCAATTCGGCGCCCGCGAAGTGGCGCCACCAAGGGAGGAATTTCGCGATGAGCAATCGCCTGCGCGCCCTGTATCTGGGCCTCGCCACTGCCACTACAATGATTACCCCGGCCTTCGCCGTGGACCTGACGGTGATCTGCCGCTGCGTGGTCGGCGGCGTGAACAGCGAAACCGCCACTTGGATCAAGGAAAGCGTGATCCCGGGTTTCACCGAAAAGATGAAGGCCGAGGGCAAGGACGTCACCGTCTCGCTGAACGAGTTCGGCGGCAAGGACGAGCAGATGACCCAGCAGCTGGCGCTCGACTTCTCGACCGGCGCCGGCGCCGACGTCGCCGCGTTCGACGGTTTCCTGATCCCCTCGTTCGTCGAAGGCGGGCTGTTGAAGCCGCTCGATGAAGTGGCCGGAGCGGACGTGAACAACTGGGAAGGCTGGAGCCATATCTCGGAAGGCGCCAAGTCGCTGATGAGCTATGGCGGCAAGGCCTATGGCCTGGCGCTCGGCACGGACGTGCGCGCCATCTTCGTGCGCAAGGAGCTGTTGAAGTCGGCCGGGCTCGATCCCGAGACCTTCCAGCCGAAGTCGTGGGCCGAGCTGCTCGAAGCTGCCCGCGCCATCAAGAAGGCGAACCCGGATTCCTTCCCGCTGCAGCTCAACGCCGGCGTGAACATGGGCGAAGCCACCACCATGCAGGGCTACTACATGGCGATCCTCGGGACCGGCGAAAGCGTCGTCGACGAGAACGGCAAGTACATCGTTTCGAGCCAGGGCATCCTCGACACCCTCAACCTCTACAAGACCATCTATGTGGACGAGCAGTTGGGCGACCAGCGGGCGCAGCTGCTCGGCGATGGCCGCAACCGCACCTTCACCAACTTCCGTGACGGCAAGACGGCGCTGCTTGTCGAAGGTGATTGGTTCTTCAATTCGGTGATGGCGCCGGGCGCCGAATTCGGGCTCGAGAACCGCGATGCCGAAGTCACCTGGGCCTCGATGCCGGCGCAGGAGCCGGGCAAGGGTTATCGCGGGCAGGACTATGTGACGGTTTCGGGCGGCACGGGGTTCGTCCTCAACCCCGCGACCAAGAACCCGGCCGAAGCGTGGGCGCTGCTCAGCTACATGAACAGCCAGGAATCGCTGACCGCATTCCAGGGCTTCCGTGAAGCCCGCCGCATTCGTGACGACGTGGCGACGCCGAACAATGTCTACCTGCAGAAGACGCAGGAGAGCCTGTTGCCGTTGACCACCGCTCGCCCGAACGACCCGAACTACAACAAGGTGTCGGCCGAGATCCAGCGCATGACTGAAAGCGTGGTTTCGGGCGAAGCCAGCCCCGAAGACGCTATGGCGGCGTACAAGGCGGCGGTGATCGCGATCGTCGGCGAGGCCAACACGGTTTCGAAGCTCTAGCTGAGCTTCGCAAGACGTCCTCCCACGCCCGGCCCTCCCTGAGCCGGGCGCTCCCTGGGAACGCCTCCCCGGCACCCTGTTCGCGGCCGGGGAGGTTCCTTTTTTCGATTGGGGTTTGTCACATTGAGACGGTTGGCTGAGACATCCGGTTGGCTAGCGGTGGAGCCGGAGCATGCTGCCCCGCACCCCTGTCCCCTCCCCGCAAGGGGGAGGGAGACGCTGCGGCGCCAGTCTTCGTCCCACACACCCCAGGGCCTCAACTCCTTCGTCTCTTTCCCCCTTGCGGGGAGGGGGCAGGGGTGGGGGTCAACACGCACCGGCCTATCCGTATGACGAAAAAGAAGAACTTCTCGCTCCTCTCCCATCGCGCCGGCGCGGCATTCCTAGCCCCTGCCGCGGCGCTGGTCGGCGTGTTCGTGCTGCTGCCGTTCTTCTGGGTGATCTTCGTCTCGTTCACCAACCGCACACTGCTCGGCAAGACCGCGCTCAGTCCGGAGTTCGTCGGGCTCGCCAACTATTTCCAGCTATTCGATCCGGCAACGTTCTTCACCCGCGGCCAGTTCGGCTTTTCGCTGATCCTCACTACGCAATTCGTGCTGCTGTCGGCGCTGGTCGGCCAGGCGCTGCTGGGCCTGCTGCTGGCCTGGCTGATGCAGACCATCCCCCCAGCCCTCAAACGCATCGTCGAAACCGCTGTCATCGCGGCGTGGATCCTGCCCGAGGTGGTGATCGGCTTCGCCTGGTTCGCCTTCCTCGACTACGACAATGGCACGTTGAACATGATCCTGCGCGGCCTCGGGCTGCCGGCGGGGGATTTCCTGCTGCAGCAGCCGTTCTGGGTGATCGTCATCTTCAACACCTGGCGCGGTGCGGCGTTCTCGATGATGCTGTTCAACTCGGCCTTCGCCTCGATCCCGCCGAGCTATTTCCAGGCGGCGGATGTCGCCGGCGCCTCGAGCTGGCAGAAGTTCCGCGATATCGGCTTGCCGCTGATCCGCGGCCACGTGGTCACCGACCTGATCCTCATCACCATGTGGACGTTCAACGTGTTCACGCCGTTCATCCTCACCAATGGCGGGCCGAGTTACCGCACGGAACTCTTGTCGATCTACAACTACCGCATCGCCTTCCGCGAGTTCGACTTTGGCAAGGGCGCGGCCGTGGGGGTGATCATCATGCTGATCAACCTGGTGTTCGCGCTGATCTACCTGTCGTTCGGGCGCAAGAAAGCCAAGGCGGTGGAAGAATGAAGCTCAGTTTTCCGCAACTCATCGCCCGTATCGGCTTCTCGGCGCTGGCCGCGATCATCGGCATCCTGTTCGCGCTGCCGCTGATCTGGTTCATCTTCGCGCCGTTCAACGCGCGGGCCGAACTCGGCATCGCCATCCCCGACCCGTGGACGCTGCAGAATTTCCTGACGGTGTTCGGCAACGGCTTTGCGATGCGCGGGCTGCTCAACAGCCTGATCCAGAGCGTCGGCGGGGTGATCCTCGTTGCTGCGGCGGCAACGCTCGCAGCCTATGCGCTCAGCCGCTCATCGATCCCCGGCAAGAGCATCGTCACCTACGTGCTGCTGCTGTTCTCCTCGGTGGTGTCGGGCACCGCAGCGATGGTGCCGATCTTCCTGATCGTCTCATCGGTCGGGCTGATGGATACTCATATCGCGGTGATCCTGGTGTTCGCCGGCGGGCTGCTGCCGACCGCAATGTTCATCCTCCGCGACTTCATCGACGGCATTCCCAAGACCTACGAGGAAAGCGCCATGGTCGCGGGCGCGTCGCCGGTGCAGGCGTTCTTCGACGTGGCGCTGCCAGTGATCCGGCCGGGCATCGTGGTCGTGGTGGTTTGGGCGTTCGTCAACATCTGGGGCTCGTTCCTCATCCCCTTCATCCTGCTCCGCTCCGATGACCTGATGCCGTCCTCGGTCGCCATCTACTCGTTCTACTCGGAGGCCGGGACGCCGATCGTGACGCTGCTTGCAGCCTATTCGCTGATCTACTCCCTGCCCGTCGTCGCCCTCTATCTCTTCGTCAGCTGGAAGTTCGGCTTCCGCTTCTTCGGTGGAATCAAAGCGTAATGGCCTCGGTCGAATTCCAGAACGTCACCAAGAGCTTCGGCACCTTCAACGCCGTCTCGGACATCAGCTTCAAGGTTGCGGATGGCGAGTTCATCTGCCTGCTCGGCCCGTCGGGCTGCGGCAAGACCACCAGTCTGAGGATGATCGCAGGGCTCGAAACCCCGACATCGGGCAAGATCATGATCGGGCCCGATGACGTGACGCACCTGCACCCCAAGGATCGACAGATCTCGATGGTGTTCCAGGATTATGCGCTCTACCCGCACATGAACCTCGCCGACAACATCGCCTACCCGCTGAAGGTGCGCGGCGAGAGTGTCGAGAAGCGGCACAAGCGGGCCAAGGAAGTGGCCGATGTGCTGAAGATCGGCGAGTTGCTGAACCGGCTGCCGAGCCAGATCTCGGGTGGCCAGCAGCAGCGCACCTCGCTGGCGCGGGCGCTGGTCTATCCGAGCCGGGTCTACCTGTTCGACGAGCCGCTTTCCAACCTCGATGCCAAGCTCAGGCTCGAAGCCCGCGGCTTCCTCAACCACCTGCAGCGCGACATGGGGATGACGGCGGTTTACGTGACGCACGACCAGGCCGAAGCCATGGCGCTGGCAACGCGGATTGCGGTGATGGATCGCGGCCGGATCGTGCAGTTCGCGCCGCCGATCGAGATCTATCGCCGGCCGGCAACGACGTTCGTTGCCAACTTTGTCGGCAACCCGCCGATGAACATGATCCCGGTGGAGGGCAGCATCGAGGGCGAGCGGCTGCAGTTGCGCGCCCATGGCGTTCTGGTGCGCGACCTGCCGATCTCCACGGGGATCAAGGCAGCGCTCGGCAAGGGCGCCGGGCTGACGCTGGGGGTGCGGCCCGAGCATCTCAGCATGGGTACGATCAACGACGTCAACATGGTCAGCGGCAAGCTGTTCGCGAACGAGAATATGGGCCCCGAGAAACTGGTAACCTTCGAGCGCCAGGACGGCGGGCGGGTGACGGCGCGCATCTTCACCGACGACGCGGTGGAAACGACGGAGAACGTGGCGTTCACCTTCGACGGCGCCCACGCGAGCCTGTTCGACGCGGAGGGCAAGCGCATCCCGGCGGATGGGGAGATGCCGCTGTGAGGGGGCTGACTGATAGAGACGGCCCCCTCCCGGCCTCCCCCATAAAGGGGGAGGTGAAGAGTCGAGGCTGTTGCTCGATCGTGCCACACACTCGATGCGGCACCTCCCCCTTCATGGGGGAGGATGGGAGCGGGCCGTCTGCTGATGGTTGTGCGCCGGCATGACGCAGATCGTCAAAACCCACATCACTCGCGCCGATCAGGCGAAGGACCCCTACTTCTACATCCCAGTCACGGTCCCGGCGGGCACGACGCGGATCGACGTTACCCTCGCCTACCCCAAGGCCGATGACTGCGTGATCGATCTCGGGATGTTCGACCCTGCGATGACCCCGTACCCCTCCGAAGGGGGGTTCCGCGGCTGGTCGGGCGGCTTCCGCGATCGGTTCTACGTCGCCACCGACAGCGCCACGCCCGGCTACGTGCACGGGGCGATGCCAGCCGGGGAATGGAACGTCATTCTCGGGCTCTACAAGGTGCCGCCCGGTGGCGCCGATGTGACAGTGACGGTCGAACTCGACGACAGTGCCCGCCCCACCAGCCCGCAGCCGGAACGGACGTTTCCGGTGCGCGCCGGTGCCGGCTGGTACCGCGGCGACCTCCACTGCCACACCTTCCATTCGGACGCAGCCGGTTCGCCCGAGACCTTGCACCAGGCCGCGGTGCAGGCGGGGCTCGATTTCCTCGCCATCGCCGACCACAACACCATCACGCAGCGGCGCTACTTCCACCCCGCCTCGTCGCCGGACCTGGTGTTCGTACGCGGCATGGAAGTCACCACTGCCGTCGGCCACGCCAATGTCTATGGGGTCGACAAGTGGATCGACTTCCGCATGACCAAGCCGTCGGACGCGCACGTGCTGGCCGAAATGGTGCACCGCGAAGGCGGACTCCTGTCGATCAACCACGACAAGCCGACCATTCCCTGGGACTACGAGTTCCCGGCCGCCGACTGCCAGGAAGTTTGGCAGTCGACGTGGATGGCGTGGAACTGGGTGTCGCTGGAGCGCTGGCAGGAACGGCTCGCCTCGGGCCTCAGGATTTCGGCGATCGGCGGCAGCGACTTTCACCAGCCGGCGAAACTGCAGCCGGAGGGTCCGCTGGTGCTGGCGCGACCAACGACGGTGCTGTGGCTGCCGGAACTCAGCGAAGATGCGGTGCTCGCGGCGATGAAGGCCGGGCACGGCTATGTGACCGAGGGGCCGAAGGGCCCGCACCTCGAGATCACCGTCAATGGCCAGCCGATGGGCTCGGCAGTGACGGCGCCGCTGCATTGCGAAGCGATTGTGCGCGGGGCGCGCGGCGACGTGCTGCAATGGATCGACGCGCGCGGCACCATTACCGAACAGGAGATCACCAGCGGCGACTGGCGCGGCGAGCTGGCACTGCTCGACGGCGCCGAAAAGTTCGTGCGCGCCGAGATCATCGCCAAGGCGAGCCGGCCATGGCTGGTCGAGGAATTCACCAAGGCGGCGAGCGAGCGCGGCGAGTTGCCGTGGCAGCTCAAGGGCTTCCACCTGACGGACGAGCCGATCCGGCGCGCCATCTCCAACCCAATCTACATCGACCAGGACTGACCCATGTTTATCGGCAATGCCCCGTGTTCCTGGGGCATCAACTACCCAACCGGCAACGCCTATACGTGGCAGGAGTATCTCGATCAGGTGGCCGCCTCGGGCTATCGCGGCACCGAGCTCGGGCCGTTCGGCTTCCTGCCAAAGGACAAAGCCGAGCTCGGGCCGGAGCTGGAAAAGCGCGGGTTGACGCTGATCGGCGCCACCCACGTCCACACCTTCGGCGACCGAGCCTCGGCGCCGGTGCTGATGTCGACGCTCAGGGAGCTGGCGCCGCTGCTCAAGGATCTCGGCGCCAAGCACCTCGTCATCATGGACGAAAGCAACTGGTACCCCGAGGGTCAGGAAGGCGTGCTCGATCGCGAGGGCTGGAACGGGCTCACCGCCACGGTGCGCGAAGCCCAGGCGGTGATCGAGGGCGAGTTCGGGCTGAAGGCAAGCTTCCACCCGCATATCGGCACCGCGGTGGAGTTCGAGCGACAGATCGACCGGCTGCTCGAGGAGACCCAGATCGACCTCTGCTTCGACACCGGCCATCACGCCTTCTGGGACCAGGACCCGCTGGCCTACATGGAAAAGGTGTGGGGACGGATCGCCTACATGCACTTGAAGAATGTCGACCCCACGGTGCGGCAGCGCGTGTTGGACGGCAAGCTCTCGGTCGCCAATTCGTACGGCCAGGGCGTCATGGCCCCCCTGCCCGATGGCGCAGTCGATATCCGGGCGGTGATGCGCTTCCTCGACGCCAAAGGCTTTGACGGGCCGATCGTCGTCGAACAGGACGTGGCCGAGCATGCGACGGAAACGCCGCTGCAGTTGGCCAAGCGCAACTACGTGTACATGCAGGCGATCGCGTGATGGCAAAGCTCAGGGTTGGCCTCGTTGGCCTCGGTGAAGTCGCGCAGCTGATGCATCTGCCGCTGCTCGCGGACGACCAGCGCTTCGAGATCGCAGCGGTGACCGATGTCTCCCCCAGCCTCATGGCGCATGTGGCGGAGCGCTACGGGGTGAAGACGCGGCATGCGTCGGCGGAGGCGCTGATCGCCGACCCGACGCTCGATGCGGTGTTCATCCTGACGCCGGATTTCCTGCATGCACCGCTGCTCGAAAAAGCCATCCGGGCCGGCAAGCACGTGTTCATCGAGAAGCCGGCGGCGCTGACCGCAGCCGAGCTGAAGCCGCTGCTGGAGCTCGAGAAGAGCAACACCAAGACAGTGTTCGTCGGCTACATGCGGCGCTTCGCGCCGGCGTTCACGGCGCTCAAAGAACGGCTGCCGCCGCGCGAGGAGATCCGGCACGTCCGGATCCGCGACCTGATCCGCGAAAGCCAGTTCTTCGTCGATCAAACGCGCAACATTTTCCGGCCCGACGACGTGCCGGCCGAGGCGATCGCCGAAGGGCGGGCGCAGACCCAGGCGCTGCTGAAATCGGTGATGGGCGAGGCGCGGCCGGATCAACTGCGGGCCTACCAGGTGCTCACCGGGCTTTCGTCGCACAGCTTTTCAGCGATGCGCGAACTTTTCGGCGCGCCGAACGCGGTGGCGGCGGCACGGCAGCACCGCGGCGAGAACGTCCTCGTGATGTTCGACTACGGCAGTTTCACCGCGCTCTATGAAGCGGTGATCCATGATGTTGCCCGGTTCGATGCGGGCATCGAAGTGCTGACGCTGAACCAGCACTTCAAGATCAACTACGACACCCCGTATGTGCGGAACCTGCCCACCAGGCTCGAGATCACCACCTCGGACCAGCACTCCACCGGCACCGAGATCATCGGGCCGTTCTACGAGGATGCTTTCCGCGTGGAGCTCGGCGCCTTCCACCATGCGGTGACAACTGGGGAAAAGCCCAAGACGTTGCTGACAGACTCTCTCAAGGACCTCGAGTTGTTCGCCGAGGTCGGCCGTCACTTCCTGTCGCAAAACTGACGTCATCAATGCCCTGAAAGCCCCGGAAACCGGGGTTCTTCCACTGTCATCCTGATGTCATGGGAGTGCGGTTTAAGCGGCTGGAACAGGCGCGCGGAATAAATCAGGCGTGCGCTGTCACAATGGAATTTCCGTTCCATTTTTCGCTTGCCAGCGGGCCCACCGAGATTAGTCTGGTCCCCACGGTCGGCGTCAGATTGACCTGCCGCGGGATGGCCCGCAGGCGAACCTGGGAGAGACAACGATGAAACGTCGTGCGTTTATGCTTTCGGTCGGCGGCGCAGCCGCCGGCATGGTGCTGCTGCCGAGGCTGGCCTTTGCCGAAGCCGGCAAGATCGACTGGTACACCTCGTCGGATACCAACATCCTCGACTTCTGGACCAACGTGGTGAAGCCGAAGTTCGAGGCAGCCAACCCCGGCGTGCTCCTCAACCTCGTGGACGCAGGCGACAGCGCTGGTCAGTTGGCGATCGCCGACCGCGCCCTCGCTGCGCTGCAGACCAAGACCGATCCGCAGGCCGACTATTTCGAGTCGGGCGAGCCCCGCCTCCCGGCCGGCGCTATCGAGGCCGGCCTCTACGTGAACCTCAAGGAAGCCGGACTGTCGAACTGGTCCAAGGTCAATCCGCTCGGCATCGACACCGACTACTCGGTGCCCTATCGCGGTTCGCAGGTGCTGCTCGCCTACGACACCACCAAGCTCGACCCGGCCAATGTGCCGAAGACCTGGGCTGACCTTGTCGCCTGGATCAAGGCCAATCCCGGCCAGTTCATCTACAACCGCCCCGACAAGGGCGGTTCGGGCGGCAACTTCGTCCGCCGCGCCATCTATGAAGCCAACGGCAAGGACCCGAAGGCGTTCACCACCGATAACTTCACGGCAGAAGCGGCCGAGAAGGCGCTGAACCCAGCCTGGGATATTCTCAAGGATATTGCGGGCTCGCTGTTCGACAATGGCGCCTATACCGGCGGCAACACACCGTCGCTGCAGCTCTTGGGCCAGAGCGCCGTCACGATGATCCCGGCCTGGTCCGACCAGGCGATCTCGGCAATCAACACCGGCGTGCTGCCCGAGACCACCGGCCTCGTTCAACTGCAGGATCTCGCCCTGCCCGGCGGTTTCTCCCGTTCGGTCGTCCTGTCCAACGGCGTCAACAAGGATGCTGCGCTCAAGCTCGTCGACTTCGTGCTCTCCGAAGAGATCCAGTCGGCTGTGCTCAGCGAACTGGGCGGCTTCCCGGGCGTCGGCTGGGACTATGTTAGCCAGGACCTGCGCCAGAAATATGCCGACGTGATCCCGACCACCATCCCGTCCTTCCCGGCCGGTGAGTGGGAGAAGGCCATCAACGATGGCTGGTATCGCAATGTTGCTCCCAACGTGGACCGCAACGCGTGAGCCTGAGCGCCACAAGCGACATCGTCGGAACAAAGACTCGCAGGGGGCTCACGGGCCTCCTGCTGGTCGCCATTCCGGTGTTCCTGGTCGGCTGGATGATCATCTGGCCGATCATATCCGCCATCGGGCGCACCATCTGGCTGCCCAATGATGGCGGGACGGGGCGAAGCTTTTCGCTCGAGACCTACACATTCTTCTTCACCGACCAGTATAGCCTCAACAACCTCAGCGTGACGCTGTGGACCACGGGCGTCTGCGCTTTGCTGCTGGTGCTGATCTGCCTGCCGATCGCGCTTTACCTGCGCTTCGCCAAGGGGCGGCTCGCCGCCTATGTGCAGGGCCTCGCGATCTTTCCCATGTTCGTGCCTTCGATCATCCTGAGCTACGCGATCATCCGCGTCTTGGGCCCGAACGGCACGGTGGATCTGCTGCTCAACTCGGTTGGCCTGCCGAAGATCCGCACCCCCTATCTCACCCCATGGGGACCGGTGATCGGGCTGGTCTGGGACAATATTCCGCTGACCGTCCTGATCCTCCTCTCGGGGTTGGGGAACGTCTCCAACCAGGCGATCGAGGCGGCGCGCGATGTCGGCGCGGGGCGCTTTGCGCTGCTTTGGCACATCATCCTGCCGCGCATTTCCAATTCCATCCTCGTCGCCGTGAGCTTCACCGTGCTCGGGATCTTTTCAGCCTTCACGCTGCCCTACGTGCTGGGTCCCGCCGCGCCGGAAATGATGGGGCCGTTCATGCAGCGGACCTTCCGCGACCTGAACGATCCGACCAACGCCATCACCCAAGCGGTGATCGCCTTCTGCTTCTGTATCGTGTTCGGGCTGTTCTACGTCCGCTCCGTCGCCAAGAACCGGACCCCGTAAGATGGCGCGCGCGCTCGTAGAAAAACGCATCGACTGGACCGGCATTTTCTTTGCCCTGGCGCTGACCATCGTCATCGTCTTCCCGCTGCTGGTGGTGGGCACCTGGGCCTTCACCAATGTGTGGCGCTTCCCCTCGGTGATCCCGCAGGAGTTCGGGCTGAGGTTCTGGCAGCAGACGCTGGCGCGGGCCGATGTCTGGAGTTCGATCACCATGAGCCTGAGCCTCGCCACGGTGGTGACGCTACTGTCGGCGATGATCTGCCTGCCGGCGGCCTATGCCTTCGCGCGGATGGACTTTCCGGGGCGGAACATCCTGTTCTTCTCGTTTCTTGCCGGGCATGCCTTCCCCAAGTTCGGCCTGCTGGTCGCCATCGCCGGCATCTTCCTGCAGCTCAATCTCATCGGAACGTTCTGGGGGGTGGTGCTGATCCAACTGGTGGGCACGCTGCTGTTCATGATCTGGATCCCGGTGGCCGCTTTCCAGTCGGTAGATCGGCGCATGGAAGAGGCAGCACGCGATGTGGGCGCCGGACCGTTCCGGGTGTTCTGGTCGATCACCCTGCCGCAAGCCGGGCCGACCATCGCGGCGGCGATCCTCCTGAGTTTCGTCGGCACCTTTTATGAGACCGAAGGCGCCTGGCTGATCGGCGCGCCGCAGATCCGCACCCTGCCGGTGCTGATGATCAGCTTCATCAACAACCAGCCGGTGATCCAGTATGGCGCGGTGCTTTCCGTGCTGCTCTGGGTGCCGAGCTTCATCGCGCTTCTGTTCGCGCGCCGCGTCATCAGTTCGGGCAGTTTTGCCAAGGGCTTTGGCGGATAAGGAATTCTCGCATGTCCGTGCTCGAAATCAGAGACGTAACCAAAGCCTTCGGCACGACCAAGGCGGTGGACGACTTCACCCTGACCGTCGGCGATGGCGAACTGGTGTGCCTGCTCGGGCCCTCGGGCTCGGGCAAATCGACCCTCTTGCGCATGATCGGTGGTTTCGAAACGCCGACCTCTGGCCATGTGGAGATCGACGGCGAGGACGTGACGCGAGTGCCGCCTGAGAAACGTCCCACCGGCATGGTGTTCCAGAGTCATGCGCTGTGGACGCATATGAACGTGTTCAAGAACCTGGCCTTCGGGTTGAAGCTCAGACGCCTGCCGGAAGCCGAGATCAAGCGCAAGGTCGAGGCGGTACTCGAGCTGGTGGGGCTCGGCGGTTATGGCCATCGCGCCACCAACCAGCTGTCAGGCGGCCAGCAGCAGCGCGTGGCGCTGGCGCGCTCGCTGGTGCTGGAGCCGAAAATCCTGCTGCTCGACGAGCCGTTTGCGTCACTCGACCAGCACTTGCGCGAACGGCTTCGCGAAGAGGTTCGGGACATCCAGCAGCGGCTGAAGATCACCACGCTGTTCGTGACGCACGGCCAGGACGAAGCGCTGGCGCTGGCCGACCGGATCGTGGTGATGCGCGACGGGCGGACCGAGCAGGCGGCGCGGCCGGACGTGGTCTATCGCGAACCGGCGACGCCGTTCGTCGCGGGCTTCATCGGCACGATGAACCTCGTCGAGGGTACTGTGGCCAATGGCACGTTCACGCATTCGGGCTTCACCGTGCCGCTGCCGGTGGGCGACGGCGCGGCGACGCTGGCAGTGCGCCCCGAGGCGCTCGAGATCGTTTCGGCCAACGGCCCCGGGATGGCAACAATCCATCGCGTCACCGACTACGGCACGCACGCCATCGTCGATATCGAGCTGCCGGATGGCACGCGGCTCAAATCCATGACCAGCGAAGCGCGGGACTGGTCGCATGGCCAGCCGATCGATCTGAAGCCGAGGGCGTTTGCGGCCTATCGCGACAACGCGGCAATCCACCGGAGCAACTAATGGCCGACGCGATTTCGGTGACCCGTGCGGGTCACCGCACGTTCTTCAAGTGGCACCGCGGACGTCGCAGAGGCACAGATCCGGTGTTCACCGGACGCCGGATCATCGAGGGCATGCAGCTGGGCGCCAGTGTCGAGGTGGATCTGGTGATCCACGCCGATAACGGCATGGCGGTGCTGCACAACCTGTCTTTGGAGCGCGAAACCACCGGCAGCGGCCTGGTGCGCGAGACATCGGCGGCGACACTGCGCGGGCTCCACCTGCGCGACAATGACGGCCAGCCGATCGACGACAAGGTGATGCTGCTCGAAGACCTCGCGGCGCTGATCGCCCGCGACGGCGCGCATCCCGAGGGATTGCTGCAGCTCGACTACAAGGAAGACGCGGCAGCGCTCAACCCCGAAGTGATTGAGAACTTCGCGCGGGCGCTGGGGCCGGTGGCGCCGCATTTCATCCTCTCGTCCGGAGACGCGGAGTCGGTGCGGATCCTGACCGACAGCACGCCCGGCCTCAGGATCGGCTACGACCCCTGCCACAAGGGGGCGATGGAGCGGCTGCTGGCGACGCGCGATTACCCCGCCTTCGTCGCGGACGCGGTGGCGGCGTCGCCGAAATCGGAGCTCGACTATCTTGAATACCGGCTGGTGCTCGAGGCCGACCGTGACGGGTTCGATATCATCGGCGCGTTCCACGCGCATGGTCGCAGGATCGATGCCTACACGGTGCAGCGGGCGGACGAAGAGGGGATGGCGGTCGTGCGGCGGTTGCTCGAGCTGAAAGTGGATCAGATCACCACGGATGATCCGGAAGGGGTGGCGGCGGCGCTGGGGTGAGCCCCGATCTCTCGGCCATCTCCCCCCGTGCGGGGGAGAATGGAATTTCTTGGGCTTAGCTTCTTGGCTAAGCCTTAGAAATTCCAAGAGGGGGGACGTGGAGGGCACGGTGCCTCAAACGGCCCCCCTCTTGCGAAAACTAAGGACTTAGCTTCGCTAAGCTCAAGTTTTCGCTTTCTCCCCCGCACGGGGGGAGATGACCGAGAGGCTGGTGTTCGTCCCTCACACCCCCTTGGGGTGCTTGGTTTCCTTCTTGGGCACATCCTTCAGCTTGTCGATCAGATACGCATGCGTCGCCTTGTTGGCGACGATCATGGCGCCGGTCTGCTCGTAGTATTCCGGGCCCCTGCCCCACCAATCGGTGACGATGCCGCCGGCTTCCTGGACGAACAGGATACCGGCTGCCGTGTCGGTGAAACCAGTCTCTTCGTAATAGCCAGTGAGCCGGCCCATTGCGACATAGGCGCAGGAGTTGGCGGCGCTGCCGACGATGCGCACGGCGCCGACAGGGGCGCGGATGGCGTCGAGCCGCTCATAGGCACCGGGATAGAGCGACAGCCCGGGTGTCGGTAGCCCGGTGCCGATATTCATCAGCCCGATCTCGGTCTGCTCGGAGACCTTCAGCCGCTCGCCGTTGAGAAAGCTGCCCTGCCCCGCGATGGCAGTGAACATCTCGTCGGCTGGCGGGTTGTAGAGCACGCCGACCACCGTCTCGTTGCCGCGACGGAGCGCGAGCGAGATGGTGTAGTGCATACCGTTGATGAAGTTGGTGGTGCCGTCGATCGGATCGACCAGCCAGCGATACTCCTGGTCGGCCTTGTCGACCGGTGGGAATTCCTCGCCGGTGAAGCTCCAGTCCGGATAACGCTCGAACAGGAATTTGCGGATCAGCAGCTCGGATTCCTTGTCGGCGTCGGAGACGAAATCCGCCGGCCCCTTGATGCCGATTTCGATGTCGCGGAAGCGCTTGAAATAACCTTGCGTCAGGGCTCCAGCCTCGCGCGCGACAGTGACCATGTCGGCAAGGATGGCGTCGTAGGAAATGCTCATCGGGACTCACTCGCAGTAATGAGCTGTGAGCTTATCGCGGGGGGCGGATGGGAACAGGAAAATCAGCGGATACGGCTGGCCCAGCGGACCGCCAGCGCCTTGGCGGTGTGGCTGCCGATGTTGCCGGCGCCACCGATCACTGCGACCCGCATGATCAGGCCGCAACCACGGTGCGGAAATACGCGATGGTGCGTCCGATGCCCTCTTCGAGCGCAATGGCGGGCGACCAGCCCAGTTTCTCGCGGGCCAGCGAAATATCAGGGCGTCGCTGGCGCGGATCGTCAGCCGGCAAAGGCAGGTAGACGATCGGCGACCTGCTGCCGGTCTGGCGAACGACCACTTCGGCCAGTTCAGTCATGGTGAACTCACCGGGGTTGCCGATGTTGATTGGGCCGGGGAAGTCGGGCCCCGTTTCCATCAGGCGCAGCATCCCCTCGATCAGGTCATCGACGTAGCAGAAGCTGCGGGTCTGCTTGCCATCGCCGTAGATGGTTATGGGCTCGCCCTTCAGCGCCTGAACAATGAAGTTCGACACCACGCGACCGTCGTCGGGCTGCATGCGAGGTCCATAGGTATTGAAGATCCGCAGTACCTTGGTGTCGAGCTTGTGCTGGCGGTGGTAGTCGAAGAACACAGCGCTTGCCTTCATCATAGCAGGCGCGCGTGCCGATCGGATTGACCCTGCCCCAATAGTCCTCCGTCTGGGGGTGAACTTCGGGATCGCCATAAACTTCACTGGTGGACGCCTGCAGGATGCGAGCCCTGAGCCGCTTGGCGAGCCCCAGCATGTTGATGGCGCCGTGCACGCTGGTTTTGGTCGTCTGCACCGGGTCGCGCTGGTAGTGGATCGGCGAAGCTGGGCACGCCAGGTTGAAGATGCGATCGACCTCGACATAGAGCGGAAACGTCACGTCATGCCGCAGCAGCTCGAAGCGTGGGTTACCGATGAGGTGACGGATGTTGTCCTTGCTGCCGGTATAGAAGTTGTCGACGCAGACGACATCGTGTCCGGCGTCAATCAGCCGGTCGCAAAGGTGACTGCCCAGAAAGCCGGCGCCGCCGGTGACCAGAACGCGTTGCGTATCGCCCCCGCCCATTCTTCTTCTTCTCCCCCTGAACTGCGCTCGCAGGCCAACCTACCGCAGACGCTGCCCCCAATGGGCGCAGCGTGCGTCGCGATGGGTAACCTCGAAGATCTGCACCCACGGGCCGTTGCTTCGTAACCAGACACAATGTCCGCGATTACGCACCAGCAGTCCCATCGGCTGCAGGCGTCATGGCATCCGTCTTGATCGGCTGGAGCCCCCCACAAGCGACGCAGTCATATCGACAACGCTCACCGGGACGCCAGGAATTTCCATCGGGGGAATGACGTCCATGTCGCCCTGCTCCCCTACCGCCGCTCAGTTTGCATTGCGAAGGACCTGCTGTTCGATCCATGCGTAGGTTGTCTCCAACCCTGAACGCAATGATGCCGAGGGGCGCCACCCTAACGTCGCCTCAATGAGGCGGTTGTCGGAGTTTCGTCCGCGTACGCCCTGCGGACCAGGAATGTGATGCTTGTGCAGGGTCTTGCCGGCGATGTCGGAGACGATGTCTACCAGTTGATTGATGGTCACCATCTCATCGGAGCCGATGTTGACCGGTCCCTCGAAGGTGGAGCGCGTGAGCCTGATGGTGCCTTCGAGACACTCGTCAATGTAGAGGAAGGAGCGCGTCTGGTGGCCATCGCCCCAGATCTCGATTTCGCCGTTGTTGTTGGCCTGGGCAACCTTGCGGCAGACCGCGGCGGGAGCCTTTTCCTTGCCTCCGGTCCAGGTTCCCTGCGGCCCGAAGATGTTGTGGTAGCGGGCGACGCGGTTGCTCATGCCGAAGTTTCGATTGTAGGCGAGGAACAATCGCTCCGAGAACAGCTTCTCCCACCCATATTCGCTGTCCGGTGCAGCCGGGTAAGCGCTCGACTCAGCGAGGTTGGGATTGCCGGGATCTTCCTGGTTGTAGGCGGGATACATGCATGCCGAAGATGAATAGAAGACCTTGGCGTTGTTGCGCTTGTAGGCGCTGTCGGAGACGTTCAGGTTGATCGTCGCCGAGTTGTGCATGATCTCGGCGTCGTGCTCACCGGTAAAGATATACCCGGCGCCGCCCATGTCCGCTGCCAGTTGGTAGATCTCATCGAAGCGGCGGTCGATTACGCGGTCGACGACGCTTCGGTCACGAAGGTCCCCGATCACGAAATCATCGGCCTGGGTCTCGGAGAATTCCGGAAACTTCAGGTCGACGCCCCTGACCCAGTGTCCTTCGGCCTTCAATCGCTTGACCATATGGCTCCCGATAAAGCCGCCGGCGCCGCAGACCAATGCAGCTTTCATGATGTAAATCCTCGTGCAACGACAACAGCATACGGCATACGGCATACGGCATACGGCATACCACAGGACGTGAGATACCAACTTTCGACAATGGCAAATACGGATAGACAGCGGCAGCCTGCCATCGAGGCGATCACTGGGCGACGAGAACAAAACACTGCCAAAGTCAGGAGCGTCAACTCAGTTGGGTCGCCGACGTGGTCGCGCTGCTTAGGCTCATCAGGTCGCCGAGTGGCTGGCACTCGCGCAGCGACGAGGGCCTCGGGCGGCAATCGGAACGAGATTTTCAGTTCTGCTCCAGCGCTCGAAGAGCGTTTCGCCACCGCGCAGCCCGGCAGATCGAATTGGCTGGCCGAAGCATAGGGTTTTGCCGCTTGACAGGGTACACAGATGACAATGTGAGACCGCTTTCATCATGCCGGTCCACGCACTAACAAGGAGTTCCCCGAATGAACCAGATTTCCATCCGCCGCGCGCTGGTCGCCGCAGCGCTGCTGGGCAGCGTTGCCGTGGCGCCGCTCGCCCTGGCGCAGGAGTTCGATGCCAATGCGACGATCCGCATCGGTTCGCTCTATGAGCCGCAGAACCTCGACAATACGGCCGGCGCCGGCCAGGGCATCAACGAGGCGTTCAACGGCAACGTCTACGAGGCGCTGTTCCAGCTGACCGATGCGGGCGCCGTGGAGCCCAAGCTCGTCGACAGCTACAGCGCCAGCGATGACGGGCTGACCTACACTTTCAAGCTGAAGCCGGGCGTCACCTTCCACTCGGGCGACCCGTTGACCGCTGCCGACGTGAAGTACTCGATCGAGCGCGTCACCGCCGAAGCCTCGAAGAGTTCGCGCAAGAAGAGCCTTTCGACCATCACCGGCATCGAGACGCCGGACGATCAGACCGTGGTGATCACGCTTTCGACCCGCTCGATCTCGCTGCCCTACAACCTCAGCTATGTGTGGATCGTCAACGACAAGGCGACCGACATCACGGCGAGCGAAGACGGCACCGGCCCCTACACGCTGGGCGAATGGCGCCGCGGTTCGGCTTTGGCACTCGCCCGCAACGACAAGTACTGGGGCACTGCGCCGAGCAATGGCGAAGTGATCTACACCTACTTCACCGACGCGACGGCGTTGAACAATGCGCTGCTGACCAATGCGGTGGACGTGATCACTTCGGTGCAGAGCCCGGACTCGCTGGCCCAGTTCGCCGGCAACCCGGCCTTCACGGTGACTGAAGGCGCATCGACCACCAAGGAGCTCCTCGCCTGGAACGACCGTGTCGCGCCGTTCGACAACGTCAAGGTGCGCAAGGCTTTGGCCAAGGCCACCGACAAGGCCAAGCTGCTCAATTCGATCTGGGGCGAGTACGGCACGCTGATCGGCTCGTTCGTGCCGCCGACCGACCCGTGGTATGTCGATCTCACCGGTGTCGATGCCTATGACGTCGACGCGGCCAAAGCGCTGCTGGCCGAAGCCGGCTACCCCGATGGCTTCGAGTTCACGCTCGATACGCCCGACTACGATCCGCACCCGATCGTCGCGCAGTTCCTGCAGGCCGAGTATGCCAAGGTCGGCGTAAAGGTGAACATCAACATCATCACCGCCAACGAGTGGTACGAGAAGATCTACAAGGCGCACGACTTCCAGGCGACGCTGCAGGAGCACGTCAACCACCGCGACATCGTGTTCTACGGCAACCCTGACTTCTACTGGGGCTACAACAACCCCGAGGTGGTGAAGCTGATCGCCGACGCCGAAGCCGCCCCGAGCGAGGCCGACCAGGTGGCCAGGCTCACCGATGCCAACAAGCTCATCGCCGAGGATGCGGCCAGCAACTGGCTCTATCTCTATCCGCAGATCGTGGTGTCGGCCGCCAATGTCACCGGCTACCCGGTGAATGGGCTGAACTCGCAGTTCTTCGCCTACGGCATCCAGAAGGCGAAGTGAGCTTTGGGGGGCGGCGCGCGTCGCCGCCCTCATCCAGCCTGCCATCAACCTCGGTGTCATCCCCGCGAAAGCGGGGATCTCTGTTTTCTGCTGCGGCATCTCAAACAGAGTTTCCCGCTTGCGCGGGAATGACCCGGTGGGTGGGGCGCGATAAGGTGGGCAACCACAAGACTGAAGGCCACACTCCCATTCTCACTTACCTCCTCCGGCGCCTTGCCATCCTGCTGCTGTCGCTGCTGATCGCGGCAATCGTACTGTTCGTGCTGCTCAGGCTGTTGCCGGGCGACCCGGCCAATGCCCTGCTCGGAGTCGGCGCCACCGAGGCGCAGATCGCGGCGGCGCGGACGCAGGTGGGTTCGGACCAGCCGCTGCTGACGCAATTCGTCAGCTTCATCGGCAACCTGGCGCGTTTCGACCTCGGCACCTCCTTCGTCAGCAAGGCGAGTGTGCTCGAGGAAATCGGCAACCGGCTGAGCGTGACGGTGCCGCTGACCATCCTCGGCTTCCTGCTCGCCATCGTCATTGCGCTGCCGCTCGGGATCGTCGCGGCGGTGAAGGCGGACCGCTGGTACGGGGCGGCGATCTCGATCGTCAGCCAGCTGGGGATCGCCATTCCGGTGTTCTGGCTCGGCATCCTGATCGTCACGATTTTCGCCATCAACCTCCGGCTGTTCCCTTCGGGCGGCTTTCCGCTGAAGGGGTGGGCCAATTTCGGCGAGGCCGCCGTCGCGCTGGCGCTGCCGGTGCTCACCGTGGCGCTGGTGATCGCGGCGTCGCTGCTGCGCTATGTGCGCTCGGCGACCCAGGATGTGCTCGGGAGCGACTATATCCGCACGGCGCGGGCGCTGGGCTCGGGCTTCACCGAGGCGCTGGTGCGGCACGGCGTCCGCAATGGCGCGGTGCCGGTGATCTCGATCCTCGGCATCGAGCTGGCGACCACCTTCCTCGGCGCAGTGGTGGTGGAGAAAGTCTTTGCCCTGCCGGGTCTCGGCTCGATGCTGCTGCTCGCCATCCAGCAGCGTGATTATCCCAATGTGCAGGGCGTGCTGTTCATTTCGACGCTCCTGGTGCTGCTGATCGGCTTTGCCGCCGACCTCTTGCAGCGCTTCATCGATCCGCGGCTGCGCGGTCGGGCTGGTGCGCCGTGAGCACCGCAATAGCAATCGCGCCGCGCGCACGTGGATCGCTGACGCTATGGCTTGGTCTGCTGCTGGTTGGCATGCATATCGCGGTGGCACTGCTGACGCTGGTGTGGACTCCGTATGACCCGACAGCGCTGACCGGCGGGCGCCTTGCGCCGCCATCGTGGGAGCACTGGGCCGGCACCGACCGGCTGGGACGGGACTTCTTCACCCAGATCATGATCGGTTCGCGCATCGCGCTGATCGTCGGCATCGGCGCGGTGACGATCGGCGGGCTGATCGGGGTGACGCTCGGTGTGCTGGCGGCGTTCGCAACGCGCCTGCTCGATGATGCACTGGCGGCGACGCTCGACATCCTCATCGCCTTCCCCACGCTGCTCATTGCCATGCTGGTGGTGGCGGCGAGCGACACGGCCAGCCTCGGCACGGCGATCCTGGCGCTCGGCATCGCCTTGTCGGCGATCGTCGCGCGGCTGACCCGCATCCTCGCCAAGCGGGTCTTGCTGATGGATTACATCACGGCGGCACGGACCTCGGGCACTTCCTGGCCCGGCATCGTGCTCCAGCACGTGTTGCCCAATATCTGGCCGACCCTGTCGGTCAACTTTGCGCTGCAGTTCGGGCTGGCCGCGATCGCCGAAGCGTCGCTCAGCTATCTCGGGCTGGGCGCCCCACCACCGAACGCCTCGTGGGGCCGGCTGCTGCAGGAGGCGCAAGGCACGGTCTACACGGCGCCGATCGGGGCGATTGCGCCCGGCATTGCCCTGGTGTCGCTGGTGATCGGGGTGAACCTTCTTGCCGACGGTTTGCGCGATATCGGCGACCCGACGCGGAGGGTTTCGCGATGAGGTGCACTTCGCCTACCCGTTGCTGCCTTGCACCGGCGTCATTCCCGCGAAGGCGGGAACCTAGTGGGATGCTGCGACATGCGGTGACGTGGATGGATCGCAACTGGGTCTCCGCCTTCGCGGGGATGACGCCGGTGGGTGGGGCATAGATGCAGCCACTTCTGCAGATTCAGGATCTCAACCTAACCGTCGATGGCAAACCGCTGGTCACCGACCTCTCCTTCTCGATCGCTCCCGGCGAGCGGTTGGGGCTGATCGGGGAGAGCGGTTCGGGCAAATCGCTGACCGCGATGGCGGCGACCGGGTTGCTGCCGCGCGCCATCGCCGCGACGGGCTCGGTCACACTTGGCGGGCAGCAGGTGATCGGAGCCCCGGAGCGGACGCTGAACAGCTTGCGCGGCACGGTGGCGGCGTTCGTGTTCCAGGAGCCGCTGACGGCGCTCGACCCGCTGCTGCGGACCGAACAGCAGGTGGCGGAACCGCTACGGCGGCGGGCGAGGCGCGACGGGCGCGAACTGGCAGGCAGCGCGCTCAACCGCGAGGTGCTGGCGCTGCTCGAGCAGGTGGCCCTGCCCCAGCCCGAACGGATCGCCCGTTCCTATCCGCATGAGATCTCCGGAGGGCAACGGCAGCGCGTAGCGATTGCCATGGCGCTGGCGTGCCGGCCGCAACTGCTGATTGCCGACGAGCCGACGACGGCGCTCGACGTGACGACGCAGGCGGAAATCCTGAAGCTGCTCGATGGGTTGGTGCGGGAGCGCGGCATGGCGCTGCTGTTCATCAGCCATGACCTGCCGGTGGTGGCGGAGATCGTCGAGCGGGTGGTGGTGATGCAGCGGGGCGTGGCCGTAGAGATCGGACCGGTGCGCCAAGTGTTCGGCGCGCCGCAGCACGGCTATACCCGCGCGCTGGTGGCGGCCGCCAAGGCGTTCGACGACGCGCTGGAGGGCACACCGTGAGCCTAGTCAGCGTCGACAATGTGAGCTTCGGCTATAGCCGCGATCGGCTGGTACTCGACGGGGTGTCGCTCGAGATCCGTCCCGGCGCCAGTGTGGGGCTGGTGGGAGAATCCGGATCGGGCAAGACCACCCTGCTGCGGCTGCTGCTGGGCCTGACTCGACCGAGCTCGGGGGAGATTCGCTTCGATGGCGCCCCCCTCGATACGCGCCGCGGCAGCTTCATGCGGGACTATCGCAAGCAGGTGCAGGCGGTGTTCCAGGACCCGTACTCCTCGCTCGACCCACGCCAGGATGTGCTCGGTATCGTCTCGGAGCCACTGCGCTCGCTCGGCATCCCGGGGGATCGGCGCGCGCTGGTCGAGGCGGCGGTGGTTTCGGTGGGGCTGGAGCCGGGTATCCTCGGGCGCTATCCGCACGAGTTCTCCGGCGGGCAGCGACAGCGCATCGCCATCGCCCGCGCCATCGTCGCCAAGCCGAAACTATTGCTGGCCGACGAGGCCGTGAGCGCGCTCGATCTCTCGACCCGCATCCGCATCGTCCAGTTGCTGCAGCAGTTGGCAGCCGACATGACGCTGGTGTTCGTGTCGCACGACCTCGGCGTCGTGGCGGCGCTCTGCGACGAGATGGTGATCCTCGAAAAAGGCCGGATCGTCGAGGCCGGCGCCACTCGCAAAATCCTCGCCGACCCCCAACATCCCTATACGGGGAAGCTGCTCGGCAGTGTGCCCCGCATGCCTGCCTGACCCAAGGACGACGCCAATGACCACGACTGCCGACTATCTCGCCGCGCTCGACGCCTGGAAGGCGAAGCGCCTCAGCAACCTCAAGGCGCCGAATGGCTGGCTCAACATCATCGGCCGGTTCGTGCTCGATCCCGGCACGGCGAGGGTCGGCACTGCCGAGGACAACGACATCGTGCTCTCCGCCGGCCCGGCGCATCTGGGGACGGTGACGCAGGAAGCCGACGGTACGGTGACGTTCAAGCCGACCGATGGCGAGCCGATCCACCTCACGCCGAACAAGAAGAGCCCGCCGAAATTCCAGTTGGGCAGCCTGCTGTGCGAGATCACCACGGTCAACGGCGACAACGCCCTGCGCATCCGCGACACCGCGTCAACGGCACCTGCCGCATTCCGGGGTATCGAGTACTTTCCGGCAGAGCAGGATTGGCGGATCGTCGCCGAGTGGGTGCCGTTCGAGGCGCCGATGGAAATGGATGTCGATACCACCGGCAATATCCGCACCGGCGTCGCGGTGACGCACAAGGCGGTGTTCACCCGCGAGGGCAAGACCTACGAGCTGATCGCCACGCATGGCACGCCGGAAGCGCCGCAATTCGTGATCCGCGACCCGACCTCGCGCGATTCCACCTATCCGGCGTCGCGCTTCCTCTATGGTGAGGAGGTCACCGAGAACAGCATCGTGCTCGACTTCAACAAGGCGATCAACCCGCCCTGCGCCTTTACCGAGTTCGCGGTCTGCCCATTGCCGCCACTGGAGAACGTGCTGCCGTTCCGCATCGAAGCAGGCGAGAAGCGGCTGGCCGAACTGCACTAGTGGGGGTGGTGCGGCGGGCTTGCGCGTCGCCGTATCGGCCGGGCTCAGGATATCTGGCGCCGACCGATAGGGAAGTAGGCGAGCCCGGCGCCTTCGACCACGGAGGGTTCGTAGAGGTTCCGGCCGTCGAAGATCGCCTTTCGCTCGAGGCCTCTGGCGAGCGCGGCGAAATCAGGGCTCCGGAAGGCCTTCCATTCGGTGACGATGACCAGCGCATCGGCGCCTGCGATGGCTGCCATGGCGGACACCGCGAACTCGACCCTTTCGATGTCGCCGCCGAGATCGAGCGCTAGCACGCGCTTCGCCTCGGCCATCGCCGCGGGATCGTAGGCTCGGATCGAGGCGCCGCGGCGGACAAGCTCGGCGATCAGCACCCGGCTGGGCGCATCGCGCATGTCGTCGGTATTGGGTTTGAACGACAGGCCCCAGATGGCGAAGGTCAGCCCGGTGAGGTCCTCGCCGAAACGGGCCCGGATCTTGGCCCCCAGGACTTCCTTCTGCGCCGTGTTGGCGGCCTCGACAGCGGCAAGGATGCCCAACTCGCGCCCATGCTCTGCTGCGGTGCGCCGAAGCGCGCTCACATCCTTGGGGAAGCAACTGCCGCCGTAGCCCGTGCCGGCATAGAGAAAGCTGTAGCCGATGCGCGGGTCCGAGCCGATGCCGCGACGGACCAGCTCGATGTCGGCGCCGAGGTCCTCCGCGAGATTGGCGAGTTCGTTCATGAACGAGATGCGCGTCGCCAGCATGGCGTTCGCGGCATACTTGGTGAACTCGGCCGAACGGACATCCATTACCATGGTGCGATCGTGGTTGAGGGTGAACGGCGCGTAGATCTGGCGGATCAGTTCGAGGCCGCGCCGGCCGGCCGGCGTGCTGTCGGCACCGATGATGATGCGGTCCGGACGGTTGAAGTCGGCGACCGCCGCGCCTTCCTTGAGGAACTCGGGGTTGGAGATGACGGTGAAATCAGGCTGGCCGAGGCGGGCGCGCTCGTCCGGGTCGGCGGCAAAGCCGCGTTTCTGCAGTTCGGCAGCAATGGCTTCGGCAACGCGATCGCCGGTGCCGACCGGCACTGTGGACTTGTCCGCCACCACTTTGAATCCGGTGAAGTGTTCGCCGATGCTGCGCGCCACCGCGAGAACGTATTTGAGGTCGGCCGACCCGTTCTCATCGGGAGGGGTACCGACGGCGATGAACAGCGCTTCGCCGTGCTCGACCGCAGCTCTGACATCGGTGGTGAAGGAGAGGCGTCCGGCGGCGCGGCTGCTGGCGATGATCGCCTCGAGCCCGGGCTCGTGGATCGGAACATGGCCGCTATTGAGCAGGGCTACCTTGGCGGTGTCGATGTCGACGCAGACGACGTGATTGCCCGCATCGGCGAGGCAGGCCCCGGTGACGAGGCCGACATAGCCCGAGCCGAATATCGTTATCTTCATCGAAAGCCCCGAAAGAACCCGCAGCCTTTATGCGCGGCAATGGCGGTTCGTCGCAACCACCGACCAAAGTCAGGCGCGGCCGAACTCGTCCTCGATGCGAATGATGTCATCCTCACCCAGATAGGAGCCGGTCTGCACCTCGATCAGCTCGAGCAGGATTTTCCCGGGGTTGGCGAGGCGATGCACGCAACCGAGCGGCAGGTAGATGGACTCGTTCTCGGTGAGCATCGTCACCTTGCCATCCACAGTGACTTCGGCGGTGCCGCTCACCACCACCCAGTGCTCGGCGCGATGGTGGTGCTTTTGCAGGCTGAGTTTTTTGCCGGGCTTGACGAACAGGCGCTTAACCTGGAAGCGATCCCCGTTCAGCACCGAGGAATAGCCGCCCCACGGACGATAGGCGGTGCGGTGGATCTCGGTGAGGCCCTGGGTGGCGGGATCGGCCCGCAGCACCTTGACCATCGGCCCAACCTGCTGTGCCTCCGACAGCCGGCCGACGTAGATGGCGTCTTCCGAGGCGATGATGACGACATCCTCCAGCCCTTCGACGGCGATGTGCGCCCGCTCGGAGACAATCAGCGAGTTGCGGGTGTTGGAGAGGGTAGCGTTGCCATTGCTGACGACATTCCCGGCCGCATCCTTGCCGGACACTTTCCACACTGCATCCCAGGCGCCCAGATCCGACCACGGAAAGGTCACCGGCACCAGCACCACCTGCCTGGACTTTTCGAAGATCGCATAGTCGACCGAGATGTTGGGGGCTGTGCTGAAGCCGGCCTCATCGAGGCGGATGAAATCGAGGTCGGCCTTGGCGGCGGAAACCGCAGCGGCCGCCGCGGCGAAGCTCTCGGGTGCGAGCGTCTCCACCTCGCCGAGGAAGCTCGCGACACCCAGCATGAAGGTGCCGGAGTTCCAGTAGTACCCGCCGGCCGCCAGCATCTCCTCGGCAGTGGCGCGGTTGGGCTTTTCGACAAAGCGGGCAACCGAACGAACACCGTTGCCGAGCTCTGACCCGGCCTCGATGTAGCCGTAGCCGGTTTCGGGTGCGGTGGGGGTGATGCCGAAGGTGACAAGCTGGCCGGCCCGGGCCGCCGCAGCAGCGGTATCGACGCTCCACCAGTAGTTGTCGTCGGCTTCGACGGCATGGTCGGAAGCGAGAACGTGAATCACGGCATTGTCGCCGAAAGCCTGCTGCACATGGAGGGCGGCTGCGGCGATGGCGGCGGCAGTGTTGCGGGCGACGGGCTCGAGCAGCACGGCCGACGTCGCGACACCGGCCTCCTGCGCCTGCTCGGCGACGAGGAAGCGATACTCGGCATTGGTGACGATAACCGCCGGGTGATAGCGTGAAGGGTCGGCGACGCGCCGCAGCGTCTGCTGGTACAGCGACGTCGGGCCGGTCAACGGCAGGAACTGTTTGGGGCGAGCCGCACGCGACATCGGCCAGAGCCGGGTCCCCTGCCCGCCTGCAAGGATTACCGGTACGATCAGGGTGGCTTCAGTCATCGATTGTAGGCCTCGGTGGAGTAGAAGGCTGGTCAGCTCGTGCTGCTCGGGGCTGGCGGACCGTTGGCCCAACGCCAAACAACGAATCCATGGCCGTCTTAAGGTCCCGTTGCGGCCGGAAGGAGAAGCATACCACGGAAGGCGATAGCATCCGTTGACCCCGCCAGATAGGGGGCGGGCCGCGCATTCGCGCGGAAATCATCCTTACCAGACGGTGACCGACCAACTCGATGGCGGCAGTTGCTGACAGGTGCAGCTATTGTGTCGCGTGAGCTTGAAGTTGCGTCTCTCGTCGAGATCGTTGCCACCGGAGAACGACGTGCAGCAGAGCCTGTCACTCGCCGCGTTGCCACTGCAGGCGGCTGACGTGGCGATCGCGCCATCGGCGGAGCCGGCGCCTGCCACATCGACTTGCGTGAGGCCTGGTCGCTGTACCTCTCGTTGGAGATGATCCGCGCTACGCAAGACATCGTGCCGCGTGAGGAGCCGTGAGCTGCGCTCGAGGCCACGCAATCACGCGGGACTGAGGACCACGGGACGACGGATGATAAGGCCGAGCATGAGGCCGGTACTGAACGCAACGATCGAGAGCGCTATCCAGCCCAATGTCGCGACGACGTCGGCATGCGCGGCGAACGAAGCGGTGGCGGTGGTCACCAGCAACAGGCTACCCACCACGATCCAGCCGACCGTCGAGTAGTAACCTCCGGCGATCAAGCCCAATCCGCCGGCAAGCAAGGCCGCCAGCACGGTCGCACCCATTAAAGCACTCCTGATTGGCGCTCAGGTTCCGACATCGCGTGTTAAGCGAGCGTTACGCCGACGTATCGCTGGCGGTCTTCAACCGCTGATTGCCGGATGCGTTCCCGTGATCGGGGCGGCACTGCCCGTCAATCCCCGATCACCATTGCGTCGCTTTCGCCCGGCACCAGTTCCATTGGCCAAACCCGGTGGACGATGCCCTGCGGGTAGATGTCGGCATAGGGCGGCATGGCGGCGAGCAGCGACTCGCCCAGCGCAATGCCGAGGTCGCGCAACGAGATGCGAAAGCAGGTGAGCGAGGGGGAAAGAAACTTCGCCACGAGGCTCTCGCGGAAACCGATGATCGCCATGTCGCGTCCCGGCACGAGGCCCGCCTCGTTGAGCCCGCGATAGAGCCCCAACGCCAGCAGTTCATAGACCAGCACAACCGCCGTCGGCCGCTCCTCCATGGCGAGCAGATCATGCGCCAGTTGGTAGCCGCCCTGCTCCGACGAGGCGACGCGCAGCACCAGCTTGGGGTCGAACGCGATGCCGTGCCGCTTCAACGCCGCCATGTAGCCGTCGAGATAGACGAAGCTCAGGTTGATGTCGTTACTCGGCGCTCCCACGGCGATGCGCCGATGTCCCTTGGCGACGAGCCGGTCGATGCAGCGGTTGGCGACGCCTTCGAAATCGAGGTCAAGCCAGGGGTGCGGCCCCTGCGTGCCGGACCGACCCAGCGCGATGAAGGGGATCTGTGCCTTGTTCAGCAGCTCGATGCGCTCGTCCCGGCGGTGCGTGGCGGAAATGATCATCGCGTCGACCGTGCGGCGCGTCACCATGCGCTGCAAATATGCGGCAGGATCCTCGTCGGTCGAGCACGGCAGCACCACGAGGTCGAGATGGTGGCGGCTCAGCACGTTCTGCACGCCGTCGAACACCCCGAAGAAGAAGTTGTCGGAGTTGCCGGCGATGCCGCCGCCGGATTCGATCATGAAACCGATGGCGTTGGTGGTGCCCTGGCGAAGGCTCCTGCCCGACTGGTTTGGCACGTAACCGAACTCCGCGGCCGCCTCAAGCACGCGCTTGCGGGTCTCTTCATTCACATCGGGGCGACCGTTCAGGGCGCGCGAAACAGTGCCGATCGAAATGTTGAGCTGCTCCGCCAGCTGCTTGATTCCCTTCATGTTTCCCTCATTTCTCCCCAGCCTGCCGCAAGACCGGAAACGTTTACGAAAGTCGTATTGACACGGAACTGAGGTAGAATATAGCGTCGTAAACGTTTACGGAACTCGCTCGGCGAGAATGCGACAACGCGCCGCCGACGCCTCGTGGGGAGGATCAACTTGTCATATCGTGCCGTTCTGGCCGGATGCGGAGCTATGTCCAGAGGTTGGCTCAAGGCGATTGCCGAGACGCCAGCTCTCAGCGACCGCATCAGCATCGTCGGGCTCAACGACATCAATATCGACGCGGCAAACCGCCTGGCAACGGAGTTCGGGCTCAGCCGCGCCGCGGTCGAGTCCGACCTCGAGGCGCTGCTCGATGGTACCAGGCCGGACCTGGTGTTCGACGTAGTGATCCCCGGGGCCCGGCATGACGTGGTCGCCATTGCGCTGCGGCACGGCTGCCATGTGCTCTCCGAAAAGCCGATGGCGACGAGCCTCGCCGACGCCCGCGACCTCGTGGCGCTCGCGGCCGAAGTCGGCAAGACCCACGCCATCGTCCAGAACCGCCGGTTCAACGAGGGCGTCCGCCGGCTCCGCGCGACGATCGAGAGCGGCGCCCTCGGGACGCTCAACGCAGTGCATTGCGACTTCTTCGTCGGCGCACATTTCGGTGGCTTCCGCGAGCAGATGGAGCATGTGCTGCTGGTCGACATGGCGATCCACACGCTGGATGCGGCCCGCTTCATTTCGGGCAAGCAGCCGCTGGCGGTCTACTGCCACGAGGCCAACCCGAAAAGCTCGTGGTACGCGCACGGCTCGGTTGCCAACGCCATCTTCGAGTTCTCAGACGACGTGCTGTTCACCTATCGCGGCTCGTGGAGCGCCGAGGGCGCCAATACCAGTTGGGACTCCGCGTGGCGCATCGTCGGCTCGAAGGGCACCGTATTGTGGGACGGCGCCGACGGGTTCGAGGCCAACGTGGTGGCCGGCAGCGACGGCTTCTTCCGCCCGCTCGCTCCTCTGGAAGTCGCCCCGCCGGCGAACGCCGACGAAACGCACGGCCATGCCAGCGTCATTACCAGTTTCATCGACGCGATCGCGGCCGGGCAGGCGCCGGAAACGGCGAGCTCGGACAACATCAACAGTCTCGCCATGGTGTTTGCCGCCATCGAGAGCGCCCGGACGCGCCAGCGCGTCGCCATTACAGCTTGAGGATCTCGAATTGACCGACCCCGCCAAGGCCATCCGCATCGGCACCATGATCTCTGCCACGGCGGGCCAGGCCGCCGAGAATATCGGCAAGATTGCCGACCTCGGCTTCGAGAGCTTTGAGCCGTTCTTCTGGCAGACCACCAACGGACAGGACCTGGGCGAACTCGGCAAACGCTGCCTCGACGCCATCGGTAACCGCGACATCACCATTTCGACCCTCGGAATGTTCGGCAATCCGCTGGAGGACCGGGAAATGGATCGCCAGACACTGGAGGGCTGGAAGGCCTGCATCGACAATGCGCACCACTTTGGAGCGACCACAGTGGCCGGGTTCACCGGCCGCGTAAGGGGCAAGCCGCTCACCGACAGCCTGCCGCAATACAAGACCGTCTGGTCGGAACTGAGCAAGCGCGCGGCCGACAAAGGCGTCCGGATCGCCTTCGAGAACTGCGCCATGGATGGCAACTGGCTGACCGGCGACTGGAACATCGCCCATAACCCCGATGCCTGGGAGCTGATGTTCAATGAGACGCCCGACGACAATATCGGCCTCGAATGGGAGCCCTGCCACCAGTTGGTCTACCTGATCGACCCGCTGCCCCAGATCCGCAAGTGGGCGCACAAGTTCTTCCACGTGCACGGCAAGGACGCGACCGTCCGCTGGGACGTGATCAGGGAGCACGGCATCTTCGGCAAGGAGAAGTTCGTGTTCATGCGCACACCGGGGTTCGGCGACAGCAACTGGACCGACATCATCTCCGAATTGCGCCTCGCCGGTTGGTCGGGTTCGATCGACATCGAAGGCTGGCACGACCCGGTCTATCGCGGCGAGCTCGAAATGACCGGCCAGGTCCGGGCGCTCAACTATCTCAAGCACAGCCGCGGCGGCGACTACATCGCCATCGCAGGTTAGGCGGCACGGCGGGCAAGCAGGCCCGCCGGCCCGAGTTCTGGCTGTTGGCGCCGAACACCCTGTTCTTCGTCGTCGGCTCGAAGTTGGGCCAGTTAGAGCCCGGGTTTTTGTCTCATCCGCCAATGACGAACTGACGCTGATGCAAACATGCCGCTCGGCACCGAAGCCGGGCGGTGCGACGACGGGGGCCGCGGCTCCAGGCGCGTCACCTATGCGCGCGCCCGGCGGTGCGGATCGTCGGCAGAAGGAAAATGGTGCCACTTGGGCGACATGTCTCCCTACGCTGCAAGCAGCTTCGAGAGATCACCCCTGCGCCCGTTGGGGTCCGTGTGGCCTGCCACCCGAAGCGCAACGGGCGCAGGGTGGCGGAGAGGATGGGATTCGAACCCACGAGACCCTTTAGAGGTCTGCGCCCTTAGCAGGGGCGTGCCTTCGACCACTCGGCCACCTCTCCGTCGCCGGTCCTGATAGGGGCAATCGCCCGGGCGGGCAAGGGGTTTTTCGGTGGGGCCATGTCGCAATAACTGACCGGACCCGGGCAAGTGATGCAGAACTGCCTCGCCGACTATTGCGTCACGATACTTGCCGAAGTTTGCCATTGATTTGACCCGAGGCTGCGCGACGATAGCCGCAGTTGCCGCAGTCGAGGCCCTGCCCTCGAATCAAGCGGAGCGGAATGGGCGATCTTTGCGGAGGATGAACCCATGGCCTTTCTACGTGAACTGACGCGCGTCGCAGTGGTTGCCATGGGGCTGGGCCTGGGGCCCGTGGCAGCACAGCAGGCGCTGCCGGCGCTGATCGAAGGGGTTTGGCTGACCACGGCGCAGACCGAACTGACCATCATCCCCTGCCCCGCCGGCTATTGCGGGCACATCAGCAAGATCGTGATCCCCGAGGCCATCAAAGAGAAATACGGCGATCAGCTGGAAGCGATCGATCCGGCATCGTTCACCGATGCCAACAACAAGGATCCGGCACTGCAGGGCCGGCCGATCCAGGGGCTGCAGATCCTGGCGCTGCGCCAGACGGGCAATCCGATGTTTTATGAGGGCGAGATCTACAGTCCTGAGGACGGCAACGTCTATTCGGGCTCGGTCGAGGTGCTGTCGGTCGACCTGATCCGGCTCAAGGGGTGCGTGCTTTATGTGCTCTGCCAGGAGCAGGATTGGTCGCGGGTGCCGGTGGAAGTCGTGGCGGAGTAGGGTGTGTACGCGCTCGAGCTTAGGCGCCGCAAGCACCTCACCTGCGATGTCATCCCAGCGAAAGCTGGACGCCAAGTAGGCATTTGCGCAGACTGTAAGGTAGGCTTGTCTTGCCACCGGCGTCATCCCCGCGAAGGCGGGGACCCAGTGGGATCTCTCAGCCTCAGCGGATGCCGAAGCATCCCACTAGGTTCCCGCCTTCGCGGGAATGACGCCGGGGAGTGTTGTCACCCCTTACCTCACCGGAGCAGGCGCAGCACCTGACTTAGCGCGTATAAGGTTTCGCTGGGATGACAGCCGGTGGGTGGGGCGAACGCGGTGGTTCAACCGATCCGTGAAGTTACCCGATCCTCAGCGCACCGCGGCATCTCAGGATGGACCCCGGCCTTCGTCGGGGTGACACCGTGGGTGGGGTGACGTCTGCGCTCTGCCAAGCGCTCTCTTGCGCGCTCCGACTTTACCGCTGGTTGAACAGGATCTTGTGCGCTTCTTTGTCGGTGGCGGCGCTGATCTGCTGGCTTTGCTCGAGCGTGATGCCGAGGGCGCGCTGCACGGCCGGACGGTCGGTGATGCGCTGCCGCCAGGCGGCAAAGGTCGGGAACTCGGCAATGTCGATACCGTGATTGTCCGAGCTGCGCGACCAATCGAAGATGGCGATATCGGCGATCGAGTAGTCGCCCGCCACATAGTCCTTGCCGAGTTCGGCCTGCTTTTGCAGCTGGGTATCGAGCACACGGTAGAGCCGGTGGCTCTCATCCTGGTAGCGCTTGATGGCGTAGGGGATCTTCTCGGGGGCGTAGCGCGAGAAGTGATTGTTCTGCCCCAGCATCGGGCCGAAGCCGCCGACCTGCCAGAACAGCCACTCATCGATCTTGATCCGCTCCGACCAATTGGTGCCGTAGAACTTGCCGAACTTTTCGGCGAGATATTTCAGGATGGCGCCGGACTCGAAGATCGAGACAGGCTTGCCCTCCGGACCCTCGGGATCGACGATCGCCGGGATCTTGTTGTTGGGCGAGATGGCGAGGAAATCCGGCTTGAACTGGTCGCCGCGGCCGATATTGATCGGGTAGATGGCGTAGGGCAGCGCCAGCTCCTCGAGGATGATGGTGATCTTCCGGCCGTTCGGCGTGGCGGCGTAATAGAGATCGATGGGCAAGGTCTGGGTGGTCATTGGATGGAGTCCCGAGTCTGCTGCTGAAGTGGTGACGAAACGCCACCGGAGGACGAGGGCTCCATATATCGGCACCTGCCGATGGAAGACAACCCGCACACGGGAATGACAACGGCGGAGCGAGGCCCGCCGTTGAAATGCAATTCTCCGGATCGCGATGGCTCCGGAAAGTCCTGTCAGGCGCGCCCGATGCGCATATGCGGCTGCCCGTCACTGGTGCGCGCCGCAGAGATGCCGCGCAGGTCCACCGTGGCGCGGACGCGCTGGCGGTAGATCGGGCCCATCAGCTCGGATTTCGAGACGTTCACCGGGCGGTCGAACTTAACCGTCACCTCGTAGTGATTCATGTCGGCGAGCAGTTGTACCCCGATGACCATGCCGATGAACGGCTGGCTGAGGTAGGTGCCCTTGACGCGCTGGCCAACCTGCACCGGGCTGACCGCGCGTTCCGGCATCGCCGCTGAGGCGGTGTTCCAGTCGCGGTAGCCGTGGCGGCGGGCGATTTCTTCGAGCGCGGCGCCCTGCCCCAGCGGATTGCCGGCGAGCGCACGTTCGGCACGCAGAGCCTTGGCCTCGGCCTTGAGCGTGGCGGCACTGGGGGTATCGAGAGAGAAAGTCATGTCGGTCCTCTTCAAAGAGAGGCGGATTTCTTCATGGGGCTCGCCTTGCCATGAACCGCCTAGAAGGGGAGCGATCATGTAATGCGTCACGGATGATCCGCGGCTGGACTTGACCATCGGGTTTCCCCGGCGAGCGGCAGGCGCCAGCAGCACGGCTCGGCATATGGTGGATGACGGCCGTTTTGTCAACTTGCCGCCATTCGTGCCGCTGATGGCGAAGATCACGGTTTCTCGTTGGAGCGCCGGCGTGCAACGGGCTAGGGAAGGCAAATGACTGAGATCATGCTTTTCTTCACCAGCCTCATTGCCACCATCGTCCGCTTTCCCGAACCCATGCTGTTCGTAGCGGGGCTTATCGCCGGAACCATCAACACGCTGGCGGGCGGTGGCTCGTTCGTGCTGTTTCCGGCGCTGATGGCGGCCGGCGTGCCGCCGGTGATCGCCAATGCGTCGAACACCTATGCCTCGCTGCCGGGCTACATGAGCGGTGCCGTCGGGTTCTGGAAGGACATCGTCAAGCACCGCGACAAGCTCCTCCCCTACACGGCCATCGCGCTGATCTTCGGTTTCGTCGGGGCGGAACTGTTGCTGCACGTGTCGAACGAGGCGTTCGGCAAGATCGTGCCGTGGCTGATGCTGTTCGCCGTGCTGCTGTTCGCCTTCGGCGGACCGATCAATGCGTTCATCGCCCGGCGCGCCGGCCAAGCGCGCGGCATGAAGATCGCCGGCACGGTGGCAATCTATGCGCTGCTGGCGGCGCTGTGCGTCTATGGCGGGTTCTTCAATGCCGGGCTCGGCATCCTGCTGCTGGCGTTTCTGGCGCTGGCCGGGCTGCCTGACATCCACGCGATGAACGGACTGAAGAGCTGGATCTCGAGCGCGGTGGCGCTGATCGCCGTGGTGCGCTTTGCGCTCTCGGGCTCGATCGACTGGTATCACGGCTCGTTCGCGCTGGTCGGGGCGACGATCGGAGGCTATGTGGCGGCGCGGCTATCACACCGGGTGCCGACCAAATGGCTGCGGGCGCTGGTCATCATCTATGCAAGCGGCCTGACGGTCTGGTTCTTCTGGGACGCTTACGGCGCAACCTAGCCATGTCGCTCCGCTTAGCGGTCTCTCGGCCATCTCTCCTCGTGCGGGGAGATAGCCGAAAGGCCGGTAGCTGGTTTCAGTCCTTGCGCACCCATACCGACGCATCGTGGAATGCGGCGCCGCCGAAGGGGCGGACGGGGTCGGAACCGATCAACGTGTTGATACCGACGCCGTTGCGATGCGCCGAGTTCGGGTGGATCCCCTCGGCGATCAGCACGCCCCGCTGCATGCCGGCAAAAAACACGGCCGTCAGCGCCACCTCGCCGCGACGGTTGCCGAGCGTCACCGGATCGCCGTCGGCGATGCCAAGCTCGGCCGCATCATCAGGGTGGATGAACACGGTCGGCTCGGGCTGACGCTTCCGGCTACCGGCGGTTTCGGCGAAGGTCGAGTTGAGAAAGCTGCGCGACGGGCTGGTGGCAAGCCGGAACGGGGTTTCGGCATCGACCCGCTCGGTGACATCCCAGTGGTCGGCGAAGCGCGGCATTTCCTGGGGGTCGCAGACCCAGTTATAGCCCTTGAGCCGCCCCACCGCGTTCCAATCCGGCGCGAAGCGATAGCGCTTGTCCGGCCAGGCGAAACCATCGGCGAAGCGCGCCTTCTCGTCGGGCCAGGCGCCATCGATGAAGCCCGATTTTTCGATTTCGTCGAGTTCGCCGAAGCCTGAGCGGCGGAAGGTTTCGGCCACCATCTGGCGATCGGTGAGGTGCATCGAGGGGTGATCGGTGCCGAGGCGGTGGAGCAGCTCGTTGACCACCTCGAAGTTGGAGCGGCACTCGCCGGGGGCGTCGACCAGCTTCGGGCCGTAGAGCAGCCGGGTATGGCCGCCGCGCCGGTAATAGTCGTTATGCTCGAGGAACATGGTGGCCGGCAGCACGATGTCGGCGAACCTGGCCGTATCGGTCATGAACTGTTCGTGCACCACGGTGAACAGGTCGTCGCGCGCGAAGCCGGCACGGGTCAGCCCCTGCTCCGGACTGACATTGACCGGGTTGGTGTTCTGGATGAACAGCGCCTTGACAGGGCCGCCGCCCTTCAACGCCTTGGCATCACCGGTCAGCACCTTGCCGATCTCGGACATGTCGAGTTCGCGCCCACCCGGCCCCATCTCGGCGCCGGTGATCATCGACTTGTCGAGCTTCCACGAGCCGGAGTTGGAGTGGAAGGCGCCGCCGCCATGGTGCTGCCAGGAGCCAGTCATCGCCGCGACCGAGAGCGCCGCATGCATCGAGGTCGAGCCGTTGCGCTGGCGGGTAAAGCCGTAGCCGAGGCGGAAATAGGTTCGGGGCGTGGTGCCGACCAGACGGGCGAAGGCCTCGATCTCGGCGACGGTGAGCCCGGTGATCGTGGCTGCCCATTCTGGCGTGCAGGTCGCGAGATGGGCCTCGAACTCGGGTGAGAAATCGGTGTATTCCGCCATGTAGGCGCGGTCGGCGAGGCCGTCGCGCAGCAGGATGTGCATCACCGCCACGGCCAGCGCCCCATCCGTGCCGGGGCGCACGACGAGCGCCATGTCGGCCTGCTCCATGGTGCCGTTGCGGTAGATATCGATGGCGACGATCTTCGCCCCGCGCTCCTTGCGGGCACGAATGGCGTGGGTCATCACGTTGACCTGGGTGGCGACCGCATTGGTGCCCCAGATGACGACGCAATCGCTGTCGGCCATCGACTCGGGGTTGGGGCCGGCGAGTACACCGGTGCCGGCGATGAAACCGGGCCAGGCGGTGCCGGTGCAGATGGTGTCATATTGCAGCGAATAGCCGCGGGCGTGCCGCAGCCGCTCGATGCCGTCGCGATGCACGTGGCCCATGGTGCCGGCGTAGAAGTAAGGCCAGATCGCCTCGGGGCCATCGGTGCGCTCGATCTCGAGCCAGCGCGCGACGATCTCGTCGAAGGCCTCGTCCCAACTGATCTGCTGGAATTCGCCGGAGCCCTTTTTGCCAATGCGGCGAAGGGGATGGGTCAGTCGGTTCGGGTGATGAATCCGCTCGGCATAGCGCGCCACCTTCTCGCAGATGACGCCAGCGGTGTACGGATCGTCCTTGGCGCCGCGCACCCGGCCGATGGTTCGCGCGTCGATCACTTCGACATCCAGCGCACAGGTCGAGGGGCAATCGTGCGGGCAGACCGAACGGGCGGTGCGGGGTGTGGTGATGGCGTTCATGGCGCGGAGATTTATCACGGGGGATGGGGCGGCAACAGGGTGGCGGTTGCCCACGTGGCGAGCCACAGCGCGTGTCGGTGGATCGAATGCCGAAACAATAGGCAGCACAGGTGGCCGCGACAGCATCGATCGGCGGAATCCACGCTTATCCATGCGCCTGAGGCATCCCCCACATGCGAACGGTTGCGTTCCCGTATCGCGGGCCGAGGCGGAGCCTTGAGGGATACTCCGGGAGGATTTTCAGCATGGCCTATTATCCACCTAGCATCGATCCGGACGCGCTCGACGGCAGCGACGGCTTCAACATTACCGGCGCCACGACCGACGACAGGCTGGGGACCAGCGTCGAGAACGCCGGCGACGTCAACGGCGATGGTTTCGACGATATCATCGTCAGCGGCCGCGACCGGCTAGGCGGTACCGTCTACAACTATGTCGTCTTCGGCTCGGCCACGCCGTTTCCGGCCAGTTTCAACATCACCGAACTCGATGGCAGCAACGGTTTCGCGATCGATACGGTGGACAAGCCCTGGTACGTCCAGGCCGCCGGCGACATCAACGGCGACGGCTACGACGACCTGATGGTGGGGACCACCAACGACACCGACCAGTATGGCTACGAGGACGTACATGTCGTCTTCGGCAAGGCGGATGGGTTCGAACCGTATTTCTGGCTCGAGCAGCTTGACGGCGAGAACGGCTTTACGCTCAACGGGCCGCCGCGATCGACCGCCAGCTACACCATCGCCTCGGCCGGCGACACCAATGGCGACGGCTTCGACGACGTGCTGATCACCACCGACTACGAGGCCCGGCTGCTGCTTGGCCAGGCGGACGGCTTTGCGGCGGATGCGATCGTCACCGACGCCACCACATCGATCTTCAGGCAGCTGGAGCGCGGGTACGAGCCCCCATCCGGTATCGGCGATATCAATGGCGACGGGTACGGCGACGTCGCCGTCGGAGAAGCAGTGATTTTCGGCGGCGCCGACGGATTTCCCGCCGACCTCACCGTCGACCTGCTCGACGGCAGTAACGGCTTCCGGCTCGACCCCGATGTCACCCGCTCGGTCGCGGCGGCAGGCGATGTGAACGGCGACGGCATCGACGACTTCATCGTCGGCAACCCGAACGCCAGGCCGCATGGCCACATCGATGGCGGGCAAGCCTATGTGGTGTTCGGCAAGGCGGATGGGTTCGACGCTTCGCTCGACCTCGAGGCGCTCGACGGCAGTGACGGCTTCGTCATCCGCGGCCCTACCCTGTCTCGGCTTGGGGTCGAGGTGGCGGGCGCCGGGGACGTCAACGGCGACGGTTTCGACGATGTGCTGGTGCAGACCGGCTATGGCCGGGCGCATGTGGTGTTCGGCCGGGCAACGTTCCACACGCCGGGATTCGATGTCGATGATCTCGACGGTCGCAATGGCTTCGAGATCGACAGCTCCGACCCCTATTCCGGTTTCGAAGACGTTGCCGGGCTCGGCGACTTAAACGGCGACGGCTTTGCTGACTTCGCCTTCGGCAACAGCAATGCCAGCCCGGGCGGCCTCTATCTCTCGGGAACCACGGCGGTCGTGTTCGGGCTGAAGCCCACTGAAGCCGTGACCCGGATCGACGCAGCCGGCGACCAGACAGTGCGCGGCGGGCTCGGCAACGACGTGCTGATCAGTTACGGCGGCGACGACCACCTGATCGGCGATGTGGGCAATGACTCGCTGCGCAGCGTCGCGGGCGCAGACACGCTCGAAGGCGGCCTCGGCAACGACGAGTATTTCGTGTTCGCCGACCGGAGCGACACCATCATCGATAGCGGCGGCATCGACACGATCCGCGCCACGACGCACTGGGACCTCGCCGGCAATCCCGAGATCGAGAACCTGGTGCTCGCCGATGCGGGCGACTGGCACGTGAACGGCAACAGCCTCAACAACCGACTGGTCGGCGGCTTTGGCGACAACGTGCTCTCGGGCGACAATGGCGATGACCGGCTCGAGGGGGGCGGTGGCGACGACATCCTGATCGGTGGCTTTGGCCGCGATGTGCTGATCGGCGGCGCCGGCACGGATCGCTTCGACTTCGCCAGCAACCAGAGCGAGCCGACCGTGGGCCGCGATGTGATCGTCGACTTCGAAGCGGGCGGGCTGATCAACCTTGCGGGCGTCGATGCGAACGTCTGGCGCAACGGCAACCAGGCCTTCACCTTCATCGGCGATGGCGAGTTCACCGGCAAGTGGGGGCAGTTGCGCTACGACTACTTCACCTTCACCAACGGCGAGGTGGTGACCATCATCGAGGGTGACCTCGACGGCGACGGGGACGCCGATTTCGGCCTCGAACTGCGCGACCAGCATGTGCTGACGGCGGGCGACTTCATTCTCTAGATCTTTCACCGTTTCGAGTGAAACGGTGAAAAGATCCAGGTCATTGATTTGGTCGCGCTTTCGAACCGGAAAAGTCTGCAACTTTTCCTGAAAGCGCTCTGAGGGAGAGTTCCATGGCCTACATCATGGGCACCGACGCGCCCGAGACGCTCACCGGCAGCGATGCCAACGACTCTATCCTCGGGTTTGCCGGGGATGATCACATCCTCGGGCTCGGTGGCAGCGACCAGCTGTTCGGGCATGGCGGCGCCGACCTGCTCGAGGGTGGCCTTGGGGATGACATCTACCAGCTTATCGACGATCGCTCCGACACCATCATCGATATCGGTGGCGTGGACACCATCCGCGCAACCGTGGCGATCGATCTCGAGGATTATCCCGAGATCGAGAACCTCACCATGGCCATCGACTATTCCGGCCGCCCGCTGCTGGGAAACGCGTCGGACAACGAACTGATCGACTGGGGCGGCAGCAACCGGCTCGAAGGGCGCGACGGCGATGACTATCTCAACGCCGGGGCCGGCAATGACCTGTTGATCGGCGGGCTCGGTACGGAGTTCATGCTCGGCGGACAGGGCCGGGATCGCTTCGACTTTCGCAATGTCGAGGAGATCGGCATGGGCGAGACGACGCGCGACGTGATCTGGGATTTCAAGCCGACGGCGGACAAGATCAACCTGGGGTCGATCGACGCCAACGAGCATTTTGCCGGCAACCAGGCATTTCAGTTGCTGGGCTTTGCCGAGTTCACCGGCAAGGCCGGCGAGTTGCGCTGGGTCTACGAACAGCGTGCCGACCTTTCCGCCGTAACGCTGGTTGAAGGCGATACGGACGGTGACGGCGTGGCGGATTTCCAGCTCGAACTGAATGGCCGACTGCCAATGTACGCGGCCGATTTCATCCTCTAGATCATTGCGGCTGCGCCGGCTGCGGATGGCGCTCAGACGGCAAGCGGCAGAAAGACGGTGAAGATCGTGCCGCCGCCCGGGCGATCCGTGACGGTGATGCGGCCGCCATGGCGATCGAGAATCTGCCTGACGATCGCCAGCCCAAGCCCGGTGCCGCCGTGCGAGCGGCTGCGCGAGCCCTCGATGCGGTAGAAGGGCTCGAAGATCAGCTCGCGTTCGCCGAGCGGAATGCCCGGACCACGGTCGGCAATGGCAACGACAGCTTCGGTGGCGGTGGCAGTCACGCTGACATCGGCCTGCCGACCGTAGGCGATGGCGTTGCCCACCAGGTTGTGGAGCACACGGCGGAGCGCCGGCTCGCCGATGGCGACCTCGAGCGGAGGGTGGCCGGACCAGGCCAATTCCGGACGATCGGCGCGTATGCCGTCGAGGGTGGCACCGATATCGGCGCGGCCCTCGCCGGGTTTGTCGGCGAGCGAGGCAAACTCCAGTGCCTGCTCGACCAGCGCCTGCATGGCCTCGACATCGGCAACGGCCTGATCGCGACCCGGCGAGGGCGGCATGAGTTCGAGGCGAAGGCGGAGCTTGGTCACCTGGGTTCGCAGATCGTGCGACATGCCCGCGAGGATGAGGGCGCGATCGCGGATCAGCGCGGCGATCTGGTGCTGCATGGCATTGGTGGCCCCGATCAGCGAACGAAGATCGGATGCGCCGCGCGGCTCGAGCTCGCGCGGGGATACGGTCCGGGCGAAGGCCTCGACATTGGCGGTAAGAGCGGCCAGTGGCCGGGTTTCTCGCAGGACAAGGACGACGGCGACGCCAAGCACGAGGAGGCCGACCAGCGCGGCAAGGGCCGCCAGAATCCCGCCATAGACGTAGGAATCGACCTCGCCTGCAGGGTTGATGACCAGATAGGCGCCGCCCTCCAGCGCCACGGTAATCCGCAGGTGCCGACCGACCAGGCGAGCGAACGGGCCGTCGCCCTCGCCACGGGCAGAGCGCACGTTGCTCACCTCGACGCGGTCGCGATCGAGCCCTTCGGCCGCAATCCGGTCGGCGGTGATGCGGGCACTCCATCCGAGCAGCAGGCCACCGGGATCAGGCGCCGGTGGGCTATCCACAACGGCGACGTCGAAGCGAGCGTTGTTGAGCAGATCGAGCGCTAGGCTGCGGCGAAGCGGCGGCAGGCGATCGAACAAACGGACCAGGCTGACCACCTGGCGGGCAAAGGAGGGGCGAATACCACCCAGGGTGAAACCGTCATCGCGCGTCACCTGCACGGCGAACGCTGCGATCTGGAGCAGGAAGATGGCGCCGGTGACAATCAGCACCAGCCGCAGCGACAGGGGGAGGCCGCGCATCAGGCGTCCTCGACCGGCATGGCGAAGAGATAGCCGCCGTTGCGCACTGTCGTGATGGCGTCGACGACGCTCGGTGCAACCGGGGCGAGGCGAGCGCGCAGGCGCGAGACGGTGACATCGATGGTGCGATCGAACGGATCGGCGGTGCGGCCACGCGTCCAGTCGAGCAACTGGTCGCGGGAGAGGACGCGGCGCGGCCGTTCGATGAAGCAGGCGAGCAGGTCGTACTCGGCGGTGGTGAGGGGCACCAGCGTACCGGCGCGGGTGGCGATGGCGCGGCCATCGAGGTCGATGATGAGTTCGCCCACCGCCTTGCGGCGCGAGACCGGCACGGCGGGCGGCACCAGGGCCGCCGAGCGCCGGAGCTGGGCGCGGATGCGCGCGAGCAGCTCGCGGGGATTGAAAGGCTTGCCGAGGTAGTCGTCGGCGCCGACTTCCAGCCCGACGATCTTGTCAACGTCGTCCGACCTGGCCGTCAGCATGATGATCGGAACCATGCTCTCGATGCGGATGCGGCGACAGACGGAAAAGCCGTCCTCGCCGGGCAGCATGATGTCGAGGACAACCAGCGCCGGCGCAAAGCTCGCAATGGTCTGCGTCGCCAGCCGGCCAGTATCGAGGGTGCGCACATCATAGCCCTCACGCGTGAGGAACTCGGCGAGCAATGCCCGCAGGTCAGGATCGTCCTCGATGACGAGCAGGCGTGCTGGGTCCATGAAGCGGCCGGTTGTCTGATCTGTCGCGCTGTCGAGCAATTAGGTCGGCGATACGTCGCCCCAAGCGCTGTAGCGGTTACACCGATGAGGCGGCAACCGCCGAGCTGCCGCTGTTACAAATCGTTACACGAGGGCGCCCGCGTGCAACAGCGGCGCAAAGACCCGGGCGCATCGTCTCCCCATCGAAACCAGGAGACCAGAAATGCGAAAACTCATCGTCGTCCTTACCCTTGCCACGGCAGCCATCGTGGGAGGCGCTGGCAGCGCCTCCGCCTGGGAACGCAAGGTGACCATCGACACTGACCGCGGCACACTTAGCCGCTCGGCAGAGGTCTACTGCTTCCAGGGCGCGTGCTATCGCGAAACCGAGCTTACCGGCGTCAACGGCAACACGCTGAAGCGCTCGGGCATGTGCGTCCGCGTCGCCTATGAGCAATGGGATTGCAAGGGAACGGTGACTGGTCCGGCCGGCAACAGCCACAGCCGCCGGTTCCGCGTCACCGCATACTGATCGGCCACGACCCGGCCGTGGAGCGGGGCAGCCCCCGGAACCCCAACCGCAGGGCTCCCCGCTCATCTTTTCACAGGAGTGCCCAATGAAACGAGGTCTGGTTCTCGCGCTGTCCGGTCTGCTGTTCGCAGCGACGGGGGCGGAGGCAACACAATTGAACCTGATGCAGAAGATGGAACTGCGCCGCGCCTGCCAGCACGACTTCCAATCGTCCTGCGGCGATCAGAAGCCTGGCGAGGGCCGGCTGGCGCAATGCATTCGCGAGAACGCGTCGAAATTCTCCGAGCCCTGCCGAAAAGCCATCGACGAGGCGCGCAGCAACTTCCCCGACGCCACCGATGAGGCGATGGACTATTAGTCCGTCGCCTATTCCTCGGCGCGGATTTTTTTCAGCTCGGCATTGTAGATGCGCAGGCTGAGATAGATGGCGAATGTGAAGCAGACGATGCCGGTGATCTGCGACAGCGGCAGACTGGAAAGCAGCGGCAGATGCTTGGCGATGATCAAGCCAACAACGAGCATGAGGACAGACACGACCTCAGCAGAGCGGAACAGCATGGCTCCCCTTTACTTTCTTTTCGAGATGCGCTGACGCTCGGCGCGGATTAGCTCCGCCTGACGGAGCCCCCACAAATCAGGTTACGGAAAAGCGCAGAAGGTTCCATCAACTTTTCTGTTATCCGGCGTTTTTCATCGGTGAGGCTGGCGCGGAAGCAACAGCTGCCGCGCCGAAGCGCCGATCAACTGACCAGCTTGAGGCCGACAATGCCGGCGACGATCAGCCCGATGCTGGCAAGCCGCAGCGCGGTGGCCGGCTCGTGGAACACCAAAATGCCGAGCACCGCGGTGCCAATGGTGCCGATACCGGTCCAGATGGCGTAGCCCGTGCCGACCGGCAGATCGCGCAGGGCGATGCCAAGCAGCACGATGCTGGCGACCATCGCCGCCACGGTAACGGCCGTCGGTCCGAGCCGCGTGAAGCCTTCGGTATATTTGAGGCCGATGGCCCAGACGATTTCCAGCAGGCCGGCAATGGTGAGGTAAACCCACGCCATGGGAGGAGCTCCTTGAACGTGGGCCGTCCCGCCTGACGATGGGAAGTGTCGGGGTCGTCCCCAACGGGAGCGATATAGGCCCGGGGCGCGCCATTGAGAAGTGCCTGGGGGTACCGATCTGCCAGCCCGGGACTGGCACGGTCATCACAAGCTGAACGCTCCCTGAACAGGTTTGATCGCACGGGCGATGGAATGCTGTTTTTGGGTCTGGAAGCGGGTTTTTGCCTTGTGTAGGAGACCCCCAGTCGCACCCGCCGGGGGGCCGGGCGATGTTCATGTCACTGCATAGCCGAGGACGCATATGCACCCCCTGATCTGGCGAGCCCCCCTCGCCCGCGCACTTGCTGCGCTCGGATTTATTGCCTTCTCATTGCCTACCCTCGCGGCCAGCGGCAAGGCGCTGGGCGTCGACCCGGCCGCCGCGGTCGAGACCAAAACCGACAGCAAGGCGCTGACGGTCGGGGCCGACATCTTCATCGGCGACCGGGTGGTCACCGGCGCCAAGGGCCAGGTCCAGATCAAGTTCACCGACCAGACCGAACTGGTGGTCGGGCCGAACTCGGCACTGCTGATCGAGGACTACCTGCTGCGCAACGACGAGTCGGCGGGCAAGTTCGCCATCAACGCGTTGTCGGGAACCTTCCGCTTCACTACCGGCCGGGCGCCGAAGGATCGCTACATCATCAAGACGCCGACGGGTACGATCGGCGTGCGCGGCACCTCGTTCGACTTCAACTCGGCGACTGGGGAAACTCGGGTGCTGCTCTATCACGGCCAGGTGGTGCTCTGTAATCTCGACAACGCCTGCGTGACGCTCGATGACACCTGCGAATTGGGGGCCTACGACCTCGGCAAGTCCGAAATCCTCGGGCACACGGACGACTTCAAGGGCGCCGCCCGTGAGGACCTGAAGGCCGAGTTCAGGTATGCGCGGTCGCAGGCGCCACTGCTCGGGGCGTTCCGCGTCGAGGAGGCCAAGGAATGTTTCCAGAAGGGCTTTGTGGCCGACACTCCGCGGAGCCTGATCTATGGGGACAGCGGCACCGCTCCCCGGCTCGAGCCGGTGACCGACCCCGTGCCGCCGCCAGATGATGTCCCACCACCGGATGGCGACGGCGACAGTTGCTGGCCCGACGACAGCGTTCCCGGCGGCGAATTCTGCCTTTAGTCGTCGAAACTCCTGTGGATCACAAACGGCGCCGACATTTCACCCACGCTGGCGCTCGCCCCAGGACTTGTGTACTAGACGTTCCAAGTACGCTCGCCGGGGGGCTGGGCGATCTTCATGGTAATACACTATCGAGGCTCCAGATGTACAAGATGATATGGCGACCCCTCCTCGCCTGCGCGTTGGTTGCGTTCGCACTTTTATCCCACGCCACCGCATCGATTGCCGCCAGCGGCAAGGCGCTGGGTGTCGACCCCGCTGCCGCTGTCGAGACCAAGGCCGACAGCAAGACGCTGACGGTCGGGGCCGACATCTTCATCGGCGACCGGGTGGTCACCGGTGCCAAGGGTCAGGTGCAGATCAAGTTCAGCGACCAGACCGAACTGGTGGTCGGCCCCAACTCGGCGCTGCTGATCGAGGATTACCTGCTGCGCAACGACGAGTCGGCCGGCAAGTTTGCCATCAATGCGCTGTCGGGCACGTTCCGGTTTACTACCGGCCGGGCGCCGAAGGACCGTTATGTCATCAAGACCCCGACGGGCACCATCGGGGTGCGCGGGACGTCGTTCGATTTCAACTCGGCGACCCAGGAAACCCGGGTGCTGCTCTATCATGGGCAAGTTGTGCTCTGTAACCTCGACAACACCTGCGTGACGCTGGACGACACCTGCGAACTTGGGGCCTATGATCTCGGAAAGTCCGAGATTCTCGGCCACACCGACGACTTCAAGGGGGCCGCGCGCGAAGACTTGAAAGCCGAGTTCAAGTATGCGCAGTCGCAGGCTCCGCTGCTCGGCGCCTTCCGCGTCGAGGAGGCCAAGGAGTGCTTCCAGAAGGGCTTTGTGGCCGACACACCGCGCAGTCTCATTTATGGCGACAGTGGCGACGCACCGCAGTTCGTGCCAGATCCCGGCAACCAGGAACCGCCGCCGGAACAGTGCGATTGCGACCTGTATTGTTGCGACTAGCGAGAGCCGCGGTCAAATTTCTTGGTCATCCTCCCCGACTCTGTCTTAGGGATCGTCGCCGAGGAGACTATTGATTCGCGACGCGCCTGAACCACGCCTGCCGATGGCGGCGCTTGTTTCCGCCAGCCTGTTGTCGATCGGCGTCGGATACGCCTCGACGGCGCCCTATGACGCGATCATCGCGATCGACGCCTTAAAGGTCGGGCACGGCGATTTCGCCCTGATCCTGACGGTGGCCTCGATCGTCGGCGTCGTCGCGTCAGTGGCGCTCGGCTGGCTGTCGGACCGGATCGGCGACCGTCGGCTGCTGATGCTGGCGACGGCGCTGCTCGGCGCCGCCGGCATGGGGCTGATGTACTGGTTGCGCAGCCCGCTGGCCTTCGTCATCGCCTATTGCGTGATCCTGCCATTCGGCAACTCGGCGTTCAGCCAGACCTTCGCCTATGCCCGGGTCTACTACGACCAGACCCGCCCCAAGGACGCCGAGTTCCGCATCACCGTGCTGCGCTCGATCTATGCGGCGTCGTGGGTGATGGTGCCACCGCTCGCCGGCTGGATCGCTGCGGTCTACAACGTGTTCGACGTCTACCTCCTGGCGGCCGTGGCCTATCTCGTCTGTGGCGCCATCTCACTGGTGATGCTGGCCGACCCCGCCACCCGCGTTATCTCATCGCCGCCCAAGCCCAGAGCCGATGGCGCGGGCGGGATTGCCTTGCCGATGCTGGTTGGTATCTGCGGCATCCTGCTGATCAACGTGGCGATCAAGGTCAGCGGCACGGCGACGCCGCTGGCGATGGTCAGCCATTTCGGAGGCAGTATCGGCGATGTCGGTATCGCCGCAGGGATCGGGGCGTTCCTGGAGATCCCGCTGATGCTGGCCTGGGGCTTCCTCGGCCGCCGCTTCAGGAAGCACACCCTGATCGCAGCGGGAGCGCTGATCTACGCGCTTTACCAGGTGCTGCTGACGCAGGCGGGCGGGGTCACCGAGGTGTTCTGGCTGCAGGTGCCGCGGGCGATCGCTATCGCGGTGCTGATGAGCGTCCCGATCAGCTACATGCAGGAGGCAATCCGAGGCCGCGTGGGCCTGTCGACATCTTTGCTCGACGTGACGGTGGTGGCGTCCGGCATGCTATCGGCCGGGATCTTCGGCCTGGTCGCGGCACCGGGTCGATACCTTGAATTGTTCTGGGTCGCGGCCGTGCTGGCTACGGCCGGGGCGGCAGTGCTGCTGGTCGCGCACAACGTGCTGCAACGCCAACCGGCGGCACAGCATTGACAGTGGATGCCGTCCGGGCAAGCTCCGCGAAGAGGAGACACCCCAATGGATGAGGCAAAGCCCGAGCATGTCGTGACCCGCCTGCGCTCGACCCTGCGGCTGCTCTACCACGGCAGTTCGACCATGGCGCTGCGGTTCCAGTTCGCGGTGTTGCTGGTCGATCTGGCGATCATCGCCTTTTTCATCGCGACGCCCTTGCTGCGCGACCGGCCGAGCTTCATCTGGTTCGACATCGCGGTGGCAGTGCTGCTGATTGCCGACCTCGTGGCGCGCGCCCTGGCCTCGACCGATCCGCTGCGCTGGCTCCGGCAGCCGACGACGATCGTCGACATCTTCATCCTCGTCACGCTGCTGCTGCCGGCATGGCTCGCCAATTTCGGCTTCCTGCGCATCCTGAGGCTATGGACGCTGTCAAAAAGCGGCGTGCTGTGGCGGCCGCTGAAGAAGTTCAAGCTGACGCAATATCGCGAACAGGGCGAGGCGATCGTCAACATCGTGACGTTCCTGTTCCTCGTCTCGGGGTTCGTGCTGACCTTTTTTGGCAGCCCCGATTCCGGCATTGAGGGCTACGTCGACGCGCTCTACTTCACCGTCACCTCGGTAACGACCACGGGCTATGGCGATGTGACGCTGCCAGGCACGGCCGGCAAGCTCACCTCGATCGCGGTGATGATTGTTGGCATCACGCTGTTCGTGCGGTTGGCGCAATCGCTGTTTCGACCGCACAAGGTGTTCTTCCCCTGCCCGCAATGCGGGTTGCAGCGGCACGAACCGGACGCGGTGCACTGCAAGGCCTGCGGACATGTGCTGAATATCCCCGATCCCGGGAACTGACGGACTGTCCGCTGCGAGGTGCGAGAAGGCGGATCAGGGGGCCGTGCAAGGAGTGTGTAGCGCGACCGGAGCGCGGCGACGGGCGACACAGTACGCGGAGAGATACCCCTCCTCCGGCCTTCGGCCACCTTCTCCCACAAGGGGAGAAGGCAAGAGGTGCCATCAACAGGAGGAAGGACCTAACCCCCATACAAGTCGAAGGGTCTCCTTCCCCCTGGGGGGAAGGGACAGAGGCAGGGGGTCGGCTTCGCTCCAGCGCGGGTCTTGTCCCGCGGGCTACATCTCGTCGAAGGGCACGCCGCCCCTCGACTTGCTGTCCTTCGGACTTTCGACGATCTGCACCACGACGCGTTCGGCCGGCACGTTGAAGTTCTTCACCACCGCGTCGGTGATGTCCTTCATCAACGCTTTCTTGCTCTCTTTCGAGCGGCCCTCGACGATGTGGACGAGAATCTCGGGCACGTCAGGCCTTGATGGTCTTTGGCTTCGCCTTGGCTTTCGGCTTGTCCTTGTCCTTGGCCTTGGTGACCTTGGCTGCGGCGCTGGCCTCTGCCTCGCGGATCTTGGCCACGGACGTCCCCATGTGGCCCCAGTTCTTGTTGTCGACCTCTTCGATGACCACGAAGGTGTATTCCGGCTTCTTGTTCAGGATCCGGACCAGCATCTCGGTGGTCTCTTTGTAAATCTGCAGTTTCTGCTCGTAGGTCGCGCCGTCGGTGATTTCGATACGGACATAAGGCATGGTTTCCTCCCCAAACGCCGGGGGGAGGATGCGGCAGCCGAGGTACGTTCGTCAACCGAGCGGATCGTAGCCCTTCTTCGGCTTCTTGCGGGGGGCGGTCCCGGCGGCGTCGGCCGGCGGGTCGCGCTTCTCGCGGTTCTTGTATTTCGGCTTGCCCTTGTCCTTGGGATTCACCTTCGGCTTCTCGGTAGGCTTCCTGTTGAACAGCACCGGCTCACGCGTGGCCGGCGGCGCGTCTAAGGCTACCGGCGGGGTGATCTCGCGGGCCGGCTTGGTGGCGAGCTTGGCACCCCTGTCCGAGCGGACCTTGTAGCGCGGACCATCGTCGCGGGCCGGGCGCTCCTCGCGCGGCTGGTAGCGCGGAGCGGCATCGTCGCGCTTGTTGAAGCGCGGGGCGCTGTCTCGGTTGAACTTCTTCCTGTTTGCCGTCGAGGGCGGACCGGAAGCGGCAATGGTAGTGTTGGCCTCGATCTGTCCGCCGATGCGGCCGATCGCGGCAGCGAAGGCGTCGCCCTTGTCAGCGGCAATCTCGAAGCGGGTCTCGGTGTCGAGAATCTTGATCGAGCCGACATCGCGCTTGGTGACGTCGCCGGCCTTGCAGATCATCGGCAGCAGCCACTTGGGATCGGCGCGGCGGTTGCGGCCGATCGACAGGGTGAACCAACGGCCGTCCTGCATCGGCTCGGGTTTGCCGCGGGGCGCACCATCTTCGTCAACGAAGCGCTTGTCGCGGCGGGGCGGCTTCTCGTTGAACGCCGGGATCGGCTGCTCGGACACCTCCTCAGGGGCCGGGCGCGCCGCCAGTTCGCGGCGGATATAGGCCGCGGCGAGCTGTTCCGGCGTCAGGCGCTCGAGCAGTTCAGCGACGAATGGCGCTTCGATCTCGTTCGGCGCGGTGACAGCCACCGCGGTAGCGATGATCTGCTCGCGGTTGCGGGCGTCGATCTCGGCGATGGTCGGGGCGCCTCGGGAGGTGGCTTCGAGGTTGGCCGCGCGCAGCACGCGTGCGGCGGCGCTGCGGCGGTGCAGCGGCACGATCAGCGCGCAGATGCCCTTGCGTCCGGCGCGGCCGGTGCGCCCGGAGCGGTGCAGCAATGTTTCCGGGTTGGACGGCACATCGGCGTGAATGACGAGATCGAGATTGGGCAGGTCGATGCCGCGGGCGGCGACATCGGTGGCGACGCAGACACGAGCCCGGCCGTCGCGCATCGCCTGCAACGCGTTGGAGCGCTCGGCCTGGGTCAGTTCACCCGACAGCGCTACTACCGGGAAGCCGCGGTTGGCGAGGCGGGCGGTCAGATGCTTCACCGACTCGCGGGTATGGCAGAAGACGATGGTGTTGGAGCTGTCATGCAGCAGCAGCATGTTGATGACGGCGTGCTCGCGCTCGTCGTTGCGCACCACGACCTGCTGGTACTCGATGTCGGCGTGCTGCTCGCCGGCGCTGGTGGCGACGAGGCGGAGTGCATCGCGCTGGAACGTCTTGGCGAGGTCGGCAATGGCGCGCGGCACCGTGGCCGAGAACAACAGGGTCCGGCGCGTTTCGGGCGCCGCTTCGAGGATGAACTCGAGGTCCTCGCGGAAGCCGAGGTCGAGCATCTCGTCGGCTTCGTCGAGCACCACCGCCCGGACCTGGCTGAGATCGAGGGCCCCCTTCGAAATGTGATCGCGCAACCGCCCGGGCGTGCCGACGACGATATGGGCGCCGCGCTCCAGCGCCCGCCGCTCGGTGCGGATGTCCATGCCCCCTACCCCGGCCGCGATCTGCGCCCCGGTCTCGGCGTAGAGCCACTGCAACTCGCGCTGCACCTGCAGGGCCAGTTCGCGGGTCGGAGCGATCAGCAGCGCCAACGGCGCGCTCGCGGGCTCGAACCGTTCAGCCTCGCCCAGCAGCGTCGGGGCGATCGCCATGCCGAAAGCCACGGTCTTGCCCGAGCCGGTTTGCGCCGACACCAGAAGGTCGCGCTCGGCGGCCTCGGCCGCGAGGACGCTCAGCTGTACCGGGGTCAGCGTGTCGTAGCCGCGGGCCGTGAGGGCGGCGGCGAGCGCGGGATGGATGGTCTCGGGAAGGTTCACGGGGTGCATCTTTGCTGTTTGCTCGATGAGTATAGCACCCACCGGGTCATTCCCGCGAAAGCGGGAACCTCTGTTTGTGGCCTGCGGCGCGATCGCAAACGGAGGTCCCCGCTTTCGCGGGGATGACATCGTGGTTGCGGCACTAGCAAAACAAAAGGGCCGCCCGGAGGCGGCCCTCGGAAAATCGTCGTCTAGCCGGCGATCAGCCGACGATCTCGTCGTCGGCAAAGAAGAACTTGATCTCTTCCTTGGCAGTCTCGGGAGCGTCCGAACCGTGCACCGAGTTCTCGCCGACCGAAACGGCGTAGAGCTTGCGGATGGTGCCCTCGGCGGCGTTGGCCGGGTTGGTGGCGCCCATCACTTCGCGGTTCTTCAGGATGGCGTTCTCGCCTTCCAGCACCTGCACGACCACCGGACCCGAGGTCATGGTCTCGACCAGCTCGCCAAAGAACGGGCGTTCCTTGTGCACGGCGTAGAAGCCCTCGGCCTGAGCGCGGGTCATCTTGATCTTCTTCAGCGCGACCGGACGGAGGCCGTTCTTTTCGAACACGGCAAGGATGTTGCCGATCAGGTTGCGGCGGACCGCGTCGGGCTTGATGATGGAGAAGGTGCGCTCAATGGCCATGTGTCTGGTCCTTGGAGTAGGTCTGAATTGGGTGCGGCCTTCTAACGGGAAGGCGTGACGGGCGCAAGACGGGCGTTCTGTCACCTGCACTGCAGCAAGTGGAGGGCCAATGGGCTCCGGATACACTATTCGCCCGGCAAGGGCCGATGATCAGCCGGCTCTGGTCGCTATCGTCTGGAAGACGGTGATGGCAAGTGAACGCGATCGCGACACGCTACTGGCGCACCCAGAAGCGGTGCAGGTGCCGGTCGAGCAGTTGACGCCTGCAACGGCGTGCGTGGCCGACGCCGCCGGCACCACCGCCGGTTTCGCCGTCGTGCTGCCGAGGCCGGATGGGGATGCGGAACTCGACGGGCTGTTCGTCGATCCGGCCATGCAGCGCCTCGGCATCGGGCGCCGGCTGATCGAACGGACCAAGGAATTGGCCAGGGCCATGGGTGCGTCGACGCTGCACGTCGTCGCCGGCGAGGACGCCCTCGCCTTCTACCGGTCGGTCGGCTTCATCGAGACCGGGGTGACCGAGACGCAGTTCGGCAAGGCACCGGTCATGCTTCTGAACCTCAACAAGGATTAGTCCTTCGACGCCGGCGGCAGGCCCACCCGCCCGTGCCCAGCCCTCTGACACCACGGTCAAAACCGGAGTAGGATGGCAGCGGGCTTAACCGGAGGGGACAAATGTCTTCTGTGGTGTCTGCGCATACGCCGCATGGCGATACTACGACCACCCGACGTGGCAGCCGGCCATGGACCGACAGGCGGCTTCAGGTCGGCTCGCTGATCGTGGTGATCGCCCTGGCGATCGCAGCGACTGACTATGCCGGGTTCAGCTACGCCTGGTCACATTTCTTCAGCAGCAGTGAGACCAACTCATCGGCATCGACGAGCGAGGTGTTCGGTGGCCTCAAGTCGAAGTTCCGCGACTACAATACGTACTCACGCGACATGTTCCTGATGGAGGAGCGCAGCAAAGTCGATGCGCCCTACCTCGCAACCATCGCGAGGCTGTTGGAGAACCCCGCTGAACGTGACGGCGCCGGCCCGATGATCGAGGCTTTCGCGGACCTGCAGAGGGCGCTCGACCTCGAGCAATCCTGCACGGCCGGCTATCCGTGGTCGACGCCGGTCTGGAGCGCAAGACGCGACATCGATACGATGGCCGATGGCAGCAAGCTGGTCGCGCTCGACCTGTTCTTCTGCCTGTTCACGGTGCCCAGGGACGAAAGCGGCATCGTTCGATACCCGATCGCCACCGTCACGCTTACGGCGGACGAGAGCCGGCAACTGTCTTCGATCTACTCCCATGTCAGCGCCGACGAGGTGAGGAACGGGTTGCGATGGCTAGAGGCTGTTGTGAGTGGCGAAGTCGCTCATCTCAAGCGCCTCCTCGAGCTGAGGAACGCGTCGACATCGTCATTGTCGGATGAGATCGACGACCTCCTGCAACGCTATCTGCGGACCAACCAGGCGGCGTTCGAGCAAGGCGTGGCGATGACGCTGATCCGCGCCTTGCTGCTGACTGTCCTGATTGTGCTGGCGGCTGTGTCGCTCGGGCTCGCGCAGCGCGACCGACCGAAATGACAGGGCCGGCGAGCCGCCCTTGCCTCGATTGAGTGCCCTACTCCGTCGGCACCGGCGGCACGCAATCCGGGGAGTGCGGCGCGATCTCGACCTTGCCCTTGGCCTGCACTTCGCCGCCCGGGCTCACCAGTTGCACCTCGAGGGCAGTGACGTCGTCGACGGCGTTGATGGCGCTGGCGTGGGGCACCTTCACCACCTGCATGGTGCAGACTTCGGCAGTGGGGACGACCGGGATGGTGACCGTCGCCGTGCCGGAATCGACCAGGTCGACACTGCCGTTGCCGGTCTTCTCGCAGGCGCCGCCATCATAGCTGAAGCTGAGCGACACCAGCTCGGCATCGAGGCGACAGGCCTTGAGATCATTCAGCGGCGCCAGCTCCTGGGCAAGGGCCACGCTGGAAACGAGGCACAGCGCGAGGGTGGCAGGAACGAGGCGCATTGGACTTCTCCGGGTTCTCAGTCTATTGGGTCGCTTCGATTTGACCCATCTCACCAGTAACGCATTCCGCGCGCCGCGGATGCATCGGCCGCGCCATGTTGACCATTACCGACCTTAGCTATCGCATCCAGGGCCGCCCCCTGTTCGAGAACGCCAACCTTGTCCTGCCTGACGGTTCGAAGACCGGTTTCGTAGGCAAGAACGGCACCGGCAAGACCACGCTGTTCCAGCTGATCCTTGGGCAGATCTCGCCCGAGGGCGGCACGATCGAGGTCAACAAGAAGGCCCGCATCGGCGCGGTGGCGCAGGAAGCCGTGGCGAGCGACATCAGCGTGCTCGACGTGGTGCTGTCGGCCGACAAGGAGCGTACGGCGCTGCTGGCGGAGGCCGAGACGGCGACCGACCCGCACCGGATCGGTGACATCCACACACGGCTCGCCGAGATCGACGCGCATACCGCTGAAGCACGGGCCTCGACCATTCTGAAAGGCCTTGGCTTCGAAAAGGACCGGCAGTTGGGGCCAACCTCGGAGCTGTCGGGCGGCTGGCGCATGCGGGTGTCGCTGGCCGGCGTCCTGTTTTCGCAGCCCGACCTGTTGCTGCTCGACGAGCCGACCAACTACCTCGATCTCGAAGGCACGCTGTGGCTCGAGAAGTACCTCGCGACCTATCCCTATACCGTGTTCATGATCAGCCACGACCGTGACCTGCTGAACAAGGCGGTGAACTCGATCGCGCATCTCGAGCACCGGAAGCTCACCTTTTACAAAGGCAACTACGACACGTTCGAAGAGACGCGCCGGATGCAGATGGAGCTCAACAACAAGAGCCGCGAGAAGACCCTCGACCAGATCGCGCACCTGCAGAAATTCGTCGACCGCTTCAAGGCCAAGGCCACCAAGGCCAAACAGGCGCAGGCGCGCGTCAAGATGATCGCCAAGCTGAAGCCGCCGGCGGCGATGTTCGACGAGAGCTCGTCGCCGTTCAATTTCCCCGACCCCAAGAAGGTCCCGGCCTCGCCGATGATGACCTTCGACAACGTGTCGGTGGGCTATGGCGACAAGGTGATCCTGAGGCACATCACCAACCGGATCGATCCGGACGACCGCATCGCGCTGATCGGCGTCAACGGCAACGGCAAGTCGACCTTCGCCAAACTGCTGTCGGGCGACCTGAGGCCGATGGGCGGCGAGATGCGCAAGGGCAAGGGGCTGGAGATCGCCTATTTCGCCCAGCATCAGCTCGACAAACTGAAGCCGGAGCAGACGCCGTTCGAGCATGTGATCGACCTGATGCCGTATGACAGCGAGGCCAAGCGCCGCTCGCGGGTGGCGCAGATGGGGCTCACCACCTCGCGCATGGACACCAAGGTGAAGAACCTTTCGGGTGGCGAGCGGGCGCGCCTCCTGCTCGGGCTCATCACCTTTGGCGGGCCGGGGATGCTGATCCTCGACGAGCCGACCAACCATCTCGATATCGACAGCCGCGACGCGCTGGTGGCGGCGCTCAACGATTACTCGGGTGCCGTGCTGATCATCAGCCACGACCGGCACCTGATCGACGCCACCGTCGACAAGCTGTGGATCGCGCAGAACGGCACCATCGAAGAGTTCGACGAGGATCTCGACACCTATCAGCGGCTGCTGACCTCCAACAGCGCCAGCAAAGGCAGCAAGAAGGAGGCCGCCCCGGTGCTCGAGGACCGCAAGACGGCCCGGCAGGATGCGGCGGCCAAACGCGCCGAAGTGGCGCCGCTGCGCAAGTCGATCAAGGATCTCGAACAAAAGCTCGGGCGGCTCAGGACCGAACTGGCACGGGTGGATGGCTTCCTCGCCGACCCCAAGACCTATGACGGTGCGCCCGAGCGGGTGATCCTGCTCGGCAAGGACAAGGCGCGCTTCGAAGGCGAAATCGCCAAGATCGAGGAAAGCTGGTTGACGCTCAGCGAAGAGCTTGAGCAGGCCGAGAGGGCGATGGGATGACGGCGATGACCGCAAGCGAGATTGTCGGCCTGTTGGGGCTGGAGCCGCATATCGAAGGTGGTTTCTATCGCCAGACTTTTGCCGACGAGACCGATGCGGGCGGCCGGCCGCGCTCGACCCTGATCTATTACCTGCTGACCGACCGGCAATCGGGCGCCTGGCACCGGGTGGACTCGACCGAGGTGTGGCACTGGTACGCCGGGGCGCCGATGACGATCGGCATCTCCCGCGACGGCAAGAGTGTGACGGAGCATCAGCTGGGCAACGACCTCGTCACCGGCGAGCGCCCGCAGGTGGTGATCCCACGCGGCGCCTGGCAGCAGGCGACCTGCCTCGGCGACTGGTCGCTGGTGGGGTGTACGGTGGCGCCGGGGTTCCAGTTCTCGAAATTCGAGCAGGCGGAAGACGGGTGGGAGCCGGGCTGACCGCAAAGCCGGTGCAGGCTGACCCCCACCCCTGTCCCCTCCCCCTAAACATGGGGAGGGAGACGCTCTCACTAATGGCGGTGTTTTGGTCTCCCTCCCCATGTTTAGGGGGAGGGGACAGGGGTGGGGGTCAGCAGTCGCCGGCCGATCCGGCGGCGCCCTACCCTTTCTTCGCCCAGCGGCCGTTGCCGTCCTGTTGCCAGTAGGTCACTTCGTTGCCGTCGCGCAGCGCTTTCCAGGCAGCTCGCGCCTCAGTCACCGCATCGGGGTCGTGGCCGGAGAACATGAAGACGATGCGCTGGTAGCCATCACCCGACAGCGGCACGGCGCGGTCGACGAAGAAGCGGACTTCGGCATTATTGGGGTTATGCGGCCGAGTGGTGATCAGCACCGGCTGCAGATGATCGGCATCGCCGCCTGCCAGCGAATGTGGCAGGAAGCTGTCGTCGCGATAGGTCCAGAGCATGTCGTCGAGCACCCTCGCCCGCTCGTCGCTGGCGGTTTCGACCACAACGCTCCAGCCGCGTTCCAGCGATTTTTCGAGCAGCACCGGCAGCACGCGCTCGAGCGGCTGGCTTTCGAGGTGGTAGAACAGGATCTCGGTCACGCAACCCCCTCCGTCGGCGGTACGGCGCCGTGCCGCAACGCCAGTGCAGTCAGCGTCTCGGCAAGCAGTCTCGCCGGGCGGTCCATGCCGCGGACCGGAATATTGGCCAGGCCCGCGGCGGGCTGGCGGAACCCGGCGGTGCCGGCGCGATAAGGACTGAGACGGGTCTCGCGCGGCGTCTTCAGGGCTAGCAGGACGCCACCGCCACCGGGGGCCGGCGCAACTTCCACCACCTCGTTCCAGGCGATCGGCGTGTCGGTGACGCGGCGATCGAACACGCCATGCTCGTCGATCGTCAGTACCGGATGCGCGAGGCGAAGGTCACCAATCACCACGCTTGCCACTGCGAGGAAGAACGTCGCGACGGCCAAGGTCGGCAGCGCCAGCAACGTCAGCTCCACGCTCGGGTGCATCCCGAGCAGGCCGACGAGGCTGGCCAACAACAGGCCGCTGGGCAGCAGCGCCACCAGCCCGGCGAACAGCGCAATCGCCGCGATCGGCAGCAGCCACAGGCGCGACGGATTGGCGATGAGCGGCAGCTCTGGCAAGGCGCCGGTCATTTGGCCTCGTAGTTGTCGCGCACCAGCCGATCGAGCAGCGCCACGCCAAAGCCGGAGGCCCAGGCCGTGTTGGTCTCGCTGCTGGGCGAGGCGAGCGCCACTGCCGCAATATCGAGATGCGCCCACGGCACGTCGTTGACGAAGCGGGCGAGGAACTGCGCGGCGGTGATCGAACCGGCCGGGCGGCCGCCCGAGTTCTTGATATCGGCGAAACGGCTGTCGATCTGCTTGTCGTAAGCGGCGCCCATCGGCAGGCGCCAGAGTTTCTCGCCGGTGGCGAGGCCGGCGGCGAGCAGCCGGGCCGAGAGGTCGTCGTTGTTGGAGAAGAGCCCCGCGTGATCGTTGCCGAGCGCCACACCGATGGCGCCGGTGAGCGTTGCGAGGTTGATCATGAACTTCGGCTTGAAGCGATCCTGCGTGTACCAGAGGGCGTCGGCGAGGACGAGGCGGCCCTCAGCGTCGGTGTTGACGATCTCGATGGTGGTGCCGCTCATGGCGGTGAGGATGTCCCCCGGGCGGTAGGCGGTACCAGAGGGCATATTCTCGACGAGACCGATGACACCGATGGCGTTCACCCTGGCCTTGCGGGCCGCGAGCGCATGCATCAGGCCGGTGACGGCGGCAGCGCCTCCCATGTCGCCCTTCATATCCTCCATGCCGAGGCCGGGTTTCAGCGAAATACCGCCGGAATCGAACACCACACCCTTGCCGATGAAGGCGATGGGCTGTTCCTTCGCCTTGCCGCCGTTCCAGCGCATGATGACGAGGCGGGGCGGCCGGGCCGAGCCCTGCGCAACCCCGAGCAGCGCATGCATGCCGAGCTTGCGCATCGCCTTTTCGTCGAGCTGTTCGATTTCGACTCCGAGGTCGGCGAGCTTTGCGGCTTCGGCGGCGAACTCAAGCGTACCCAGGACGTTGGGCGGCAGGTGAATCAGGTCGCGGGCGAGCAGCGTCCCCTCCGCGGTCGCCTGACGGTCGGCAATGGCCTTGTCGACGGCCGCCCTGCCATCGACGTGCAACGTCACCGTCAGCGTGCTGTCGCCATTGTCGTCGACCCGGGCTGGCTTGTAGCGATCGAACTTGTAGTGGCGGAGCCGGAGGCCGGCAGCGAGTTCGCCGATGCGCTCGGTGGTCGCTTCGGCGTCGTCGAGCAGGATGGCGGCCTTGGTTGCCTTGATGCCCAAGAGCTTGCCGGCGAGCGAACCGCCGCGGTCGGTCCAGGCTGACAGGCCCGCGTCAGGCGCCGACTTGCCGCTGCCGAGCAACAGCAGCCGGTCGGCCGCGACTCCGGCCGGCGCCAACAGGTCGATCACTTGCCCCTGCTTACCCTTGAAGCCGGCGGCGGTGGCGACCTTCTGCCAGTCGAGCCCTGTCGCTTTCCAGACGTCGGCCGCGCCTCCCGCCGGGGCAGCGCCCTCGGCGACATAGACGACCAGCGTTCCCGTCGCCTGCAGCGGCAGGGTGGCGGTCTTGATCTCGATCCGGTTCGGCATGGGAAAATACCTTGTGGCAATGGGGCGGACACTGTCCGTGAAGAGCAGGCCCACGACTGATAGTGGCTACGCCCGTCGCGTCAATCCCGCAACATCCCCGGGGGCAATGGTCACGTCCCTGCCCCATTGGCTTGCCAAGCCGGGGCCGGGGCGGGCAAAGTCCGCCCGGTTCATCCGCCGGGGGCAGTCCGGGAGGCTGGGCGCGCGTCGGAACCCGTTTATCAGCATGACCCGGCTAGGCACTTATCTTTTCAGGCTTTTTGCCGCCGAGGCCGCCGCGCTTTTCGGGGTCGCGCTGACCATTTTGTACCTCGTGCAGTTGCTTAGAATCGTCGAAGTCGGGGCGGTCCGCGATCGCGGGCTGGGAACGCTGTTCTGGCAGACGATCCTCGGACTGCCTCCGCTTTCCATAGCCTTTCTCTATGTCTGCCTCGCCATCGGGCTGGCGCGGGCGCTGCGGGCGATGCAGGGCTCGCGCGAGCTCCACATCATCCACGTCTCGCAGCGCCTGCCGGTGCTGCTCGGGACGATTCTCAGCTATGCCGCCGTCGGGACGCTCCTGGTGTGGCTGCTGGGCCATGTGATCGCCCCGATTGCCGGCCGGGAGAACAACCTGATCAAGGCGCAGGCAGCAGCGGACCTGGTGGGGCGCTCGCTGGTCCCCAACCGCTTTGCCGAACTCGGCGACGGCGTGACGATCACCGTGGGCGGCCGCGGCGCAGATGGCGAGATCACCTCGTTTTTCGCCGACGACCGGCGCGACGCCGAGACGCGGCGCACCTATATTGCCGACTCGGCAGTGATCACGGCGGACGAGCTGGGTTATGTGCTGCAACTCGAGGACGGCACCATCCAGTACCGCACCGCGGACGGACAGTTTTCCGAAATCTCGTTCGAGCGCTACGACATCGCGCTCGAACGGCTGACCGGCGACGAAGATACCGGCGACCGGCGCGGCGACCAGACCACATACGGACTCATCGCTCGCGGCCTCAGCGCGGGCGAAATGCCCAGCGAAGACCAACGGCACATCGCCGAGCGGACTGCCGATGGCCTGCGGGTGCTGGCGCTCTGCCTGTTCGTCGCGGCCATCAGCGCATTCCCCTCCGGCCGCCGCCGAGAGCCGATCCTGCCGGTAGAGATCACGGTGCTCGGCGCGGTGCTGTTCGAACGTTCAGTCACCTCCTACGCACCTGTTCCCGGCTGGGCGCACGAACTCACCGGCGTCGTGGTCCTGATCGTCATCGCCATCGCGATGCTCGTCTATCGATTGCGGCTGCTCGCGCCCCTGCCCCGGGAGGCGCATAGCCGATGAACCGGATCGACTGGATCATCGTCAGGCGGCTGGCGAGCAATGTGGGGCTGACACTGGTGGTGCTGTTCGGCATCGTGCTGCTGGTCGAGTCACTCAATACCACCCGCTTCGCCGCCCTGGCGGCGACCGGAGGCGCGCCGCTGGCGCTGGCAGCCGTGGCGCTGGCAGCGGCCCGGTGGATTATCGATACGCTGCCGCTCACCTTCCTCGTGGGCACCGTCGCTGGCCTGCTGAACCTGCAGGCGACGCGGGAGATGACCGTGATCAAGGCTTCGGGCCGCTCGGTCTGGCGGGTGATGATCGCGCCGCTGGCGGTCACCCTTGCGGGCGGGGTGCTGGTAACGCTGGTGGTGGATACGGCGGTGATTCAGTTCAACCGCACACTTTCGCCAAGCACCACAAGCGGCGAGGTCGGCCGGGCCGGCACGTTGTGGCTCGATGAACGGCAAGGCGATGTCCACTACATTCTCGAGGCGGGCTATGTGAACCCGTCGGGGATGGCTTTGGGCAGTGTCAACGTGTTCCTGATGGAAACGCCGCGCGACCGGATCGAGGCGGCGTCAGCCGAGCTTGTCGGCAACGAATGGGTGCTGGCGGAGGCGACGCGCTACCGATCCAACGAAATGCCTGAAGCAATGACGGATTTTCGCCTGCCCACGGGCCGCACAGCCGGGGATATGCGCGCCCGGATCGCCTCGGTCAAGGACATGACGGTGTGGGAACTGGCCGGATCACTGGCCGCCCGGCTCACCGATACCCGCGAGCGCGCCGAAACCGAAACGCGGTTCCTCAGGCTCCTGGCACTGCCACTTACGCTGTGTGGCTCGCTGGTCATTGCCTTCGCGTTTACGGCCGGTTATCGAAGGACCAATAAGTATGGTGGGGCGGTGCTTTATGGTATCGTCCTTGGCGTCTTGGTTTATGTCGTGACCGAGATGGCG
>NZ_DASZAW010000130.1:0-13252 GCF_035944845.1 Devosia sp. | reverse complement strand
CACCGCACTTGCCGCCGCGCCGAGCCCCATTGATTCGCCGCGCCTTCGGCAGGCCAAAACCCGTAACCGCCGAATCACCAGACATTACCGGGCGCGGAATCGCGCAAAAAGAGTCTAATTGTATGTGAACAGCGGGGAATGGCCCGAGAATGGGTGTTGACCCGAGTCCGAACAGTGAACGCTTCGTTAACGCTGCCGTGATTTGGGGGGATTATTTTGCCGGGTCCGTGCCCCTCACCCCCTCGTGCCGTGCGATGCCACCTTCTCCCCGAAGGCAAGATGACAGGCGCACGGCAGGCGGGGGCTAGGCCAGCTCGTCGCGATCAGAGGTCGACCGGCCTGCCTGTGGCGGCCGACTGCCGTGCGGCCGCGAGAATGCGCACCACTGTGGCATTGTTCTCGAGCCCGGCCAGATCGTACTTGTGCAGGGTGATATCGCCGCGGACCACCGCGGCGAAATGCGCGAACGGATCGTCATAGGGCGCCTGCAGCGGTGGCAGGGTTTCGAACACCTCGTCGACCTTGTCGCCGGCGCGAGTGCGCATGTGGCGGTTGTCGATGGCAACGACCTGCGCCCGCTCGGCGTAGACCTCCATGTCCTTGCGGCTGACCGGCCAGTTCCACGACGCCTGGATCACGCACTCCGCATCGGCGTAGGACACCAGGATCGTCGCGTCGTCGTCGACCTTGGGATAGAGGTGCGGCTTGAACTGGTGCGTGACGGCAAAGACGCGGAGCGGCTTGTCGTCCTGCATGATCCGGCTCATCAGGTTGGCGCCGTAACAGCCGAAATCGGGCAGTGCACCACCGCCGGCCAGTTCCGGGTCGGCCAGCCACTCGAGAAAATGCGGACCGCAGCCGATCTCGATCGGACCGGGGTGACCATCATGGATCACCACCTTGCGGACTTTGCCGTAGCGGCCCTCATCGGCGGTGCGGGCGATGGCCTCGTGGTTGGTTGCGTACCAGGTGGTCTCGTAGTTGGTGAGGATGTGGATGCCGTGCCGCTGCGCCAGTTCCTGCATCCGCTCGGCCTCGGAGACGTCGATCGCCATCGGCTTTTCGACCATTACGTGGATGCCGCGTGGCGCGCACGCCTCCACCACCGCCATATGCTCACGGATCGAGCCGAAGGCGGCGACGGCCTCTGGCCTGGTCTGGTCGAGCATGGTTTCGAGGTCGGTGAACAACAGGGCCGGATCATGGCCATGCACGACGCCGTAGGCATGCAGAAAGTCCGCCTTGCTCTCCTGGATGCCGACCAGGCTCATGCCGTTGAAGGTCGAGCGGGGCAGGATGTTGATGTGGGCGTGGGTGATGCCGGCAATGGCGAGGCGAAACGGTGCGTTGTCTGTCGGCATAGTCGAGGAAGGCTCCTTGAGGTGCAGCGGCTAGCGGGTGCTGACGGCCGCCAGTTCGGTCGGGGCGGGGCCGGTTGAGCCGCGCACGATCAGTTCGGGGTGAGCAATGTGATGCAGGTCGCGGGACGCTTCGCCCGCGATGGTGCGGTCGAGGAAATCTACGACCTTGCGGCCAAGCGGCCGTGCCGGGGAAAACAGCGTCGTCAGTGGTACCGAATAGAAGCTGCCTGCGACATTGTCGTCGAAGTTGACCAGCGAGACGTCGCGGCCGACGGTCAGCCTGCGCTCGTTGATGGCCGAGAGCGCGCCCTTGGCTGCCATGGTGGATGAGCAGATGACGCCGGTCGGAGCCGAAACGCTGTCGAGCATCTGGCGCATGGCGCTATAGCCGAACTCCTCGGTCTTGGGACCGCCGACCACCCAGTTGGCGCTGGACCAGACCTGTTGCTCGGCCAGCGCCGCGCGATAGCCGCGTTCGCGTTCGTGACTGGCCTGGAAATTGGGCAACGAGTTGAGCAGCGCGATGCGGCGATGCCCGAGATCGAGCAGGTGACGCGTGCCCAGCGCGTAGGCTTCGGCGAAGGCGACGTCGACCGATGGGTAATCGCCGGTCAGCGGAGTGGCGCCGTAATAGGCGACGAACGGCATCTTTTCCTCGAGCAGGTACTCGACGCGGCGATCGCCCTCGGTGACGCGGTTGGCGACGATGAAGCCCTCGATGACGCCCTCGGCGATCAACTCGCGGTAGGTGTCGAGTTCGCGGCCGACATCGGTGGGGATATGGAGGAAGTGCCGACCGATCTCGGCGCAGCGGCTGGCGATGCCACCCAGCGTTTCGAGGATGATCGGATCCTCGAACTGGAAATTGACCAGCGGGGTTATCCAGGCGATCGGCCGCCGCAGCAGCGTGCCGCCCTTTTTCAGCGATCGGCTGGTCAGGTGCGTGGTGTAGCCCATGCCGGCGGCCAGTTCATGCACCGAGCGGCGCGTGCCGTCGTTGATCGACGGGTGATCGCGCAGCGCCCGGCTGACCGTCGCGGGGGACAGGTTCAACTGGTCGGCCAGATCCTGGATCGTCACCTTCTTGACCATCGATCCGTTTCCTTCCCGTATGCTTCACGTGCTGCAATCATCGCAGTCTATCAGTCGAGAAAACTCAATCGTCCATGCTCTTGGGGCGGCCGATCTTGTCATGCCCAACTATCTCACCGCCGCGGGAAGCGAGCGACACGGTCGGGCTCACGGCTGGTCTTCCAGCTGCCCCGACAGATCGGACCAGCCATGGTCCGGATCAGGCCGCGGCACCGAGCCGACCAGCAGTCTCGTGTAGGGATGCTGCGGATTGGAGATCACCGCCTCGGCCGTTCCCGACTCGACGGTCTTGCCCTGGTTGAGCACGAAGACCTCGTCACTCACCTGGCGTGCCGTGGCGATGTCGTGGGTGATGTAGATGATCGAGACGCCCAGATCGTCGCGCAGCGCCTGGATCTGCGACAATACGTTGGCGCGCAACGAAGCATCGATCATCGATACCGGCTCGTCGGCGACGATCAGCCGGGGCCGCAACATCAGGCTGCGGGCCACCACGATGCGCTGGCGCTGACCGCCCGACAATTGGTGCGGATGACGGCCGAGCACCTGCTCGGGCCTGAGGCCGACCCGCTCGAGGGCCGTTTCGATCATGTCGCGCTCTTCGGCACGGCTTTTCGCAATGCCGAAGATGCGTAGCGGCATCTCGAGCAGATGATCGACCGGGTAGAACGGATTGAAGATCGCGAACGGATCCTGGAAGATCGCCTGCACCTCGCGCCGGAAGCTGGCGCGCTGCGGCTTGCTCATCTGGGTGATCGACCTGCCCGCGTAGTTCATCCGGCCGCCGGTCGGCGGCAGCATGCCGAGCACCACCCGCGCCAGCGTGGTCTTGCCGCTGCCGCTCTCGCCGACGATGGCGATGATCCTGGGCCGGTCGGCCTCGATTCGCAGGCTGAACCGGTCGAGCGCCAGGAATGGCGGTGCCTTCCACTTGCGGCTCGGGTAACTGACGCTGATGGCGTCGAGGTCGAGCAGGGCGTCAGACATCGGCCGTCTCCGGGCTGACGAGATGGCAGGCGACGTCCCGCTCGGCGGTGATGGACCGGCTGAGCGGCTCCTCCACCTTGCAACGCGGCTGCACCGCAGGGCAGCGAGGATGAAATGCACATCCGCTTGGCAGCTTGAACAGCGATGGCTGCGCCCCGGGTATGCCTTTCATCTCGCGTACCTCGTCGGGGCTGGGGAGGGACGAGATGAGCAGCTGGCTGTAGGGATGCAACGGGTCGCGGAAGAAGCGGCGGATCGGGGCGTTCTCGACCAGCCTGCCGGCATACATGACGGCGAGGCGATCGACCGACTGCGCCATCAGGCCCATATCGTGACCGATCATGATCAGGCCGGCGCCGATCTGCTTCTGCACATCCTTGAGCGTTTCGATGACCTTGCGCTGCACGACGACATCGAGCGCACTGGTCGGCTCGTCGGCAACGATCAGCTTGGGCTTCAGGATGATCGCCAGCGCGATGCAGACGCGCTGCTTCATGCCGCCCGACAACTCATGCGGGTAGAGATCGGCGACGCTGCGGTTGAGGCCGACGCTTTCCAGCGTCTCGGCGACGCGGGCGCGGATGCGGTCGCCGCTCCAGCCCTTCTCATGCGCCCTGATGGGATCGGCCATCAGCACGCCGATCCGCATCACCGGGTTGAGCGAGTTCATCGCCCCCTGCGGGATCATCGAAATCTGGCTCCAGCGGAAGCGGCGTAGCGCTTCGCCTTCGAGCGTCAGCAGATCGGTGCCGTCGAGCACGGCGCTGCCGGCCTCGATCCGCGCCGGCGGTTTGTGGAGCCGCATCAGCGCCAGCGCCAGGGTCGACTTGCCCGAACCGGACTCACCGACGATGCCCAGTCGCTCGCCGGCATGGAGGTCGAAACTGACGTTATCGGCGGCGCGGCCGCGCTCGCCCTTGATCAGGTAGGAGACGGTGAGGTCGCGTACCTTGAGAAGCGGTTCGCTCATGCCTGCCTCCTGAGGCGCGGGTTCACCGCCTCGTCGAGGCCGACGCTGATGAGGAACAGGCCGATGAACAGGATCGCCAGGATGACGATGGGCGGCGCCCACCACCACCACATGTTCCGGCCGAAGGCGCCATAGAGTAGCGACCAGTAGACCGTCATGCCGAGCGTCGGGGTGTCCTGCGGGCCGAAGCCGAGGGCTTCGAGACCGAGCGCGGCGAGAATGGCGCCGGACACCGCGGCGACGAAGCTCGACATGATCAGCGGCAGGAGGTTCGGCAACACCTCGAACAGCGCAATGCGCAGGTCGCCCATGCCGGAGATCCGGGCGATCTCGACATAGGCGCGCTCGCGCAGCGACAGCACCTGGGCCCGAATGCTGCGGGCCGGATGCATCCAGGCGAGGGCCGCGATGATGAAGGCCATCATCTCGACGCTGACCGAGCGCACCGAGGCGGCGACGATCAGCAGGATCGCCAGCGGCGGGATGGTGAGCACCACATCGGTCGCAGTCGAAATGATGCGATCGAGCCAGCCACCGAAGAAGCCGGCGACGAGGCCGAGGAAGGTGCCACCCACCGTACCGATGAGCCCGGCGAGAAGGCCCAGGCGCAGCGTCTGCGGGGTCGATGCGATGATCACCGCCAGCAGGTCACGGCCGCCGCCATCGGTGCCCAGCAGGTAGTCGGGCGACGGGGGACGGTTGGTGGGTGCCGAGATCGGCCGCGCCATTTCGGTATCGACGAGCAGCGGACCGATGACCGCCAGCGCGACCAGCGAGAGGACCAGCACCAGGCCGGAGGTCAGCTTGACGTTGCTGCCGAGCTCGGCAAGGCCGCGCAGCACGGCATGGCCGCGGGGCCGGGTTATCGGAGTGGCCGTGCTCATCGATGGGCAATCCGGGGGTCGATCAAGGGATAGATCAGGTCGAGGACGAGCACCGCGAGCGCAACGGTCAGCACCAGTACGAAGCAGATGCCCTGGATCATGAAGTAGTCCGAGGCCCGCAGCGCGTCGTAGAGCAGGAAGCCGATGCCGGGATAGCCAAACGCCACCTCGACCAGCACCGAGCCCGAGGCGATGGTGCCCAGCGACAGTGCCAGGTTGGTCACCTGCGGCAGCATGGCGTTGCGCATGCCATAGGCGAGGAAGATGCGTCGCCGCGACAGCCCCTCGCCCTCGGCGAGCGTCAGGTAGTCCTCACCAAGCACGTTGATCATGGCGCCGCGCATGCCAAGGGCCCAGAAGCCGAGGCCGGCCAGCACGATGGAAAGCGCCGGCAGCACCGCGTGATAGGCGAGGTCGAGCAGCGAGGCGGGGTTGAAGCCGATCACCGTGCCCGAGCTGTAGCCGCCACCGAGCGGAAACCAGTTGGGCCACACCGCAAACACATAGAGCAGGATCAGCGCCAGCAGGTAATACGGGATGGACGAAAAGATCATCAGCAGCGGCGCCAGGGCGCGCGCCAGCCGCGGCGTACCCGACCAGGCGAGCATGGCGCCGATGACGCTGCCACAGCTGAAGGCGATGACGGTCGCCACCAGCAGCAGGCCGATGGTCCAGGGCAGTGCGGCAACGATCGAACCGGTGACGCTCTGGGGGAAATAGATGATCGAGGTGCCCAGGTCGAACTGCAGCGTGTTCCACACATAGACGACGTACTGGATGAGGATGGGCTGATCGAGCCCGAAGCGCTGGCGGTAGCTGGCAATGATCTCGTCGGCATTCTCGACGGCGCCGCCACGCGACGTCATCTGCGAGATGACCCCACCGATCGGGTCGCCCGGCACCGAATGTGCGATGATGAAGTTCACCGTCATCGCCGTCAGCACGACGACGAAGAACAATCCCACACGCTTGAAGAAATAGCCCCAGGTCATGACCGTCTTGTCTGTTGGCAGGCGAGGAAGTGGCCGGGCCCCGCGGGGTCCGGCCACCGGATGATTTACTCGGCGGGTTCGATGGCGACGATCGAGACCAGCGCGCTGGCCCACCAGAAGCACGGCTGGAAGTACGGGTTGTCCGAAGTCGGCCAGTTCTTCCAGTAGGTGTGGTTGTACGAGGCGAGCAGGGCCGAGTCGGTGGTCGGCGCGACCGGCAGGTCACGCAGCCAGATCTCGAGCGCCCGGCGCACGACATCCTTGAATTGCGGATCGTCGGCGGCAAGACGGCCCATCTCCTCGACGATGGCATCGTATTCGGGGTTGGCGTAGCGCGAGTAGGAGCCGGTCGCCGACTTGCCGATCGGCAGCGCGTGACGGCTGTGGAACATGTCGAACGAGGGGTACGGGTTGTTCACGCCGCCATTGATCTGGGCCAGCCAGATATTGGCCTTGCCCTGGAATACCTGGTCGGCAAAGCCGGCCGAGTCGACGAGACGGAACTGGGCGTCGAAACCGGCGCGCTTGAGCAGTTCGGCAACCACCGGTGCGGCCTTGGCCGAATCGGCTTCGGTCTGGCGTGCAACCAGGTCGACGACGAGCTTGGCGCCCGAAGCGTCGGCCCAGAAGCCGTCGCCGCCCTTGCTGTAGCCGGCCTCGGTCATCAGCGCTTCGGTGGCCTTGGGGTCGAACTCGGTGTTCGGGTGGGCGGCGAACAGGTCCTCGGTGCCTTCGAAGAACGGCGCCAGGGCAGCGAGCGAAGGTGCGGGGAACTTGATCGGGCGCGACATCCCTTCCCAGGCGACATCGACGATGGCGTCACGGTTGACCGCCTGGCTGACGGCGCGACGGACGAGGGCGTTGTCGAATGGCGGGATGGCGTTGTTGAAGCCGATGATGCGCGGGCCGGCATCGGTATAGGCGTACGGCATCTCCTTGAACCAGGTCACCACCTTGGGGTTGCGCTGGTGCACCGTCTCGAAGCTCGACTTGCCGATGGCGTAGGCGGTGTCGAGTTCGTTGTTGATGAGCATCGCGGTGCGGCGCTCTTCATTGCCGGCGGACGTGAAGATGACGCGCTTGGGTGCCGGGAGCCTCGCAAATCCGGTCTCGGCGCCCCACCAGTTGTCGCGACGGGCCCACACCGTTTCCTGGTTGTTGGCCGAGACCAGGCCGAACGGCGAAGTCGAGACCGGCCAGCCCTTGGCGAGGTCGAAGTTGGTGAAGGTCGCCGGATCCTGACCTTCCCAGATGTGCTTGGGCACGATCTGGTTGGTCCAGTAGACCCGGGCGCCGAACATGTTGACCACGTAGCTCGGATTGGTGGCGGTCAGGGTGATCTTCACTGTCAGCGGATCGACCGCGACGATATCCTTGACCCAGGTCTTGGCGTTGCCGCCCCAGTTGCCCAGGTTGGCCGAATTGTCCTTCAGCATGTTCATGGTGAAGACCACGTCGTCGGCGGTGAACGGCACGCCGTCGGACCATTTCACGCCGTCGCGCAGCTTGATGGTGACTTCGTCGAAGGTCTCGTTGAAGGCATAGCTTTCGGCCTGCCAGGGCTGCAGTTCACCGGTTTCGAGGTTGAGGTAGAACAGCGACTCGAACGCCACCTGGTGCAGGCCGCCCTGCAGTGTCGTCGTCGGCAGGAACGGGTTGTAGTTCTCGGGCGTGGCGATCCGTTCCAGGGTGGAATCGAGGATCAGCGTTTCACTGCGCGGCACGTCCTGTGCCGCTGCCGCGACCGGCGCAAGAGCAAGCGCCAGGCCGAGGGCGGCTCCCGACAACAGCTGCGTAAAGCTACGACGGCGCATGCGCGCCCCCAGGTCGACCATTGAATCTCTCCCATGCAAAGCGCTGACATCGCGTCGCTGCAACTCGATCTGGATAATGCAAAAATTGCATTTGTTGCAGCAAGATATTGAAAGCATCAGAGGCGGGGCGAGTCAACACGGTCCGCGACCTGCCGGCTACGACGTTAGGAGAAGGTCGGTGAGTGGACCGCCCGATTACTCGACGGCGACGGATCGCCGCTCGGCAAGGGCGCGTTCGATCGCCGCGATCACCGCGGTGACATAGGCGCCAAAGCGGGCGTCCGGGTGTGTGGTGGGCTGGCCCTCGATCGACGCCACCAGCGCGGCCAGCGCCTCGCCATAGACCTGCCGCGCATTGGTCCTCCAGTCGAGCACCTGCATCGGCATCTCGCGCTTGCCGGCTTTGCCGTAGATCACCGTTTCACCCGGCACGGAACTCGGCATGTCCATGGCGAGGTTGATGGTGGTCAGGCCGCCATCGCGGTGGCTGAGCACCGCGGCTTTCAGGTCGCCGAGGCCCGCGCTGGCGGTGACTTCGACGACCGGCCCGAAAACCTGTGTCAGCATGGCGACGGCGTGGGGCACCGTGTCCCACAGGGCGCCGGTGCCGGCGCGCCATCGCGCTGTCGAGTGAAACGGATTGGCCGGATCGACCAGGACGCCCGAGAACGCATCGACGCGCCCGCCCACCCAGCCGCCGACCTCATGTACGTCGGCCAGCCAGGCCTGGCTGCGCCGGTTGAGCACGCCGGTGAAGAACACCAGCGATTTCAGCCCCTTCTCGTCGAGCCCGTCGGCAATGCGCCGGGCGGCCCCCACTTCGATCGCCACGGGCTTTTCGAGCAGCAGGTGCTTGCCGGCGGCGATCGCCGCGAGGGCGAACTCCGGCTGCGCCGAGGGCGGCAGTGCGATGCCGACGATGTCGACGCTGTCGAGAAAGCCGGCGAGGTCGGCGTAGGCCGTCGCCCCGTGTGCCGTGGCGATCGCCGTGGCCGCGGTGGCGTTCCGGCCATAAACCGAGGTGAATCGAACCGCGTCGCTGCCGGCTGCTGCCGGAGCCTGCACTTCACTGACCCAAATGCCAGTACCGATAAATCCAAAGCGAGGCGTCGATTGCGGCATCAGGTGTCCTCCGGGTGACAGGTCCGAACACCATGCCCGGCGGAACCGGTCAACCGGAACTTTCCGCGCATAGACCAGCGCCAAGCAAAAAGGGCGCCCCATCGGGCGCCCCTTGCAACGTGCCGCCGCCGTCGCTCAGTAGCGGTACTGCTCGGACTTGAACGGGCCAGTTTCGCTGACGCCGATATAGTCGGCCTGCGACTTCGACAGCTTGGTCAGCTTGGCGCCGAGCTTGGCGAGGTGGAGCTCGGCCACCTTCTCGTCGAGGTGCTTGGGCAGGACGTGCACCGCCTTGGTGAGCTTGTCGCCATTGGTCCACAGCTCGATCTGCGCCAGGGTCTGGTTGGCGAACGAGGCGCTCATCACGAAGCTCGGGTGACCGGTGGCGTTGCCGAGGTTGACGAGGCGGCCTTCCGACAGGAGCACGATGCGCTTGCCCGGGGCCATTTCGACGATATCGACCTGCGGCTTGACGTTGGTCCACTTGAAGTTGCGAAGCTCCGCCACCTGGATCTCGTTGTCGAAGTGGCCGATATTGCAGACGATCGCCATGTCCTTGAGGTTCCGGATGTCGTCGAGGCTGACGACGTCCTTGTTCCCCGTGGCGGTGACGACGATGTCGGCGCGGTGCGCCGCGTCCTCGAGGGTCACCACCTCATAGCCGTCCATTGCCGCCTGCAGGGCGCAGATCGGATCGACTTCGGTAACCAGCACGCGGGCGCCGGCGCCGCGCAGCGACTGCGCCGAACCCTTGCCGACATCGCCATAGCCGCAGACGATCGCCACCTTGCCGGCCAGCATCACGTCGGTGCCGCGACGGATGGCGTCGACGAGGGATTCACGGGTGCCGTACTTGTTGTCGAATTTCGACTTGGTGACGCTGTCGTTGACGTTGATCGCCGGGAAGGGCAGCTCGCCCTTCTGCTGCAACTGGTAGAGCCGCATGACGCCCGTGGTGGTCTCCTCGGAGACGCCGCGGATGTTGGCGCGGATCTTCGAGTAGAATTTGGGGTCCTGGGCGAGGCGCTTCTTGATCAGCGCGAAGAAGATTTCTTCTTCCTCGGAGTGCGGGTTGTTGAGCACCGAAGGGTCGGTCTCGGCCTTGGCGCCGGTCAGCACCAGCATGGTGGCGTCGCCGCCATCATCGAGGATCATGTTCGGGGTCTCACCGCCCGGCCATTCCATCATGCGGTCGGTGTAATCCCAGTACTCTTCGAGGCTCTCGCCCTTCTTGGCGAACACCGAGATGCCGGCCGCGGCGATGGCGGCGGCGGCGTGGTCCTGGGTCGAGAAGATGTTGCAGCTGACCCAGCGGACGTCGGCCCCAAGCGCCTTCAGCGTCTCGATCAGCACCGCGGTCTGAATGGTCATGTGGAGCGAGCCGGCAATGCGGGCGCCCTTCAACGGCTGGCTTGCCGCATATTCCTCGCGGATCGCCATCAGGCCCGGCATTTCGATTTCGGCCATGCCGATTTCCTTGCGGCCATACTCGGCGAGCCCGATGTCGCGGACCACGTAGTCGTTGTTGCTGGCCATCGGCCCTGTCTCCGTCTTGTCGCTGGTGTTGGGGCCTTATACTGAAGGCGGCGGGCGCTATCAACCGGGATATAAAGAAAGCTTTATGTCTCGTACCGAAACAGCCTTACGACCGGCGTTCGACATAGCGCACCCGGCGGCGCCGGAACGGCAGCATCAGGACGCCGACGATCGCCGAAAGCGTCACATAACCCACGGCGAAACCGGCAGCGGCGTAGCTCAGCCCTTCGAGGGTCACCGGCACCGCCGGCTGATAGTCGCTGAGGGTGCGCTGGCCGATCTCGCTATCGAAATATTCCGGCATCCGGGTGAAGCGCTCCCAGCCGGTGGCGCCGCGCACCTCGGCCAGCGTGCCGGAGAGCTGCTGGTAACGCGAGAACGTCCGCGCCATCGACTCGCCGCGGGCGGCAATGAAACTGTCGCCGGTCCTCGAATAGCGGTCGATCGCCTGCTCCAACGTCAGGCCAGCCTCCTTGGCCGCCACCTCGAACTCGGTAGTGATGATGCGCAGCTCATCAACCGCGCCGCCCAGCCGCTGGGTATATTGCTGGGCATATTCGGGGAACTGGCTGAGACAAAGGCCAAGCGCCAGGCCGCCAACCATGCCGAGTGTCCTGCGCATCAAGATGCTCCGTTCCCAACTGCAACGGCGCCGCGATGGGTGCCGTTCCGAACATAGGAACAGTTGGTGAGCGAGAGGCTAACTCGCCATACGTCAGGCGGCCGCTTTCGCCCGCTTCACGCCGCTCGAGAGCCCGGCGACCAGCGTCGTGACGGCAGCGACGGTGCCGGCAGTGGCCTTGCCGTTCTCCAGCGAGCCTAGCACCGCATTGCAGATGGCGGTGCCGACGGCGATGCCATCGGCGTCGCGGCCCATGCGGGCGGCATCGTCGGCGGTCTTGATGCCAAAGCCGACCACCACAGGCAGGTCGGTATGGCCCTTGATGCGGGTCACCGCTTCGCCCACCGCGGCGTGGTTCTTGATGCTGGCGCCGGTGATACCGGTCATCGAGACGTAGTAGACAAAGCCCGAAGTGTTGTTGAGCACCGCCGGCAGGCGTGCGTCGTCAGTCGTGGGCGTGGCCAGCCGGATAAAGTTGAGGCCGGCCTTTAGCGCGGGAATGCAGAGCTCGTTGTCCTCTTCTGGCGGCAGGTCGACGACGATCAGCCCGTCTACCCCGGCCGATTTGGCAGCGCTCAGGAAGGCATCGACGCCAAAAATGTAGATCGGGTTGTAGTAACCCATCAGCACGATGGGGGTCTCGTTGTCCTTTTTGCGGAAGGCTTCGACCATCGCCAGGGTCTTCTTCATCGTCTGGCCCGCGGCGAGCGCGCGCTGGCCGGCGGCCTGCACGCCCGGACCATCGGCCATCGGGTCGGAGAACGGCATGCCCAGTTCGATGATGTCGGCGCCAGCGGCAGGCAGCGCCTCGAGGATAGCCTCTGCGGTGGCGAGGTCCGGATCGCCGGCCATGGTGTAGGCGACGAGCGCCGGGCGGTTCTGCGCGGCACACAGCGCAAAGCGGGCGGGGATACGGGTGGTCATCAGCTGTTCATCCCCAGATAGCGGCCGACACTCTCGACGTCCTTGTCGCCGCGGCCGGAGAGGCAGAGGACGATGGTCTCGTCCTTGCCCATGGTCGGCGCGACCTTCATCAGCTGCGCCAGGCCATGGGCGCTTTCCAGCGCCGGGATGATGCCTTCGAGCCTGGTGCAAAGCTGGAAGGCGTCGAGCGCTTCCTGGTCGGTGATCGGCGCGTAGGTGACACGTTTGGTGTCGTGCAGGTACGAGTGCTCCGGACCGACGCCGGGATAGTCGAGGCCGGCCGAAATCGAGTGGCCCTCGAGAATCTGGCCGTCGGCATCCTGCAGCAGGTAGGTGCGGTTGCCGTGCAGCACGCCGGGGCGGCCGCCGGTCATCGAAGCGGCATGGCCGTTGTCGACTTCGATGCCATGGCCGCCGGCTTCGGCGCCGTAGAGCTTGACCGAGGGATCATCGAGGAAGGCGTGGAAGGTGCCGATGGCATTGGAGCCGCCGCCGACGCAGGCGACCACCGCGTCAGGCAGGGCACCGGTCTCGGCCTGCATCTGCGCCTTGATCTCTTCGCCGATCACCGACTGGAAGTTGCGCACCATCTCCGGATAGGGGTGCGGGCCAGCGGCGGTGCCGATCAGGTAATAGGTGGTCTCGACATTGGTCACCCAGTCGCGCAGCGCCTCGTTCATGGCGTCCTTGAGTGTGCCGGCGCCGGCGGTCACCGGGCGGACCTCGGCGCCAAGCATCTTCATGCGGAGGACGTTCGGATATTGCCGCTCGACGTCGGTGGCGCCCATGAACACCACGCAGGGCAGGTCGAACTTGGCGCAGACCGTCGCCGTCGCCACGCCGTGCTGGCCGGCGCCGGTCTCGGCGATGATGCGGGTCTTGCCCATGCGCTTGGCGAGCAGGATCTGGCCGAGCGTGTTGTTGATCTTGTGCGAGCCGGTGTGGTTC
>NZ_DASZAW010000129.1:0-103340 GCF_035944845.1 Devosia sp. | reverse complement strand
GCGGTTTGCTTTCTGTGGCACTTTCCCTGGGGTCGCCCCCGGCGGCCGTTAGCCGTCACCGTATTTCGATGGAGCCCGGACTTTCCTCTCCCACGGAAACAGGAGCGGCCACCCGGTCAACTGGCGAGGCGCATATGGGGGACGCGGCCCGGTCCAGTCAAGCGCTGAGGCAGGTTGCGCGCCCTCAGGCGGCGCGCTTCATGATCTGGTTGTAGGCGTTGTTGATCGCCGCCATGCGCGCCGTCGCCACGTCGATCAGTTCCTCGGGCACGCCCTTGGCGATCAACCGGTCGGGGTGGTGCTCGGCGACCAGCAGGCGATAGACCCGCTTCACTTCTTCACGCTCGGCGCTGGGCGCGAGACCCAAGACGATATAGGGGTCGGCACCCCGATCGAACAGCACGTGCTGCGAGGTCAACTGCTCGAAGCGCGCATCGTCGAAACCGAAAATGTCGCTGACATTCTTCAGGTACTCGAGCTCGGCCTCGTGGATCATGCCGTCGGCCGAAGCGATGAAGAACAGGCTGTCGAGCACGTGCTCCAGCGTATCGGGGCTGTCGATGAAGAAGCGCCGCACCTTCTTGGCATAGGCCTCGTAGCCGGCCACATCCTGCTGGGCCAGCTTGAACAGCTTGTCGACCTGCTCTTCGATCCCCGGCGGAATCTCGACGGTGCGCTGGAAGGCGCGCAGCTCCGAGGCGGTGACCACGCCGTCCGACACCGCCATCTTGGCCGACAGCGCGATCAGCGCCAGCGTGAACGCGGCGTCGCGGCCACCGGGCAGCCAGGTATCGGGATCCAGCGCATTGATGATAGAGCCAACCAGGCCGGTGCGCTCCGAGGCCGACCCGATAAAGGCGCTAAGGCGTTGCCAGACCGACATGTGGCTCTCCGATCTCGGCGCACAATAGCCGCCGAACGGGAATTTCATAGCCATGAGACATGCGGCGGATTGCATCGTCGGGCCCCCAGAAGGCTCGGCCGCCTCAAGAGGCGGCCGCAGGTTTCAGAAAAAGAAGAAGTCGTCGTCCTGCACCGGCTTCTTCTTTTTGTTCGGTCCCTCGTCGAGAAAGAACCCGTCCGGGTCGTAGCCATCCTCAGCCGAGCTCTGCGACAACAGGCCCTTGCGCTCGAGGTAGTCGGCGAGCGATCCCGAATCCCATTCCTCGAGCTGATCGCCGGTCACCACCTCGTCGTCGCTCAACGGGAACGGCTCGACCGTGGCATTCTCCTGCTGGCGCACCTTGTTCTCGTCGATGATCAGCGGCTTCTCAGCAGCCGGCAGCGCCGCAACCACGGTAGCCTTCGGACGCGCATCACGCGGCAGCGGCACCGGTGGAGTCTCGGTCGGCGCGACCGTCGCGACCGTGGTCGGCGACTTGATCGGCGTCGTTGGCGAGACCGGCTTCAACTGTACCGGGGCACTCGGCTTCGAGGCGACGGGCTTCGACGGCGTGGCGCCGTCGCCGTCGGAAATGTACGAGGGCAGCTTCTTGCCCTTCGAGAGCAGCTTGTCGACCGGATCATCGGTCGTGGCGCTCGCGGTCTGGATGGGATCCGTCGCGGCAGGCTTGGCTGTAGCAGGAACCTTCAACAGGGGCTTGGCGGCGCTGGCGTCCGCAGTCGTCACCGCGCTGTTCGCCGTGCCGCTGGTCGGGTTGCCGACGACCATGTTCGCGGCGGGCACCGCGAGGATGACGACGAGACCGGCCCAAGCCAGTCCGCCCTTCACCTTGCCATCGAGTTTCATAGGCTGCTGTCCTTCAACTTGCCCCCGTCCCCACTGCCCGACGGAAGCCAATTAACGTGGCCATTTTGTGGATGGCCGGGGCACTGCCCCACCATGGACGCTGCCCGAGTCCACCTGAACGGACGCTGAACAACCTCAACTCAGTCGGGCCGCGCCCCCAGCAACCGCGCCAGCGCCAGCACCAGGTTGGAGCGGTTCAGCGTAAAGAAGTGAAATTCCGTAATCTCATTATCGACCAGTTCCAAGACCTGCTCAGCGGCGACCGCCGATGCAACCAGCGCATGGGTCTCGGGGTCGTCGTCCAGCCCATCGAACCGCTCGGCCACCCAGCCGGGGATCGAGGCGCCGCAGCGCGCCGCAAAGCCGGAAATCTGCTTGAACGAATGGATCGGCTGGATGCCCGGCACGATCGGCGCGGTAATGCCGGCCGCCTGCGCCCGCTCGACGAAACGGAAGTAGTCGTCGTTGTCGAAGAACATCTGGGTGATGGCGCGGGTCGCACCGGCATCGAGCTTGCGCTTCAGGTTGTCGATGTCGGCTTCCCAGCTTGGGCTTTGCGGGTGCTTCTCGGGATACGCCGCCACCGAGATATCGAAATCCCCGATGCGACGGATGCCCGCGACCAGATCGGCAGCATCCTTGTACCCCTCCGGATGCGGGATGAAGGGTTTGCCGATGCCTTCGGCCGGGTCGCCGCGCAATGCCACGATGCGGCTGATCCCCGCCTCCTGGTACCCGCGCACCACGGCATCAACCTCGTCCCGCGGCGCCCCGACGCAAGTGAGATGCGCCGCTGCATCGACGCCGGTCTCGGCCTTCACCCGGCTGACCATCCGGAGCGTGCGCTCGCGCGTCGAACCGCCGGCGCCGTAGGTCACCGACACGAAACGCGGATGCAGCGGGGCGAGCTTGTGGATCGAGTCCCAGAACCGCTCTTCCATGACGTCGGTCTTGGGCGGAAAGAACTCGAACGAGACCTGGAAATCGGGCCGCTCGTCCGGGCGCATGCGGCTCGGGCGGTCGGTGTAGTCAGTACTCATATCGGGCTGTCCGTCTCGTCGGTGAGCCGCCAGAGGCACACGGTGAGCCCCTCGGTCGGATTGGTGGGTGGAAAGGATTTGAGATCGCTGACCTCGAGGTCGGCGGCGCGCGCCCAGCCGACCATCTGCGCCTCGCTGAGCCCCAGGCGCCGGTGGGCGTGGTGCGAGCGGAGGAATTCGAGCCCGTGCGGCGCGAAGTCGACAATGAGCATCTCGCCGCCTGGCTTCAGGGCGCGACGGGCCTGCGCCAGTACCCGGCCCGGATCGTCGAAATAATGCAGCACCTGGTGGATGACGATCACGTCGGCCCGGCCGGCGCCGGCGTCGAGATCGGCAATGTCGCCGAGCCGCACCTGCGCGTGGCCGATGGCGCAGGAGGCGAGCTTGGCGCGCGCCACCGCGATCATTTCGCGGCTCGCATCGATGCCGATGCCGCGCCGATAATGCCCGGCCAGGAGTTCCAGCATCCGTCCGGTGCCGGTGCCGAGGTCGATCAGCGTGTCGACCACCCTGCCCTCCAGCGCCGCGACGATCGCTGCTTCCACCGCCTCTTCCGGCACATGCAGCGAGCGCAGCAGGTCCCAGCTGTCGGCCACTTTGGCGAAATAGGCCGCCGCCTGTTCGGCCTGGTTGAGTCGCACCGCCTCGAGCCGCTGCCGGTCCCGCATGCGATCGGCATCGTCGGCCGACAGCCGTCCGATCAGCCAGCGCGCCAGGTCGCCGCCAGCCCCCTCGGGCGCCAGCCCATAATAGGCCCAGGCTCCCTCGGCATTGCGGGTGATCAGCCCGGCATCGGCCAACAGCTTCAGGTGCCGCGACACCCGCGGTTGGCTCTGGCCCAGAATTTCGGTGAGGTCCTTGACCGACTGCTCGCCATCGGCCAGCAATGCCAGAAGCCGCAGCCGGGTCGTTTCCCCCGCCGCGCGCAGCACCCCCACCAAATCCGCTGTGTCGTTCATGCAGCCTCGCGAGATATAAAGATATCTTTATATGCGTCGAACCGCTTGGTCTAGGGGAACGTAAGGATCACGCCGCGGGTCGACCATTCCGTCGGCGTAATCGGACCCTCACAACAAAAAAACGGCAGCCCTTGCGGACTGCCGTCGAAGAGTTGGACAGGCTTTGGATCAGGCGGCGCCGACGACTTCCTCGTTGGGAAGTCGGCGACGGAAGGCATGGGTGCGCCAGAGCTCGAAGATGCCGACCGCTTCGTCCTTGCTGAGCGCTTCGAAGCGCCGGCGGACATTCTGCAGGTCGGCCTGGCTCGGCAGGTCGCGCCACGGCATCGAGGCGATCATCGCCTCGAACAGGTCGGGCTGGATACCCAGGGCGCGCAGCGCCACGGTGATCGCCACATAGTCCTGCATGGCGAGCCACTTGACGAAAACTTCCGGCCCGACGCGCAGCAGCATGGTGAGCGCTGCGGCAGTGTGGTGGCCGTAACCGAAGCGGGCAAAGCGGATCAGCGCGCGCTCGTCGAGTTGCTTCCGATCCGACAGCGCCTTCACCTGGTTGTACGCGACTTTCCACTCCTGGCTGGAGAACCCGGCGCGGTTGCGCATGCGGTTGTAGACCACTGCCTGCACCTTGCCGACGGTGACCGGATCGACCCGCGGATCGATGCGCGACATGGTCTCGCGGACCCGATCGCCGACCGCTTCGATCTTGCCGCCGAGGCTCTTCCAGTCGAGATCCTCGCGACCCCTGAGGTCGGCAGCGATGGCGGCATCGGACGCGGCCCGCTCGGCGAGGCGCTCCAGCGCCTGCTGGCCGATCTCGGCATTGCTGTTGCGCACCAGCTTGATCACCGAGGCGGTCTCGCCGTGCTCGACGATGGCTTCACCCACCCGCTCCGGCACCTGCGTGCGGCCGGCAATGGCGACGCGATGCTCCTCGGTCTGGTTGGCGATGATCTCGATCAGGTCGTCGTCGCTCAGCACATTGGAGAATTCGAGCAGCGGCTGCGCCACCTCGATCTCGTCATTGGCGAGCTTGACCACCACATTGCCCGGCGCGCGGTCGAGCGGCGCCAGAAGCTTGGCCACATGGGCACGCGCCTCGGATTCAACCAACTCGGCCAGCTGGCACAACACCTCGTCGTACTGCGCGACCTGCTCGTCATCGCAGCGATCCGACACGTAGGAGTAGAGCTGGGCCATGTTGCGGAACAGCTGATCGCGTTCCACGATGTTGGAGTCACCGTTGAGGACCCTGAACGTCGAAAACGCTCGGGTGGTGCCTTCTTCCATCTCAGTCATGTCACTTCCCTCCGGCTTCTGCCGTACGAGGTCAGATTGGCCTGCCAGTTAAGTGCATGCGCTGAAGGTAAGGACGGAAATTTGATTCAAATTGCAGAGAGTTTGGTGACGGCGTGTTAGGTACGGTGTTGTCACCGGCCTCTCGGCATCTCCCCCTTGCGGGGAAGAACGGAAAGAGAGCGGACGTGACGGGCACCGCCTCTCCTCTCCACCGCATGTCATCCCAGCGAAAGCAGGGAGCAACTCTCCACCTGCGCTAGCGGCGCGATGGGTCCCTGCTTTCGCAGGGATGACACCGGTGGTGGGGTCAATACGGAGCCCCACACCGGCGGACTTGGCCAGCGGCCAAGCCCCACTTCCGAAGCACAGCGGCAAAGATCACACCAGATCGAACCGATCGGCGTTCATCACCTTGACCCAGGCCGCGACGAAATCCTTCGCGAACTTCTCGGTCGCATCCGACTGGCCATAGACTTCGGCAAGCGCGCGCAGCTGCGAGTGCGAGCCGAAGATCAGGTCGACGCGGGTGGCGGTCCATTTGGGCTCGCCGGTGACGCGATCGACGCCCTGGTAGACGCTGTGATCTTCCGACGCCGGCCGCCACTTCGTGCCCATGTCGAGCAGATTGACGAAGAAGTCGTTGGTCAGCGTCTCCGGCCGAGTGGTCAGCACGCCATGCTGCGGCTGGCCGGCCTTGAGGGCGCGAAGTCCCCCCACCAGCACGGTCATTTCCGGCGCGGTGAGGCCCAGCAGTTGCGCCCGATCGACCAGGTTCTCCTCCGGCGACAGCCGCTGGCGGCCGTTCGAATAGTTGCGGAAGCCATCCGCCGTCGGTTCGAGCGGCGCGAACGATGCCGCATCGGTCTGCTCGGCGCTCGCGTCGGCGCGCCCGGGAGTAAACGGCACCGTGAGCTCGAGCCCCGCAGCCTTGGCCGCCTTCTCGATACCCACCGAGCCGGCAAGCACAATCAGGTCGGCCAGCGACACCGGCTTGCCGAACTCGGCCTGGATAGCCTCGAGGTGGCCGAGTACCTTGCCCAGTTGCTCGGGCTGGTTCACCGCCCAATCCTTCTGCGGCGCGAGGCGGATGCGCGCCCCGTTGGCGCCGCCGCGCATGTCCGAGCCGCGATAGGTCGAAGCCGAGGCCCAGGCCGTGCTCACCAGCTCGGAGACGGTGAGGCCGGTCGCGAGGATCTTGGCCTTGAGGGTCGCAATGTCGGCGTCGTTGACCAGCTCGTGCGTAACCGTCGGGATAGGATCCTGCCAGATCAGGTCTTCCGCCGGCACTTCCGGGCCGAGATAGCGGACCTTTGGGCCCATGTCGCGGTGGGTCAGCTTGAACCAGGCGCGGGCGAAGGCGTCGGCGAACTGGTCGGGGTTCTCGAAGAACCGGCGCGAGATCTTCTCGTAGGCCGGGTCGAACCGCAGCGCCAGGTCGGAGGTCAGCATCGAGGGAGCGTGGCGCCGTTCCGGGTCATGCGCGTCCGGCACCGAACTGGCGCCCATGCCGTGCTTGGGCGTCCACTGATGCGCGCCGGCCGGGCTCTTGGTCAATTCCCACTCGTAGCCGAACAGGTTCCAGAAGAAGTTGTTGCTCCACTTGGTCGGCGTCGAGGTCCAGGTGACTTCGAGGCCGGAGCCGATGGCGTCGCCGCCCTTGCCGGTACCGAACGAGCTGACCCAGCCGAGCCCCTGCTCCTCGATGCCGGCTGCTTCCGGCTCGACCCCGACGAGCTTTGCGTCGCCCGCGCCATGGGTCTTGCCGAAGGTATGGCCGCCAGCGATCAGCGCCACCGTCTCTTCGTCATTCATTGCCATGCGGGCGAAGGTGTCGCGAATATCGCGCGCCGAGGCGAGCGGATCCGGGTTGCCGGCCGGGCCCTCCGGGTTGACGTAGATCAGGCCCATCTGCACCGCCGCCAGCGGGCTTTCGAGATCGCGCTCACCACCGTAGCGCTCCTCGTCGGAGAGCCACTGGCCTTCCTTGCCCCAGTAGATGTCGAGCTCGGGCTCCCAGGTGTCGGCGCGCCCGCCACCGAAGCCGAAGGTCTTGAAGCCCATCGATTCGAGCGCGACGTTGCCGGTGAGGATCATCAGGTCGGCCCACGAGATGGCCGAGCCGTATTTCTGCTTGATCGGCCAGAGCAGGCGCCGGGCCTTGTCGAGGTTGACGTTGTCGGGCCAGCTGTTGAGCGGCGCAAAGCGCTGCTGCCCGCCACCACCGCCACCACGGCCATCGGCCACCCGATAGGTGCCGGCGCTATGCCAGGCCATGCGGATGAACAGCGGACCATAGTGCCCGAAATCGGCGGGCCACCAATCCTGCGAATCGGTCATCAGGGCGGTGAGGTCGGCCTTCAACGCCTTGAGGTCGAGCTTGTTGAACGCCTGGGCGTAATCGAACGCCGACCCCATCGGGTTGGACAAAGCCGTGTGCTGGTGCAGCACCGACAGGTCCAGCTGGTTCGGCCACCAGTCACGATTGCTGCGGCCCGCGCTGCCATGCGGCACCGGACATTTGCCCGCGCCACCTTCGTTTGCTGCGTCCATGGTCGTCTCCGTAGATCTCGAGTTGTCGTATTGCGATAGGGTTTCCGGGTGACGCGACGGTGACTGTTCGCGCGGCCCGCGCGATCGTCCTGGCCCCACACTTTGGAATGGTTCCATTGTGCCCCGGCGCCGAGGCATAATGCCAATTGATTGCACTTCTCAGCGTGATAATCTGAAATTATGATCACCCTTCGGCAGATGCAGTATGCCGTTGCGCTGGCGGAAACCGGCCACTTCGGCCGCGCCGCCGAGCGCAACCACGTCACCCAGCCCGGCCTCAGCCAGCAGATCCGTCAACTCGAGGAGCTGTGCGGCGGCCCGCTGTTCGATCGCCTCGGCAGATCGGTGCGGCTGACGCCGCTCGGCCGCGAGTTCATCGAGCGGGTGCGCCCGATTCTCGAACAGACTGAAGGGCTGATGGCCTTTGTCGGCGGCCAGCGCGGCACACCCTCGCGGCCACTGCGGCTGGGCGTAATCCCGACGGTCGCCCCCTACCTGCTGCCGCACGTGTTCCCGGCGTTGCAGCGCGAACTGCCGGAACTGAGCTTCACCGTTTCGGAAAGCCGCACCGACAGCCTCGTCGACAGTCTCGCCGACGGCAGTCTCGACCTGGCGCTGATCGCCAGCGAGCCGAAAGCCGGTGGCCCCCGCCTCACCGCCGCCCCGCTGTTTGCCGACGAATTCGTCCTCGCCACCGGGGCGGGCGACAACGCCGCCGACCCGGTCCCCATGGCCGAGATCGACGGCGACCGGATGCTGCTGCTCGATGAAGGCCATTGCTTTCGCGACCAGGCCATTGCCGCTTGCGCCCTCGATCCGGACGCCGCCCGGCGCACCTTTGCCGCCACCTCGCTCTCGACCATCGTCGAGTTCGTCGCCAACGGCCAGGGCATCACGCTCCTGCCCGAGATCGCCCTGAAGAAGGAAGCCATCGGCAACCGCATCCGCATCCGCCGCCTGCAATCCCCCGGCGCCCGGCGGCAGCTGTCGCTGGTGTGGCGCGAAGCGACACCGTTCGGCGCGGTGTTCGAGCGGGTGGCGGAAACGATCCGGCAGGCGCGGCCGGGGGTTTAGGGGGCATCCCCAGGTCGCTGTCGCTTTACGTCAGCGTCGTCGGTTAGCATCGATCCTGGACCACCCACCGGCCGTCATCCCAGCGAAAGCTGGGACCCAAGCATCCGCTTGCGCTGTGGCGAGTTGGGTCCCAGCTTTCGCTGGGATGACACCGAGTTTGGGGCACGTGCAGAGTGTCGGCTCTCGTACTCGGCGTCAGCACATCATCTCATATGAGCATTCGCCAGGCCCTACCCCGGGTAACTCGCCTGCCGCCAGGTCCGCACCTTCACCGCATCCCCTGTGCGGATCGCTCCCTCGCGCTCGACCCAGCCGACCAGCCCGCGCTTGCCCATCGCTGCCTTGACGAAGCCGAACTCGATATCGTCCCGGCCTGGAAACTGTGCCGCGATCGTCCTGCCGGTCTTCCGGCACGGGTCGTTGTCGCCGTCGATGCGGATGGTGGCCCCCGACGGGAACAGCATCAGGCTGCGCGGCGGCAGGCGGGTAAGGTGCGGAATGCCCGAAAGGATGAGATTGGCCCCGACCCATTCACCTAGGATCTGCGGCAGGCTGAGCGTCGCCGCGATTTCGGCCAGCTCCTCGGCGCTGAGGATCGAGAGCTGCCGCTCGTTGCGCATCGGCGTGCCGCGCGGATACCACGGCTCACGTGCTCCACTGGGGCGCACCAGCCCCTCGTGCCGATCGCCAACAACGCCGGCATAGGTCAGCAGCAGTTCCGGGCGCGCTGTCGACTCGACCGCCGCCGCCTCGACCACGAATGTGCCATCGACCCGCCCGTTCAGCGTCAGCGCCGGCATCGGCTCCGTCATGCTGTCGCCCGGCGGCGCCGCAGCACGGAATCGGTGGTGTAAACGATCAGCGACACCCAGATCAGCGCAAAGCTGCCAAGCCGCACCGCATTGAGGTGCTCGCCGAACAGGGTGATGGCGAGGATGAAGGTGATCGAGGGCGCGATGTATTGCAGCATGCCGACGGTGGTCATCTTCAGCCGCTGCACCGCGAAGGCGAACAGCAGCAGCGGCACCACCGTCGCCGGCCCGGTCAGCGCCAAGAGCGAAAGCGAATACGGGTCGGCGTGCCAGCCGAGGCCGCCGTCGCGCACGAAGCTGTAGCCGAGAAACGCGATGGCGAGTGGCGCCAGCACTATGGTTTCGACGAACAGGCCTGGCGCAGATCCGACTTTGGCGGTCTTGCGCAGATACCCATAGACCGCAAAGGTGAGCGCCAGGCCCAGTGCCACGTAAGGGATGCCGCCGATGGAAACCGCCTGGATGGCGATGGCGACCGCCGCAATGGCGATGGCCACCAATTGCCAGCGGTTGAGCCGCTCGCCGAGCAGCAACACGCCGGTCGCCACGTTGACCAGCGGCAGGATGAAGTAACCGAAGCTCGCTTCCAGCACCTGCCCGGTCTCGACGGCATAAATGTAGATCAGCCAGTTGGCGCCGAGGATCAGCGCCGCCAGCGCCATCGAGGTCACGGTGCGCGGGTCGCGCAGCGCCGCGCGCACCTCGGCCAGGCGCCCGCCGAGGATCATGATGACGCCCAGGACCAGCAGCGACCAGAGCGTCCGGTTGGCGACCACTGTCGCAGCCCCCACATGGTTGAGCAGGTTGAACAGCAGCGGCAGGAAGCCCCACATCACATAGGTGGCGATGCCGGCGGCAAGGCCGCTATCGCTGCTGGTGTGGTCGGTGCTGGTGACGGACGCCAAACGCGTGTCCTTCCGGGCGGGAGCCTCGCCTTCTAGCAGCGCCCACGCCCCAGCGACAAATCAGAGTTTGTGATTGGCCGCACAACCCACCTTGATGCTGATCAAACCAATCGCCACGTCCTGCGTTAGCCTTCTCGTACCCACCAAAGGAGCAAGCCATGAAAGCCAAGGTCACCTGGATCCTCATCGCCGATGGAGCAACGGCCAAGGTGTTCGAGAACCACGGCCCCGGCAAGGGATTGCAGGCTGTCGACGACCTGATGTTCGAGCAGACGCCGCTCAAGGCCGGCGAGATCATGGCGGATCGTCCGGGCCGGAGCTTCTCGTCGGTGGGCCAGGGCCGCAGCGCCATGGAACCCTCGTCGGATCCCGTTGCAGTCCGCGAGCGGCGCTTCGTCGAGAGCGTCGCCGAGGAGCTCGATCGCAAGCACCAGCAGCGCGCTTTCGATCAGTTGATCGTCGCTGCCGCGCCGACGGCGCTGGGCGACCTCAGGCCCGCGTTCAGCAAGGGGCTGCGCGACAGCATCGTCGCCGAACTGCCCAAGGACCTTACCAACCTGCCGACGGCCCAGCTCGGCCAGCACTTCGATGGCCTGCTGGCCATCTAGTCGAAGGCGGGGCGGCCCTGGTGGCCGCCCTTCCCTTACTCGGTGAATGCTACCGTAGCCAGCATCTGCCCGGCGCGGAACGCCGTCGACGTTCCTCCCTCGGGTGCGCTCCAATAGACGAACTGGCTCGAGCCGAACCCCGCTTCGACATAGTAGAAATTCTGGAACAGCAACGCCCCATCTGGAATCTGCACCTGGTACTCGATGACGTTCCAGGACTTGCCGCCGATATTCTCGAGCCGCTCGCCGACGATGGTGACGTTCTCCGGCTTGGCGTCGAGCGCAGCCGCCGCAGCGTTGCTGAGGATCGCTTCACGGTACTTCGAGACGGGCCAGGCCGCATTCTCGTTGATCACCGCAAAACCCATCGTCTCATCGTTCGAAAAGTAGAGAAACTCCTGGTCGCCGGCCGGCGTCTGCGTCATCCAGCCCGACGTGTCGATACAGGCGCTGACCTTCACTTTGGTGCTGGTGATGGTTTCGCAGGCCAGCGCCGGCGTGATGAGCACCACAGCCGCAGCCATGGCGCCTAAGATAATCCGCTTCATTGTTCGAGCCCTTCCCAAAGCATCAGTTCGGGCGGAGCTTGTCGCCGGAGCAGCTTAACTGGCAAGGGCATTTGCGAGATCAGCGGAACTTATTCCGCCGCCTGCCGTGGCGCGAGATCGCCGACAGCCCCGCCGGTCGCCAGCGAGAACCCTTCATCCAGCCAGCCAGTGACACCGCCAATCATCAGCTTGACCGGCAAGCCGAGTTGGGCGAGCCGCAACGCACCCTTGTCGGCGCCGTTGCAATGCGGGCCGGCGCAATAGGTGACGAACAGCGTCCCCTCCGGCCACTCCGCCATCTTGCGCTGGGTGATCTTGCCGTGCGGCAGGTTGATCGCACCGGGCACATGCCCTTCGGCATAGTGCGTCGGGCTGCGCACATCGAGCAGCACGAAATCATCGACCCCGCGGCTCAAAGCATCGTGGACGTCCCAGCAGTCTGTTTCGAACCCGAGCTTGCTGGAAAAATGCTGCAGAGCCTCGGTGGAAGCGGCGGCGGGAACAACGGCAACGTTACTCGGCATTTCTGTGCCTCCTCAGGCGTTGAATGGCCGGAACTTGCCGCACAATGGCCGCATCGGTGAGTGGCGGGAATGCCAATATGCGGTAAGATATCGCCATCATGGACAAGCCCAACCGCCACGTCGCCATTCTCGCCTATGACCAGCTCTGCATGTTCGAGTTCGGCATCGCCGTCGAAATCTTTGGTCTGGCGCGGCCGGAATTCGCCCATCTCGACTGGTACACGCACGAAATCGTCGGCATCGAGCCTGGCCCGTATCGCGCCGGCGGCGGCATCAGCGTTGCCGCCAATTACGATCTCGACCGGCTGGACGAAGCCGGGCTGATCGTCATCCCCGGCTGGCGCGGCGCCATGACGCCGGTGCCCGAACCGCTGATCTCGGCGCTCCGCGCCGCCCATGCCCGCGGTGCCCGCATCGCGACCCTCTGTTCAGGCGTCTTCGTTCCGGCCCGTGCCGGGCTGCTGGAGGGGCGACGCGCCACCACGCACTGGCGCTACGCCGAGATCCTGCGCTCGGAGTTTCCGTCAATCGAGGTCGTGCCTGATATCCTCTATTGCGAGGATGGGACGCTCCTCACCGCGGCCGGCTCGGCAGCCGGCATCGACCTATGCCTCCACATCGTCCGCGAGGATTACGGCGCCGAGGTCGCCAACACCGTGGCCCGCCGTCTGGTGCTGCCGGCGCATCGCGACGGCGGCCAGGCGCAGTTCGTGGCGCGGCCGGTGGCGAAGGAACGCCGCGGCCGCATCGGCCCGCTGCTTGATGCCCTGCGCCAGCGCCTAAACGAGGCCTGGAGCATTGCCCGGATGGCTGAGCTGGCAAGGCTGTCCGAGCGCAGCTTGATTCGTCACTTCAACGACGCGACCGGGATGAGCCCGCTCACCTGGCTGATCGCCGAGCGGGTCGAGCACTGCAAGGAGCTGCTGGAAACCACGGATTTCGGCCTCGACGCCATCGCCGAGGCCAGCGGCTTTCGCAGCCAGGAAACCCTGCGCCACCACTTCCGGACACGGACCGGCGTCAGCCCGAGTGCGTTCCGGCGCAGCTTTGGGAGAGTGGGGGCGGAATAGAGCCCGGGAAGCGGTAGTGACCCGCAACGCTCGCACCACACACGATGTCATCCCTGCGAAAGCACGGACCCAACTTACAGCTCGAATGAGAGGCGAAATGGGTCCCTGCTTTCGCAGGGATGACACCCGGTGGGGAGGCCAAGGACGGAGCAGATAAGCCTCGGCCACATCGCGGCGGCGTAGCAGTCAGTCCTCGCCCTCGTCCTCGTCATCCTCGCCCTGCCCCGTCACCGCTTCGAGGAACTCGAACAGGATCGGGTCGAACAGGTCGGGCCGCTCGAGACTGGGGAAATGCGCCGTGTCCTCGAGCACCACTGCGAAGGCGTTCTCCAGCTCTTCGCTCAGATCCTCGTGGATGGCGACGATGTCGGAGCAATCGAGTTCGCCGACCACCAGCAGTGTCGGCGCAGTGATGGCCAAGAGGTTCTGGAACGCCGATTCCGGCCGCTCTTCCTGCGTCAACGGGGCATTGTTGAGGTGGATCTCGTTCATGGCGAGGAACAGCTCGCGCACCGGGCCGGTCACCCGCCCCGCTTCGCCATAGGGACCATCGAGCCACTGGTGCGCCTGGATGCGGTTGGCGGTGCTGATATTGCCGCGTTCTCTCGCGTATTCGAACGCCTCTTCGAGCTGCTCGACTTCCTCATCGAGCTCATAGCCCTCGGCCCCGGTCACCGCCGTGCCCACCAGCACCAGCGCCACGGTGCGGTTCGGATGTTCGAGCGCAAAGTCGATGGCCAGCCCGCCGCCCATCGACGAGCCGACGAAGATCGCCGCATGGACGCTCAGCCGGTCGAGCACGGCTTCGAGATCGACCAGGTGGTTGAACGGCACGTCGGCTGTTTCGGTCTGGCCATAGCCGCGGCGGTCATAGCTGATGACATGATAGCCCTCGGCCGCCAGCTGGCGCATCTGTTCGGACCACATGCGCCGGTCGGTGACGCCCGAATGGAGGAACACCACTGGAATGCCGAAGCCGTCAGCCTCGCCGCGGATCAGCGCGCCGTCGAAGTCGATTTCAAAGGGAGAGGTCATGACCTGCCTCAAGAGAAAGCAAAGCGCGCATCTAGCACCGCCGGCCGCCAGTGGCCAGCTTGCCGCGCAGACTGCCACTGCCCCGCCTCCTCCACCGGACCTCATCCCAGCGAAAGCTCATGGGCACTTAGTCAGGCCGCGCCCCCACCGGGTCATTCCCGCGAAAGCGGGAACCTCTGTTTTCGTGCCTGACGCACGATCGCAAACGGAGGTCCCCGCTTTCGCGGGGATAACACCGAGCGGGTGGAGAAAACTGTCAGCCCGACAGCCGAAGCTCCCCGGGGGAGCGAATACAGGGATCGCCCTACTTCGCCGCCACGATGAACAGCCGCGGGAAGCGCAGCAGCACCTTGCCGTCCACGGTACGCGGATAGGCCTCGGTGATCTCGGCAAGGTAGCGCGCGGCGAACTGTTCGCGCTCGGCCGTCTCCAGCGGGTCGATGAATGGCCTGAGCCCCGTGCTTTTCACCCACTCGACGATCGCCGCGGGGCCATCGAGCACGTGATTGTAAATGGTGTGCCAGATGTCGATGTGGCGGGCCACCGGGCGCAACGCATCGTAGTACACCCGCGCCGGCGGCAGGGGCTGACGTGCGGCCCCCTTGAGCTTCGTGGCCCACGGCCCTTCGGCCGCCACCTTGCGCATCAGCACATGCGAGGGTTCCGCCATGTTGTCGGGCATCTGCACTGCCAGCACGCCGCCCTCCGGCAGCGCCGTCACGATGCGGGGGAACACGGCAAGATGGTCCGGCACCCACTGGTAGATGGCGTTGGCGAACACCAGTTGCGTGCCGATATCCGGGATCCAGGAGCCTGCGTCCGCCTCGGCAAAGCTGACGCCCGGCAGCCGCTGCCGTGCCTCCGCGAGCATATTGGGCGAGCTATCGAGCCCGGTCACCTCGGCAGCGGGGTAGCGCTCAACGAGAAGCTCGGTCGAGTTACCTGGCCCACAGCCCATGTCGACGACCAGTGCCGGCGCTTCGAGCGGCACCCGGGCCAGCAGGTCGTGCGCCGGCCGCGTCCGCTCGTCCTCGAACTTCAGGTAGGTGGAGGGAGACCAGTCAGCCATCTCGTGAGACCCCGTTCGTGTTGCGCCGTCTCCATAGCAGCGCCGCGATGCCTGGGAAATCGATCAAGCCCGCTGCTATGCGAGCCTCACGAAATTTGTTATTCGCGCGGGCCAACAGCGTCCCCGCCAACCTATGAGCCGACTGGAGTCCCCCCCCTGTGAGTACGATCCTGAAGAGCCTGCCCAAGGGAGAAAAAGTCGGCATCGCCTTTTCCGGCGGCCTCGACACCAGTGCGGCCCTGTTGTGGATGAAGCTCAAGGGCGCCAAGGTCTATGCCTATACCGCCAATCTCGGCCAGCCCGACGAGGCCGACTATGACGAGATCCCCAAGAAGGCCATGGATTTCGGCGCCGAGAAGGCGCGGCTGGTCGATTGCCGCACTCAGCTGGTGCACGAGGGTATCGCCGCCATCCAGTCCGGCGCCTTCCACGTCTCGACCGGCGGCATCACCTACTTCAACACCACCCCGCTCGGCCGCGCCGTCACCGGCACCATGCTGGTCTCGGCCATGCAGGAAGATGGCGTCAACATCTGGGGCGACGGCTCGACCTTCAAGGGCAACGATATCGAACGCTTCTACCGCTACGGCCTGCTGACCAACCCGAACCTGCGCATCTACAAGCCCTGGCTCGATCAGCAGTTCATCGACGAGCTGGGCGGCCGCTCCGAGATGTCGGCGTTCCTCACCTCGCACGGCTTTGCCTACAAGATGAGCGCCGAGAAGGCTTACTCGACTGACAGCAACATCCTCGGCGCCACGCACGAGGCCAAGGATCTCGAAAGCCTCGACACCGGCATCAAGATCGTCAACCCGATCATGGGCGTGCCGTTCTGGCGCGACGACGTGAACGTTCCTGCCGAAAAGGTGGTGGTGCGTTTCGCCGAGGGCCAGCCCGTCGCGCTGAACGGCCAGAGCTTTACCGATCCCGTCGCGCTGTTCCTCGAAGCCAACGCCATTGGCGGCCGTCACGGCCTCGGCATGAGCGACCAGATCGAGAACCGCATCATCGAGGCCAAGAGCCGCGGCATCTACGAGGCGCCGGGCATGGCGCTGCTGCACATCGCCTACGAGCGCCTGGTCACCGGCATCCACAACGAGGACACCATCGAGCAGTACCGCATCAGCGGCCTGCGGCTGGGGCGCCTGCTTTACCAGGGCCGCTGGTTCGACAGCCAGGCCCTGATGCTGCGCGAGACCGCCCAGCGCTGGGTGGCCAACGCCGTCACCGGCGAAGTGACGCTCGAGCTGCGCCGCGGTAACGACTACTCGATCCTCAACACCGAAAGCCCGAACCTCACCTATGCGCCCGAGCGGCTGAGCATGGAAAAGGTCGAGGACGCCCCGTTCACCCCCGCCGACCGCATCGGCCAGCTCACCATGCGCAACCTCGACATCGCCGATACGCGGGCGAAGCTGGATCTCTATGCAAAGACCGGGCTGATCTCGCTCGGCGAGGGCGGTGAAATGCTCCGGCTCGAGGGCGAGAAGGACTGACCCCGGCTGGATTGGCGGGCTTCCACGTCGCGGACAAAGCAAAGGGCGGCATCACCGATGCCGCCCTTTTCTCATCTGACCTGAAGATTACCGCGTCAGCTTCTTGTACGTCACCCGGTGGTTGTTCACCGAGTCCGCGCCCAGCCGCCGGATCTTGTCCTGCTCGTAATCCTGGAAGTTGCCTTCGAACCACTCGAAATGGCTGTCGCCTTCATAGGCCAGCATGTGCGTGGCCAGCCGATCGAGGAACATGCGATCGTGGCTGATGATCACGGCGCAGCCGGCGAATTCCTCGAGCGCCTCTTCGAGCGCCGCGAGGGTTTCGGTGTCGAGATCGTTGGTCGGCTCGTCGAGCAGCAGCACGTTGGCGCCCGATTTCAGCATCTTGGCGAGGTGCACGCGGTTGCGCTGGCCGCCTGAGAGGTTCCCCACCTTCTGCTGCTGATCGGCGCCCTTGAAGTTGAACGCCGAGGTATAGGCGCGCGAGTTCATCTCGCGCTTGCCCAGCATCAGGATCTCGTTGCCGCCGGAGATCTCCTCCCACACCGTCTTGTTCGGTGCGAGCGTGTCGCGGCTCTGGTCGACATAGCCGAGGTTGACGTTGTCGGCGATGGTGATCTCGCCCGAATCCGGCTTCTCCTGCCCGGTGATCATCCGGAACAAAGTCGACTTGCCGACGCCGTTCGGGCCGATGATCCCGACAATGCCGCCCGGCGGCAGCTTGAAGGTCAGGTTGTCGATCAGCACGCGATCGCCATAGGACTTGGTGACGCCCTCGATATTGATGACGTTCTGGCCCAGCCGCTCGCCCGGCGGAATGATGATCTGCGCCGTCGACGACTGGGTGCGCGCCTCGTTGACCTTCACCAGCTCGTCATAGGCGCGGATACGCGCCTTGGATTTGGCCATGCGCGCCTGCGGGCTCTGCCCCATCCACTCGCGCTCGCGCTCCAGCACCTTGGCGCGAGCCGCGTCTTCCGACTGCTCCTGCGCAAAACGCTTGGCCTTGGCGTTGAGGTAGGCCGAGTAATTGCCTTCGTAGGGCACGCCGCGGCCGCGATCGAGCTCGAGGATCCAGCCGGTGACGTTGTCGAGGAAGTAGCGGTCGTGGGTGATGATCAGCACCGCGCCGGGGAATTCGCGCAGATGGTTTTCGAGCCACGCCGTGGTCTCGGCGTCGAGATGGTTGGTCGGTTCGTCCAGCAGCAGCAGGTCGGGCTTCGACAACAGCAGCGCACAGAGCGCCACGCGCCGCTTCTCGCCGCCCGACAGCGTATCGACCGAGGCATCGCCCGGCGGGCAGCCCAGCGCCTCCATGGCGACTTCGACCTGGCTGTCGAGATCCCAGAGGTTCTGGCTGTCGATGATGTCCTGGAGCTTGGTCGCCTCGTCGGCGGTCTCGTCGGAATAGTTCATCATCAATTCGTTGTAGCGATCGATGACGTCCTTCTTCTCCTTGACGCCGGTCATGACGTTGCCCTTGACGTCGAGCGCCGGGTCGAGGTGCGGCTCCTGGGCCAGGTAGCCCACCTTGGCGCCATCGGCCACCCAGGCTTCACCGGTGAACTCGGTGTCGATGCCGGCCATGATGCGGAGCAGCGTCGACTTACCCGAGCCGTTCGGACCCAGCACGCCGATCTTGGCGTCGGGGTAGAAACTCAGGTGGATATTGTCGAGCACCTTCTTGCCGCTGGCGTAAGCCTTGGACATTCCGTGCATGTGATAGATGAACTGGCGCGCCATGAGGGCACTGCTCCCGCCGCTTATGGAGCATGTTCAGGAAAAGTCGCTCGCGCTTTTCCGGTTCGAACATGCGACCATGATGAAAGGCCGTTCGGCCCGCTTGAATTGCGAGCGCCGTATGTAGGGGAAGCGGGCGCGCGGGGCAACACCACCTCAGGTTAACGGCCAGACCAGCGTCAGCAGCGGCACCGCGATGACGATGACGAGGATCGAAAGCGGCAGCCCCAATCGCCAGTAATCGCCGAAACGGTAGCCGCCCGGCCCCATCACCAGGGTGTTGCACTGGTGCCCGATCGGCGTCAGGAAGTCGCAGCCGGCGCCGATGGCGACGGCCATCAGGAAGGCCTCGGGCCGAAGGCCGAGATCGGTGGCGAAGGTCGCCGCGATCGGCGCCATCACCAGCACCGTCGCGGCATTGTTGAGGAACGGCGTCACCGCCATCGCCGCGACGAGGATCATTGCCAGCGCCCCGATCGGCGGCAGCCCAACCGATATCTGCCCCAGCCACGCCGCGATCAGGTCGGTCGCGCCGGTCGCGCGCAGCGAGTCGCTGACCGGAATCAGCGCCGCCAGCATGATGAGGATCGGACCGTCGAGCTGCCGGTAGATATCGCGCAGCGGCAGCGCGCCGCTGGCGACGATCAGTACGGCTGCCGCAAAGAAAGCGATCGGTACCGGGGCCCAGCCGAGCGCCGTGACCAGCATGGCCGCCCCGAGGATGCCGATCGGCAGCAGCCGGTTGCGGACGCTCCCCAGTTGCAGGTTGCGCTCGGCCAGCGGCAGTGCATCGAGGTCGCGCAGTTGCTCGCCCATCTGGGTGCGGCTGCCGCGCAGCAGCACCACGTCGCCCTCCTCCAGGCGGATCTGCCCGAGCCGTTCGGAGAAGCGCCGCTCCCGCCGGCTCACTGCCAGCAGGTTCGTGCCCGTACGCTCGAACAGCGCGAAATCGCGGGCCGTATTGCCGACGAGCGGCGAGTTCCGCCCGATGATCGCCTCGATCGTCACAAGGTCCAACCCCGGTGCGTGGGTCCGGTCCGACAGCGACAACCCGCCCCGCTCGATCATCCGGTCCAGCGCCTCGGGCTCACCCTCGACGATCACCCGGTCGCCCTCGCGCAGCACCGCATCGGGAAACGGCGTGCGGCGGCCGCCATTGGCCGAGACGATGCCGGTCACCATCGCCTTGCCGCCCGACATCTTCTGCAGGGCACTGACAGTCTTTTCCAGCGCCGCCGAACTGGCGCCGACGGCGGCCTCGGTGGTGTAGTTCTTGATCTCGATGGCCTCGCCGACGGCCAGCCCCTCGCGCTTGCGCTCCGGCAGCAGCCAGTAGAAGAAGACGAGGAAGATCACCCCAGCGACGGCGAGCGCCAGGCCCACCGGGGTGAAGTCGAACATATGAAAGCCGGTGCCGGTCATATCCTGGCGCAGCCGCGACACGATGATGTTGGGCGAGGTGCCGATCTGCGTCATCAGCCCGCCGAGCAGCGCGGCGAACGACATCGGCATCAGGAAGCGCGATGGCGAAACGCCCGAGCGCCGCGCCATCTGGAAAGCGATGGGGATCATGATCGCCAGCGCGCCGATATTCTTGACGAAGGCCGACATCACCGCGACCACCGCCACGAGGATCAGCAGTTGCACCCGTGGCGCGCTGACGTTCGGGGCGACCCGCGCCAGCGCGATGTCCATAATTCCGGAGCGCGAGACCGCCGCGCTCACCACCAGCGCACTGCCGACGATAATGACAATGTCATCCGACAGTCCGGAGAATGCCTTGTCCGCCGGGACGATACCCACAATCACCGCGATCAGCAGTGCCAGTGCGCCGACCAGATCGTAGCGCAGCTTACCCCATACAAACGCTACCATCATCAACCCGACGACGGCAAAGGACAGCATCTGCGGCAATGTCATTCGATCAGCCTCCGGATCGCACATGCATAACGCGCTTCGCGCCGACCGCTACCCGTGGCGAAAAGAAAAATCGCTACGGGAACCATTCCGCTGCTGCCGGTTCCACTGCCACTATCCCCGAAATGCCAGGGAGGATTCGACGTGCCGCAGAAACCCAACTTCGCCCGCCGCGGCCGCAGCCTCTTGCCGGGCCAGGTATCGGAACTGACCATCATCGACATCGACGGCGGCAACCGCCAGGTGCTGTTCACCGCCGACGAGATCATCGAAGCGCCGAACTGGACGCCTGACGGCAAAACCCTGGTGTTCAACGCCGGCGGCGAGCTCTGGACCATCGCCGCCGACGGCACGGGTGAGATCGAGAAGCTCGATACCGGTCCTCTCAACGACCTCAACAACGACCACGTACTGTCGCCCGATGGCGCCACCGTCTATGTGAGTTCCGACGACGGGCACCTCTACGCCGTGCCGATATCAGGCGGCGCGCCGCGGCGGGTGTCGAATTCTTATCCGCACCGCCACCACTACTACCTCCACGGCATTTCGCCCGACGGCCAGACGCTTTCCTATGTCGGCATCAACGCGGTCGGCGAGAATCAGTGGGCCAAGGTGAACATCTGGACCATCCCCGCCGCGGGCGGCCCCGACACTCAGCTGACCGACGTGCTGGTGCCCAACGACGGTGCCGAGTATTCGCCCGACGGCAACTGGATCTGGTTCAACTCCGAGCAAGGCTCGCCCGGCCACGCCCAGATCTTCAAGATGCGCACCGATGGGTCCGAGCTGACCCAGGTCACCTTCGACGAGCGGGTGAACTGGTTCCCGCATTTCGCGCCCGACGGCAACTCGATCGCCTATCTGAGCTATCCGCCCGGCACCAAGGGCCATCCCGCCGACAAGGACGTGATCCTCCGCTTCATGCGCCCCGACGGCACCGGCACCCGCGACATCGTCCGCTTCAACGGCGGTCAGGGCACGATCAACGTCAATTCCTGGGCCCCCGACAGCCGGCGGTTTGCCTATGTGGCGTATCCGGTTGGGTGATGGCCCGTCAGAGCCACATACTCGATCGTCTCCCTCCCCCTTGTGGGGAGGGTAGCGAAGCAGGACTTGGCTCTGGCCAAGTCCGTCGCGTAGCTGGGTGGGGGATGCCCCACGCTCCGAGCGTGTGGCCACCCCCACCCTTAATCCCTCCCCACAAGGGGGAGGGAGACCGCCGGCGCCTGGCGCGACGTTCAAAACTCCAGCGCCCGACCGTCCACCACTTCCTTCATCACAAAGAACGTCCGGGTTTGCCTCACCCCCGGTAGCCCGATCAGTTGCGTGCCGTGCAGGCGGTTGAAATCCGCCATGTCGCGCACCCGGATCTTCAGGAAATAGTCGAAGTCGCCGGCCACCAGGTGGCAATCGAGCACGAACTTCAGCTTCTGCACCGCGCTCTCGAAGGCCGCAAAGCTCTCGGGTGTCGAGCGATCGAGCACTACGCCGACGAGGACGGCCGTTCCGAGTTCGACCTGCTGCGGCGTCACCACGGCCCGGAAGCCCGCGATATAGCCGGCTTCCACCAGGTGCTGCGTCCGCCGGTGGCAGGTGGCGGCGCTGACGCCGACCTCCGCGGCGAGGTCGGCATTGCTGATCCGGCCATCGCGCTGCAGTGCGCGAAGCATCCTCAGGTCAATGCGGTCGAGAACAGTGGCGGAAGATTCTTTCATGTTGGATCCCGCTTCCGGTGGAACACGCATCATTTGATCTCAAGAGGAGAGAGACCAACGCACTTCGTTGCCCGACATAGAAAGCACCTCTCGCCAGACAATTGCTAGCCTTGAGCCAACTTTCGGACCCCAAGGACCCATCCCGTGAACCTCGCGAAATTCCCCCGCTACCCGCTCACCTTCGGCCCCACCCCGATCGAGAAGCTGGAGCGCCTCAGCGCCCATCTCGGCGGTGGCGTCGAACTCTATGCCAAGCGCGAGGATTGCAATTCCGGTCTCGCCTTCGGCGGCAACAAGCTGAGAAAGCTCGAATACATCGTCCCCGACGCCATCGCTTCCGGCGCCGATACGCTGGTGTCGATCGGTGGCGTGCAGTCCAACCACACCCGCATGGTCGCAGCCGTCGCCGCCAAGATCGGCTTCAAGTGCCGGCTGGTGCAGGAGGCCTGGGTGCCGCACGAGGATGCCGTCTATGACCGCGTCGGCAACATCATGCTGAGCCGCATCATGGGTGCCGATGTGCGGCTGGTCGATGACGGCTTCGATATTGGCATCCGCGACAGTTGGAAGAACGCCATCGCCGAAGTCGAAGCAGTTGGCGGCAAGCCCTACCCCATCCCGGCCGGCGCCTCGGTGCACAAGTTCGGCGGCCTCGGCTATGTCGGCTTTGCCGAGGAAGTGCGGGCGCAGGAGGCCGAGCTGGGTGTAACGTTCGACTACATCGTCGTCTGCACGGTCACCGGCTCCACCCATGCCGGCATGCTGGTGGGCTTTGCTGCAGATGGCCGCGCCCGCAAGGTCATCGGCATCGACGCTTCGTGCACACCGCAACAGACCCGCGCCCAGGTGCTGGAGATTGCCCAGCGCACCGCCGAACTGGTCGAACTCGGCCACCCCATCGGCAGTGACGACGTCGTGCTGCGCGAGGAATATGCCTACCCGATCTACGGCGTGCCATCGGCGGAAACCAAGGAGGCGATCCGTCTGGTCGGTCGACTCGAAGGCATGATCACCGACCCGGTCTACGAGGGCAAATCCATGCAGGGGATGATCGACCTGGTCGAAACCGGCTACTTCCCAAAGGGCAGCAAGGTGCTCTACGCCCACCTCGGCGGTGCCCCTGCCCTTAATGGCTATGGGTATACGTTTCGGAATGGCTGATCTGGGCAGGCAACTCACCTCCGGCGGTGCGGCTCTAGCGCCCCCTCTCCCTTGGGGGAGAGGGCTGGGGTGAGGGGGCCTTGCCGCAAACACAGAACGTGGGAAAGGCCCCCTCACCCGGCCTTCGGCCGACCTCTCCCCCAAGGGAGAGGTGACCGGCACTACCCCGCCACCTCGGCAATCAGCCACTTCGTGATCGGCGCGGTATTGGCGAAGTGCTCGACACAGACCTCCGCGAAATCCGGCTTGGCAGCAGCGCTCGCCGGCAATTCAATCCCGGCGGTCAGCCCCTCGTAAAGCAGGAACTCGGACCGATCGGGATCCGTCTCGAAGCCGCGCGGCATCAGCTTTCGCGTCTTCTCGCCGATGCTGTAGGCCCCCTTCGCCTTCACCTCGGCCACCGCCGCGACCAGCGCCTTGCCGGAGCGCGGGTGGATGATCGATTGCCTGAAACTGTCGAGCGTCTCCTTGTCGAAGCCGTACATCCCGGTGCCCAGGAACACCCGCTCGGCTTCGATGTGCACGTAAAAGCCCGGCCGATCCCAGCCGCGCTTGTCGCCGTGCCAGAACCATAGCGCCAGGTGCTGCTTGTAGGGCCGCTTGTCCTTCGAAAACCGGATGTCGCGATTGATGCGCGAGATCGACCCGTTGACCTTGGGGTCGAACTGCACCTCGGGCGAGATCACTTTGAGCTTCGGCCCGATCTCGGCGACGAACGCCTTGCCCGGCTCGACATAGCCTGCCTCGTAGAGCGGCCGGTTGGCATCGAACCAGGCCTTCTCGTTATGGGCAGCGATCCCCGCGAGGAACTCGAAGGTCTGTCTGGGAAAGCCGCTCACTCAAATGCTCCGACACGGGTGATCCGATAGGCCTGCTTATCTTCGAGCCCATCGAGCCACGCATCGGACCAGCGCGGGTGGCGGGCAAACTCTTCGGCAGCAATTGGGGCGATCTCGAACCGCTCACGCACAAAGCTCTCGGGCGCCGCCTGCTGGGCAACGGTATCGAGGAAGCCGGCGTCGAACACAATGGCCCCATCGAAATCGACGCTCTTCAAATCGGCGCCGGTGAAATCCACCGTCCCGAAGATGGTGTTGCGGAACGTGCTGCCGGCCATCGAGGTGCCGGCGAACGTGGTGTTGTGCACCACGCCGCCATCGAAGTTGATGCCGAAGCCGCGGCTGCCGTCGAACGAGGCGTGCTTGAGGAGCGCCCCGGAAAAATCGGCACCTGAGAGCTGCGCCCCCTGCTTCAACCCCGCGCCGCCGCTGATCGAGGGCAGTTCACCGGCGGTGAACCGCGTGTAGTTGATGTCGGCGTTGCGGAAGCGCGCGTGCTCGAGATAGGCCCCGTCGAACTCGGCTCCGACCAGCAGCTGCCGGTCGAAATTGGCAAAGCGCAGCGCCGCGAAGTGGAACCGAATCTGGCTGCCGGTGCTGGCCGAGCGCACCTCGGCAAAGCTGAAATCGGCGCCGTTGAGGGTCGAGAAATCGGTCAACCCGTTGGAGATCAGCAACCCGATGATCTGTCCGCGCTCCGGCGACAAGGGCCGATCCGACATCACGCCGCTCTGCTCGCCGGCGAACTGCACCGCCCCGCTCGCCGCATCGAGCTGCTGGCGCACCGTCGCCGAAGCAGCAAGGTCGGTCCGGCGCAGCAACCCCGACGACATCAGCAGGCTCTCGTCGAGGTCGGTCAGCGGGTTGCGGAGGTATCGATAGGGCCGCGCCGCCGTGGTCGCTGCAATGATGCGGGCCCGCAGGCCCGGGCTCAAACCGGCGATCGACGGCTGATCGCCGGCAAAGGTGTTGATCCCTGCCACCTCCTGCGCCACCTGCGCGCCAATCTCGAGGATCTCCGGCACGATCGAGGTGGAGCGCTGCGCTTCACCGAGTTCGATCTGGCTCTGGATGAAGCGGTTCTGCTCGGCGATGCGCCCGTTCTGGTCCTGCATCAGCCCGATCTGGGTGCGCAGCAACTGGTTCTGCTGGAACAGCAGCGCCGACCCCGCCAGCGCCGCGATCGCCGCGATGAAGGCGGTGATCGTCGCCATCAACCAGCGCCGGGTCGAGACCCAGGCGTAGCGCGCCAGCACCAGTTCGGCGAGATCGCGTGCGGATTCGGTGGCTTCGTTGACCTTCTGCAGCGCTGCAAAGCGCGCGACTTCCGAGAGCGGCCGGGCGAAGCGCTCCATCTCGACTTCGCCACGCTTGAACAGACTCTCCCAGATCTGCCGGCGGAAGATCATCAGCACCGCGGTGACGACCAGTACGAGGACCAGGAAGCCGAACAGCAGCCCGAACACCAGCCCGCCATTGGAGGTGACGAACTCCACCCCGAAGGTCGCGAGCGGAAAGCCGACGACGACACCGACGACGAAGACGACGATCGCGATGCCCAGCGTCGCCATCGCGGCGTTGAACGCCCGCGCCCGTTCCCCGGGCCGATCCACCTCCGGCGCCGGTTGCTGTTGCTTGTCGTCAGTCATCGTGTCGTCCCCGAACCCAGGGAACATTATCGCAGTTGAGGGGGTCGGCAATCCCATCCGTCTGAGGCGGCTGGGGCAGCACGCAAGGTACCCCTCCCACTCGGTGTCATCCCAGCGAAAGCTGGGACCCAACTCGCAGTCGGCGCCACCTGACAGATGGGTCCCTGCTTTCGCAGGGATGACACCTGTGGGGATGAAAGAGCGTGGCCCGCATCATCCTCATGGGAACGGCGATCCCTGCCCCCTACCCTTCGATCCACACCGGCACCGACTTGAAGGCCGGGGTCCTGGAGCGAGGGTCGACCGCGGTGCCGCAGAGCACATTGGCCTCGGGATAATAAGCCAGCGCCGAGCCGCGCGGCAGGTCGAAGGCGGTGGCGGTGCCTTCCATGCGGCCGGTGTCCGAAGCAAGGGTGACGCGCTGCCCGTCGCGCACCCCGAACGATGCCATGTCCTCGCGGTTGAGGAAGATGGCGTCGCGTCCGGCCTTCAGCCGGTAGCTGTCCTGCTCTTCGTAGATGATGGTGTTGAACTGCCCCTCTGAACGCACCGTGGCAAGGGTCAGCGGCGCCGGCGCCTTGGGCAGCGCCGTCACCACGAAATGCGCCTTGCCATCTGCCGTGCCGAACTGCGGCGCGTGCATCACCCGGTTCTTGATGTGGAACTCGCGCTTCGCCACATCGATGTCGGCCAGCTGCTCCAGCCCCGGCACGACTTTCGCAATGACTTCACGGACTTGCCGGTGTTCCTTGAATCGCTCGAAGGGCACCGGACTGTTTGGCAGGAGCTGTGCCGCGAGATCGCAGAGGATCACCGTTTCCGGCCGCACATTGTCGAGCCGCTCGATGCCGCCATCCGACAGCCGGACAAAGTTGAACATCGATTCCTGCGTCGTCGGCGACCATTCCTCGTCGCGCGCCGTGACCGGCAGGATCAGCACTTCGCCCTCCCCCAAACCATGGACGTGCCCGCGGTTGAGCGTGGTGGTGAGGAACAACTTGAAGCCGATAGCGCCCATGGCGCGGCTGGCAAAGGCGGTGTCGGGCGTCGCCCCCCAGAGGTTCCCGCCCATGATCACTGCGCTGTCGATCTCGCCCCGCGCGGCCGCTTCGAGCCCGGCCATGGTGTCGAGCCCCTTGGTCCGGCCCAGGGTAATCCCGAAGGCCTGCTCCATCGCGGCGAACACCTCTGCGGAGACGATCGGCTTCACCCCGATAGTGCCGATGCCCTGGACATTCGAGTGGCCGCGCAGCGGCAGCAACCCGGCATAACGCTTGCCGATCATGCCGCGCAGCAACGCCAGGTTGGCGATCGCCTCGACATTCTCAACCCCGTGCAGGTGGTGGGTCATCCCCATGCCCCAGGCGAACACGACGTTCTGCCGGTTGGCATAGCGGGTAGCGACGCGCTCGATCTGCGCCTGCGACAGACCGGTGATCGTCTCGATCTCGCCCCACGGAATCGCCTCTAGGTCGGTCTTCAGCGCCTCGAAGTCTGCCGTATGCTGCTCAATGAAGCCCCGGTCCTCAGCGCCGATCGCCAGCACCGCCTTCATCAGCCCCTTGAACAGCGCGATGTCTGAGCCGATGCGCGGCTGCAGGTAATCCGATGCAATCTCGGTACCGCCAGACAGCATCGAGGTCGGCGATTTGGGCACCGCGAACTTCACCAGCCCCGGTTCCTTCGCCGGATTGATGACGATCACGTCGCCGCCGCGGTCGCGGCAGTGCTTCAGCATGTGGATGAAGCGCGGGTGGTTCGAGGACGGGTTGGCGCCGATGACGAAGATCAGGTCCGCCCCGGTCAGGTCCTCGAGCTCGACCGTCGCCGTACCCTTGCCGATGGTGGTGGCGAGCCCCTCGCTGGTCGCCTGGTGGCAGTAGTACGAGCAGTTATTGACGTTGTTGGTGCCATACACTCGCGCCAGCAGCTGGAACACGAACCCCGCCTCGTTCGACGAACGGCCGGAGGAATAAAAGAAACTGCGGTTGGGATCGGTCACCTTCAACTGTGCCGCGGCGTGGGCGATGGCAAGATCCCAGTTCACCGGCTCGAACCGGTCGGCGCCGGCGGCCTTGAACAGTGGCGTGTTCAGCCGGCCGAGCTTTTCCATCTCACGGCCCGAGAGCTGCTGCAGGTCGCTCAGCGGGTGGAGGAACGCCTCGTTGGGGATGGCCGGCTGGATATCGGTCGATTGCGCCTGCACCGATTTGTTGCAGACCGAGGGGAACTCGCCCAGTTCGTTGGTCATCCCGCCCTTCTGCCCGCCCATGCCATAGGCACAGGCCTTGCAGGTATTGTGCGCGGTGAGCGCCTTGGCGGCCTTGCCCACGCCCATGCGACGGATGGTGTCGACCGTATAGAGCAGCTTCTTGGGGCCGCCGCCGACGATGCGCGGCCTGTCGTCGATAGTCATGGGGTATCCTCGTTGGGCGGAGGTTAGCATCCATCCCGTGCCGCAGTCATCCACATCGGCGGCGTAAGAGCCGTCGATAGCCTCCCCACACTCGGTGTCATCCCTGCGAAAGCAGGGACCCAACTCACAGCTGGCGCGGGCGGTGAAATGGGTCCCTGCCTCCGCAGGGATGACATCCGGCGTGGAGGCGGCAATGCGACCTCCCGAATGTCCTTTTCTGTCCGCTCCTTGTCCCGCCCGGGCCTTTCGGGCATCCTCCACGCAGCCTACCTTCCGGCCATCATCCAGCCCATGAGGTCCAGATATGTCCGATACCGCCGTGCTCGTCATCGACGCCCAGGAATCGTTCAGGCAGCGCCAGAACTGGTTCGAGACCGACTACACCACCTATCTCAGGAACCAGCAGGCGCTGATCGATGGCGCGCGCGCCAAAGGCCATGCCGTGGTCCGCGTGCTGCATGTCGAACCCGAGGGAATCTTCTCGCTCGCTTCCGGTTTCGTCCGCCCGCTGGCCGAGCTGCAGCTGACGCCCGACGCGGAGTTCCACAAGACCCGCCACTCCGCGCTGGTCGGTTCGGGTCTCGATGTCTGGCTCACCGAGAACGGCATCCGCCGGTTGATCGTCTCGGGCATTCGCAGCGAGCAGTGCTGCGAGACCACCACTCGGCACGCGTCCGATCTCGGCTGGCAGGTCGACTACGTCACCGAGGCGACCCACACCATGGCGCTGACCGACAAGACCGGCCGTACTTGGAGCGTCGAGGAGCTGAAGGCCCGCACCGCCGCGGTACTCGATGGCCGCTTTGCCCGCGTCTGCACCATCGCCGAAGCGCTGGCCGGTGCCCCCAAGGCCGCCGCCGCATGAGTTCCGTTCTGCGCCGGATACCGGTCTACGTGGTACTGCCGGCGCGGACGCTGCTGCTCGATGTCGCGGGGCCGATGGAGGCCCTGCGCAAGGCCAACCAGCTGCAGTCGGCCGTGGCGTTCGATGTCCGCTATGTCGGCCCCCTGCCCGAGGTCACCAGCTCGATCGGGCTCACGGTCAGCGGCATCGCGTCGCTGCCCGAGGCGATCGAGGACAACGCCATGGTGGTGCTGTCGGGCGATACCGAGGTGATCCTCGGGGGCGAGCGACTGGGGCAGATCGAGGCGCCGCTGCAGGGCTCTGACGAGATCGTCGCCTGGCTGCGCCACCACATCCGCCCCGGCATCCGGCTGGTTTGCATCTGTTCGGGCGCCTTGCTCGCCGCCCGCGCCGGCCTGCTCGATGGCCGCGCCTGCACCACGCATTTCTCCGATTGCGCGCTGCTGGCCCAAACCGCGCCGACTGCCCGCGTGCTGGAAAACCGCCTCTATGTCGAAGATGGCGAGCGCTACAGCAGCGCGGGCATAACTGCCGGCATCGATCTGATGCTGCACATCATCGGCCAGCTCGCCGGCCCCGCCACCGCCGCCGCGGTGGCGCGCTTCCTTGTCGTCTACCTGCGCCGCGCCGGCACTGACCCACAGCTCTCGCCCTGGCTCGAGGGCCGCAACCACATCCATCCGGCGATCCACCGGGTGCAGGACGCCATCACAGCCGACCCGGCGCGCGATTGGTCACTGGAGACATTGGCCGAAATCGCCTTCGCCAGCCCGCGCCACGTTTCCCGCCTGTTCAACGAACATGCGGGGATGAGCATCCCCGATTACGTCAACCGGCTGCGGGTCGCGCTGGCCCAGCAACTGCTGAGCGAAACCCGGCTCGACATGGAGCGGATCGCCGAACGCACCGGCTTCGCCTCCTCCCGCCAGCTCCGCCGCGCCTGGGGTCGGGTCAACGCCACTCCGCCCAGTGCGGCGCGCGCGCACTGACAGGGAACACGCTGGCCTCTTCGGCGTTAAATCCGGGTCGTTGCAGGAGAGCGCCGATGAATCCTTGGGCCAGCATGTCGCCCCTGCCTCCACCGATCCCGCTTACCACAGGATGGCTTCAACCGCCCGGCAACCAGCGCTATGCTCTGCTGATGAGTGATCCATTCGTCCTCATCACCGGCAACGATCTCGATGGCCTGCGCGCCGAACTGGCGCGCGATCCGGACCTGGCGCATGCCCGGCATCCGAGCGGTGCCTCGCTGGTGGCCTGGGCGGCCTATATGGGCAATGTCGGCGCCATCTCTGCCGTGCGAGCCCACGTCACCGAACTCGATCCGCACGAGGCCATCATCCTCAACGATGGCGAACGGCTGGAAGTGGCGCTGGCCGGCGGCTGGGACCCGAACGCCCTGTCCGCCGACGGGTTCACCCCGCTGGGGCTGGCCGCCTTCTTCGACAATGCCGAAGCGTTCGAACTGCTGCTGCCCTTGACCCGCGACGTCAACGAAGCGGCAAAGAACCCGCAGCAGGTCGCCGCCATCCATGCCGCGACGGCCAAGCGGAACGCCCTGATGGTCGAGAAACTGCTGCGTGCCGGGGCTGCCCCCAACCAGGTGCAGGCCGACGGTTTCACCGCCTTGCATGCGGCCGCCATGCACGGCGATGCCGCCATCGTCGGACTGCTGCTCCTCTTCGGCGCCGACCCCATGCAACTGAGTGGCAAGGATCGCTCGGCCGCGAGCTATGCCCGCGAGGGCGGCCACGAATGGCTGGCAGCGCGGCTGGAGCAGCTTGCCCCTCATTGAAGCGCCGCGCACCCGACGGTGGGGGTTTCTGGCGCTCACCCCAAAGTTACGGCGATTTAATGTGAAGCGCACAATGCCGATGCTATCGTCCGCGCCGTTCTGCCCCTGATCCGGCTGGGGCACATCTCGTTTAGGATTCGCTCGCTTGTTCAGGCAATTGCTGCTCTCGCTCATCGTCATAGGAGCGGCCGCGGTCGCTTACGTCTTCTTCGTGCCCGGTGCATCGGAGACGCTGGCCCGCTTCGGCATTACCCTTCCCTTCGGCGAGCCTGCCGAAGCGGCGACCGGCCCGGCCGGCACACCCGGCCAGCAGCAGGCCGGCGGCCAGCGCGGCCCCGGCAGCGGGGGTGGCGGTTCGGGCGGCGGGCGCGGCGGCAATCGCACCATGGTGGTGGTCACCGCACCGGTGCTGCTCGCAACCATCAACGACAAACTGACCTCGATCGGCGAAGGCGCCGCAGCGCACTCCGTGACCGTGGTGTCGCCGGCCAGCGGCACGCTTGCCGAACTGACGGTACGCCCCGGCGACGCCGTCGCGGCAGGCGCGGTGATCGGCCGCCTCGATGCCGATGCCGAACGGATCGCCCTGGAACGCGCCAAACTCGCCTTCGATGACGCGCAGACGGCGCTCGATCGCACCAACGAACTGGCCAAGGCCAATAACACCACGACGGTACAGGTCGCGGCGGCGCAGCTGGCGTTCAACAACGCCCGGCTCGAGCTGCAGAACGCCGACCTGGCGCTGCAGAAGCGCACCATCTCGACACCGATCGCCGGCACGGTCGGCCTGTTCCAGGTCAGCGCCGGCAACACCGTGACCTCGCAGAGCATCGTCACCACCATCGAGGATACCTCGCACATCCTCGTCAGCTTCTGGGTGCCCGAGCGCTATGCCTCGGCCATCACCGAGGGCATGCCGCTGACCGCGACGGCCGTGGCGCTGCCCGGCCAGACCATCGCCGGCGAAGTCAGCGCCGTCGACAACCGCATCGATCCGGCGAGCCGCACCCTGAAAGTCGAAGCCGCCATCCCCAACGACGAGGGCCGGCTCCGGCCCGGCATGTCGTTCTCGGTTTCCATGACCTTCCCCGGTGAACAGTTCCCCTCGGTCGATCCCCTGGCCATCCAGTGGTCGAGCGCCGGCAGCTATCTGTGGAAGCTCGCCGACGGCAAGGTCGAGCGCGTGCCGGTCGAGATCATCCAGCGCAACTCCGACGGCGTGCTGGTGAAGGCCGAACTGGCCGAGGGCGACCAGGTGGTAACTCAGGGCGTGCAGCAGCTCACCGCCGGGGCGAGCGTGCGCTTGCTGGATGATCCGGCCGGTGGCGGCCAGGCTGAGGGCCGGAACCGGCCGGCTCAGGGCCAGGGGAATCCGTCGTGAGGACGACTGAGACAGACGGCCCCCTCCCGGCCTCCCCCATGAAGGGGGAGGTGAAGAGTCGAGGCGGTAGCTCGATCGTGCCCAACGCACCGGCAGGCACCTCCCCCCTTGTGGGGGAGGATGGGAGGGGGCCGTCTGTCTCAGTCGACCACCCGGGAGCAACCGCATGAGCATCCAGACCCAGAACGAGCGCGGTGGCGCCATTGCCGGGCTGTTCGTCCGCCGCCCGGTGCTGGCGATCGTCGTCAGCTGCCTGATCATCGTCGCCGGGCTTGCGGCCTTCTTCGGCGTCGAGATTCGCGAGTTGCCCAGTGTCGAGCGCCCTACCCTCTCCATCTCCACCAGCTTCCCCGGCGCCGCCGCGGAAACCGTCGATCGCGAGATCACCTCCGCCATCGAGGGCGTGGTAGCGCGTATCCAGGGCGTGGCCTCGATCTCGTCGGATTCGTCCTATGGCCGCAGCCGCGTCTCGATGACCTTCAACGACGGCACCAATCTCGACAACGCCACCTCCGACATCCGCGATGCGCTTGGCCGCATCAGCAACCGGCTGCCCGATGGCGCCGAGACCCCGACCATCGTCAAGGCCGATGCCAACGCCCAGGCCATCATCCAGCTGGCGGTAACCTCGGATACCCTCAGCAAGGACGAGTTGACCGAACTGGTCGACAACACCATCTCGGAGCGGCTCGCCGCGGTGACCGGCGTCGCTGACGTGCAGGTCAATGGCACACAGAACCGCAGCTTCGAGATCGACGTCGATCAGGTGAAGCTCGCCAGCCTGGGGCTGACCGTCGGCGATATCCGCAGCGCGCTTTCGACCATCGCCTTCGACAGCCCGGCCGGCTCGCTCAACGGCACCAACCAGAACATCGCCATCCGCGCCATCGCCGAGGTCAACACCCCCGAGGCGTTCGAGAACATCGTCATCAAAGGCAACACCCGGCTGGGCGACGTGGCGAGCGTGGTATTCTCGCCGGCCGCCGCCAATTCGGGCCTGCGCAGCGACGGCAAATCCGGCATCGGGCTCGGCATCGTCCGGCAGGCCCAATCCAACACCATGCAGATCTCCGAGGGGGTCAAGGCAGCGGTCGCCGAACTGAAGACCACCCTGCCCCCCGGCGTCGACATCAAGATTTCCTCGGACGAATCGGTGTTCATCGCCGGGGCCGTGCACGAGGTCGAGCGCTCGCTGCTGATCGCTGTAGTCGGCGTCATCGTCATCATCTTCCTGTTCCTGCTCGATTGGCGCGCCACCATCATTCCGGCGGTCACCATGCCGGTCGCGCTGATCGGCACCGTTGCCGGAATCTATGCTTTCGGATTCTCGCTCAACATCCTGACTTTGCTCGCCCTGGTGATCGCAACCGGTCTCGTCGTCGATGACGCGATCGTGGTGCTCGAAAACATCACCCGACGGCGCGGCATGGGGCTCGGCCCCCGCGCTGCAGCGGTGCTCGGCACCCGGGAAGTGTTCTTCGCGGTGGTCGCCACCACGCTGACGCTCGCCGCGGTGTTCATTCCGATCTCGTTCCTGCCGGGCCAGACAGGCCTGCTGTTCCGCGAGTTCGGCTTCACCCTGGCGATCTCGGTTGGCTTGTCGGCCGTGGTGGCGCTATCGCTGGCGCCGATGCTGGCGTCGCGCATGCTGAAGCCGCATGTCGAGCGGCCGCCCAACCTGCTCGAGCGCTTCGGCGGCGTGCTGGCGGGGCTCTACCGCCGCACCCTGAAGCTGGCGCTCGACAACCCGCTGGTGGTGATCGTCATTGCGTTGCTGTTCGCCGGAGCCGCCTGGGCGGTGTTCGGCACGCTCAAGCAGGAACTCACCCCGCCGGAGGACCGTGCCCAGGTCGCCATCAGTGTCAGCGCGCCGGCGACCGTCAGCCTCGATTTCACCCGCACCCAGATGCAGAAGATCGAAGAGATGCTGCAGGCCTACAAGGATAGCGGCGAGGCAACGAGCATCTTCTCGATCTCCGGCTTCGGCTCGAACACCAATTCCGGCTTCATCATCATGACGCTGGCCGATTGGGAGCATCGCACCCGGTCGCAACAGCAGATCGCCGCCGAAATCACCCAGCAGCTGGTGCGGGTGCCGGGCGTGCGCGCCAATATCCGCCAGGGCAACAGCCTCGGTGTGCGCGGTGGCGGCTCCGGCCTGCAGTTCGCCCTGCTCGGCGACAACTACGCGACGCTTTCCGACGCTGCCAACAAGGTGAAGGCCGAGCTGGAGAAAGACGAGAAATGGGGCCGCGTCTCGGTCAACTACGAGACGACGCAGCCGCAGATGACGCTCACCATCGACCGCGAGAAAGCGGCCCAACTGGGCATCGACATCAACGGCCTCGGCACCACCATGCAGGCGATGATCGATGGCTCCGACGTCGGCACTGTGTTCATCAACGATGCCAGCTACTCGGTCCGCATGCTCTCGACCTCGAGCCCGGTGAACGACCCCGGCGACCTCGAGTCGATCTTCATCAAGACCACGGATGGCCGCTTTGTGCCGATGTCGACCATCGCCTCGCTGACCGAGGCGCCGATCGCCCCGTCGCTGGGCCGCGAGCAGCAACGTCGTGCGGTGACCGTCACCGCGGCGCTAACCGATGGCTTCGCGCTCGGCGACGCCTACAACGAGGCCGTGGCCATCGCCCAGCCGCTATTGCCGGATGGCGCGACCATCGTGCCGATGGCGGAGGCGAAGACGCTGGGCGAGAGCAATAACGGGCTGCTGATCACCTTCGGCTTCGCCCTGATCGTCATCCTCCTGGTGCTGGCGGCACAGTTCGAGAGCGTCTGGAGCGCCATCATCGTCATGGCGACGGTGCCGTTCGGTCTCGCCTGCGCGGTGTTCGCCATGTTGCTGACCGGGGTGACGCTAAACGTCTACAGCCAGATCGGTCTGGTTCTGGTGGTCGGCATCATGGCCAAGAACGGCATCCTGATCGTCGAGTTCGCCAACCAGTTGCGCGATCGTGGCCAATCGGTGCGCGAGGCCGTGGAGAACTCCGCCAATATCCGGCTCCGGCCCGTGGTGATGACCATGATCGCCACGGTACTCGGCGGCGTGCCGCTGATCATCGCTGGCGGCGCCGGCTCGGAGGCGCGCGCTGCTCTGGGCTGGATCATGGTGGGCGGGCTGAGCCTCGCGGCAGTCGCAACGCTCTACCTGACCCCGGTCGCCTACCTGCTGCTGGCGCGGTTCTCGAAGCCCAAGGCGGTGGAAGAAGAGCGTCTGCGGCGGGAGCTGGAAGCCGCCGATGTGACGGAGGCCGATGCGCACCCGGCTCCGGCGGAGTAGCGGCACGGGTCGTCATCTCCACCGCTTTGCGGAAAGAGGGGGACTGGAGGGCACTACCTCTCCCCCTCACCGGTGTCATCCCAGCGAAAGCTGGGACCCAACTCGCAGCCCGCGCCAGCGGAAAGATGGGTCCCAGCTTTCTCTAGAAATCCCCCAAACTCGGTGTCATCCCCGCGAAAGCGGGGAACTCCGTTTGCGATCGTGCAGCGGGCACGAAAACAGAGGTTCCCGCTTTCGCGGGAATGACCCGGTGGTGGGGGCGTGACCTAACATAGCGCCCATAAGCTTTCGCTGGGATGACACCTGAGATGGGGGCGCGCCGCGCCCTCCAGCGCAGCCGGCGGACAAGTCGAAGGGCGCAGGGGAGCCAACCGCCTGCGCCCTTCTTCGGGTTCTGATCGGGGCGGGTGATCAGAACGAGTACACGGTCAGCTGCGCACCACTGCGGCCGATGGCGTAGATGTTGCCGACGCCGGCGCCGGAGCGCTGCAGTTCGGCGACCATCTTGCTGCTGCCACCCAGCACGCGCTGCAGAACCTGCACCTTCTTGCTGGCAATCACCGTCTGCGCCACCTTGGCCTTGAGGTCAGGGCAGAGGCGGACCTTAACCACCTTGATGCCCTTGACGTTGGTAAGCACGGCGCGGTTCAGCTGCATCTGCTTGACCTGCGCGATGACCTGCTTGGCGTCGTTCACGTTGCAGGCGCGGTTCATGCCGTACCCGCCACCGCCGCCGCCGGCCACGATCACCCGACCGCCGGGGCCGCCCGGGCCACCAGGACCGCCGGGGCCACCAGGACCGCCAGGGCCTCCCGGACCGCCAGGGCCGCCAGGACCACCAGGGCCTCCCGGACCGCCAGGGCCACCCAGGTCGATATCGATGTCGCCGATATTGATCAGGTTGCTAAGGTCGAGATCGAGCAGGTTGCTCAGGTCGAGGTCGGACAGGATGTCGCCGACCTCGAGATCAGACAGGATGCCGCCGACGTCGAGATCGAGGTCGGACAGGATGCCGCTCAGGTCGAGATCGGTGAGCGACACCAGGTCGGTAATGTCGCCCAGATCGAGCAGGCCGATATCACCGATATCGCCAAGGTCGAGCAGCCCGATATCGGTGAGGTTGAGCAGGTCGAGGTCGCCGACCTCGAGCACATCGGTGACGCCATTGAGGATGCCGCCATCGAGGATGTCGCTGATATTGAGGCCCTGCAGCAGATCGTCACCGCCGAGCAGGTTGAGACTGTTCAGCAGACCTTCGTCGCCGTTGAGGATGTCGCCGACGAACAGGCCGTTCAGTACGCCGTCATCGCCGCCCAGCAGCCCGTTCAGCACGCCGTCGTCGCCATTCAGGATACCGCCGACATCGAGCCCGTCGAGCAGCCCGCTGCCGCCTCCATTGAGGATGCCGCCGACATCGAGACCGCCGAGCAGGCCATCATCAAAGTTGAGGATGCCGCCGACATTGTTGAGCACTCCGTCGTCGCCATTGAGGATGCCGCCGACACCGTCCCCAAGCAGCCCGTTCAGCACACCGTCGTCGCCGTTGAGAATATCGCCGACGCCGTCGCCGAGCAGGCCATTCAGCACGCCATCATCGCCGTTGAGGACGCCGCCGACACCGTCGCCGAGCAGGCCATTCAGCACGCCGTCGTCGCCGCTGAGGATGCCATCGCCAAGCAGACCGTTGAGCAGGCCATCATCGCCATTGGCGATGCCGCCGAGGTCGCCCAGCAGGCCATCCTCACCGTTGAGGATCCCGTCGCCGAGCAGGCCGTTCAGCAGGCCATCGTCGCCATTGGCGATCCCACCGAGGTCGCCCAGCAGGCCATCCTCACCGTTGAGGATTCCGTCACCGAGCAACCCATTCAGCAGGCCATCGTCGCCATTGCCGATGCCGTCGCCCAGGATGTCGCCAACCAGACCATCCTCACCGTTGAGGATCCCATCACCGAGCAATCCGTTCAGCAGGCCATCGTCGCCGTTGCCGATGCCGTCGCCCAGAATGTCGCCGAGCAGGCCGTCACCATTGCCGATGCCGTCGCCGAGAACATCGCCGAGCAACCCGTCGCCATTGCCGACGCCGTCGCCGAGAATATCGCCGAGCAACCCGTCGCCATTACCGACGCCGTCGCCGAGAATATCGCCGAGCAGACCGTCACCGTTGCCGACGCCGTCGCCGAGGACATCACCTAGCAACCCGTCGCCATTGCCGACACCGTCGCCGAGAATATCGCCGAGCAGACCGTCGCCATTGCCGACGCCGTCACCGAGAATATCGCCCAGCAACCCGTCGCCGTTGCCGACGCCGTCGCCGAGAATGTCGCCGAGCAGGCCGTCACCATTGCCGACGCCGTCGCCGAGGACATCACCTAGCAACCCGTCGCCATTGCCGACACCGTCGCCCAGGACATCCCCGAGCAACCCGTCGCCGTTGCCGACGCCGTCGCCCAGGACATCGCCGAGCAGGCCGTCGCCGTTGCCGACGCCGTCACCCAGGACGTTACCAAGCAGCCCGTCGCCGTCGCCGTCGCCGTCCCCATCGCCGCCCAGCAGACCACCAAGCAGGCCGTCACCGTCACCGTCGCCAAGGTTCACACCGAGGCTGGTGCCCTCGTCCGAACCGAGGCCGACATTCACCGCCGCGTCATTGCCGGCGTCGCCGCTATCCACATCGAGGACGCCGCCGAGACCAGAGTCTCCATCACCGCCGCCAAGGACTTCGCCGACAACTCCGCCGCCACCGCCATCACCAAGGACGCCGCCGAGCACGCCGCCGCCGTCGCCATCACCCAGAACACCGCCGAGCAGGCCGTCGGCGTAGGCAGGTACGAGGCTCGTACTTGTCATCAGCATCACTGCCGCGAGTACTGTTATCTTTCTGGATCGCATCACGCTTCTCCTCTGCAAAACATGACGCGGAACTTGCGCCTCGCAAGCTGACAGGACGCTGTCAACTACTTGCTTGTTGTTTGCGCAGAGGGATTTCCGGTTATCGAATGCATGCATCAGCAGGGTCGAATTTTATCCGATACCAATATCTACTTACAGTACGACGCTAAGATGCTTACGACAAAACAGAAGGGCGCGACCCGCAGGCCGCGCCCTTCAAACTGCCAGCGATGAGCCGTGGGCTTAGTAGACGTAGACGACCAGTTGGCCACCCTTGCGCTGCACCGCGACCACGTCGCCGGCGTCATAGCGGGTCCGGCCGAGCGAGGCAGTGATCAGCGCGTCGGACATCACCGCCCGGCGCAGCAGATTGATCTTCTTGCTCTTGGCGAGCAGCGCCGCGACCTGCTTCTTGGCCGCCGGGCAAAGTTTGATCGGCACCACCTGCACATTGGCGGCGCGCATCCACGCCTTGATCTCGGCACCACTGATCTTGCCGGCCGCTGCCACCTGCAGCAGCTGCTTGGTGTTGTTGACCGTGCAGTTGATCACGAAGGTACCGCCGCCGCCGAGGCTGCCGACCAGCACCGCACGGCCACCAGGTTTGTTCGGGCCGCCCGGATTGTTCGGACCGCCTGGGTTGTTCGGATTGTCAGGATCGAGGATACCGAGATCGATATCGACGTCGAGCCCGAGGCCGCCAAGGTTCAGCGATACGGACGTATTCCTAAGCAACCCATTGGTCGACACATTGGCATTGACCAGCGGATCGCTGCCGCGGCCGACAGCGGCATTCAGCAGGTTGTTATTGCCACCGCCGACGTCGAGATTGACCAGCGCATCGTTATCGTCGTCGTTGACCGATAGCAGGCCACCAATATTGGCACCACCTCCACCGCCGCCACTGCCACCACCGCCGCTTCCACCGCCGCCACTTCCACCTCCACCACCGCCGCCGCCACCGCCGCCGCCATCACCGCCGCCGACTACGCCGCCAACCGTTTCGGTCACGCCGCCGACGACACCGCCAACTGTTTCGGTAACCCCACCCACGACACCACCAAGCGCACCGCCGAGATCGAGGGCATTCACCGTGGCCGCATTCATTCCCGCGACGATTGTGAACGTCGCCAAGGCCGCAAAAACGTTGCTTCTCATGACCATCCTCCGCTACATCCGCCGCCCGTCGGCTGATGAATATGCACGTATGAGACCGTTGTAAACCTTCAGAGCGATAGGTGATCAACTTGTGATTGGTTGTTCAATATATTCCGCATCTTGGCCAATTGCACAGATTACGCAGTTACACTTAAACAGAATCTCTACGCATATTTGTACGCGCTAGCACTTAGAGCGCAGACAATTTTCTTGAACCTTGACTCCAATGCAAGATGTCACCGGAACCTCCTCCCCCAGCTACGCGCCACCACTTAACCTTGAGGTCATCGCCTCGGTTGGCCACTTCTGCCCGGGTTACTACCGGGCTCGGAAACCGCAGTCGAAGCGGGCCTTTGGATGCTTGTGAATGTTTTGGTAACGCCTGCGGCGGCCACGTCGGAACTTGTCGAGACAAGATGACAGCACGCTGACAGCTTTCGGCGACTTATGAACAGGCGCCGCTTTGGCGACGATGGCAACGGCAACGCCGGCAACGCCAGCCTGCCGCACCGGCCCTCTACGCCCTTTCGAGTCAGGCCAAACGGCGTCTTGCCCCACACCCTGGTGGCCTCGCTTAGCGATATCGCGACAAACACGTAGATTGGTCGCCGCCGGCACCGACTTACCAAACAAAGAAGGCGCGAAGCCGAAGCTCCGCGCCCCACCGGCATCAACCACGAGGGAGCGTCAGCCCTCGCAACATCTGCCGATATCTGTGCACCGGGACGACGTCTCCGGCGGCTTGCTGGCTTAACGGCGAAGCGGCCCGATGGTTGCCGATCGATGCGAGGATCGCGCCGCACCACAAACGCAAAACCCCGCGCCGTTGCCGACGCGGGGTCGAGGGTGTGGTGCAAACAACCTCTGCCGGAAGCGAACTTCCGGTCTCCGATTTTTAGCAGCGCTGCAAATCCCGGTCACCCCTCCACCTCAGTCAGATGCCACTCAATTCGCCGCTCGGTTCTTGGGCACACCAAACGGCTGCTCAAATCTTAAGCGAAAGTGAATCGCACTGCTCAGCAAGCAGGCAGCACGACCCCGTCGGTATGCAATCGTTCCGCCGCGCGAAACCGGCAGCTCCGAAAAGACTCCAGCAGACTCAGCGGTTTGGCGACGTTTTTCGCTGCTGGCACGGCGATTGCAACTTCCTCCCCGGTGCAAACAACCAAACTGTCGGAGGTAAGTATGACAGGTATCAGTCGCATGATGGCCGGGATCGGCCTGGGGGTCGCGATGACTGCCGGGGCGCTCGCGCCTCTTACTGCTTATGCGCAGGACACCATCAAGGTGGGCGTACTCCACTCGCTGTCGGGGACTATGGCGATTTCGGAGACCACCCTGAAGGACACCATGCTCTTCCTGATCGATGAGCAGAACAAGAAGGGCGGCGTCCTGGGCAAGAAGCTCGAGGCGGTCGTCGTCGACCCCGCGTCCGATTGGCCGCTGTTTGCGGAAAAGGCCCGCGAACTGATCGCCGTCAATGGCGTCGCTGCCGTGTTCGGCTGCTGGACCTCGTCGTCGCGCAAGTCGGTCCTGCCGGTGTTCAAGGAACTGAACTCGATCCTCTTCTACCCGGTGCAGTACGAGGGCGAAGAATCCGAGAAGAACGTCATCTACACCGGCGCCGCGCCGAACCAGCAGGCCATCCCGGCCGTCGACTACCTGATGAGCGAAGAAGGCGGTTCCGTGAAGCGCTGGGTGCTCGAAGCCACCGACTACGTCTACCCGCGCACCACCAACAAGATCCTCGAGCAGTACCTCAAGGACAAGGGCGTGGCGCCGGAAGACATCAAGATCAACTACACTCCGTTCGGCTTCGCCGACTGGCAGACCGAAGTCGCTGCCATCAAGGAGTTCGGCTCGGCCGGCAAGAAGACCGCCGTGGTCTCGACCATCAACGGCGACGCCAACGTGCCGTTCTACAAGGAACTCGCCAACCAGGGCGTCTCGGCTGAGGATATCCCCGTCGTCGCCTTCTCGGTCGGTGAGGAAGAACTCGCCGGCTTCGACACCTCGAACCTTGTCGGCCACCTCGCCGCCTGGAACTACTTCCAGTCGGTGGACAACCCGGCCAATGCCGAGTTCATCAAGAACTGGCACGCCTTCATCGGCGACGACAAGCGCACCACCAACGATCCGATGGAAGCGGCCTATCTCGGCTTCCAGCTCTGGGTGCAGGCAGTCGAGAAAGCTGGCACCACCGATACCGACGCCGTGCTCAAGGCGATCGTCGGCCTCGAAGTGCCGAACCTGACCGGTGGGACCGCGAAGGTTCTCCCGAACCACCACCTGACCAAGCCTGTTCTGATCGGCGAAATCCAGGCTGACGGCCAGTTCGAGACCGTCTGGCAGACCGAAGGCGACGTTCCGGGCGCGGCCTGGTCCGAAGTGCTCCCGGAGAACAAGGACATCTCGGCCGACTGGACCGACCCGCTGACCGGTTGCGGCCGTCTCAACACCGCGACCAACACCTGCGAAGTCGCGCCGGCTGCGATGTAAGCCATGCGAAATCGGCGACGGCGGCTCTCCGCCGTCGCCACCCCACCACGATCTTCCTCGCGATAGAGCGACCACGATGGCCACCCGAATTCTCACTCTGATTGCCTTCCTGATCGCTGTAGCTCTCGCCCCTCTCCCCGTGCTGGCACAAGCCACTTCGGCGCCCGGCGATTTCGCCGCCCAGATCAACGCGCTCGGACCCGGCAGCTTCGCCGACCGAACCAAGGCGATGGATGCGCTGGTCGCCACCGGCGACGAACGCGTGCCGCCGGTGCTGCAGGCGCTGAGCGACGGCAACCTCTACATCCGCGAATCCGACGGCAAGGTGGTGATCGCCACCAAGGCCGGCAGCGATCTCGCGCTGATCGATCCAGTCGACGGGGCTGACCTCGGCACGCTGCCGAGCGCCGACCTCGAAAAGATCAAGACCAACAATGGCCTTCGCGGCAAGATCCGCACTGCCATCGGCAAGATGACGCTCTTGAGTCCCGACCAGCCGACGCGGCTGTCGGCGGCGCAGAGTGTCCTGAAGAACGCCGACCCGGAGATGCTGGAACTGCTCGACCAGGCGATCGCCGCCGAGACTGATGCCGGCATCAAGAGCACCATGCAGATGGCGCGCGCGGTGATCGTGTTGAAGACCGACGGCTCGCTGGAAGACAAGCGCGCCGCCGTCGAGCTCGTCGTGGCGCAGAACAACCGCGCAGCGCAGACTGTGCTGGTCAATACGCTGGCCTCGGCGCCGGCGGAACTGCAGCCAACCATCCAGGCCGGCATCGACTCGATCGGCAACACGCTCGCGGTGTGGGATGTCGGGCAGAACCTGCTCTACGGCATCTCGCTGAGCTCGGTGCTGCTGCTCGCCGCCATCGGCCTCGCCATCACCTTCGGCGTGATGGGCGTCATCAACATGGCGCATGGCGAGATGGTGATGCTGGGCGCCTACACCACCTATGTCACGCAATTGGTCATCCAGTCGGTGGCGCCGGGGCTGATGGAGTATTCTCTCGCCTTCGCCGTACCCGCCGCCTTCCTCATCACCGCGCTGATCGGCATCGGCATCGAACGCGGCATCATCCGCTGGCTCTACGGCCGGCCGCTCGAGACCCTGCTCGCCACCTGGGGCCTGTCGCTGGTGCTGCAGCAGCTGGTGCGCACCATCTTCGGGCCGACCAACAAGCTGGTGCAGCCACCGCAATGGATGAGCGGCACGTTCGAATTGTGGAACCTCAGCTTCACCTGGAACCGGCTCTGGATCATCGTCTTTGCCATCGCGGTGTTCATCGCGCTGCAGATCATCCTCAACCGCACGCCGCTCGGCCTGCAGATGCGCGCCGTGACGCAGAACCGCCGCATGGCCTCGGCCATGGGCATCCGCACACCGTTCGTCGACGCCATGACCTTCGGCCTCGGCTCCGGCATTGCCGGCATGGCCGGCGTGGCGCTGAGCCAGATCGACAACGTCTCGCCCAATCTCGGCCAGGGCTACATCATCGACAGTTTCATGGTGGTGGTGTTCGGTGGGGTCGGGAACCTCTGGGGCACGCTGATCGGCGCGGTGTCGCTCGGCGTCGCCAACAAGTTCATCGAGCCCTACGCCGGGGCGGTGCTGGCCAAGATCGCCATCCTGATCCTCATCATCCTGTTCATCCAGCGGCGACCACGAGGGCTGTTTGCGCTCAAGGGCCGGGCGGTGGAGTCGTGAGTATGGTGAGCGTTACAAAGGCCCCCTCACCCGGCCTTTGGCCGACCTCTCCCCCAGAGGGAGAGGTGGCGCTGTGGCGCGGTCTCGCCTCCCCACCACCTCTCCCTGGGGGGAGAGGTCGGCGCGCCGCGCCGGGTGAGGGGGCCTTTCTCTCCAGCGGTGCCGACCAATGATCACCCAAATGCTGTTCCGCGCCCTCGACAAAAAGGCCATCTGGCTGGTCGTGGCGCTGATGTTCATCGCCATCGCCATCCCGGCCGCCAACCTCGTCATCCCCGAGGGCCACCCGCTGCACCTGCCCAACTACATGGTGCCGCTGCTCGGCAAGTACCTGAACTACGCCATGCTGGCGCTCGCGCTCGACCTGGTGTGGGGCTATTGCGGGATCCTCTCGCTCGGCCATGCGGCGTTTTTCGCGCTCGGCGCCTATGCCATGGGCATGTACCTGATGCGCCAGATCGGCGCGCGCGGCGTCTATGCCAACCCGGTGCTGCCCGACTTCATGGTGTTCCTCAACTACAAGGACCTGCCTTGGTTCTGGCACGGTTTCGACCTGTGGTGGTTCGCCTTCCTGATGGTGCTGTTCGTGCCGGGGTTGCTGGCCTTCGCCTTCGGCTGGTTCGCCTTCCGCAGCCGCGTTACCGGCGTCTATCTCTCGATCATCACCCAGGCGATGACCTACGCCCTGCTGCTCGCCTTCTTCCGCAACGATCTGGGGCTCGGCGGCAATAACGGGCTCACCGACTTCAAGGACATCCTCGGCTTCAACGTGCAGGCCGCGACCACCCGCGCCGGCCTGTTCGCGGCGTCGGCCCTGGCCCTGGCGCTGGCGGTGATCATCTGCTCGGCCATCGTCAATTCCAAGCTCGGCAAGGTGATGGTGGCGGTACGCGACGGTGAAAGCCGCACCCGCTTCCTCGGCTGGCGCCCGGAAAACGTGAAGCTGTTCGCCTTCGTCGTCTCCGCGGTGCTGGCCGGCATTGCCGGCGCGCTCTACACGCCGCAGGTCGGCATCATCAACCCGGGCGAGTTCGACCCGGCCAACTCGATCGAAGCGGTGATCTGGGTCGCCGTCGGTGGCCGCGGCACGCTGATCGGGCCGATCATTGGCGCCGTGCTGGTCAATGCCGGCAAATCGGTGTTCACCGGCGCCTTCCCCGATTTCTGGCTCTACTGCCTCGGCGGCCTGTTCATTTTCGTCACGCTGTTCATGCCCAAAGGCATTGTCGGGCTGTTCCAGAAGCTCAAGCCCCGCAAGGGTAAGGAGGCGAGTTCGGCTGCCGAAGCCGGTGAGGACCCGTCCACCCTGCCGCAGTCAAAGCCCGTAGCGGAGCCCGCCGAATGACCGACAAATCCGGCACCATGCTCTACCTCAACGGCGTCTCCGTTTCCTTCGACGGTTTCAAGGCGCTGAACCACCTCTCGATCATCGTCCACCCCGGCGAGATGCTGGCCATCATCGGCCCCAATGGCGCCGGCAAGACCACCATGATGGACATCATCACCGGCAAAACCCGCCCCGATGACGGCGAGGTGTATTTCGACGGCCGCACCGATCTCACCAAGCTCGACGAGGCGCAGATCGCCAATCTGGGCATCGGCCGCAAGTTCCAGAAGCCGACGGTGTTCGAGAGCCACACCATCTGGGACAACCTGGTGCTGGCGCTGAAAAAGCCGCGTGCCGTGCTCGCCGCCCTGCTCTATTCCGAGAGCCCCGAGGACAAGGCGCGCATCGAGGAAATCCTCGAAACCGTCCGCCTCACGGCGCGCAAGGACGAACTCGCCGCCGACCTCAGCCACGGCCAGAAGCAGTGGCTCGAGATCGGCATGTTGCTGGCGCAGGACCCGAAGCTGCTGCTGGTCGACGAGCCGGTCGCCGGCATGACCGACGCCGAAACCGTCGAAACGGCGATACTTCTCAAACAGATCGCCAAGACCCGCTCGGTGGTGGTGGTCGAACACGACATGAGCTTCGTGCGCGAACTGGGCACCCGTGTCACCTGCCTCGCCGAGGGATCGGTGCTGGCCGAAGGCACGCTCGACCAGGTGAGCGCCAATCCCATCGTCATCGAACGATATCTCGGGCGATGATGTTGCAGACTGATAGAGACGGCCCCCTCCCGGCCTCCCCCATGAAGGGGGAGGTGAAGAATCGAGCGCGTGGCGCGATGGTGCCAAGCGCTGGATGCGGCACCTCCCCCTTCATGGGGGAGGATGGGAGGGGGCCGTCTGCGAGCAACGAAAGAACACAGCCATGACCACCGCCCTCTCGATCCGCGACATCGGCCTTCACTACGGCGCCGCTCAGGCGCTGCGAGGAATCTCGATTGAGGCCAAACCCGGACGGATCACCGCCGTACTGGGCCGCAATGGCGTGGGCAAATCCTCGACGCTGCGTGCCGTTACCGGCATCAACAACGTCTCGTCGGGCGAGATCGTCTTCAACGACGAAGTGCTGAAGAAGGCGCCGCCCTACAAGCGCGCCCGGCTTGGCATCGGCTACGTGCCGCAGGGGCGAGAGATTTTCCCGCTGCTGAGCGTGAAGGAGAACCTCGAGACCGGCTACGCGCCGCTGAAACCGGCCGACCGCAACGTGCCGGACTACATCTACGAGCTGTTCCCGATCCTCAAATCGATGCTCGGCCGTCGCGGCGGCGATCTTTCGGGTGGCCAGCAGCAGCAGCTCGCCATCGGCCGGGCGCTGGTGACCCGGCCCAAAGTGCTGGTGCTGGACGAGCCCACCGAGGGCATCCAGCCCTCGATCATCAAGGACATTGGCCGTGCGCTGCAGTTTCTGCGCGACCAGAAGGGCATGACCATCCTGTTGGTCGAGCAGTATCTGGACTTCTGCCGCGAGATCGCCGACGACATCTACATCATGGATCGCGGTGAAATCATGCATTCCGGCCCCGCCGCCGACCTCGACCTGCCCGAGGTGCGTCGGCATCTGATGGTGTGAGCGTGGGGCTGTTAGGCTTTGCACTCGACCTCGCAGCTTGCGTCCCCTCTCCCCTGAGGGGAGAAGGGAAGAGATGACCGCTGCTCTCGCCTTCCCCCGCCACCAGCGCGCCCGCGGCGTCGGCCGTATCGCTACCCAGGTGCTCGATGGCCGCACTCGGTTGACCAACCTGTTTCAGGAGGGCTGCGCCAAGATCCGGCTGCCGCATACCCACGATCCGAGCCTGCATGCCGTGCTGATCAACACCGCCGGCGGGCTGACCGGCGGCGATGATGTTGCCTGGGAAGCCAAGGCCGCGCCCGGCGCCAGGATGGTGCTCACCACCCAGGCCTGCGAGCGGGTTTATCGCTCGCTCGGCGACGACGCCACGGTCAGCACGCGGCTCGAGGTCGGCGCCGGAGCGCATCTCGACTGGCTGCCGCAGGAGACGATCCTCTACGAAGGCGGCCGGCTCAGCCGCAGCCTCGAGGTCGACCTCGCCGCCGATGCCAGTTTTTTCGCCATCGAGGCGATCATCCTCGGCCGCGAAGCGATGGGCGAAGCTGCCCGCGGTGCGCGGCTCAGCGACAACTGGCGTATTTGCCGTGGTGGCCGGCTGCTTCATGCCGAGGCGACGCGGCTGAGCGCCGATCCGCTGGAGCGGGATGGCCTGTCGCTGCTCGCCGGCGCCGGCGCCTTCGCCACCCTGCTCTATATCGGCGCCGACGCCGAACGAAAGCTCGAGCCGGTCCGCGCCCTCTGCACCGGCCAATCCGCGGCCAGCGTCGTCGGCGAGCGCCTGGTCATCCGCGCCATGGCCTCATCGGGGCTTGCGCTGCGCCGCATCATCACGCCAATAATCGCGCAGCTTTCGGGCGCCGGCACCTTGCCGCGCCTCTGGCATTTGTGAGCATGAATCGCATGGCTTACTGCTCAACCGATGTCATCCCGGCGCAAGTCGGGATCCATCTCGCTGCCGGCACCGGCGGCAGCATGGATTCCCGCTTTCGCGGGAACGACGCGGGGGCTGTGGCGCGAGCCTGTGCTGACACCACCGACGTCATCCCCGCGAAAGCGGGGATCCAGTGCTCCGCGCACGACACTCCCGTAGGAACTCCCGCATGAACCTGACGCCCCGCGAGAAAGACAAGCTGCTCATTGCCATGGCCGCGATCGTGGCCCGCAAGCGCCTCGAGCGTGGCGTGAAACTCAACCACCCCGAGGCCATTGCGCTGATCACCGACTATGTCGTCGAAGGCGCCCGCGATGGCCGTTCGGTTGCCGACCTGATGGAAGCCGGCGCCCATGTGGTTAGCCGCGCCCAGGTGATGGAAGGCATTGCCGAAATGATCCACGACGTGCAGGTCGAAGCCACCTTCCCCGACGGCACCAAGCTGGTCACCGTCCACGAACCGATCCGGTAAGCGAAATGGTCCTTGTTCCAGGCGAAATCTATACCGTCCCCGGCGACATCGAACTCAATGTCGGCGCACCGCAGATCACCATCGAGGTGGCCAATACCGGTGATCGGCCGATCCAGGTCGGCTCGCACTACCACTTCTACGAGACCAATGCCGGGCTCAGCTTCGACCGCGAAAAAGCCCGCGGCATGCGGCTCGACATCGCCGCCGGCACCGCGGTGCGGTTCGAGCCCGGACAGGCGCGGGAGGTGCGGCTGGTGCCGCTCTCGGGCAGCCGCATTGTCTACGGCTTCCAGCAGAGGGTGATGGGTAAGCTCTGACGCGCCGAGATCCAGATACGAAAAGGCCGGGCATGGCGCCCGGCCCTTCGCTTCGGTAGGGGGCGTGGTTAGCCCTGAACCAGGATGGTCACGTCGGTCGCATCGGTTCCGGTGATGCCCACGACATCGTCAATCGTCGCGCCATAGCTTTCGAGCTGGGCAAGCAGCCCCGGGTTGCCCTGGATGCGGGCCTTCAGCGAGTCGAGATCGACCTCCTCATAACCCGGGCTCAGCGGGGTAAGCTCCGCAGCCGTCACGGTCTGGAAGCTGACCGTCGTTGCCGAGGTCAACGCGTCCATGGCGCTGCCCTCCGCTGCCATGGCAATCCCGGCAGTCGACAGTGTGAGGGCGGCGGCAACAGCAATAGCCTTGAAATTCAACATTTTTTATCTCCGTTGGTCACTAAAATCCACGGTGGAGATACGCATGAGCGTCGCAGAGGTTTCCCCCTGCCCGTTCACACTATGTTGCGTTCATGAAGGGGAACCCTGGCTAAAGGTCGTCGGCGTAGAGGACCCCGCCGCCGTCGCCAGCGAGATCGATCGCGACGATCTGGCCCAGGCTGACGCCGGCATTGCGGATCGCGCTCATCGCCAGCGGGTTGATCACCAGGTTGCCCTGCAGGTATCCCACATCGCGCTGCTTGCTCTCGACCGCCCTGGCCAGCAGGTCGGCGTTCATCTCGGCGCCGGCGAGGCTGGAAAGGCGCACGACACGCAATCCCGCGGCACTGTCGGCACGCCCGGCATCGTGCAGGAACTCGCTTCCTCCGATGCCCGAAATGATCTGGACGATATCCATGTTCTGAGCATGGGCCAGCTGCGGCGCGGCCATCAGCACGGTGGCGGCGAGCGCGGCGACGAATTGGGATTTCATGTGAGCCTCCAGACGGGTAGCGCGAATAGAACAGCAGCCTGTGGCAAAATCCGGACGGAGCGGCCACATCAGCTTTGGCAATCGCCAGAGATTTCGGTTACGGATGCGCCGGTTTCAATGGGCAGGACGGCGATGGCCACCAAGGAAGAAGATTTCAAAGAGCGCTTTGTGGCGGTGCTGCAGGACCTGCGCAGCAATGGCGGCCAGGACCCTGAGGCGATGTTCCTGATCGGCAGCCTTGCCGCACGCCTTCTCGATCGCGCCCGGCAGCCAAGCTGGGCGGCCTACAAGGCCAGCATGGCGCGTGAGGCCTATGACCAGCTGCTCGGCGATTTCCAGAAGCAAGGCAACGACTTCCACAAGCAAGGCAAGGCCAAGCACGCCTACGCCGTGCAGGTGCTGGCCATCTCGCTGATCGCCCGCACCCAGACCGACCCCGACATCCGCGCCGGCAATGGCTTGCTCGATGACATGCTGGGCTTTCTCATTGCCGCCTATCGCAAGGCCGAGGCGATTACTCCCAAGCCGAATTGAGCTGCCGATTTTCGCGTCAGATGGCTGGACAGCCTAACTATTAGGCGGTTCAAATGAGTCTTCCGCTTCGCCTGGAAGGATCATCATGCCCGCTCGCATCTCACGCTCGACTTACGCCCAGATGTATGGGCCGACCACCGGCGATCGCGTGCGGCTGGCCGACACCGAGCTGTTCATCGAGGTGGAGAAGGATCTCACCACCTACGGCGAGGAGGTGAAGTTCGGTGGCGGCAAGGTGATCCGCGACGGCATGGGCCAAAGCCAGATCACTCGCGCCGCCGGCGCCGTCGATACGGTGATCACCAACGCACTGATCATCGACCATACCGGCATCTACAAGGCCGATATCGGCCTGCGCGACGGCAGGATCCACGCCATCGGCAAGGCCGGCAATCCCGACACCCAGCCCAATGTCGACATCATCATCGGGCCATCGACCGAGGTAATCGCCTCCGAGGGCCGCATCATCACTGCCGGCGGCATGGATGCGCATATCCACTTCATCGCCCCGCAGCAGATCGAAGAAGCCCTGATGTCGGGCATCACCACGATGATCGGCGGCGGCACCGGCCCGGCACACGGCACCCTCGCTACCACCTGCACCGGCGCCTGGCACATCCACCGGATGATCGAAAGCTTTGATGCCTTCCCGATGAACCTCGGCCTTGCCGGCAAGGGCAACGCCTCGCTTCCCGCGCCGCTCGAGGAGATGATCCTCGCCGGCGCCAGTTCGATGAAGCTTCACGAAGACTGGGGCACCACGCCGGCGACCATCGACAACTGCCTTTCGGTCGCCGACGCCTATGACGTGCAGGTGATGATCCATACCGATACGCTGAACGAATCCGGCTTCGTCGAGGACACCGTGCGCGCCTTCAAGGGCCGCACCATCCACGCCTTCCACACCGAAGGCGCCGGCGGCGGCCATGCCCCCGACATCATCAAGGTGGCGAGCCTGCCCAACGTGCTCCCCTCCTCGACCAACCCGACCCGTCCCTACACGGTGAACACGCTGGCCGAGCATCTCGACATGCTGATGGTTTGCCACCATCTGAGCCCGGCCATTGCCGAGGATGTCGCCTTCGCCGAGAGCCGCATCCGCAAGGAGACCATCGCCGCCGAAGATATCCTCCACGATATCGGCGCCTTCTCGATGATCTCGTCCGACAGCCAGGCCATGGGCCGCGTCGGCGAAGTGATCATCCGCACCTGGCAGACCGCCGACAAGATGAAGCGCCAGCGCGGCCGGTTGCCCGAGGAAACCGGCGACAACGACAACTTCCGGGTCAAGCGCTTCATCGCCAAATACACCATCAACCCCGCCATCGCGCAGGGCCTCAGCCGCCATATCGGCTCGGTCGAGGTCGGCAAGCGCGCCGACCTGGTGATGTGGACGCCGGCCTTCTTCGGCGTGAAGCCGGAAATGGTGATCATGGGCGGCTCCATAGCTGCCGCCCCAATGGGCGACCCCAACGCCTCGATCCCCACCCCGCAGCCGATGCACTACCGCCCGATGTTCGGCGCCTATGGCAAACTGAGGACCAATTCCTCGGTGACCTTCATCAGCCAGGCCGCCTACGACAATGGCCTGCAAAAGACGCTCGGCGTCGCCAAGGGCATGCTGCCGGTCGAAAACACCCGAGGCGGCATCAGCAAAGCCTCGATGATCCACAACTCGGCCACCCCCCATATCGACGTCGACCCCGAGACCTATGAAGTACGGGCTGACGGCGAGCTGCTGACCTGCGAACCGGCAACCGTGCTGCCGATGGCGCAGCGGTATTTCCTGTTCTAGCGCCGCGTATATCAGCGCCTTTGTTCATGCTACGTTCTCGTCATTGAGTCGAGGAGAGCAGCATGGCGGTCGATCTCACGGGCAAGGTGTGCCTTGTAACCGGGGCGAGTCGCGGGGTTGGACGCGGCGTGGCGCTGGGCTTGCTCGAGGCCGGGGCGACGGTACACATCACCGGCCGGACAGTGCGGAACGGCGAGCATCCTGAGGGGCTCGACCGGGCCGGCTCGCTGGCCTCCGTGCTCGATGAATCCGGCAAGTATCCCGGTCGCTGCGTCGCCCACCGGGTGGACCACGCCTACGACGTCGAAACCGAGGCCGTGGTGCATCGCGTGCTGGCCGACGAGGGCCGTCTCGATGTCCTCGTCAACTCCGCCTGGCCCGGTTACGAGCGCATGGAAGAGGATAATCGCTTCACCTGGGTCGATCCGATCTGGCAGCAGCCGATGTGGCGCTGGGACGCCATGATCGGCATCGGCGCGCGCTCCGCCTGGTGCGCCATTCGCGTCGCCACCGAAGCCATGGCGCGGCAGCGTTCCGGCCTGATCGTCAACATCTCGTTCTGGGCGGCGCAGAAGTTCATGCAGAACGTCGTCTACGGCGTCTCCAAGGCCGCGATGGACAAGCTGGCAACCGATGTCGCCCACCAGATGCGCGAATTCGACGTGGCCGCCATTGCGCTCTATCCCGGGCTGGTTCGCACCGAGGAGGTGCTGAAGAACGCCAAGTATTTCGACATGTCGAACTCGGAGAGCCCGGAATTCCAGGGCCGCGCCATCGCCCATCTCGCCGCCGATCCGGCGCTGCTGGAGAAGTCCGGTCGCATCTTCACCAGCGCCGACCTCGCGCTCGAATATGGCTATGCCGATATCGACGGTTACCAGCCCCGGCCCAATACACTCCAAACCGTCTAACCCGCTGTCACATGGCTGAAACCTCGCCGTGCTCGGTAGGGCGCTTCCCCGTGGGTGACGCTTGTCAGAGTTTCGTTTCCGTCTGCCGCTGACCATTGCGGCCTTCGCCCTTGCCCAGGCAGTTTGCTGGGGCATGACATTCAATCTGCCGGCCATCACCAGCAGCGCCATGGCGGAGGCGCTGGGTCTGCCCTACCCCGCCGTAATGACCGGGCCGACGGTCATGCTGGTGACAATGGCGTTCGCCGCTGTGCCATGCCTGCGGCTGTTCGAACGCCATGGGGCGCGCCTCGTGATGACCACGGGTACGATGGTCGCGGCGCTCGGGCTTGCAACCATCGCCTGCGCCGGCGCGGCATGGACATACTTCGCCGGCTGGCTGCTGGTCGGTCTCGCCGGCGCCGGCATGCTGACCACCGCGATGCAGATCGGCGTTGCCGAATGGGCCGGTGCCCGGGCCCGGCAGGCCATCGGCGCGCTCCTGATTTTCGGTGGGCTTTCGACCACGCTCTCCTGGCCGCTGCTGGGTGCGCTGCAATCGGCTTTCGGCTGGCGGGCGGCGACGTTGACCGGGGCAGCGCTGCTGCTGGTCATTGCCGCACCAATCTACTGGCTGCTGCTGGCGAGGCGCCCGGCCGATGCGGCAAAGCCGGCCGATGCCGGTCCCGTGCCACCGCTCGATCGCGCCGCGTTTGGCCTGCTCGCCTTCGCCAGCGCCGCCAACGGTATCGTCACCTGGGGCTTTTCATTGACCATCATCACCCTGTTCGAGGGACGCGGCCTCGAACACGGCACGGCGGTACTCATCGCCTCGTTCATTGGGGTCACGGCATTGCTGGCGCGGCTGGTCGATTTCGCCGCCGGCAAACGCTGGAACAGTCTCGCCACAGGACTTGCCGCGGCGGCGGCGCTGCCCCTCAGTTTTGCAGTGCTGATCATCGGCACGGGCACGCCGGCCGCTATCGGCTTCGTCGTGGTCTATGGCCTCGCCAGCGGCGTCCTCGCCGTCGCCCGCTCCACCATGCCGCTCGACCTGTTTTCGGCAGCCGCCTATGCGCGCGCCTCCTCGATGCTGGCGCTGCCGCTCAACCTGAGTTTTGCCTGCGCCCCGCCGCTGTTTGCGGCAATCCTTTCGGGGCCCGGCAGCAATGCAGCTCTGTGGGTCGCGACCGGCCTGTCGCTCAGCGCCCTCCTGAGCCTCGCCGTGCTGGTGCTGCGGCATCGCCGGATCTCAACCCTTCGGGCCCCAGCGGAAGCCGACTGAAATCCGCCACAGCGAATCGGTTAGGCTCGCTGAGTTCCGAGGAGGACCAGACGATGGAAGCTCTAGCCACTGCCGCCATGATGCAGAACGTTGATGTCTCGGCCCAGGTCGTGCTGAACCTCGCCGGCGATTTCGAGCGCACCACCCACCAGTATCAGTGCGAAGGGCTCGAACCCTTCTCCGTGGATTTCATCAACGCCAAGCCGAACTTCCTCGCCATCGTGCCGGTGGGGCCGGAGAAGCTGGTGTTCGTCAACGTCATGGCCGCCTCGGGCGCCAGGTATGTCGCGGGCCAATACGAGTTCTGGACCAAGGGCAGCGAGGCCACCCTCACCGACCTGATGGCCGATCCGCAAACTCCGGTAAGCTGCTCGGAAGTCAGCAACACCCCCTGAGGCCGCGATGGACACAGGCACCGCCCACGATGTGTTCGTACATGTGCGTATCGTCATGGGAACGGTCATCGGCCTCGGCCTGACCCGCCTGCTGATGGGCGTGGCGGGTCTGATCCAGCATCCCAAGCGCGCCAGGCTCTCGCTCACCCATCTGCTCTGGGTGCTCTCGATCAGCGTCGAGCTGATCCTGTTCTGGTGGTGGGAGTACGACCTGTCGACCCTGAAGAGCTGGAACTTCGGCATCTTCATCTTCCTGATCGCTTACGCGGTCACCCTGTTTGGACTGGCGGCCCTGCTGTTTCCGGACAGTGTCAGCGAATACGACGGTTACGAAGACTTCTTCATCAAGCGCCGGCATTGGTTCTTCGGAATCTTCGCGATCACGTTCGTGTTCGACATGGTCGACACCATGATCAAGGGCGCGCCCTATTTCGACGCGATGGGGTCGACCTATGTTCTGCAGATTCCGTTTGGCCTCGTCTTGTCCGCCGTCGCCATCTGGACGCCGAACCGACGCTTCCAGCTCGCGTTTGTGCTGCTGCACCTGCTTTATCAGGCGTGGTCGATCGCCTACTACTTTGAAACCTACGGCTGACCGGCTAAGCTTGCCCGAAGGTTGGGAAGCCTCGAAGACTCGGTAGTTCAGACGATGCCGCAAACCTTTCGCGCGGTTGGCTATTTGCCATCCGGCGCAGCCAACACTCCCTTCGATCTCGCCATCCTGCTGCATGATGAGCGCCGCGTGCGCCGCCGCATGCTGACCCTGGTTCATGGCGACACCGTACTGGTGGATTTCCCTGAGCCCATCACCCTCGCCGACCGCTCGCTGCTCGAACTCGAAGATGGCCGTCTGGTCGAGATCATCGCCGGGGAGGAGCCGCTCTACGAGGTGCGCGGCCGCGACCTCATCCACCTGATGCGGCTTTGCTGGCACCTGGGCAACCGACACCTCAAGACCCAGATCGAGGACGATCGCGTGCTGATCCTGCGTGACCACGTGATCCGCGACATGCTGCGCGGCCTGGGTGCCACCGTCACCGACATCTCGGAGCCCTTCCACCCCGAGGAAGGCGCCTATTCGCACAGCCATGGCGAGCCGGCCCACGCCCTGCTCAATCGATGACCGATCCCGCTGCGCTGCAGAAGCTGGTCACCTGGCTGTCGCCCGCCTTTCCGGTAGGTGCCTTCGCCTGGTCGGCCGGACTTGAGACGGCGATTGCAGATCGTCGCGTAACCGATTCCGAACGCTTGGAGAACTGGATCGTGGGCGCGCTGGCGCATGGCGGGGTTCGTACGGACGCGATCCTGCTGGCGCATGCCTGGCGGGCAGTTCGAGAGATCGAGCCTGTGGAACCGAGCAGCCGGAGCGAGCCGCCCCCCACCCCTGCCCCCTCCCCGCAAGGGGGAGGGAGACCTGCGCTCGCGAGTCGTCGTCCCGACGGCACCGAATCTGGTGAGAGCGTCCCCTTCCCCCTTGCGGGGTGGGGGTCCACAGCCACCAGCCGTCAGGATGTGACAACCACCCTCTCCAACCTCGCCGACCTCAGCCTCGCGCTGACCGCCAGCCGCGAGCGCTGGATGGAGACCACGATCACCGGCGACAACTACCTCCTCGCCGCCAAACACTGGCCCAACTACATCCTCGCGCTGCTGCCCCAGCCCTGCCCCTACCCCGTCGCCGTTGGTGCCACCGCCGCTGCCCATGGCATCGACCTGATCGACACGCTCATCGCCTGGCTCACCGCCACCGTGCACGGCCAGATCTCGGTCGCGGTGCGCCTCGTGCCGCTCGGCCAATCCGACGGCCTCCGTGTCCTCGCGGCGCTCGAGCCGCGCGTTGCGGCGCTCGCGGCTTCTGCGGCCACGGCAACCCTTGCCGACCTCGGCGCAATCGCCTACGCCGCCGATATCGCGCAGATGCGCCACGAGACGCTGGAACCGAGGATCTTCCGTTCATGAGCATGCTGATTGCCGCCCTGATCTTCGTTGTGCTGCTGGCGGTGGCGATCGCCCATTTCCTCTGGTCGATCGGCAGTCGCTGGCCGATCCGCGATCCCGAGCTGCTGGCCCGCACCGTGGTGGGCAAGCCCGGCGTTACCCGGGTGCCGAAGCTCGCCGCGTTCATCATCTCGCTGCTGGTGCTGGCGGCTGGCATCCTCGCGCTGTCGCTGGCCGATCACAGCGCCGGCGGCTGGTGGCTGACGCTGGTCGGCGTTGGGCTTGCCGCCGTATTCCTCGGCCGCGGCGCCATCGGCTATACCGAAGGCTGGCGCGCCCGCTTTTCGGTCGAGCCGTTCGCCACGCTCGACCGCAAGAACTACTCGCCGCTGTGCCTGGCGCTTGGCGTCGGCTACCTTCTCCTCGTCATCATGAGGCTCATATGAAATCGCTCAACGGCCCCCTCCGCGTCGGCATCGGCGGTCCCGTCGGCTCCGGCAAGACGACGCTCTGCGAAATGCTGCTGAAAGCGATGCGTGATCGCTACTCGATGGCGGTGGTCACCAACGACATCTACACCAAGGAAGATGCGCTGATCCTCAACCGGGTGCAGGCGATCTCCGAAGATCGTATCGTCGGCGTCGAAACCGGCGGCTGCCCGCACACCGCCATCCGCGAGGATGCCTCGCTCAACCTCGCGGCCATCGCCGACCTCAACCGCAAGTTCCCCGACCTCGACATCATCCTGATCGAGTCCGGCGGCGACAATCTCGCCGCCACCTTCTCGCCCGATCTGGCCGACATCACGCTCTACGTCATCTCGGTGGCGCAGGGCGAAAAGATCCCGCGCAAGGGCGGCCCGGCCATCACCCGCTCGGACCTGCTGATCGTCACCCATACCGACATCGCGCCATACGTGAATGCCAGCCTCGAGGTGATGGAAGCCGATACGCAGCGCGTCCGCGAAGGCCGCCCTTACGTTTTCGCCGACCTGCTGCGCCGCGAAAACCTGGACCAGGTTATCGGCTTCATCGAACAGCAGGGCGGGCTCGTGCCGGCGCAGGCGGCGGAGTAGCAAGGCTTTTCGGGGTACCGCTCGGACTGCCCCTCACCCCGACCCTCTCCCCAGAGGGGAGAGGGGGCGATGTGGCACTGCCGGTGCAAAGCGCGTCCCCCTCTCCCCTCTGGGGAGAGGGTCAGGGTGAGGGGCAGTACGTCACAATTCAGCACGAAGCGCCCTACCCGCCCACCGAGATCACGTGCGTTACGAGGCTATCGCCCTTGAGGTGATGCACCAGGAGGCCCGGCGGATCGGTGGCCGGCATCTTCCGCCCATCGGCAGCGAGCCCACCCATCCTCGCAATCGCCGGCGCGAGTGTCGCCGGTACGCCAGCGAAGCGGCTGAACATCGGCCGGTGCAGATGGCCGCAGCTGATGCCGAGCACCCTGTCAGCCGCCGCCTCGATCACCGCCGCAAGGCCTTGCTTGTTGCGACAGTCGATGGTCTCGTACTGATCCATGCCGCAATCGAACGGGTGCTGGTGCAGGAAGATCAGCGCCGGCCCACCGCCCGAGTTGAGCTCCGCCTCGAGCCAACCCAGCACCGGCGTCGCGTCGCCATGCGTCGCGCCGGGAACGATCACATCGAGCCCGATCAGCCTGATGCCGCCGGCCTCCACCACGCTGTTGAGCGGACCTTCCGCCGGCCCACCGAACACTTCGCGCATCGGCTCACGGCTGTCGACATTGCCGGGCACCACCAGCAGCGGCGCCCCCAGCGCCATCAGACGTTGCCGCAACTGGGCATAGTGCGAACGGTGCGAATGGTTGGCGAGATCGCCGCTGACCGCCACTGCGTCCGGCTTCAGTTCCGTGACCCAGTGCAGCACTCGCTCGAGCCGTTCGAACGAGCTCTCGTCATCGAGGTGAATATCGCTCAGTTGGGCTATCAGCATGGCGGACTCGTTGATGGTCGGGCGCTAAACTTGGCCTGCATCCGCCGTGAGGACAAGCGCGGGCACGCTGATGGAGTTTCGTTTGGTAGGCCCGGCGACCCCGGATTTCATCGCCCTGCGACGCGATCTCACTAGCCCGATCGCTGCTGCCGCCTGGCCCGACGGCCTTCGCCTCGTCGCCTTCGAGGTTGCCGACGTCAAAGCCATCCACGCGCTGCTGCAGCGCGCCTACGGCAACGGCTTCGGCAGCGTCGCACCGGATTGGCTCGACTGGTGGGAAGCACTGCGCGCCGACAGCGAGTTCGATCCGGACCTCTGCTTCGTCGCCAAGGCGGGGGACGATGCGGTGGGCTTCTGCCTGTGCTGGACCTCGAGTTTCATCAAGGACCTGGTGGTGGCGCCGGAATGGCAGGGGCACGGGCTGGGTGCCGCGCTGTTGGCGACGGCAATGCTCGCGCTGCGGGGGCGCGGGGCGAACGAAGTACAACTGAAGGTGGTGACGGACAACAGTGCCGGGCGGCGGCTGTATACGCGGATGGGGTTTACGGCGATCTGACTGAGACAGACGGCCGTCATCCCGACGGAAGTCGGACGTCACCCACTCTGGGCACGCAACTGGCGCCCTCGCCACCGCTAGCGCCCAAACTCGGTGTCATCCCTGCGAAAGCAGGGACCCAACTCGCAGCTGGCGCGGGAGGTGAAATGGGTCCCTGCTTTCGCAGGGATGACAGCCGGTGGTTGGGCACCATCGCACCTTGGCGCCTAGGCGTTTGGATAGCCCAACCGTAGTCCCTATTCCTTCGGCGTCTCCTCAGGCGGCTCGTCACCCGGCAACTCCTCCGGCGGCACCCCCGGCACATTGTCGGGTTGCGGCGGCGGTTGCGGGATATCCGGCTGCACCGGGATCTCCTGCGGCGGCTGCGGCACTTCGGGTTTCGATGGCGGGATCTGCCCCTTCAGCAGCACCACTACCGAACGCGGCGGCAGCGTTGCCGCCCGGTCGGCGACCGGCAGCACCGCCTGGTCGTCGGAGACGAGGCCGACGGTCCAATAGCCATCGGGCAGGCGTGCCAGCACCGGATCGATACGGCGATTGAACCAGACGATCAGGTCCTCCTCCGCCGTCTGCAACCGCATGCCCAACACCGAGGCGCTGGCATCGTTCCAGTCGCCATCGTTCATTTCGCGACCGTCGGGATGCAGCCAGGCCACATCGCGGACGCCGTTTTTGGTTTGCCCGCTGAGGAAATGATCATGGGTCAGTGCCGGATGCATGCGGCGGAATTCGCTCAGCGCCGAGACGAAATCCACCAGCGCGCCGTCGGCGCTCTCCCAGTCCACCCAGGTGATCTCGTTATCCTGCGCATAAGCATTGTTGTTGCCGCGCTGGGTGCGGCCGAACTCGTCGCCTTGCTGGAGCAGCGGCAGGCCGCGGCTGAGGAACAGCGTCGCCAGCAGTGCCCGCACATCGCGGCGGCGGGCTGCGTTGACCTTCTCGTCGTCGGTCGGCCCTTCGACGCCGCAGTTCCACGAGTGGTTGTTGTTGTGCCCGTCGCGGTTGCCCTCGCCATTCGCCTCGTTGTGCTTGTCGAGGTAGGAGACGAGATCGGCCAGCGTGAAACCATCATGCACCGCCAGCATGTTGACGCCGGCGCTGGGCTTCCGGCCGGCGAAATCGAAGATCTCGGCGGAACCGGCAACCTTGCCGGCCAACGCCCCGATCTTGCCTTGGTCGCCCCGCCAGAACGAGCGAACGTCATCGCGATAGGTGTCGTTCCACTCACGGAACTCCTTGCCGAACTGCCCGAGTTGGTAGCCGCCCGGACCCGGGTCCCACGGTTCGGCGACGAGGATCGACTTGCCCAGAACCGGATCGGACTTGATCAGTTGCAGCATCTTGGCGTTCGGATTGAACCCCGGCTCGCGCCCGAGGATGGGGGCGAGATCGAAGCGGAAGCCCGAGACGCCCATCTCCTCCACCCAGTAGCGCAGACTTTCGATCACCAGCCGCTGGGTCGCCGGATGGTCGGCGCGCAGCGTATTGCCGGTGCCGGCATCGTTGACCAGGTGCTGCTTGCCGTCGACTTCGACGAACCGGTAGTAGGTCATGGCGTCGAGCCCCATCAGGCTCAGCATCGGACCGTTGGCGTCGCCCTCGCCGGTATGGTTGTAGACCACGTCGAGGATCACCGAGATGCCGGCCTTGCGGTAGACATCGGTCATGTTGCGCAGTTCCTGCGGCCCGCGCGGCGCCAGCCGCGGGTCGACCGCGAAATAGCTGACCGGGTTGTACCCCCACGCGTTGGTGAGCCCCATCGCCGGCAGGTGTCCATCGTCGATGAACGCCGCGATCGGCATCAGTTCGACCGTGTCGACCCCGAGATAGCGCAGGTGATCCACGACCCGCTTGGTGGTGAGGCCGGCAAGCGTGCCGCGCAGCGGGCCCTGCACCGAAGGGTGGCGCATGGTGTAGCCGCGCACGTTGAGCTCATAGAACAGCCCCGGTGCCTTGCGCCGTGGCGCCACCGCCTTGTTGACCGCGCCCAGGACGATCGCCTTGGGAATTAGTGGCGCGGTGTCTACGGCCTCGTCGCGGTGCAGCCGCAAGCGCGGCGAGCGAACGTAGGGCCGGTCGAGCCGCTTGGCATAGGGGTCCACCAGCAGCTTGTTTGGGTCGAAGAAATAGCCCTGATCCGGGTCATAACGTCCGTCGGCGCGGAACCCGTATCTGGCCCCTGCCCCGATTCCGGCGATCATGCCGTGGCGAATGTGATCGTCATGACCGTCGAGTTCGTAGCGGCCGATCTCGTTGTCGAGTTCGTCATAGAGCGAGACCCATATCGCCGTCGCCGTCTCCGAATAGACGGCGAAGTTCACACCCTCGGCGGTGATGGTCGCGCCAAGCTTTTCCGGACTGCCAGCGCCCGGCACCAAGACTGGTTTCACGGCTACCGGGCCTTCAAGTGACAACGCTGGGCGCGTCGCGGCCGGTGCGGGCCTTGATGCCAGCAACGCTGTCGGCGATGGAAATGAGGGGCGAAAGTGCCGACTGGGTATCGAGATCGTGCTGTCCATGCGGGGGCTCATACCGTTCGAGGTACAAGCGCAACGTGGCGCCGACCGTCCCGGTTCCACTGAGCCGCACGACGATCCGGCTGCCATCGGCAAAGCCGATCCGCACGCCCTGCTTGCCGCTGGTCGAGCCATCCACCGGGTCGTGATAGGTGAAGTCGTCGGCATAGGTCACCGGGCGCCCTTCGAGCGACTGGCCGACGAGGCTCGGCAGCTTGGCGCGCAGGTCATCCATCAGCGCATTGGCCGGTCCGGCCTCGACCTCTTCGTAGTCGTGCCGGGTGTAATAGTTGCGGCCATAGGTGGCCCAATGGTCCTGCACGATCATATCGACGCTCTGCCGGCGCGCCGCCAGCACGTTGAGCCACAGCAGCACCGCCCACAGCCCATCTTTCTCACGCACGTGGTTGGAGCCGGTGCCGGCCGATTCCTCGCCGCAGATGGTGACCCTGCCGGCATCGAGCAGGTTGCCGAAGAACTTCCAGCCGGTCGGCGTCTCGTGCATTTCGATGCCGAGTTTCTCGGCCACCCGATCCGCCGCAGCGCTGGTCGGCATGGAACGGGCAATGCCGGCGATGCCGGCGGCATAGCCCGGCGCATGCGGCGCGTTGGCGGCAAGGATAGCGAGCGAATCCGACGGCGTGACGAAGCGGTTGCGCCCGATAATCAGGTTGCGGTCGCCATCGCCATCCGATGCGGCGCCGAAATCCGGCGCCTTGTCGCTCATCATCAGGTCGTAGAGGTCTTTGGCATAGACGAGGTTCGGGTCGGGATGACCACCGCCGAAATCCGGCAATGGCGTACCGTTAACCACCGTGCCCTGCGGCGCCCCGAGAACGCCTTCGAGGATCTTGTGGGCGTAGGGCCCGGTCACCGCATGCATGGCGTCGAACCGCATGGTGAAACCCGCGGCGAACATGGCGCGGATCTTGTCGAAATCGAACAGCGTCTCCATCAGCGCCGCGTAATCGGCGACCGGATCGATCACCTCGACCACCATGCCGGCCGAATGCTGCGTGCCGATGCGAGAGAGATCCACATCGGGGGCATCGACGATCAGGTAGCGATCGATTTCCTTTGAGCGCGCGAACACTGCGTCGGTGATCTTTTCCGGCGCCGGCCCACCGTTCGAGACGTTGTACTTGATGCCGAAATCGCCTTCCGGCCCGCCCGGATTGTGGCTGGCCGAGAGGATCAGTCCGCCAAACGCCTTGTGGTGGCGGATGACGTGGCTCGCCGCCGGCGTCGAGAGGATCCCGCCCTGCCCCACCAGCACCGCGCCGAAGCCGTTGGCCGAGGCGATCTTGATGATCTTCTGGATGGCGACATCGTTGTAGAAGCGGCCATCACCGCCCAGCACCAAAGTCTTCCCCTTGATACCCTCGAGGCAGTCGAAGATCGACTGCACGAAGTTCTCCACATAGTTGGGCTGGCTGAAGACGGTTACACGCTTGCGGAGCCCGGAGGTGCCGGGCTTCTGGTCCGCAAACGGCTTGGTCTCAATCGTCAGAATCGTCATCGAGTTTGTGCCCCAGGAGTGACGCGTAGAGGTCGGCATATTTTTCGGCGCTGAGTTCCCAGGAGACGTCCGACTTCATCCCCCGGCGCTGCATCTTGTGCCACACCTTCGGGCGCGCGTAGAGCGCGACGGTTCGGCGGATGGCTTCGCCAAGCGCCTCCTCGGTGGCCGGCGAGAATACTACCCCGGTCGCCACCCCCGCCTCAACCGCTGCCTCGTTGGCATCGATCACCGTGTCGGCGAGCCCGCCCACCCGACTCACCACCGGAATACAGCCATAGCGCAGGCCATAGAGCTGGGTGAGCCCGCAGGGTTCGAACCGCGACGGTATCAGGATCGCATCGGCGCCGCCCTGGATCAGGTGGCTGAGCCTTTCGTCGTAACCGATCACCACCCCGACCTTGCCGGGGTGCCGGAGCGCCGCACCGGCAAAGCCGTTCTCGATTTCCGCATCGCCCGAGCCGAGCACGATCAACCGGCCGCCATGCGCCACGAGGCTGTCGATCTGGGCCGGCAGCATGTCGAGCCCCTTCTGCCAGGTGAGCCGGCTGACCACCGAGAAGATCGGGCCATCGCCCGCATCGAGCCCGAACCGCTGTTCCAGCGCCCGCTTGTTGGCCGCCCGTTCGAAGATGTTTGACGGGGTGTAGACCTGCGCCAGCGCCGCGTCGGTGCCGGGGTTCCATTCGTTGGCATCGATGCCGTTGAGGATGCCGCTGACTGTGTCGGCCCGGCTCTGCAACAGCCCTTCGAGGCCCATGCCATAGGCGGCGGTGCGCATCTCGTGCGCGTAGGTCGGGCTCACCGTGGTCACCGCATCGGCCACCTGCAGCCCGGCCTTTAGGTAGCCGATATTGCCGAAATACTCGATCGCCCCGGTATTCGCCGCCTGGTAGTCGAGCCGCAAGCCATTGAACACGTCCCAGCCGAACACCCCCTGGAAGGCGATGTTGTGGACGGTCATCACCGTCTTCACCCGGGTCGGCGCGTTGAACGCCACATAGGCCGGCGCCAGCCCGGACTGCCAGTCGTGGCAATGGAGGATATCCGGTTTGTAGCCCTCGATGGCGCCGCGCGACAGTTCGTAGGCGGCAAAGCTCAGCGCCGCAAAGCGCTGCCAGTTGTCCGGCCAGTCCTTGCCGTCCGGCCCGACATAGGGGTTGCCGGGGCGGTCGTAGAGGTGCGGCGCATCAATGGCGATGACGTCGAGCCCATTGGCTCGCCCCGCCACCAGCCGCGCTGTGCCGCCGAAGAAATCCTCGAACCACAGCACCTGCCGTCCGTCCGCCAGCCCTGCCATCACCTTCGGATAGCCCGGCAGCAGCACGCGCATCGAGACGCCATGCGGCGCCAATGCCGCCGGCAGCGCGCCAACGACATCCGCCAGGCCACCCGTCTTGATCAACGGGTAGGCCTCCGAGGCGACGGACAGGACTTCGATCATCTGCTCCGCCAGTTACTTGCTCGCCGGTTACTTGCTAGCGACATATTTGTCGATCATCGGCTGGGTGATCAGCGTCACCCCATCGGCGGTGCGGCGGAACCATTGCGCGTCGAACGCCGGGTCCTCCCCGACTACCAGGCCCTCGGGCACATGCACGCCGCGATCCACCACCACCTTCTTGAGGCGCGCTCCGCGTCCGATGGTGCAGTAAGGCAGCACCACCGCTTCGTGCAGTTCGGAGTAGGAATGCACCCGGCTGCCGGTCGACAGCAGCGTCCGATCCAGCGCGCCGCCCGAAATGATGCAATCGCCCGAGACCAGCGAATTCACCGCCGAGCCGCGACGGCCGTCGAAATCGTGCACGAACTTGGCCGGCGGGGTGATCTCGGCAAAGGTCCAGATCGGCCAGTCGCGATCATACAGATCGAGCTGCGGGGTCACGTCGCAGAGGTCGATATTGGCCTTCCAGTAGGCGTCCACCGTCCCAACGTCGCGCCAGTAGGCGACATCCTCGTTGGCCGAACGGACACAGGAGCGCGGGAAGCGATGCGCCCAGGCCGAGCCGTTCTTGACGATGTAGGGGATGATGTCCTTGCCGAAGTCGCGCGATGATCCCTCGGTGGCAGCGTCGCGGCGCAGTTGCTCCATGAGGAAGCGCGTCTCGAACACGTAGATGCCCATCGAGGCCAGCGCGTAATCCGGCTTGTCGGGGATACCCGGCGGATCCTTCGGCTTTTCGACGAAATCGACGATCCGGTCGCGCCCGTCCACCGCCATCACGCCGAATCCGGTCGCCTCCATGCGCGGCACTTCGAGGCAGCCGATGGTGACATCGGCCCCGGTGTCGACATGCTGGCGGAGCATGATTTCATAGTCCATCTTGTAGATATGGTCGCCGGCGAGCAGCACGATGTAGCGCGGGCCGTAATCCTCGATGATGTCCATGTTCTGGTACACGGCATCGGCAGTGCCTTCGTACCACTGTGTCTCCGAGACGCGCTGCGATGCCGGCAGCACGTCGAAACTCTCGTTTCGCTCGGTGCGGAGGAAGTTCCAGCCGCGCTGCAGGTGCCGGATCAGGGAGTGCGCCTGATACTGCGTCGCCACCGAGATGCGTCGGATGCCGGAATTCAGCGCGTTACTGAGCGCGAAATCGATGATGCGGGACTTGCCGCCGAAATACACGGCCGGCTTGGCGCGCCGGTCGGTCAACTCGAACAGGCGGGTCCCTCGTCCCCCCGCCAGCACATACGCCATCGCCTCACGCGCCAGCGGCGATGGTGTCCGGTAGTCTGCCATGCTTCCCTCCCCAGGTGGCGTGACCCTGAGTTGAGATCACGCGGCACTCACAAAGCACTACTACGTCCCGTTCTCTCGGGATCGTATCCAGTCACCCCTGCTAGGCAGGGTCATATTTCAGGTAGAGCGTCGACATCGGCGGCAGATAGAGGTCGGCATAGGGTCCGAGTCCCTCAATCTCACTCGCCTTGGCCAACACCCGGCCCTGGTTTCCCTTATTGGTTCCACCGTACCAGCCGGCGTCCGTATTGAGGCGTTCCACCCAACGACCGGCGAGCGGCATCGGCACGCGATAGTTCTCGCGCGGCGCCGGCGTCATGTTGGAGATCACCACGACCGGATGCTCTCCCGGCGCCTTGCGGGCCCAGGCAAACACCGAGTTGTTCTGGTCGTTCCCGATCAGCCACTCGAAACCCTCCGGCTCGTTGTCGCGCGCATAGAGCGCAGGCAGTTCCCGGTAGAGCGCGTTGAGGTCGGTGACGAGGCGCCGGATGCCCTCATGCGAGGGCGCATCGAGCAGCCACCAGTCGAGCCCCTTGGCTTCGTTCCATTCGTCGCGCTGCGCGAACTCCTGGCCCATGAACAGCAGCTTCTTGCCCGGCCAGCCCCACATGAAGCCATAATAGGCACGCAGCCCCGCGAACTGGCCCCAGTCGTCGCCGCCCATCTTCGAAAGCAGCGAGCCCTTGCCATGCACCACCTCGTCATGGCTCAGCGGCAGGATGAAGTTTTCGGCGTAACCGTAGAGCGCCGCGAAGGTCATATCGTTGTGGTGATACTTCCGGTGCACCGGATTGCGGCTCATGTAGCGCAGGGAGTCGTTCATGAACCCCATGTTCCACTTGAACCCGAAGCCCAGCCCGCCCTTGTCCGCCGGCGCGCTGACGCCGCTCCACGAGGTCGATTCCTCGGCGATCATCATCACGCCCGGATGCTGCTTGTAGGCTTCGATGTTCACCCGCTTGAGGAAATCGACCGCTTCGAGATTGTGGTTGCCGCCGAACTGGTTGGGGATCCACTGCCCTGGCTGGCGCGAGTAATCGAGATAGAGCATCGACGCCACGGCATCGACGCGCAGCCCGTCGAGGTGGAACGCCTCGAGCCAGTAGAGCGCGTTGTTGACGAGGAAGCTCACCACTTCCTTGCGCCCGAAATTGTAGATCGCGGTGTTCCAGTCCGGGTGGTAGCCCTTGCGCGGATCGAGATGCTCGTAGAGCGCCGTGCCGTCGAAGCGGGCGAGCCCGTGTTCGTCGGTGGGGAAATGCGCCGGCACCCAGTCGAGGATAACGCCCAACCCGGCGCCATGCGCCATGTCGACGAAATGCGCAAAGCCCGCGGGATCGCCAAAGCGCGCCGTCGGGGCATAGAGCCCGGTCGGCTGGTAGCCCCAGCTCGGATCGAACGGATGCTCGGTGATCGGCAACAGCTCGATATGGGTAAAGCCGCTATCGGCGGCATAGGGGATCAGTTGCTCGGCCAACTGCTCGTAGCTCATGAACGAGCCATCGGCGCGCCGCCGCCACGAGCCGAGGTGCACCTCGTAGATCGACACCGGCTTCCGCCGCCAGTCGATCTTGGCGCGTTCCTTCATGTACTTGGCGTCGGCCCACTCGAACGGCTTGGGGTCGGCGACCACCGAGGCGGTCTTCGGCCTGAGCTCCGATTGCCGCGCGAAAGGATCGGCCTTCAGCGGCCTCAGCTTCCCGTCCGGCCCGACGATCTCGTACTTGTAGACCTCGCCCGGCCCGACATTGGGCACGAACACTTCCCACACGCCGGTATTGATCCGCACCCGCATCGGGTGGCGCCGGCCATCCCACTCGTTGAACGGCCCGACCACGCTGACCCGCTTGGCGTTCGGCGCCCAGACGGCAAAATGCGTGCCGTTGACGCCCTCGAACTCCATTGCATGGGCGCCGAGCTTGTCGAACAGCCTCAGGTGCGAGCCCTCGCCGATATAGTAATCGTCCATCGGCCCGAGCACCGGCCCGAAGCTATAGGGGTCCAGAACGTTCCATTCGCCGCCGTCATTGCGGGCGTGATAGTTCACGGGCTGAAGCTTGGTCAGCTTGACGATACCCTCGAAGAAGCCGTCGCCGCGCGGCTCGAGCTCCCCCAGGATGCGGTTGTCCATGCTGCGCGCCGACACCGACTCCGCATGCGGAATGAAGGTGCGCGCTACCCAGGCCCCATCGACCTCATGCAGGCCCAGTATGCCGAACGGATCGGAATGGCGGCCCGCGACGATCGCCTTGATGTCGCTGTCAGCTGCCTGCCACTTGGACTTGGTCAAACTCTACTACCCCCCGACAACCGGCACACCCCAGATTTCCTTGGCGTACTGCGAAATCGTACGATCCGAGGAGAACCAGCTGACATGAGCAGTGTTCCGGATAGCCATCGAATACCATTTGCGAGGCTTGTTCCAGAGCTCATCGATGTCCCGCTGCGCTGCCGCGTAGGCGTCGAAATCGCGCGCCACCATGAACCAGTCGTGGTCGTATAGACCGCCGATCAGGTCGCGATAGCGGTTCGGGTCATCGGGCGAGAACACCCCTGACGAAATCGCCTCCAGCGCCTCGCGCAGTGCCGGCGACGCATCGATGGCGCTACGCGGCACTTCACTGCGGTTGCGCTTTTCAGCCACCTTGTCGGCGGTAAGCCCGAAGATCACCATGTTCTCCGGCCCCACCTGCTCCAGCATTTCGACATTGGCGCCGTCGAGCGTACCGACGGTAATGGCGCCATTGGCCATGAACTTCATGTTGCCGGTGCCCGACGCTTCCATGCCGGCCGTCGAGATCTGTTCGCTGAGGTCCGCGGCCGGGATGATCGTCTCGGCGAGGCTCACATTGTAGTTGGGCAGGAACACCACCTTGAGCAGACCACGCACCGCCGGATCGTTGTTGATCACCTTGGCGACGTCGTTGATCAGCTTGATGATCAGCTTGGCGTTCCAGTAGCCCGGCGCCGCCTTGCCGGCGAACACCTTGACCCTGGGCACCCAATCCCTTTCCGGGTGCGATCGGATCATCGAATAATGCGCCACCGCCTCGATGACGTTGAGCAGCTGCCGCTTGTACTCGTGGATACGCTTGACCTGCACGTCGAACATGGCGTCGGGCGACACCGCGATCCCCAGCCGGTCCTTGATCACCTGGGCCAGCGCCACCTTGTTGGCGCGCTTGATCGCCTTGAACTGCTCCTGGAAGGTCGGATCGTCGGCATGCTTGTCGAGCTTGCTCAGGAGCGAAAAATCGTCCTGGAACTCCGGCCCTATCCGATCGCTGATCAGCCGCGTCAGCCCCGGGTTGCACTGCAGCAGCCAGCGCCGCGGCGTCACCCCGTTGGTCTTGTTGTTGATCCGGTCCGGATAGAGCCGGTCGAGATCGGCAAACAGCGTCTTCTTCAACAGCTCCGAGTGCAGCGCCGAAACACCGTTGATCGAGTGCGAGCCGACAAAGGCCAGTTGCCCCATGCGCACCCGGCGGCTGCCATGCTCGTCGATCAGCGACAGGTTGGCGATCTGGTTGTCGGTGAAGCCGCCCATCTTGCGCGCCTCGCTCAGCACCTCGGCATTGATGGCGTAAATGATCTGCATCTGGCGCGGCAGCATCCGCTCCAACAGCCCGACCGGCCAGGTCTCCAGCGCTTCGGGCAGCAGCGTGTGATTGGTGTAGCCGAACGTCGCCTTGGTCAGCTTCCAGGCCGGCGCCCAGGCCATGCCGTGGATATCGATCAGGATGCGCATCAGCTCGGCAATCGAGATCGCCGGATGCGTGTCGTTGAGCTGGATCGCCACCTTGTCCGAGAGCGAGCCGAGATCGCCATAGGCCTGCATATGGCGGCGCACGATGTCCTGCAGCGAAGCCGAGGAGAAGAAGAACTCCTGGCGCAGTCGCAGCTCCTGCCCCGAGGGCGTGGAGTCGGCCGGATAGAGCACCCGGGTGACCGCCGCAGCGCGTGAGCTCTCCTCGAGCGCCCCGATATGGTCGCCGGCATTGAACTTGTCGAGCAGGATCGGATCGATCGGCTGGGCTGACCAGAGCCGCAGCGTATTCACCCGCTTGCCGCGCCATCCGACGATCGGCGTATCGAAGGCCACCGCGAGCAGATGCTCGGCCGGACGCCACTCGAGCCGGGTCGAGCCATCCGGCTCCTGCACCGGCTCGACATGGCCGCCGAAGCCGATCTCGTAGCTCGACTCGCGCCGCTCGAATTCCCACGGGTTGCCGTGCGCCAGCCAATCCTCGGGCAGCTCGACCTGCCAGCCCTCGCTCATTTCCTGCCGGAACAGCCCGTGCACGTAACGGATGCCGTAGCCGTAAGCAGGGATGTTGACCGTCGCCATCGACTCCATGAAGCAGGCGGCAAGCCGGCCGAGGCCGCCATTGCCGAGCGCCGCGTCCGGCTCGAGGTTGATCAGGTCGCCCAGGTCGACATTGAAGTTCTTGAGCGCGGCGCGGACCGGCTCCATCACCCCGATATTGCTCATCGCGTCGCGCATCAGGCGGCCGATGAGGAACTCGAGGCTGAGGTAGTAGACCCGCTTGTTGGAGGTCCGCCACGTCTCGCGGCTCGACTCCATCCACTGGTCGATGATCCGGTCGCGCACCGTCAGGATCGTCGCCTTCAGCCAGTCATGCGGCCGCGCGACGATCGGGTCCTTGCCGACCGAATAGGTGAGTTTTTCAAGAATCTCCGACTGGAGCGCTTCAGTGGTGAGCGCGCGCCGTTCCGGGACCGGGGCATCCAATACGAGGGGCTTTTGCGGCATTGTCGCAATCCAGCATCATGGCGATGTATTCCCCTCTAGAGCAACACGCTTGCATGGAATTGGTGCTCTGTGAAGCCCCGTTGAGAACGGTTCTAAGGCACGATGCCTAAAGCGTAGACGATTATTGCGTGGTCGGAGGGCAATCGCAGGGCTGGCGGGTGCGCCAGATCTCCGAGTGTGACGAACGCCTAAGCCTTCGCCTCTTCCTCGGGCGCGATGATCGGGGTCGATGGGCCGGCCACGGTGCCGCTTTCGCGGGCCTGGTCTTCGGCATTCGAGCGCAGCAGGTCCCGGCCCGCCATCAGGCCGCCAACCATCTGGGCGGCGAAGCGCTGGCGGTCGCGTTCTCTCACCCCTTCGATGATTTCTCCCACCTCGACCATGTCGACATCGAGTTGGCGCAGCGTTTCGGCGCCGAACTCCAGCGCGCTCTCGAACACTTCGCGCAACTGGTAATCCGCTCCGGCCTTGACCAGTTCCAGCGCATGGCCGCGGTCGAAGGCCCGCGCCATCACCTTGGCGAGCGGGAATTCCGATTTCACCAGCTCGGTGATGCGGACCGCCGAATCCTTCTTGTCGACGCAGATGAGGATCAGGTCCGCCGTCCCTGCCCCGGCGGCATGGAGGATGTCGAGCCGCGTGCCGTCGCCATAATAGATCTTGAAGCCGAAGGTCTGCGCGACCTCGATCATTTCGACATCGTTGTCGATGATCGAGATCGAATGCTGGCCCTTGGCGATCAGCGGCTGGCTGGCGATCTGCCCGAAGCGGCCGAAGCCGATCAGCAGCACATTGCCGGTCAGCCCGTCGGGTTTTTCGACACCCTCGAGCGATTGCACGGGCTTGGGCACCAGCTTCAGCAGCATGGTCGAGAACGGTGTCAGCACCATCGAGATGATCACCGTGGCGGTGAACATGGCGTTGAGCTCCCCGCTCAAGAGCCCACCGGCCGTCGCGGTGGTGAACAGCACGAAGGCGAATTCGCCGCCCTGCGCCATCAGCACGGCGCGCTCCAGCGCCAGCGCGTTGCCAGTGCCCAGCGCCCGGGCGAGGCCATAGATGGCGCCGCCCTTCAGCACCATGTAGATCACCACCGCCAGCGCGATGAACTGCCAGTTGGCCGCCACCACCGCGAGATCGAGCGACATGCCGACCGCAAGGAAGAACAGCCCCAGCAACAGCCCGCGGAACGGCTCCACATCGGCTTCGAGTTGATGCCGGAAGGTCGAGGTCGACAGCAGCACCCCGGCGAGGAAAGCTCCCATCGCCATCGACAGCCCGCCCGCTTCCATGATCAGCGCCGCGCCCAGCACCACCAGCAGCGCTGCCGCCGTCATCACCTCGCGCGCCTTGGATTCGGCGAGGATCTTGAACACCGGGTTCAGCACCCAGCGGCCGGCGAAGATCACCGCCACGATCGAAGCCGCGGCGACACCCACGCTGATCCAGCGCTGTGTCATGCTCACGTCGGTATCGACGCCCGGCGACAGGAACGCCACCACCGCCAGCAAGGGGACGATGGCGAGATCTTCGAGCAGCAGCACCGAGACGATCTTCTGTCCGGCCGGCGTCTGCAGTTCGCCGCGCTCGGAAAGGATCTGCATTACGATTGCCGTCGAGGTCAGCACGAATCCGAGGCCGGCGACGAACGCCACCTGCGGCGTCAAGCCGAGGACGAAAATCCCCGCCACCGTCAGCAGCACACCACAGAGGCCGACCTGCAGGATGCCGAGCCCGAAAATCTCCTTGCGAAGCCCCCAGAGCTTGGCCGGCTCCATTTCGAGCCCGACGATGAACAGGAACAGCACCACGCCAAGTTCCGCCGCATGCAGCACCGCCTGCGGATCGCCGACCAGCCCGAAACCGAATGGCCCGATCACCAGCCCGGCGGCGAGATAGCCGAGCACCGAGCCCAGCCCCAGGCGCCGGAACAGCGGCACCGCAATGACCCCGGCTCCGAGCAGCGCCACCACCTGCATCAGGTCGACCCCGCCATGCGAAGCCACCTCTGCCGCATGCGCCACCACTTCGCCGGCCATCGCTCACCTCTTGCAAATCGGGAAGCCTCAAGCGTGAGGCCTCAGCCAGGGAGCGTCAAGGCTGGCTTTATGGGGAGTAGGATGCGCGAGGCGGGAGTTCAGCGCACGGGGCACCCCACCTTGATCCCTCCCCACAGTGGGGAGGGAGACCTGACTGCAGGCTTCGGCTCTATCGTCTGCCTCCCCCTTGTGGGGAGGGTAGCGCAGCTAGGCGAAGCCTTAGCGAAGCTGGGTGGGGGTGGCAAAGCGCTCAACCTATGCCGCCGACACCGGCTTGGCCACGCGCGGCCGCTTGGCTTTCGGCTCCGGCGCCGGCTCGGGTGGCGCCACCTTGGGCTCGGCCTCCTCCGTGTCGCGCATCGCCTGCTGCGCCACCAGCCGCCGCAGCTTCCGCGGCGCGACCGTGCGGGTGGGCAAGATGTGGGTAACGATCGAATAGAGCACCAGCAGCGATGGCACCGCGATCAGGCCGCCGACCGGACCCCAGGCCCAGATCCAGAAGGTCAGCGACAGAAAGATCATGAACGGGTTGATGGTCATCGTCCGGCCCAAGAGGTTCGGGGTGACGAAATTGCCCTCGATGAAGTTGATGCCGAAATAGAGGGCCATCGGCAAGAGCCCGCCGACCAGCTCGCCGGTGGTGCCGAGCCCGACGAGGAACAGCACCAGCGCCATGAATGCCTGCCCGATGAACGGGATATAGTTGAGGACTGCCGCCATGGCGCCCCACAACAGCGGCGACGGCAGGCCCACCGCCCAGGTCATCAACGTCACCACGGCCCCGACCCCGAGATTCACCGTGGAAATGGTGAGCAGGTATCTCGACACTTTCTGCTCCACGTCGCGGAACACGTGCGCGGTGCGCCAGCGCATCCGCCGGCTGACGCACAGCGACAGCGTGGCGATGCGGATGCTGTCGCGGGTGGCGAGGAAGAAGTAGAGCGACACGAGGAACACGCCGATCTGCGCCAGGATCGCCGGCGCCAGCATGGCGATGCCGGTGACGGTGCTGCCATCCTCGACCCGCACCTCCATGGTCGCCCCGCCGCCGAGCACGCCCTTGACCTGCTCCTGCAGCGCCCCGATCGCGGCGATCGGTTCCTGCCAGTTGGCGAGTTCGGACTGGATGCGATCCCACACCACCGGGATGCGCTCGGCCCACTCGCTCAATGGCCCGTAGAACAGCGAGCCCCCAACGATGATGATGACGAGGAACAGCAGCACCACCACGCCGGCCGACAGGGCCTCGGGCACGCCGCGCTGCTCCAGCATGTCGGCCACCGGCCCGAACATCAGCCCCACCGTGATGGCGAGAAAGAGCGGCGCCAGCACCACCTGCGCCTCGCGCACCGCAACGAACGCGATGATCACCCCCATGGTGACGATGGCGAACTGCGCGGCATTACCGAGCACCCGCTCGAAATTGGTCCGCTGGATGTCCTTGATCAGCCCCTGGCGGGGCCGTGACGCTGCTGGTTTGCGCAAAGATGTGTCCCTCTGTCGAGCAGCCTAAACGCACCGGCAACCGGGACGTTCCGCCCGTCGACGGGCGTCCTTCGGCCAACTAACATGCCGCCGGAATCAGTTTCTCAGGGGCTCGCGCTAAACCCATGGCACGCAAGATCATTATCGACACCGACCCGGGCCAGGACGACGCCGTCGCCATCCTCATGGCACTCGCCTCCCCGGCCGATTTCGACATCCTGGGCATCGTCGCCGTGGCCGGCAACGTCAGCCTCGCGCAGAACGCCCGCAACGCGCTGAAGGTGGTGGAGCTCGCCGGCCGCAAGGACATCGCCGTCTATGCCGGCTGCGAACGGCCGATGCGCCGCACCCTCGTTACCGCTGAGCACGTGCACGGCGAAACTGGCCTCGATGGCCCCGATCTGCCGCTGCCCAAGCTGCAGATCGAGGATCAGCACGGCGTCGACTTCATCATCGATACGCTGATGGCGCATGAGGCGGGCACGGTGACGCTTGCGACCCTCGGGCCGCTGACCAACGTCGCCATGGCCATGGTCAAGGAACCGCGCATCATCGGGCGCATCCAGGAAATCGTCATGATGGGCGGCGGCTATTTCGAGGGCGGCAACATCACCCCGGCCGCCGAGTTCAACATCTATGTCGATCCCGATGCCGCCGACGTCGTGCTGCGCGCTGGCGTGCCGATCGCCATGCTGCCGCTCGACGTCACCCACATGATCCTCTCGACCCCCGAGCGGTTGGCAAAGATCCGCGCCCTCGGCAACAGGGCCGGTGAAGCCGTCTACCAGATGCTGAGCTTCTCCGAGCGCTTCGACCTCAACAAATACGGCTCCAACGGCGCACCGCTGCACGATCCCTGCGTCATCGCCTACATGCTGAAGCCGGAGCTGTTCGAGGGGCGCCATATCAACGTGGTGATCGAAACCTCGAGCGAATTGACCATCGGCATGACCATCGCCGACTACTGGGGCGTCACCGGCCGCGCCAGGAACGTGACCTACCTGCGCTCGGGGAACGCGGCTGGGTTCTACGATCTGCTGACCGAACGGCTCAGCCGGCTGCCCTGATCGGCACGCGGGGCCTGCAACTCGTCCGCCCACCAATCACATCGTTGTGATCCGGCAAGTGAAACCGCCGGCTTGGCGCTCCCGTAATTCTGGCAGGGAAAGCGAAATGCTGTTCCCGTCACAGGGAGCGAAATAATGCACGTGAGATCTATTCGGGGCCTGCTGATGTCAGGCGCCATGGTTCTGCTTGGCACTACAGTTGCGTTCGCAGAAAATCCGATGGTCGGCGGCGCGCCGATGCTCGAGACCAAGGATATCATCGACAACGCCGTGAACTCGGCGGACCACACCACGCTCGTCGCCGCGGTGAAAGCCGCCGGACTTGTCGACACCCTCAAGGGTCCAGGCCCATTCACCGTGCTGGCGCCGACCAACGACGCGTTCGCGGCGCTCCCGGCGGGCACCGTCGAGAACCTGCTCAAGCCTGAGAACAAGGCGATGCTGGTGAACATCCTCACCTGTCACGTCATCGCCGCCAAGGCGCTCTCCACCGATATCGCCTCGATGGCGATGGCCGATGGTGGCACGCACATCGTCGACACAGTCGGCGGCTGCAAGCTGGCGCTGAAGTCCGAGGGCGGCAAGGTCACCATCACCGACGAAACCGGCGGTGTCGCCAATGTCACCATCGCCGACGTGATCCAGTCCAATGGCGTGATCCACGTCATCGATAAGGTACTGCTGCCCAAGGCCGACGATACCGCGATGGCCGCCCCGATGGCTTCCGACGATGCCATGGAAGGCGACTTCCCGATGGTCGGCGGTGCCGCCATGTACCCGACCAAGAACATCATCGAGAACGCCGTCAATTCGGCCGATCACACCACGCTGGTCGCGGCGGTGAAGGCAGCTGGCCTGGTCGACGCGCTCTCCGGTCCTGGCCCGTTCACGGTCTTCGCCCCGACCAACGACGCCTTCGCCAAGCTGCCGGCCGGTACGGTGGACACCCTGCTGAAGCCCGAGAACAAGGACCAGTTGGTGAAGATCCTGACTGCGCACGTGGTGTCGGGCACGTATTCCGGCGCTGACCTGATGCAGAAGGCCAAAGCCTATGGCGGCCGCTACAACCTCCAGACGCTCAGCGGCGACAGCCTGACGGCGGTCATCCGGGGCAAGCATCTCTACATCTTTGACGAGGCCGGCGGTGCCGCGCTCGTCACCATCGCCGACGTCAATCAGTCTAATGGCGTCATCCACGTCGTGGACGACGTCCTGCTGCCGAAGTAGTCCGCCCTTCGGTCGCGTCAAGGCCCCGCTCCGGCGGGGCCTTTTCGTTGTGGCAGGCGCCTTGACGGCGCGCCGGCGAAGCAGCCGGCACTGGCGCAAGTTTCTCGGCGACCATCCAAGTTCAACCACGCCATGCTGGCCCTGCACGGCATAGACCGCGCCGCCGGCTATCCAGCATGCTCGTGCCGAGGCCGGCCCGTTTGGAGCTGCGAAACCATATCGCGGATCAGCCGGGGTTGATGCGGCCGCCGCTAAACGAATCCATAACCTCGGAGCTTACCCTCCTCGCCGTGATGAGGGACAGCCAAGCACCAGCCACCACTCCGCCCCTCCGCCGCAACCGGCGCAAACCGCCCGCGGCTCCTGAAATCGTGGCCGTCGGCGGCTCCTTCGCCCAGACCGGTCGTCTCTATCGCCAGAGCGCCGCCCGCTGGCTCTGCCGCATGCTGGTCCGCGGCTTCGCCCTGCTCTACCTCGCAGTACTCACCTATACCGGTATCAGCACCACCGGCTGGTTTGATTTCGCTCCCGCGCCGCTGGCCGGTGTCTTCCTCGTCGTCCTCGGGCTACCCTGGACACTGGCCGCCGCCTGGTTTCCGGATACATGGCAGCCCCTGGTCGCCGCCGCTGCACCGCTGGCGACGCTCATCCTGCTCTGGGCCTGGTGCCACTGGCCGCGCCGCCACTGAACCGAGGAAAATCCCAGGGCTCTCTGCTCAGGCCCGGGGCAAGTTCCTTGCCAGGTCGTGCGTGTGCGAGGGTGAGGAGATATCGACCGGGCGTCAGCTGACGAGCTGCGCCCTCGAAGCCGTCGGAAACTGAAACGACATGACAGCGGATGGGCATCGGCTCTTCACATGACGCGCCCGCCCTGCCCTTGCCGACGCGCCACAGCCGGCGCTAGAAGGCTTCCGCTGGTACCAGGAGCCCGCCATGGACATCGTTACTCTCGTCGCCTTCACCATCGCCTACGCCATCGCGGTGATCGTGCCGGGACCTGGCGTAGCAGCGGTAGTGGCGCGAGCGCTTGGCGGCGGCTTCCGCTCCGCCTTCCCCATGGTATTGGGCATCCTCGCCGGCGACCTCGTTTACCTGGTCTTCGCGCTGTTCGGCCTTGCCGCCATCGCCACCTGGTTCGGCCCGGTCTTCTTTGTGGTGAAATGGGCCGGCGCCCTCTACCTGCTCTATGTCGCCTGGCAGTTCTGGAGCGCCAAGCCCGGCTCCGAGCAGGTTGGTGCCAAGAAGGATGCCAGCGCCTGGAAGACCTTCCTGTCGGGTTTTGCCCTCACCATGGGCAACCCCAAGACCATCGTCTTCTACCTTGCCCTGCTCCCCACCGTGATCCCGCTCGACAGACCTATCACCGCGCTCGGCTTCGCCGAATTGACCGGCATAGTGGTGGTCGTCCTCCTCGCCATCGGCTGCGCCTATGCCGGCCTCGCCGCAGCAGCGCGCGACTTCTTCCGCTCGAGCAAGGCGCTGCGTATCCTCAACCGCACGGCCGGCGTGATCATGGCGAGCGCTGCAGCGTTCGTGGTGGTGCGGGAGTAGCGCTTCAGCCCTTGGCCTTTGGCGGTTCCGGCGCCTTCTTTGCTTGACTGGACTTTGTAAGTGCCGAAGGCGTTGTAAGCCGGACGGCAAGTTGTCCGTCTCGATCTCGAACCTCGAAGCCAAAGAACTTCCGTACCATGTCACTGAGCTTCTTCTCTCCGTAGCTGCGGGGATCGAAGTCGCTTTCAAGTTTGGTCAGGTGGCTACCTAGAGTGCTGAGGTTGACCCACCCACCTTCACCTTCCACCTCGCCAATGGCTCTAACGACAAGTGTCCTGGCTTCGCCTAGATCGGCACGTTTCGGGGGAGCTTGCACTGCCTCGGGCTCCGCGAGGCCCAAGTTCTCTGTGTAGATAAACCGTGTGCATGCCTGTCGGAAGCCGGGCGGCGTCTTCTGCTCACCGAACCCGTAGACCTCAACTCCTTCCTCGCGCAACCGCCCGGCAAGACGCGTGAAATCGCTGTCGGATGACACAATGCAGAACCCATCGAGTCTAGCTGAATGCAGAAGATCCATCGCGTCAATCACCAGGGCGATATCGGACGCATTCTTGCCCTTGGTGTTGGCAAACTGTTGCTGCGGCGCGATCGCATGCTTGGCGAGCACATTGACCCAGCTGCCAAGGTTAGGGCTGGAGAAGTCGCCGTAGACTCTCCGCACGGTTGCCGATCCGAACTTGGCAATCTCCTCGAACAGTCCGTCGACTGTCTTTGCTGACGCGTTGTCAGCATCGATCAGCACCGCAAGTCGCGCCTGCTTGCCATTCGCCATTGTATCCCCCTGGTAGCCAATGGAACCAATATGGCGACCGGTTGACGCTGGGGTAGTATTTCGGCTGCTTAACGTGCGAAATTACTTAATCAATCGAATACTACCGCACCACCGCGCTCGCGGCGGCCAGCCCCCACTCCAGCAACTCCTTCGCCCGCTCGGGCGTCACGCCCTCGACATAGCAGCGCAGCTCCGGCGCATTGCCAGAGGCCCGATAATGCACCGTGTCCCCCGAAACCAGCGAGAAACGCGGCCCATCGATGGTCGAAACCGATTGCACCTCGCCGACCGGCGCGAAGAACGCTTCGGCATAGCCCGGCTGTTCGACCAGCCCGGTCAGCAGCGCCGCGCTGCGCTCGCTCGCCACATGCGCCAGCCGGTCGCTGAGCGCAGCGCGCACCGGCAGGGTTCGCACCAGCCCCGCGACGCTCTCGCCAAGCTTAGCCGCCGTGCCCAGCACCGCCAGCAGTGGGAGCACCGCGTCGCGCGTCGGCAGCGGGCTCAGCACCCGGCCGTTGATCGTCACTTCGCTGCCCAGCAGCAGGCCGCCATTGGCCTCGAACCCGACCACCGCGCCGGGCGAGCCTGCCGCTGCATCCTCCATGCCGGAGATCACATAGGGCGAGCCCACCCTGGTGCGATCGACCCGGCCGAACCAACCGACCCCTTCGATCGCCGAGTTGGAGGTGACCGGGGTCACCACCCGGTCGGCGCCGAGGAAGCGTGCCGCCAGCATGCCCAGCACATCGCCACGCACGAACTTACCCTCTCCGTCGATCAGCAGCGGCCGGTCGCCGTCGCCATCGGTCGAAACGATCGCGTCGAGCCGGTGCTGGCGGAGCCAACTCAGGCGTGGCTCGAACAGCGGATCCGAGAACGCTTCGGTGTCGACGGCAACAAAGCTGTCGGAGCGGCCGAGCCGCACCACGTCGGCGCCAGCCCGGGTGAGAAACGACACCAGGAGGTCACGCGCCACCGAGGAATGCTCGAACACCCCGATGCGCCAGCCCTTCAGCGCCGCCGGATCGAGCAGGCCGCGATAGCGCTGCCGGTAGCGGTCGCCGGCGGCGATGCTGCCATCCTCTGCCGCCCCGTCACCCGCCGGCACCGTGTTGCTCAGCGCCGCGGCGATACCAGACTCATCCGCCTTGGTGATCTCACCGGTCGCAACATAGAATTTCAGCCCGTTGCGATCGGCCGGGATATGGCTGCCGGTCACCATGATCGCCGGCCCGCCCAGCGCCATCGCGTGGAGCGCCAGCGCCGGGGTCGGCAGCACGCCGCAATCGACCGGCACCAGCCCGGCGGCGCGGATCGCCCCCGCGCAATCGGCGACGATCGCCTGGCTCGATGCCCGCAGGTCCCGGCCGAGATAGACCCGGCCGCCCGCCACCGTGCCGACGTGCCTGAGGAACGCCGCAGTGTAGCGCCGCGCCGCCCCGCCGGTGAGATCGACCGCGAGGCCGCGCAGACCGCTGGTGCCAAACTTCAGGGAATCCATGCCGCACTCCTCATTCCCGCGAGGAATGTCATGGGCCCGCCGGCTTCGGCAAGCGCCCAACCACCCGTTAACGTTTCGTTCATCGCGCGCCCGCAGTCTGACGGCCATGCAGATTCAGAAGCGTTCCATGAACTGGCTGCCGCGCCCCTCGCTCTACTCCGAGGCGGAATCGGCACGCCTCAAACGCAAGGCGAACGCGCAGTCTGCTCTCGCCACTTCCTCCAACAATAACGCTGCCTTGATCGCCAGCGGAACCTCGAATGTCGGCGAATCGATCAACCTTACTCTGCGGATCGCCGCGTCGCGTCTGCAGAACGGCACCACCAAGAAGGTCTGAAGAGTTGCATCGGCTGGGGTAACTCTCCAGTTTCCCGCGCATGACCTCCTTCGATCCCATCGCCTTCTTCAACCGCGAAGTCACCCTTGTTGCCCGCGAGCTGCTGGGCGCGAAGTTCCTCGTCGATGGGGTCGGCGGTCTCATCGCGGAGACCGAGGCCTATCACCCGACCGAGCCCGCTTCGCACTCGCACCGCGGCAAGACCGAACGGAACGCGTCGATGTTCCTCGGTCCCGGCCGAATCTATGTCTACCGCTCGTATGGCATCCACTGGTGCTTCAACTTCGTCTGCGCCGACGCCTCGGCTATTCTCATCCGCGCCATCGAACCGACGGACGGTATCGGAACGATGATCGAGCGGCGCGGCCTCGCGAATCTGCGCAATCTCTGCTCCGGCCCCGGCAAGCTCGGCCAGGCGCTGGGCGTCACCCGAGCAGCCCATGACGGCCTGATGGTCGACGCCCCGCCCTTCAGCTTTCACCCCGCCGACACGCCGCCTCCCGTCGTCATCGGCCCACGCATCGGCATCACCAAGGCCGCCGACCTGCCCTGGCGCTTCGGCGTCGCCGGTTCCGCCTTTCTCAGCAAGGCGTTCCGCTCGCCCTCGACGTGACGGCCGCCTCACGGCGCGAAGCGATGCTTTGCGCGGGGTTGTCGCACCGGGACCGGGTTCCCCTTTGTGGCGCCTTTGGGTAGGTTGCGGCCGAACTCAACAGGAGATGCCCGTGGCGGTCGATGCGCTGATCAAGGAATTGCTGGCAACCGGCAGCATGAACGAGGAAACCACCGCTGACCTCAACCGCTGGCAGGCCGAGTTCGCCGCGGGAACGCTGCACGCCGACGATGCCGCCTATATCGAGGCCCTGCACGCCAAGCTGACCGGTGCCCCGCTCCCCGAGAGCGAACCTGCTGCTCCAACCGAGCCAGCCCGTATCGACGGCCTCACGCTCGAGGATTGGCGCGACCGGGCGCTCCGCGCCGAGAGCGAACTCGCCGCCCTCAAGGACAGCGTCAGCACCACCAGCGCTTGACCGCGCCGGGCTCCCACTCGCGCCCTTTTGACCTTCGATGACTGGACATCACCCACAGCGCGTGGGTGATAGGCGCCTGTCATTGCGGAGGAATCACATGCGCTTGTTGCTTGCTGCCGTCATCGCGCTCACTGCAGCCCCGGCCCTCGCCCAGCCGGTGGCGCTGACCACCCGGCTGATCACCGACGCACTGGACCAGCCGATCTTCGCCATCGCACCACCGGCCGATCCGCGGCTGTTCGTGGTCGAGCAGACCGGACGCATCCGCATCCTCGTGGACGGCAAGCTGGCCGAGACGCCGTTCCTCGATCTCAGCGCCTCGATCAGCACTGGTGGGGAACAGGGGCTGCTCGGCCTCGCCTTCCACCCCGATTATGCCGCGAACGGTCGCTTCTTCGTCAACTACACCGACCAGGAAGGCGACACCCATATCGTCGGCTACAAGGTCTCGGCCGATCCCGCCGTTGCCGACCCCGCATCGGCCACCGAACTGCTGAAGGTCGATCAGCCCTATGCCAACCATAATGGCGGCTGGCTCGGCTTCGGCCCCGATGGCTTGCTCTATATCGGCATGGGCGATGGCGGCGCGGGAGGCGACCCCGAGAACCGGGCGCAGAATCCCGACGAACTGCTCGGCAAGATTCTGCGCCTCGATGTCGACGGCGCCACGCCCTACGCCATTCCCGCCAACAACCCCTTCGCCGAAGGCGGCGGCCGGCCGGAGATCTTCGCGCTCGGCGTCCGCAACCCCTGGCGCCCGTCCTTCGACAGCGACGATTTCTACATCGCCGATGTCGGCCAGAACGCCCACGAGGAGATCACCGTCATCACGGCCGAATCCGCCGGCGCCAATCTCGGCTGGAAGATCATGGAGGGCCCCGTATGTTTCGGAGCCCAGAGCTGCGAGCAGACCGGCCTCGTGCCGCCAAGCTACAGCTATTCGCACGACTCCGGCGGCTGCTCGATCACCGGCGGCTACGTCTATCGCGGCAAGGCCATCCCCGAACTCACCGGCCAGTATTTCTTCGCCGATTTCTGCGACAGCCGCGTCAACTCCTTCGCCTATGCCGACGGCGAAGCCGGCGACCTGTTCGACTGGACCGAGCAACTGGGCGGCATCGGCGGCATCACCTCGTTCGGCGTCGACAGTGCCGGCGAGCTCTACATCACCACGATCGAAGGCAAGTTGGTCGAGGTGGTGCGGGCCGAATAGGAGGGGCTGCCGTCTGGCGACGCACCAGAAACATCAGATCGCCCGGTCGCGTCTTTAGTTGTGCGACGGTCCGGTACCGCCCCAGGACAACCGCGCCTTCCGTGCGCAGTTCTCGATGCAGCTTTCGAGCTGGATTTCTGCATTTCGGGCATCGCATCGTGCCCGCCATCTCGTCGCGCGACAGAGCTATGTCCATTGATGCAGATCAAATGTTGGATGAACGGGCCGACCTAAGCTTCCTTCATCCCAACTCACCATTCGGAAATTGCCGATGATGCTACCTAAGGGCACGACGATTACCGGTCACCCAGTCGCGGATGTCGAGACCGCAATACGGGCAGCATGAGGGCGGCACTCGCTTTGCTAAGCGCAGCCGGGCTGTTCGGCCTGGGGGGCTTTGTCACGCATATCGGTGCTCAGGAACAGGATCCGGTCCAGGACGGGCATGCCTTGGTAACGATGTACTGCAGCGATTGCCATGCAACAGAAGCGACCGGCGCCAGCCCGCTTGCAATTGCGCCGCCACTTCGCCAGCTCTACCTGCGCTATGACGTCGAGCTGCTCAGCGAGGCATTGGTGGAAGGTATCGTGACCGCGCACCCGGAAATGCCGCAGTTCGAGTTCGACCCCGAACAAGCCGCGGCCATAATTGCCTATCTGAAGTCGCTCGAACCCAGAAGTTAGTTCATCAGGGCCGTGCGCCGTCCGCATCAACTGCCTCATTGTGCGGCTGATTTGGGGCGATGGAGCACTCCGGAACCTCACGGTAGCGACCCGAGATGCCCTGGAGGCACCTTGCCGCAACTGGTGTAAGGCACACCGATTGAGAAGATTGGTGGGCCCACCAGGACTCGAACCTGGAACCAGACCGTTATGAGCGGTCGGCTCTAACCATTGAGCTATGGGCCCCTGCCCCGAAACAGAGCGCCGCCTCCTTAGCAAGCCGTGGCCGCGAAGCAAAGCTATAGGTGGCAAACCATTGCATCGGCCACCATTCTCCCTCTCGGCACGATTTTCTGCACGCTCGTGTCGATCGCGTCGAAAGCCGTTCGTCGTGTTGATGAACGGCCCATTGGCGGGCCGGCAAAACCAGGAGAATGACATGCGCAAGATCACTGCAGGCTTCTTTCACTCGGTCGATGGCGTCATCGAGGCCCCCAACCTGTGGCAGGGCGACGCCTTCGACGACGAACTGGGCGCGCTGCTCGGCGAGGTGATGGGGAAAACCGACACCGTCATCATGGGCCGGGTCGGCTACCAGGATTGGGCCGGCTACTGGCCCAACGCCGAGGCCGACCAGGGCTTTGCCGATTACATCAACGCGGTGCCGAAATACGTGGCCTCGCGTACCCTCAGCCAGGAGCAGCTGAGCTGGAGGAACACCACCCTGATCAAGGGTGACCTGTTGAGCTTCGCCCGCGAGTTGAAGAACCAGGACGGCGGCGATATCGCCGTGATGGCCGGCGTCGACGTGGCCCGGCAGCTGTTCTTCGCCGGCCTGCTCGAGGAGCTGACGCTGATCACCCACCCGGTGATTGCCGGCAAGGGCAAGCGCATCTTCGAGGCCACCGACCCGATCACCCAGTTGGTGCTGAAGAAATCGACAGTCACCAGCAAGGGCAACGTCGTCGTCACCTATGGACTGCGTGCGGACTGACAAAACAAGGCCCGCGCATCCTGTCGATGCGCGGGCCACACTTCGTTGCCGCGGCTGGCCTCAGCCGGCGGCGGTGTAGGCCGTCTTCACCTGGGTGAAGAACTCCGCCGCATACTTGCCCTGCTCCTTGGGGCCGTAGCTCGAGCCCTTGCGACCCCCGAACGGCACGTGGAAATCGACGCCGGCGGTCGGCACGTTCACCATCACCATGCCGGCTTCGGCGTTGCGCTTGAAGTGGGTGGCGTACTTCAGCGAGGTGGTGACGATACCGGCCGAAAGACCGAACTCGGTATCGTTGGAAACGGCCAGCGCTTCCTCATAGTCCTTGACGCGGATCACCGCCGCTACCGGCCCGAAGATCTCTTCGCGGGCGATGCGCATCTGGTTGTTGGCTTCAGTGAACAGAGCCGGCTGCAGGAAATAGCCCGGGTTGTCGCGCTTCACCAGGTCGCCACCGACGACGAGCTTGGCGCCCTCGCCCTTGCCGATCTCGATATAGTCGGTGTCCTGCTTGAGCTGACCCGGATCGACGACGGGGCCGATATCGGTGTCCTTGGCGATGGCGTCGCCGACCTTGAGGTTACGGATCCGCTCGGTGAGCGCCGCCACGAACTGATCATGGATCCCCTCGGTGACGATGAGGCGCGACGAGGCGGTGCAGCGCTGGCCGGTCGAGTAGAAGGCGCTTTGCGCCGTGGTTTCGACCGCCACCTTCAGGTCGGCGTCATCGAGTACGATGGTCGGGTTCTTGCCGCCCATCTCGAGCTGGAACTTGCGCATCACCTTGACGCTGGCTTCGGCCACGCGCCGGCCGGTGTTCACCGAGCCGGTGAAGGTCTGCGCCACGATGTCCTTGCTATCCAGCATGGCCTGGCCGACCACCGAGCCCTTGCCCATGACGAGGTTCAGCACGCCCTTGGGCAGGCCGTTGCGGTGGAGAATATCGACGATCGCCCACGAGCAGCCCGGCACCAGGTCCGCCGGCTTGAACACCACGGTGTTGCCGTAGCAAAGCGCCGGCGCGATTTTCCAGGCCGGGATGGCAATCGGGAAGTTCCACGGCGTGATGATGCCCACGACGCCCATCGCCTCGCGCGTCATCTCCACACCGACGCCCGGGCGCACCGACGGCACGCTTTCGCCCGACAGCCGCAGCGCCTCGCCGGCGAAGAACTCGAAAATCTGCCCGGCGCGGGTGACTTCTCCAATGCCTTCGGCGAGGGTCTTGCCCTCCTCGCGGCTCAGCAGTTCACCGAGTTCGGCCTTGCGTGCGAAAATCTCATGCGCGGTTTTGCTGAGGATTTCCCAGCGCTGCAGGATGCCCGAGCGCGACCAGGCCGGGAATGCCGCCTTGGCCGCCGCGATGGCATCGAGCGTATCCTGCTGCGAGGCGCGGGCGTAAACGCCCACCACTTCGTTGGTGTTGGAGGGGTTGATATTATCCACCCCGTCCCCGCCGACCCATTCGCCGTTGATGAGATTCTTGTGCAGTTCGGTCATCGGGAGTTCCTCTTCATAGGTGCCGTTGAGCACCTCGTTTCAACCAACCCCGGTGTCATCCCCGCGAGGGCCGGGATCCATTTCTCCGCCGGCGCTGGCGGCGCGTTGGGTCCCTGCTTTCGAGAGGGATGACATCGAGTATCTTTACAGCAACCCAGCCTTTGCCAGGTCCCTGAGCAACTGGCTGGTGCCATAGGTCCAGGGGGCGGCCTCAGTGGCGAGGCGCACCGTGTTGGACAGGGTGCCGAGTGACGGCGTCGAGATCGACACCACGTCGCCGAGCTTATGGGTAAAGCCCTTGCCGGCGCCGCCGCGATCCTTCACCGGGGCGAACATCGTGCCGAGATAGACCACCAGCCCATCCGGATACTGATGGTGCCGGCCGATGGTCGCCGCGACGATGGCCTCGGGCGAGCGTGAGATCTGGCTCATGTTGGAGACACCGGTCAGCTCGAACCCGTCCTCACCGGTGACGTTGAGCGCGATGTCGGCGGCTTTCACCGTCTCGATGGTGAACTTGCCGTCGAACAGGCGGATGAACGGCCCGAGCGAAGCCGATGCGTTATTGTCCTTGGCCTTGCCGAGCAGCAGTGCCGAGCGGCCCTCCACATCGCGCAGGTTCACATCGTTGCCGAGCGTTGCGCCGACGATGGTGCCCTTGGAGTTCACCACCATCGCCACTTCCGGCTCCGGGTTGTTCCACTCCGAGATCGGCAGGATGCCGACATCGGCGCCAAACCCGACCGACGCCATCGGCTGGCACTTGGTGAAGATCTCGGCGTCCGGCCCGATGCCGACCTCGAGATACTGGCTCCACACGCCGCGCGCGATCAGCGTCTTTTTCACTTCCATCGCGGCGGGCGAGCCCGGCTCGAGTTGGCTGAGGTCGGTGCCGACCAGCCCCAGGATATCCTTGCGCAGTTCGTCGGCCTTGGCCTTGTCGCCGCGCGCCTGCTCTTCAATGACGCGCTCGAGCAGCGAGACGACGAACGTCACGCCAGCGGCTTTCACCGCCTGCAGGTCGATCGGCGACAGCAGCGACGGCGCTTTGACGTCGGTCTTGCCCGACCACGAGTTGGCGAGGAGTTGGTTGAGGTTGCCGATCACCGGCCCCTTGGCTGCCGCCACGTAAGCGGCCGGATCGTCCTGCTCGGCAATATCGCGCGACGTCGGCGCGGTCTTCGACGTGATATCGACGATATCCTCGCCGCGCACAGTGATCACCCGCGGGTGATCATATCCGGGCACCCTAGCCCGCCCCAGAAGTACGCCTTCGCTAGGAACTTGTCGGTTGGCCACGGCACTCCCCCGGTTTTCGGAGGGGCTACCTAACCCGCCACTCCAAAGCCTGTCCAGCAGCGGGCGAGGCACGTAACTCAAACTTTCGTCGGTCCGCGACCCAAGGTTGGCGCAATGTGCGGCGTCTTATCTCTAGGAAGCGCCGTTCAAATCCTGTTCAGGAACGGCGCACTAACAACCCGGTCGGCTGGGACATATTTCCCCGCCAAAGGCCACATAGGAGAGACGCATGCGTCCCATTACTGCCGCCCTCATTCCCCTGTTCCTCGCCACCGCGCTGACCGCCACCCCCGTATTCGCGCAGGAGACGACACAAGTGAACGGCACCATTTCGATCAGCGGCATCGGCGAAGTCACCTCGGCGCCCGACACGGCCTTCGTCAATTCCGGCGTCACCAGCCAGGGCGCCACCGCCCGCGAGGCGCTCGACGCCAACACCAAGGCGATGGGCGAACTGATCGAGACACTGAAGGCCGCCGGCATCGAGGCACGCGACATCCAGACCTCGGGCTTCTCGGTGAACCCGAACTACGTCTATTCCGATGCCCGCGACGCCAATGGCTACCAACTGCCGCCCAAGATCACCGGCTACCAGGTCTATAACAACGTCAACGTCCGGGTACGCGAGCTGGCCAAGCTCGGCTCGGTGCTCGACAAGGCGGTGACCGTCGGCGCCAACACCATCAACGGCGTCAGCTTCTCGGTGGCCGATCCGAGCAAGCTCTACGACGAAGCCCGCAAGGTCGCCTTCGCCGACGCCAAGGCCAAGGCCGGTCTCTATGCCGAAGTGGCAGGCGAAGAGCTCGGCAGCATCCGCAACATCAGCGAAGTGCAGGGCATGGGTTCGCCGCAGCCCTATATGATGAAAGCCTCCGCCGACATGGCGTCCGCCGGCGCCGTGCCGATCGAGGGCGGTGAGCTCAGCTACTCGATCAACGTCCAGGTCACCTGGGACTTTGCCGGCAAGTAATGCCGCCTCGATGGGCGCCTCCGGGCGCCCATCTCCTACCCCGCGATCGCCTTCCAGATCATGTTGAGCCCGACCAGTGTCAGGAACACCGCGAAGGCCAGCTTGAGCGTCCGTTGCTGCAGCCGGTGCGCCAAGGCCGCGCCCCACGGCGCGCACAGGGCGGCGGTCAGCCCGATCAGCACCAGCGCCACGATGTTGATGTAGCCAAGGCTAAGGGGCGGTCGGCCTTCGACGCTCCAGCCCGAGATGATGAAGCCGAGCGTGCCCGACAGCGCAATGAACACCCCGATCGCCGCGCCGGTACCGACGGCCTTGTGCATCGAGGCCCCGAAGGCGTGGATGGTGGGGACGCTCAGCGAGCCGCCCCCGACGCCCATCAGCGCCGAGATATAGCCGACGACCGCCGCCGAGATCCGGTGCGTCAGGGTCGAATCCCTGAGATGCCCCATCAGCCGCTCCTGGAACGGCAGGACGATATTGGCGGCAATGAACAGCGCCACCACGCCGAACACGATGCGCAGCACGTCGCCGGTATAGAGCCCGGCCATCAAGCCACCGACGAAGGTGGCGACCACCACCACAGGGGCCCAGAGCTTCAGGATGCGGTGATCGACCGCGCCGCGTTTGTCATGCGCCCGGGCGCTGGCAATACCGGTCGGGATGATGATGGCAAGCGAGGTGCCTACGGCAATGTGCTGCACCACATCGCTATCATAGCCAAGCAGCGCCAGGGCCGAGGCCAGGGCCGGCACGATGATGGCGCCGCCGCCGATACCCAGCAGCCCCGCCGCGACGCCCGAAATGACGCCGGTGGCCAGCAGGCCAACAACAAACGGCCAATAGCTCAGAAGCTCGCCCACGATCGACTCCACGACAGGAATGCTAACCGGATCGCACGAATTGGGCCGCCAAGCCTAGGCCGCCGCAACCGAATCCGTCCATTGCTGCCGGGGGCCGGGAGCGGCCCAACTGGCGCCACGATTGACCGGTCCTGTCGCGCTACGGAACCGCACGCGCTGGAGGGGCGTTCGGCATCGGATGGGCCAAATTCGTTTTCGCAGCAGGTTTCCCGGGCGTTCAGGTTCGGTTCAGCCCGTCTGCGTCACTCCTCAAACAACTGACTCCAAAACAAGGAAAAAACCCATGCGCTTTCGAAACTGGCTCCTGACCGGCACCAGTCTCGCCGTTCTCGCATTGGTGCCGGGCGCCGCTCTTGCTCAGCAGGCCGAATATGAGGCCCTGCAGCAGGCACAGGCCTCCGGCGACGCAGACGCGATCAATGCCGCCCAGCAGGCGCTGACCGATACCTGCATCGTGAACGGCTATGCCAGCGTGCAGGATTGTATCGCTGCCATCACCGGCGGCGGCCAACCGGCGGCAGACCCGCAGGCCGATGCCGACGCCCAGGCGGCCGAGGAAGCTCGCGCCGCTGAAGAGGCGCAGGCCGCTGAAGAAGCAGCCGCTGCGGCAGCGCAGGCGGAAGCCGACGCCAAGGCAGCCGAAGATGAAAGGGCCGCCGAAGAGGCAGCCGCGGCACAGGCGCAGGCCGAGGCCGACGCGAAAGCGGCTGAGGAAGCCAAGGCCGCTGAGGAAGCCGCCGCAGCCGCAGCTCAAGCCGAGGCTGATGCCAAGGCGGCTGAAGAGGCCAAGGCCGCTGAAGAAGCAGCAGCCGCCGCCGCGCAGGCCGAGACGGACGCCAAGGCTGCCGAGGAGGCCAAGACCGCCGAGGATGCAGCAGCCGCTGCAGCCCAGGCCGAAGCCGATGCCAAGGCTGCCGAGGACGCCAAGGCGGCCGAGGACGCAGCCGCCGCTGCTGCTGCAGCCCAGGCCGAAACCGATGCCAAGGCCGCCGAAGATGCCCAGGCGCAGTTCGTCGCCGACCTCCAGGCAGCGCTCGACCAGTATCAGGCAGCGCTCAACCAGGCCGCTGCCGGCGACTATGCCGGCGCCAAGCCGATTGCCGATGCAGCCGCTGCGCGTATTCAGGAACTGTGCACTGCCAACGGCTACCAGGACATCAAGTCCTGCATTGGCCAGGACCTGCCGCCGCTGCCCGAACCCCCGGCTGAGCAGCCTGCTGAACAGCCGGCAGAGCCCGCGGCCGAACAGCCGGCCGAGCAACCCACGGAACAGCCCGCCGCAGAGCAGCCGGCAGAACAGCCGGCGGCTGAGCAGCCTGCCGAACAGCCTGCTGCCGAGCAGCCGGCCGAAGCCGGCCCGACCGACCAGCCGGCCGACGCCAATGCACCCGATCCGGTCGCGGCGGCGCAGGATCAGCTCGGCGTTGCCGTCGAGCTCTACAATGTCGGTATCGGCCAGCTCGAGGGCGGCGACGCCTCCGGCCAGTCGACCATCGACGCTGCCAACAAGCAGTTCGCCGATATCTGCGCCACGCTGGGCGTTGCCGACGTCGCCCAGTGCCTCACCCAGTACGGCATCACCCTGCCCCCGGTTCCCGAGGTACAGCCGGCGGCGGAGACCACCCCGCCGATCTCCGAGCTGCCGGGTGCCCAGGAAGCAGTGACCCCGCAGGCCGTCGAAGTGCTGCCGGAAACCGTTGCCCCCGAGGAAGCGGCTCCGGTGCTCGACAGCGCCAAGGACTTCGCCACCCAGGTGGTCGAGGGCCAGGCGCCGGCTGAACAGCCGGCGGTTTCCGAAGAGCCGACCGCTCCGCCGCCGACCGACGACAAGTCCGCTCAGGCCGACATCGCGCCGGTCGAGGTGCAGTCGCTGGCCAAGATGGAAGGCGAGAAGATCGCCGTCGATGCCCTGCCGGTGGTGGAGGTGCCGCAGAACGTCACCATCATCAACAATGTCACCAACGTGACGAACGTGACCAACATCACGAACAACACCACCAACGTCACGAACAACAACAACACCGTCAACAATAACGGTGGCGGCGGCCAGGGTGGCGGCAAGCCCGGCAACAACTTCACCAACTCGGGCTTCATCTTCCAGATCGGCGTCAACCTGATCATCTCGAACCCGGCGCAGGATTTCGACCGCATTCGCGACAGCGACGAGGACGAGGTCTATTACGAGCGCCTGCCCGGCGGCCGCGTGAAGGAGACCATCGAGCGCCCGAACGGCGTGCAGATCGTCACCATCCGCGACAGATGGGGCAACGTGCTGAAGCGTTCGCGCATCATGCCCGATGGCCGCGAGTACATCCTCGCCTACCAGGACGAGGACGATTTCGAACAGGATGACGACTACTTCGGCAACTGGCGCGATCCGGGCGACGACCTGCCTCCCCTGCGCCTGACCATCCCGATCCGTGACTACATCCTCGACGCCGGCGACGCCGACGAGGAAGAGGTCGAGTTGTTCTTCCGCGAACCGCCGGTGGAGCAGGTCCGCAAGATCTACACCATCGAGGAAGTGAAGCGTTCGGCCCGTATCCGTGACTCGGTGCGGCGCGTCGAAGTCGGCGGGCTGACCTTCGACTCCGGTGCAGCCACCATTGCCCGCAGCCAGGTCGGCGCACTCAGCAAGGTGGCCAACGCCATGCTGGCGATCCTCGAGGACAACCCGGGCGAGACCTTCCTGATCGAAGGCCATACCGACGCCGTGGGTGGCGACCAGCCCAACCTGATCCTCTCGGACCAGCGCGCCTCGACCGTCGCCCGTATCCTCACCGACTTCTACGACGTGCCGCCCGAGAACCTGGTCACCCAGGGCTATGGCGAGCGCTACCTGAAGGTGAAGACGGAAAAGGCCGAAAAGCTCAACCGCCGCGTCTCGATCAAGCGCATCACCTCGCTGATCACGGTTGCCGATCGCAACTGAGCGAACAACTGAACTGACTGGACGGGCCGGGGAGCGATCCCCGGCCCGTTTGGTTTGGGGGGCAGTCGGCAGTCGGCACTCGGCAGTCGGCAGTCGGCAGTCGGCAGTCGGCAGTCGGCAGTCGACAGTCGAAGCAGATCCCTATTCCTCCCCGCCTGTCCATCCTACTGCCTACTGCCTACTGCCTACTGCCGACTGCCTACTGCCTACTGCCGAGTGCCCCCTTTCACGTGCGTCACCCCTGCCCCTTGCCTCCCCCCAAAAATCCGCTATCCCTCGTGCGCCAAAACCTTGCCGGAGCCACCATGCCCAAGCGTCTCGAACTCGTCATCGAAGCGGTGATCCTCGCCTCGCGCTGGCTGCTGGTGCTGTTCTATCTCGGGCTGGCGGTGGCGCTGGCGGTCTATGCCGCGACCTTCGGGGTGAAGCTGTGGGATTTCGTCAGCCACGTCTTCACCATCGATGAAGCCGATGCGATCCTTAAGATGCTGGCGCTGATCGACGCGGCGCTGGTCGCGAGCCTCGTCGTCATGGTGATCATTTCGGGCTACGAAAACTATGTCTCGCGCTTCGACGACGGCGACGCGGTGCACTGGCTGGGCGAGATCGACGCCGGCTCGCTGAAGATCAAGGTGGCCTCGACCATTGTCGCCATCTCGTCGATCCACCTGCTGCAGGTGTTCCTCAACGTTTCGAGCTACACCGCCGACAAGCTGATGTGGTTCACCCTGATCCACCTCGCCTTCGTCGTCTCGGCGCTGTTCCTCGCCTTCATCGATCGGGTCTCGGCCCAGACCAAATCTATCGGCAAGGCCAACCGTGGCGAAGAAAAAGCGGCAAAACCGGCTGAAAGCTGAGCCAACCGCGGCAGCATTTCCTCGTCACTGCGGATCAAAATCACAATCAGTTTCAACGGCTTACGCTACGGCGCTGAATCAATTCAGCAATTGATCAAGTTTGCGGGAACAATTCCCGCTGCTCCCGAGTTATTTCGGCCATACGGTACTCAAACAAAGGAGCTTGATCATGGCTGTCCCCGAACGCGATACCGTCTATTCGAGCGATGATACCAACCGCACTGTCTACACCCGCGAGTCGAGCGCGACTGGCTGGTTCGTAGGCATCATCGTTGCCCTGGCGTTGCTCGCCATCGGCTATCTGGTCTTCTCGGCCAATTCCGGCCCGTCGACCACCTCGACGACCGTCAACAATACGCCGGCGGTTGAAGCTCCCGCCACTCCGGCCCCGGCTCCGATGACCGAGGCCCCGGCCACGGGCACCGAGACCACTCCGATGGCTCCGGCCGCTGAGCCCGCTCCGGCCCCTGCTGATGCCGCTCCGGCGACTGAAGCTCCGGCGGCTCCCGCCACCGAGGCTCCGGCCCCGGTGACTGAGGCCCCGGCCGCGCAGTAAGCTCGGTCGTCAGGCAGATTTTGAGCTTCGGATCCTCCCCCGAAGCTCTCTCACCCCCGGCAGTTCCGCTGCCGGGGTTCTTCATTGCTCGAAATCGTAGAAGCTGTAATAGAGCACCCGCATGTCACGGTCGGGCTCGAAGTTCGAAGCGTGCCAGGCGAACTGGGTGTCGCTGATCTTTTTGGCTTCGAGCGGGCAGAAAGCGACCAGGTCGAGGTTCTTCATCCCTTCCGCCGGATCTGCCTTGTCGACCACCAGGTTGAACTCCTCTATCGGCCCCTTCCAGAAATTGCCTGTGGTCAGCACGTAGCCCTGCGTCACCACCTCGTAGCCGCCCTGCGCCTTTTGGCGCTGCACCGCGTTGAGCACGGCATCGTCAATGCAATATTCCGCCCTGATCGCCGCAACCGTCTCCGGGTCGTCATACTCGCCGCCCCCCTCGTAGACCTGGCCATAATCGCTGGGATAGCCGTTGAGCGGCGCATAGCTGATCTCGACCACCGTCTCGCCCGGAGCGAATGCCTGCTCCCACTCATAGACCGTCTGGTAGCTCCAATTCGGCCACCACAGCTCTTCGGCGCTCTCCGGCGCACTGGCGAACCAGCCTTTCGCCACGAAGCCTTCGAGCGTCTTCCGATCGAACCGCGAGGCGTCGAACTGTTCGGCCAGCATCAATGGCGCGAGGCCGGCGGCCTCGAGCTCGGCGGTGATATCCTTGCCGTCGAGCTGGGCGAACTCGTGCAACTTGGCCGTGATCGGCTTGCCGTTCACCTTCACCGCGAAGTCCATGTAGTTCCGCGGATCGATCAGCTGCTCGATGCTGCCGCCGCCCAGATAGCTCGGCCCACCATCGAGCGGCACCGTCGGCATGGGGAAACCGATGGTGTGCGTTTCCGTGGCTGCAGCGTCGGAGCGGTACTCATAGCGCACCCGCACTTCGCGCACGCTCAGGTAGAGGTCCTCCCGCGCAATGGCGATGTTGGCGGCCTGTTTGAACACCACGCCGCCGGCGGGAAACTCGCTGATCACCCCATTGGCCAGAGCCGGCGCCGAAAGGCTGGCAAAGACGATGAAAAGAGCATTACGGACCAGCATGGGTTCCTCCTCGGTTCGGACGCCGGCCCTCTGCCGGTTTGCGCCTGAACCGCGGCTGAACCCGCCGGATCAGACCCGCCGCACCGGCTGCCTGAGAATGGTCTTCAGCTTCTCCGGCGCCACCTTGCGTGGATCGCTGAGATAGATCTCGTGATGGTGGCCGGTTTCCTTGAGCCCGTTGGCCGGCACGAATTCCTGGTGCAACCGGGCCAGCGTCGGCGCCTCATCGTCATAGCTGCCGATATGCAGCGTCTGCACCGAAAGCCCCTCGTGATAGGCCTGGAGCCTGAGGCTCGCCGGCGGCGTTCCGAGTTTCCTGGTTGTCTTGTCCACCGCCGCAGCGAACAGGGCTGACGTCACGAAATCCGGCTGCAGGATCATGATCGTCCACTGCCAGTCGCTCTTCTTGCGGGTGAGGAACGTCGACATATCGTCGGCCCACCACAGCGCCTCCAGCGGCCCCACCACATAGTCGCGGCCGAGTTGCGCCTTCGCCGCGAACTTCATCGCGTAGCTCACCGAATAGAGCCAGGCGACGCCCGTCTTGTAGTCCTCCGCGGTGTTGGGGTCGCCCGCACCATCGAGCTGCAGGTAATGCAGCGGCGGCACGTCTATGATCTCGAACTTGCCCCTGGGCGCGTTGTAGAGCGCCTTGTGCAGCTTTTTCAGGTCGAGCTTTTCCAATTTCATGCCTGGGGCTGCGGCGGCACGATCAGCGTCGTTTCCTTGGGCGACGACAGGACGATCAGCGTCTCGGTGCGCTGCACCCCTGGCACTTCCTTCACCACCTGGGCGAAGAACCCCTCGAGGTCGCGCGTCGTCCGCAGCCGCACTTTCATCAGATAGTTCCACGATCCGGTGACATGATGCGCCTCGAGCACTTCCGGCGACCGGGCGATCGCCGCGAGGAACAGCTTCTCGGTGGTCGGATCGCTCCAGCCGACGAACACATAGGCGAGCAGGTCGAGCCCGACCTTTTCGGGATCGACACGCGCGTGAAAACCGCTGATCACGCCCAGCTTGACCAGCCGGCGGATGCGGTCATTGAGGGTGGACGGCGCGACACCCAGCGTCTTGCCCAGTTCCGCTACCGGCATCCGGTCGTCTTCCTGCAGCAGGGCCAGCAGCCTGTGATCGATATCGTCGAGACCGCTCGCCATGAGCTGTCAGCCCTCCGCCCTCTGAACCGCCACAACCTACCCGGCAAGCCGAGAAAGGCAACCTTTGGCCCTGCGCGAACTTGTCATCCTTGCGCAGCCCGACGGGGCTCCCTAACTCCCGTTCGGAAACACAAGAAACTGGGAGAAAGCCATGTTCAACGTCGACGGTATCATCAAGGCCCTGCAGACGGACCCCAACGCCCAGCGTACCGCGATGACGGGCGCCGCAGGGCTTGCCGCCGGCATGCTGCTCTCGGGTGGGGGGCTGGGCAAGCTCGTCGGCAACGTCGCCAAGGTGGGCGCGGTTGCGGCGGTTGGCGGCCTCGCCTATTCCGCCTGGCAGAGCTACCAGAAGAACCAGCAGCAGGCCGGCGTCGCCTCGGATGGCGCGCCCGCCCCGACCAAGGACGCTTTCGTGCCCCCGCCGCAGGCCGCCTACCAGAGCGAAGAGCTGGGCAAGACCCTGGTGCGGGCCATGATCGCCGCCGCCAAGGCCGATGGCCAGATCGACGCCGAGGAGAAGGATCGCATCTTCAAGCGCCTCGAAGCGATGCCGCTTTCCGCCGAGGAAAAGGCGTTCGTCTTCGACGAACTGGCGAGCCCGCTCGATATCGACGCCGTTGTCGCCCGCGCCGACACGCCCGAACACGCCTCCGAAATCTACGCCGCCTCGCTCGTCGCCATGCAGCCCGATACGCCAGCCGAGCGCGCTTACCTCGATGCACTGGCCTTCAAGCTGAAGCTGCCAGCCGGCCTCGTCGCCGAGATTCACCGCCAGGCCGGGCACACGCCTCCGGCGCCGGTCTCGTCCTCGGCCGCGCCCTACGTGCCAACCAGCAGCGTCTGAGTTACAAGGCTGTGCGTTCTTGCGCGGCTCAGAATGCACAGCCATCTAGAGCGCTGTCAGGAAAAGCTGCAGACTTTTCCGGTTCGACAGCGCGACCACACAAGAGCTGGAGCGCTTCAACCTTATCTGTGAACTGGTGAGGCGCTCCAGTGGCGCTCCACACGAGGATTGCGCCATGGAAATCGGTCTCTACTCCTTCGCCGAGAACACTCCCGATCCGCTGAACGGCGGCCACCTGCAGTCGCCGGCCGAGCGGCTCAGGGATCTGCTCGAGGAGATCAAGCTCGCCGATGAGGTGGGGCTCGATTTCTACGGGCTGGGTGAGCATCACCGTCCCGATTTCGTCGCTTCGGCGCCGGTGACGATCCTTGCCGCCGCCGCGGCCATCACCAAACGCATCCGCCTCTCCACCGCCGTCACCGTCCTGAGCTCCGACGATCCGATCCGCGTCTGGCAGCAGTTCGCGACGCTCGACCTGCTGTCGAACGGCCGGGCCGAGATCATGGCCGGCCGCGGCTCGTTCATCGAGAGCTTCCCGCTGTTCGGGTACGAACTCGACGACTACGACACGCTGTTCGAGGAAAAGCTCGCGGAACTGCTGAAGATCCGCGCAGGCGGCAAGGTACAGTGGGAGGGCTCCGAGCACACCAAGCCAATCCCCGGCATCGCCATTTACCCCAAGCCGATCCAGCAGCCCCTGCCCCTGTGGGTGGCGGTCGGCGGCACGCCCAACTCCGTCGCCCGCGCCGCCTATTATGGCCTGCCGTTGATGCTCGCCATTATCGGCGGCAATCCCGAAGCCTTCACCCAGTTCACCGAGCTCTATCGCCGCACGGCCGAGAAAGTCGGCCATGATCTGGCGAAGCTGCCGATTGGTATTTCCTCACACGGTTTCATCGCCGAGAACTCGCAGGATGCCCTCGACACCGCCTTCCCGGCGCATCACGAGGCGATGAGCCGCATCGGCCGCGAGCGCGGCTGGCCGCCCACCACCCGCGCGCAGTTCGAGGCGGGCGCCAGCCCCTCCGGCGCCTACTTCATGGGCTCGCCGCAGCAGGTCATCGAAAAGATCCTGATGCAGCATGAGTGGTTCAAGCACGATCGTTTCGGCCTGCAACTGAGCGTCGGTACCCTGCCCCACGCCAAGGTGATGAAGGCGATCGAACTCTTTGGCACCGTGGTGAAACCGGCGGTGAACAAGGCGCTCGGAAGCTGAACTTCATTTGACGCCGGGTCTGCCGGTGCTATGAGGAGCGCCTGTTCAGCAGAGGGCGCCCGGGTTGTTGCCGATCTTCTACATCAACATGGCCTCGCGGCCGGATAGACGGCAACACGTCGAACGACAACTCGAGGCGATGAGACTTACCGCGACACGTGTCGATGCGGTGACGCCCGCCGACTTTCAGTTGCCACCCGGCTCTCCGCTCAGTTCGGGCGAACTTGGCTGCAGCCGCAGCCATCAGAAGATCTGGCGGCTGATGGTTGAGAACAACATCGCCGCCGCGTTGATCCTCGAGGATGACGTCCTCCTGGCCGATGAACTTCCGGCGCTCCTCGCCGACCCCTCGCTGCTCGATGGCGGCGTCGATGCCATCCAGCTCGAAACGCGCGGCTATACCAAAGCCCTGGTCGGACCGGCTGTGGCGACCGCAATTCCCGGCGTGAGCCGGAACCGCCTGATGTCGTCGAGCCTGGGCTCAGCGGCCTACATCATGACCGTAGGGTTGGCCCGACGGCTGCTGGCGCGGCCTGATGTCGATCGGCTGGCCCTCGATCACCTGCTGTTCGGCTGGGCCGGCGAGCTCTGCTACGATGCCCGCATCTTTCAAACCCTGCCCGCCCTTGCCATCCAGCTCGACCAGACCGTCGATGGCCGCCGCGGCGCCGGCAAGAGCGACCTCGACGACAATCGGCTGACCGGCGCAATCCGGCGCAAGAGCCTGGCCGTTCGCTGGCGCAGACTGAAGATTCAGTTCCGGCACTATGCGCGAGTGCTGGTGACCTTTGGAGCCAGCGGGGAACTGTGGGGCGCGCGAAAGCTCCAGTTCCCAATCGCCGAGAACCTGCGCAAGCTCATGTAGAGAGGGAAGCGGAACGGCTCCGCCGTCCCGTCATGCCACTGCAATGCCGCTGCCGATCTTCTACATCAATCTCGCCTCACGCGCCGATCGCCGCCAGCACGTCGAACGACAGCTCGTCGCTCTGGGGCTGACGGCGTCTCGGATCGAGGCGGTCACGGCCGCCGATTGCGGCGACATCGCGGGCTCGCCGCTGAGCCCGGCCGAGCTCGGCTGCAGCCGCAGCCATCAGAAGATCTGGCGGCTGATGGTCGAGCAGGACATCGCGGCAGCGCTCATCCTCGAAGATGACGTCCTGCTGTCCACGCAACTGCCTTCAGTGCTCGACGATCCCAACCTGCTGGATGGCGTCGATGCCATTCAGATGGAAACGCGGCAGACCTCGGCAATGGTCGGCCGGCTGGTGCCCGGCAAGGCGATCGGCATAGGGCGGGGACGGCTCATGTCATCCAGCATGGGCTCAGCCGCCTATGTGATGACGAAGGCATTGGCCATGAGGCTGCTGGCGCATCCGCAAGTGAACTCCCTGCCACTCGACACGCTGCTGTTCGGACGCCCCGGCAGCTTGTTCTACGAAGCGCGCATCTTCCAGTCGGTGCCGGCGCTCGCCATCCAGCTCGACCAGACGGTTGATGGGCGCCAGGGCGCCGGACGCAGCGATCTCGACGACCGTCGCGGCATGTTCTCCTCGCGCGACCCGCGCAGCACCGAGCCCGCCTGGCGCCGGGCGCTTCACCACTGGTCCCATCACCTGCGGCTGGTCGCCACCTTTGCGACGACCGGCGAGCTTTGGGGTGCGCGCCAGTACCGGTTGCCGGTGGCCGACGACCTGCGCAAGCTGATGTAGCCGTAGCCCAGCCGCCACTGGACACCCCTGCCCGCTTCGTGCATGTCCGTCAACTGATGCCGACCATTCCCGTCTACTACATCAACCTCGCCGCCCGTCCTGACCGTCGTGCGTTCATGGAACACAAGTTCGCGCAGCTGGGCATCACCGCCGAGCGCGTCGAAGCCGTGCGCATGGACGAAGTGCCGCCGGCCCTCGTCGAATGGCACCGGACGACGCAGAGCCTGTGGCGGCTGGCCGAAGGCGATCTCGCCTGCGGGCTCAGCCACCAGCGCAGCTGGGAACGGCTGCTCGACAGTGGTGCGCCGGCCGCCCTGATCCTCGAAGACGACGTAGAGCTCGCCGCCCAGGTGCTTGATTTTCTCGATCCGGGGCTGGTCGAGCGGCTGGGTGCCGACCTGCTGAAGCTGGAGACATTCCACAGCCCGGTAAAGCTGGGGAGCGCGGCCCAGCAGGTGGGCGCGACGACAATGCGCGAGCTCTGCTCGTCGCAGATGGGTGGCGCCGCCTACATTCTCAGTCGCGACGCCGCCCGGGCATCGCTGTTGAGCCCGCTGCGCAACCAGATGGGGATCGATCGCTTCCTGTTCGGGCGCGGCGGTTATCACCTGTTGCGCAGCCGGGTGCTGCAGGCCATTCCCAGCCCCTGCATCCAGATCGACAAGCTCGACGCCGTCGACAGCATCGGCGAGAGCAATATTGCCGGGACGCGAACGCCTGCACCCGATCGGCCTCAGCGTGACCTCGGGGCCGTCATCGGGCTCCACCTCGACCATGTCGGACGCCTCGTGCGCCTCGCGAGCCGGGATTTCGCCGCGCTGCGCGGCCCCCGTGTCGTCGTTCCCTTTGCCGGCACGGCGGACCCGGCATGAGCCCGTTCCCCGCCGATCAGATCCCGGTCTACTACATCAACCTCGCCAGCCGCCCGGATCGCCGTAAGTTCATGGAACAGCAGTTTGAGCGGCTGGGGATCGTCGCCGAGCGCATCGACGCGGTGACCATTGCCGATGTCGGCGCGGCGAATGCCGATCCGCCCAAGCCATTGGCGATGACCCCGGTCGAGATCGCCTGCACGATGAGCCATGAGAAGACCTGGTGTCGCATGCTCGATGCAGGCCAGCAGTTTGCGCTTCTTCTCGAGGACGACGCCGTCATCGGCGACGGCCTGAAGGCGTTTCTCGAGCCGGCCCTCTGCGACGGCCTGCAACCCGATCTGGTCAAGCTCGAGACGTTTTATGACCGCGTCCGACTTGGCCGCGCCGTTCGCCATGTCTCGGATCGGTTCGGCGTGCACCAGTTGCTCGCCTCGCATTTCGGGACGGCGGCCTACATCATCTCCGCCACCATGGCCCGTCGCGTTCTCGCCGACCCCAGACTGAGGCGCATGTCGATCGATCGGTACCTGTTCACGCGCGATGGCCCGGTCATTCCGCACCGCGGGCTTTATCAGGCCAATCCCGCGCCGGTGGTGCAACTGCAGTTCTATCGGGGCGATAAATCTTCCGCCGCAGCGCAGAGTGACCTCAAGCGGGATCGCGACCGCCGCGACGCCAAGCAGCGCCCGCCGCTCATTCACCGCTACAGCGACACCCTCAGGCGGATCGCCTACACGCTCCGGCTCACCGCTCACATCCTGCCCGACGCCGTGGCAAGGCGGCAGAAGCGGCGCGAGGTGCCGTTCGAGCGCGACGTCTAGCCTACTTGCCGCTGCGCTTCAGCGTCTTGATCTGCAGCGGCGGCAGCCCGGATTTCTCGGCGATGGCGCGGTCCTGCTCCATGATTGCCGCCCGCGCCGCATCATCGCCATCGAGGCCGCCGAGCAGGCTCGCATCCACCTTGCGGTTGGAACGCTGGCTGCCGTCTTCGTAGATAACGTCGAACAGCACGAACTCGGTACGGGCGGTGGGTTTCTTGGCCATGGCTGGGACTCCGGTTGGCGCGCATTTCCTGCGCACGCGGCAATCTCACGGGTAACGCCCGAGCGTTCCCGCGAGTGCCAATGTTGTTTTGCGTGAGGCAGCCGCCTCAGGGGCGGTAGATGCCCTCGCCCTGCTCGTCGATGATCTGACGGCCCTTGGCGAGCGCGAAGCTGACCACGTCCTCCTTGGACGAGAAGCGGTCGGCACGCACAAACTTGTAGCTCTTGAGCTCGCCGTCGATCTCTTTTTCGATCAGCCCGGCGAGCTGGTACTCGCTCCCCACCGGCATGATCAGCGACTTGACGGTAAAGCCCTTGTAGGCCTCCTCCGCCACCACCGCCGGCTCGATCGACTTGCCGGCCGAGCTGCCACCACCGCCGCCAAACAGGTTCTTCCAGAACGACATCGCCTCGCCCCTCTTAGTTGTCGAGGAAGCTGCGGAGCTTCCGGCTGCGGCTCGGGTGCTTCAGCTTGCGCAGCGCCTTGGCCTCGATCTGGCGAATACGTTCGCGCGTCACGCTGAACTGCTGGCCGACTTCCTCGAGCGTGTGGTCGGTGTTCATGCCGATGCCGAAGCGCATGCGCAGCACGCGTTCCTCGCGCGGCGTCAGCGACGCCAGCACGCGGGTTGTGGTCTCGCGCAGGTTGCTCTGGATCGCGGCATCGATCGGCTGGATGGCGTTCACGTCCGGGATGAAATCGCCGAGGTTCGAATCCTCTTCGTCGCCGATCGGCGTCTCGAGGCTGATCGGCTCCTTGGCGATCTTGAGGACCTTGCGGACCTTGTCGAGCGGCATCTGCAGCTTTTCGCTCAGCTCTTCCGGGGTCGGCTCCCGGCCGATCTCGTGCAGCATCTGGCGCGAGGTGCGGACGATCTTGTTGATCGTCTCGATCATGTGCACCGGGATACGGATGGTGCGGGCCTGGTCGGCGATCGAGCGGGTGATCGCCTGCCGGATCCACCACGTGGCATAGGTCGAGAACTTGTAGCCGCGGCGATATTCGAACTTATCGACCGCCTTCATCAGGCCGATATTGCCTTCCTGGATCAGATCGAGGAACTGCAGCCCGCGGTTGGTGTATTTCTTGGCGATCGAAATCACCAGGCGAAGGTTGGCCTCCACCATCTCCTTCTTGGCAATCGCTGCTTCGCGCTCGCCCTTCTGCACCTTGTGGACGATCCGGCGGTACTCGGCGATGTCGAGGCCGGTTTCCGTCGCCAGGGTCTGGATGTCGCCGCGCAGCTCGTTGGCCGTATCGGCTTCGCGCTTGGCGAATTCCGCCCAGCCCTTGCCCGACAGCGTCGCCACGGTTTCGATCCAGTTCTGCTCGAGCTCGCTGCCGTAATAGGCTTCGAGGAAGTTCTCGCGCTTGACGCCGTAGCTCTCGGCGAGACGCAGCAAGCGCCCCTCGAGCCGCACCAGGCGCTTGTTGATGTCGTAGAGCTGCTCGACCAGGCTTTCGATACGGCTCTGGTTCAGCGACAGCGACTTCACGTCGGTGATCACTTCCGAGCGCAGGCCTTCGAGCCTCTTCAGATCGGCGGCGGTCGCCGGGGCGTTGCCGGCGATGCGGTCTTCGGCGTGCCGATCCTGCATCTTGCGCATCTTGCCATAGGCTTCGGCGATGCGGTCGAAGGTCTCGACCACCTGCGGCTTCAGCTCGGCTTCCATCGCCGAAAGCGACAGCGAGTTCTCGAAATCGTCGTCTTCTTCCTCGACCGGATCCTGCGGCGCCTGCGGCTCGTCAGGAACGTAGTCGTCCTCGTCGTCGCCAGAGGCGGCGCGCGGCGCCGGCTTCGCCTTGGCAGCAGCCTTGGGCTCTTCCTTGACCGCGGCGGGGCGCTCGATCTCGGACGGCATCACCGGGGCCGCCTGCTTGGCATCGGGGCCGGCATAGGTGGCTTCGAGGTCGATGATGTCGCGCAGCAGAATCTCGGCGTTGGCCAGCTGGTCGCGCCAGATGATGATGGCCTGGAAGGTCAGCGGGCTTTCGCACAGCCCCTCGATCATCGTCTCGCGACCGGCCTCGATGCGCTTGGCGATGGCGATTTCGCCTTCGCGGCTCAGGAGTTCCACCGAGCCCATTTCACGCAGGTACATGCGCACCGGATCATCGGTACGGTCGCTGCCTTCGCGGGTGTTGGATTTCGACGCGACGGCCGTGCCGGTGCGTTCGGCGAGCTCGGTCGATTCCTCTTCCGGGGTATCGGGCTCGGCCTCTTCGACCTCGTCCTCGTCGACGACGTTGATGCCCATATCGGAGAACATCGCCATGATGTCCTCGATCTGCTCGGAGTTGACCTCCTCCGAG
>NZ_DASZAW010000128.1:0-5959 GCF_035944845.1 Devosia sp. | reverse complement strand
GCCCCACCAGGTGATCGCCATGTGGAACGAGTAGTCGCAACTGGCCTTCGAGGTCTTGTTGTCCCACATCTGCAAGGCTTCGAGCAGCGACTGCTGCGGGTTGGGCAGGCAGAAATCCACCACCATGGTGGTGCCGCCGCTGAGCGCCGCCCGCGTGCCGCTCTCGAAATCGTCGCTCGAGTAGGTGCCCATGAACGGCATTTCGAGATGGGTATGCGGATCGATCCCACCCGGCATCACATAGCAGCCGCTGGCATCGAGGATTTCCCCACCACTGAGGTTCTGCCCGATCTCGGTGATCCTGTCGCCTTCGACCCGGATATCGGCGGCATAAGTGAGGTCGGCGGTAACGATGGTGCCGTTCTTGATGATTTTGCTGGTCATACGAGTTTCCCTGTCATTCGAGTGTGCCCCGGATCACCTCTCCCTTGGGGGAGAGGTCGGACTTCGCATAGCGAAGTCCGGGTGAGGGGGCCTTCTCCAGTGTCTCGGCGATCATCTGCAGCACGCCGTCGATGTTGCTCAGCACGTCAGAGTTCCAGAAGCGGACGACCCGATAGCCGTGCTGGCCCAGCACCTCCGTCCGCGCCACGTCTGTCATGACGCCGGTGTCCGTCCCATGCTGCCCGCCATCGAGTTCCACGATCAGATCGCGCTCGCGGCAGGCGAAGTCCGCAACGTACGAACCCACCGGCTGCTGCCGCACGAACTTACAGTTCAGCAACTGCCTGTCCCTCAGGTGGGACCAGAGCTTTCGCTCAGCATCGGTCGAGTTCTCCCTGAGGGAGCGGGCACGCGCGACGAACTTGCGCTTCAGCGTCCCCATAAGGCCCCCTCACCCGGCGCTACGCGCCGACCTCTCCCCCAAGGGAGAGGTGGCCGTGTTGCACGATCGCGCCCCAGTTTCACCTCTCCCTTCGGGGGAGAGGTCGGAGCGCACAGCGCTCCGGGTGAGGGGGCCTTTTGGAAGCATCCTCACCCCACGATCTCCGCCGTCTCCAGCACCGCACGTAGCAGCACATCCGTCCCGGCCGCCGCCCATTCCTTCGAAATCTCTTCTGCTTCGTTGTGGCTGAGCCCATCGACGCACGGGCACATGATCATGGCCGAGGGCGCCACCCGGTTGATCCAGCAGGCATCGTGCCCCGCGCCCGAGACGATGTCGCGGTGGGAGTAGCCGAGTTCCTTGGCTGCCTCGCGAATGTTGCCGACCAGCGTCTTGTCGAAGGTCACCGGGTCGAAATGCCCGACCTGCTCGACCTCGAAACCGATATCGAGCGCCTCGGCGGTGTTCTGGATGCCGTAGCGGATGCGCTCGTCCATCTCGTCCAGCACCTGTTTGTTCGGTGAGCGGATGTCGATGGTGAACACCGCCTTGCCGGCAATGATGTTGCGGGAGTTGGGGTAGACCTCGATGTGCCCCACGGCGCCGACGGCGTCCGGCTGGTAGTCCATCGCCACCTCGTGCACCAGCTCGATCACCCGCGCCATGCCGAGGCTGGCATTGCGCCGCTTCGGCATCGGGGTCGAGCCGGTATGGGCTTCCTTGCCGGTCAGCGTCACCTGCAGCCACTTGAGCCCCTGGCCGTGCGTGACGACGCCGATATCGACGCCTTCGTCCTCGAGGATTGGGCCCTGCTCGATATGCAGCTCGTAATAGGCATGGATCTTGCGCGCCCCGACCACCTCGTCGCCGCGCCAGCCGATCCGCTCCAGTTCTTCGCCGAAGCTTTTGCCGTCCTTGTCCTTGTGGGTGTAGACGTCGGCCTGGTCGAGCACCCCGGCGAACACGCCCGAGGCCATCATTGCCGGGGCGAACCTTGCGCCTTCCTCGTTGGTCCAGTTCACCACCACGATCGGCCGCCGGGTGCGGATATCGAGGTCGTTGAGCGTGCGGATCACTTCGAGCCCGCCCAGCACCCCGAGTACGCCATCATAGCGCCCGCCGGTCGGCTGGGTGTCGAGATGGCTGCCGACATAGACCGGATCGAGCCCCGGCTCGGTGCCCTCGCGGCGCGCGAACATGGTGCCCATCTGGTCGAGCCCCATCTCCATCCCGGCCGCCTCGCACCAGCGCTTGAACAGTGCCCGCCCCTTGGCATCGTCATCGGTCACGGTCTGCCGGTTGCTGCCCCCGGCAACGCCCGGCCCGATCTCGGCCAGCTCATGAATGGAGCTCCACAGGCGTTCGGGATCGATACGAAGGTTTTCGCCGGGAGCTGCCATTGCTTAGTCTTTCAACAATCGTGGAACATCGGCCGTCAGCCGGTAGCTGCGCCTGTTAGTGGTTGCTGCGCTGGTCCCTCTTACCCCTCTCCCCTCAGGGGAGAGGGTGGCGGGCGCGAAGCGCTCGCCGGGTGAGGGGTGCCCCGCTAGCGCCGCGAGAATTGCCTCAGCAACGCCGTGAGGGTTGCCCAGCACGTCGTTGTTCCAGCACCTGAGGACGGAGTAGCCTTGCTCGTTCAGGTACTTCGTTCTGGCGGCGTCATGCTCGGAGTCAGCGTGTTGGCTTCCGTCGACTTCCAGTACAAGTGCCGCTTCGCGGCAGGCAAAGTCGGCGAAATACGGGCCGATCGGGAACTGCCGGACAAACTTCGCGCCGCTCAGTTGCCGCCTACGTATGATGTTCCAGAGCTTGTGCTCGGCTTCCGTCTCGTTGCGGCGTAAAGAGCGTGCCCGAGAGGCTGAACCCCTCACCCGACGCTGCGCGTCGACCTCTCCCCTCAGGGGAGAGGTGACCTCGGCCGACGAGCGGGGGGACGCACTTTGCACCGCTGGTGCCCCATCGCCCCCTCCCGGCGAGGGCTCTGCCCCCGTCCGGCTGCCCTCTGGGGAGAGGGTCGGGGTGAGGGGCAGTCCAGCAATGCTGGTGTTCGTCTGCATCCGCTACTTCTGGCTCGGGAAGCTGAATTCGGCGCCGCTTTTGATCCCGGCTGGCCAGCGCGTCGTGACCGTCTTCAACCGCGTGTAGAAGTGCACGCCTTCCGGCCCGTAAATGCCGTGATCGCCGAAAATGCTTCGCTTCCAGCCGCCGAACGAGTGGTAGGCCACCGGCACCGGGATCGGCACGTTGATGCCGACCATGCCCACTTCGATCTTGTCGGCGAAGTCGCGCGCTGCGTCGCCGTCGCGGGTGAAGATCGCCGTGCCATTGGCATATTCGTGCCCATGGATCAGGTCGACCGCATCCTGGTAGCTCTGCGCCCGCACCACCGAGAGCACCGGCCCGAAGATCTCCTCGCGGTAGATCTTCATGTCCGGCTTCACATGGTCGAACAGCGTGCCGCCGACGAAGAAGCCGTTCTCATAGCCCTGCAGCTTGAAGCCGCGGCCATCGACCACCAGCTCGGCGCCGGCTTCGACGCCCGAGTCGATATAGCCGACGATCTTGTCGCGCTGCGCCTTCGACACGATCGGGCCCATCTGCGCGTCCTTGTCGGTCGCCGGGCCGATCTTCAACGCTTCGACCCGCGGCTTCAGCCGCGCAATCAGCGCGTCGGCGGTCTTGTCGCCCACCGGCACCGCCACCGAGATCGCCATGCAGCGCTCGCCGGCCGACCCGTAGCCGGCACCCATCAGCGCATCGGCGGCCTGGTCCATGTCGGCATCGGGGAGGACGATCATGTGGTTCTTGGCGCCGCCCAGCGCCTGCACCCGCTTACCGGCCTGGGTGCCACGCCGATATACGTACTCGGCGATCGGCGTCGAGCCGACAAAACTCACTGCCTTGATATCGGGATGGTCGAGAATGGTGTCGACCGCTTCCTTGTCGCCATGGACCACGTTCAGCACCCCGTCCGGCAGGCCGGCATCCATCAGCAACTGCCAGGCGAACATCGGCGCGCTCGGGTCGCGCTCCGACGGCTTCAGGACGAAGGTGTTGCCGCAGGCGATGGCCAGCGGATACATCCACATCGGCACCATGGCCGGGAAGTTGAACGGCGTGATGCCGGCGACCACGCCCAAGGGCTGCCGGTCGGAATAGCTGTCGATGTTCGGGCCGACATTGCGGCTGAACTCGCCCTTCAGCAGCTGCGGCACGCCGCAGGCGAAATCGACGCAGTCGATGCCGCGAGCCAGTTCGCCCAGCGCATCGTCGTGCACCTTGCCGTGTTCCTGGCTGATCAGCCGGGCCAACTCGTCGGCGTGCTTCTCCAAGAGCTCCTTGAACTTGAACATCACCCGCGCCCGCTTCATCGGCGTGGTCGACGCCCAGGCGGGCAGGGCCTTCTTTGCCGCAGCGACAGCGGCGTTCACTTCGTCGATGCTCGACAGTGGCAGCGTGGCGGTGGCCTCGCCGGTGGCCGGGTTGAACACCGGCTGCGTGCGCGGGCTCGTCGAGGTGATCAGCTTGCCGCCGATCGCATTCTGTATCGTCTGCATCACAGACCTCCGCTCGTTGCTTGTAGAACGTTCGTTCTATCGATTGCGATATAGAACATTCGTTCCATTCTACTCAAGCGTCTTCAGGATGCTGCCCAGTGTGCCGATCAGTTCGTCGATCTGCGCCTTGGAGATGATCAGCGGCGGGCTCATCGCGATGATATCGCCGGTGGTGCGGATCAGGATGCCGGTCTCGAAGGCTTTGACGAAGGCCGAGAAGGCGCGCTTGGTCGGCTGCCCGGCGATCGGTTCGAGCTCGATTGCGCCGATCAGCCCGAGATTGCGGATGTCGATGACGTGCGGCAGGCCCTTGAGCGAGTGCAGCGCATCGGCCCAGTAGGGCGCCAGCTCCGCTCCGCGGGTCAACAGGCCCTCATCCTTGTAGGTCTCGAGCGTCGCGAGGCCCGCCGCCGAAGCGATCGGGTTCCCCGAATAGGTGTAGCCGTGCATGAACTCGATGACGTGCTCGGGTCCCTGCATGAAGGCGTCGTGGATCTCGGAGCTGACCAGCACCGCGCCCATCGGGATCACCCCGTTGGTCAGGCCCTTGGCCGTCACCAGGATATCCGGCGTCACGCCGAAATAGTCCGCCGCGAACGGCGTGCCGAGGCGGCCGAAGCCGGTGATCACTTCGTCGAAGATCAACAGGATGCCGTGCTTTTTGGTGATCTCGCGCAGTTTCTGCAGATACCCCTTGGGCGGGATCAAGACGCCGGTCGAGCCGGCCACCGGCTCGACGATCACCGCCGCAATGGTCGAGGCGTCATGCAGCGTGACGATGCGCTCGAGTTCGGACGCGAGGTCCTCGCCGCCCGCCTCGCGCTCGCCGCGGGTGAACTGGTTCTTGCCCGGCGTATGGGTGTGCGGCATGTGATCGACGCCGGTCAAAAGCGTGCCGAACATCTTGCGGTTGGTGACGATGCCGCCCACCGAAATGCCGCCGAAATTCACCCCGTGATAGCCGCGCTCGCGCCCGATCAGCCGGAACCGGCCGGCATCGCCCTTCACCTTGTGATAGGCCAGCGCCACCTTGAGCGCCGTCTCGACCGATTCCGAACCCGAGTTGGTGTAGAGCACGTGGTCGAGCCCCTCGGGCGCGATCGATACCAGCGCATTGGCCAGTTCGAACGCCTTGGGATGGCCCATCTGGAACGCCGGCGCGTAGTCGAGCTCGGCGGCCTGCTCCTGGATTGCCTCGACGATCTTGGGGCGGCAATGGCCGGCATTGACGCACCACAGGCCCGCCGTGCCGTCGAGCACCTTGCGTCCGTCGGAAGTCGTATAGTGCATGTCCTTGGCGCCGACGAACATGCGGGGCGCTTTCTTGAACTGTCGGTTCGCCGTGAACGGCATCCAGAACGCACTCAGATCGTTCGGCGTGACATTGCGACGGTCGGACACCTTGGACTCCCCCGGAGGCTATTTGTTGAGTTTCGAGGTCAAGTATATTTGGCGCTTGACCTTTGGATGTGTTATCCAGAAATTTGACCAGTTGGAAAAAACGTTATCACTCCCATGCCGCCGATCAAGGTGAAAATGCTGGAGACCGAGGGCGGCAAAGGGGGCGCAAAGGCAG
>NZ_DASZAW010000127.1:0-4328 GCF_035944845.1 Devosia sp. | reverse complement strand
GTGGTCAAGGTCGGTAGCCAGATGATCGACAGCTCACTCAAAACCAAGCTCACGGCGATGAAGATCGCGATGAAAGAGGTCGGATAATGGATATCAAAGCCGCGGAAATCTCTGCGATCCTCAAGGAGCAGATTCAGAACTTCGGCCAGGAAGCGGAAGTTTCCGAAGTCGGTCAGGTTCTGTCGGTTGGCGACGGTATCGCCCGTGTCTATGGCCTCGACAACGTGCAGGCCGGTGAGCTCGTCGAGTTCCCGGGCGGCATCAAGGGCATGGCGCTGAACCTCGAGACCGACAATGTCGGCGTGGTGCTGTTCGGCGCCGACCGCGAGATCAAGGAAGGCGACGTCGCCAAGCGTACCGGCTCGATCGTGGACACCCCGGTCGGCAAGGAACTGCTGGGCCGCGTCGTCGACGCGCTCGGCAACCCGATCGACGGCAAGGGCCCGCTCAAGGCCAAGGAACGCCGCCGTGTCGACGTGAAGGCCCCGGGCATCCTGCCGCGCAAGTCGGTGCACGAGCCGATGTCGACCGGCCTCAAGGCCATCGACGCGCTGATCCCGATCGGACGTGGCCAGCGCGAGCTGATCATTGGCGACCGCCAGACCGGCAAGACCGCCGTCATCCTCGACACCTTCCTGAACCAGAAGCCGGCGCATGCCGCAGGCGCTTCGGAGCAGGAAAAGCTCTACTGCATCTACGTCGCCGTCGGCCAGAAGCGCTCGACCGTGGCGCAGTTCGTCAAGGTGCTGGAAGATGCCGGCGCGCTGGAATACTCGATCGTCATCGCGGCGACCGCGTCCGATCCGGCCCCGATGCAGTTCCTCGCGCCGATGACCGGCGCCGCCATCGGCGAGTATTTCCGCGACAACGGCATGCACGCCGTGATCGCCTATGACGACCTGACCAAGCAGGCCGTCGCCTACCGCCAGATGTCGCTGTTGCTGCGTCGCCCGCCGGGCCGCGAAGCTTATCCGGGCGACGTGTTCTACCTGCACTCCCGCCTGCTCGAGCGCGCCGCCAAGCTCAACGAAGAGCACGGCCTCGGTTCGCTCACCGCGCTGCCGGTGATCGAGACCCAGGCGAACGACGTGTCGGCCTACATCCCGACCAACGTGATTTCGATCACCGACGGCCAGATTTTCCTCGAAACGAACCTCTTCTTCCAGGGCATCCGCCCGGCGGTGAACGTCGGCATCTCGGTTTCCCGCGTGGGTGGTAACGCCCAGATCAAGGCGATGAAGCAGGTTGCCGGCTCGCTGAAGGGTGAGCTGTCGCAGTACCGCGAAATGGCCGCCTTCGCGCAGTTCGGTTCCGACCTCGACGCCGCCACGCAGCGCCTGCTCAACCGCGGCGCCCGCCTGACGGAACTGTTGAAGCAGCCGCAGTTCGCGCCGCTGAAGCCGGAAGAAGAAGTCGCGGTGATCTTTGCCGGCGGCCAGGGCTACCTGGACGACCTGCCGGTCAACAAGGTCGGCGAGTTCGAGGCAGGGCTGCTCGGCTACCTCCGCTCCAAGGGCGCGGACGTGCTGTCGGCGATCGCCAAGGAGAAGGCGCTGTCGGATGACCTCCGCGCCAAGCTCAAGGCCGCCATCGACGCGTTCAAGAAGACGTTCTCGTAAGACCCCTGGTTGGGCGAGGTCCCTCGGGCCTCGCTAGAGGAGTAAGAGCGGCCGATGCCCTCGCTAAAGGACCTTAAAAACCGGATCGCCTCGGTCAAATCGACCCAGAAGATCACCAAGGCCATGCAGATGGTGGCGGCGGCGAAGCTTCGTCGCGCCCAGGAAGCAGCCGAGGCGGCGCGTCCCTATGCCGAGCGCATGGGCAATGTGCTCGCGGCGCTGGGCGCGGCCTATGCCGGCCGCGCCGACGCTCCGGCGCTGCTCGCCGGCAACGGCCGTGACCAGGTGCACCTCTTGGTCGTTGCGACCGGCGAGCGTGGCCTCGCCGGTGGCTTCAACTCGTCGATCGCGCGTCTCGCCCGTGAAACGGCGCAGAAGCTGATCGGCGAAGGCAAGACGGTGAAGATCCTCACCGTCGGCCGCAAGGGTAACGACATCCTGAAGCGCGGTTTTGCCGACAAGATCGTCGAGACGATCTCGTTCCGCGATGTGCGTCAGCTGGGCTATGTCAACGCCGCCAGCGTCGGCGAGAAGGTGCTCGCCATGTATGCGGCGGGTGAATTCGACGTGGCGACACTGTTCTACTCGCGTTTTCGCTCGGTGATCGCGCAGATCCCGACGGCGCACCAGCTGATCCCGGCCAAGTTCGAGGCTCCGGCCGCAGGCGCCGAGGACACGCTGAACTACGAATACGAGCCGGACGAGGAAGCGATCCTCGAGGACCTGCTGCCGCGCAACATCTCGGTGCAGATCTTCAGGGCATTGCTCGAGAACAACGCCTCGTTCTTCGGCGCGCAGATGAGCGCCATGGACAACGCGACGCGCAACGCCGGCGAGATGATCAAGAAGCTGACGCTGGTCTACAACCGGCAGCGCCAGGCCCAGATCACCAAAGAACTCATCGAAATCATTTCGGGCGCGGAAGCGCTCTAGCAGGAACGAGGTAAATCATGGCCCGCGCAGCAACTGCAGCAAAAGCCCCGGCGACCGACAAGGCTCCCGCCGCCAAGAAAGCCCCGGCCCGCAAGGCCGCTTCGAGCACTCCCGCGGCAGCCGTCGCCGGCCAGCCGGTCGGCAAGGTTTCGCAGGTGATCGGCGCCGTGGTGGACGTGACCTTCGAGGGTCACCTGCCGGCGATCCTGAACGCGCTCGAGACCGACAATAACGGCAACCGCCTGGTGCTCGAAGTGGCGCAGCACCTCGGTGAGAACGCCGTGCGCACCATCGCCATGGACACCACCGAAGGCCTGGTCCGCGGTGCTACCGTGATCGATACCGGCGCGGCGATTTCGGTGCCGGTGGGCGACGAGACGCTGGGCCGCATCATGAACGTGATCGGCGAGCCGGTGGACGAAGCCGGCCCGGTCAACACCAAGTCGCGCCGCGCCATCCACCAGGATGCCCCGTCGTTCACCGAGCAGGCTTCGGAAGCACAGATTCTCGTCACCGGCATCAAGGTCGTGGACCTGATTGCTCCTTATGCACGCGGCGGCAAGATCGGCCTGTTCGGCGGCGCCGGCGTGGGCAAGACCGTGCTGATCCAGGAGCTGATCAACAACGTCGCCAAGGCGCACGGTGGTTACTCGGTGTTCGCAGGCGTGGGTGAGCGTACCCGCGAGGGCAACGACCTCTACCACGAAATGATCGAATCGGGCGTGAACAAGGACCCGCACGAGAACAACGGCTCGACAGCCGGTTCGAAATGCGCCCTGGTGTTCGGCCAGATGAACGAGCCCCCGGGGGCGCGTGCCCGCGTGGCGCTGAGCGGCCTCACCGTCGCCGAGCACTTCCGCGACGAAGGCCAGGACGTACTGTTCTTCGTCGATAACATCTTCCGCTTCACCCAGGCGGGCGCCGAAATGTCGGCTCTGCTCGGCCGTATCCCCTCCGCGGTGGGTTACCAGCCGACGCTCGCCACCGACATGGGCGCGCTGCAGGAGCGCATCACCACCACCAACAAGGGCTCGATCACCTCGGTGCAGGCGATTTACGTGCCGGCCGACGACTTGACCGACCCGGCGCCGGCGACCTCGTTCGCCCACCTGGACTCGACGACGACGCTGAACCGCGCCATCTCCGAGAAGGGCATCTATCCGGCCGTGGATCCGCTCGACTCCACCTCGCGCATGCTCTCGGCCAACATCGTCGGCGAAGAGCACTACAACACTGCCCGCCAGGTGCAGCAGATCCTGCAGCGCTACAAGGCGCTCCAGGACATCATCGCGATCCTGGGCATGGACGAGCTTTCCGAAGAGGACAAGCTGACCGTGGCGCGCGCCCGCAAGGTCGAGCGTTTCATGAGCCAGCCGTTCCACGTGGCCGAGGCCTTCACCGGTACGCCGGGCGTGTTCGTGCAGCTCGAAGACACCATCAAGGGGTTCAAGGACCTCGTCGAGGGCAAGTACGACCACCTGCCGGAAGCTGCCTTCTACATGGTCGGCACCATGGAAGACGCGGTCAAGAAGGCCCAGAAGCTGGCCGCCGCGGCCTAAGCTCTACTGACGAACTCGGGGTTCGCCTTCGGGCGGACCCAGCTCAACCCAAAGGCAGGACCATGGCCGAAGGCACCAAACTCGAAATCGTCTCGCCCGAGCGGCTGCTGCTGTCGGAGACCGTGAAGTCGGTGACCGTGCCGGGCGCCGATGGCTATTTCACCGTGCTGGGCGACCACGCGCCGCTGATGACCACGCTGAAGCCGGGCTTCGTGAC
>NZ_DASZAW010000126.1:0-40404 GCF_035944845.1 Devosia sp. | reverse complement strand
ACGCCGAGAACGTGAATCATGTCACCCCAAGGTGACCGATAGAGGGAAACGCATCCAAATGGCCACTGAAGTGATGGAAAAGCCCCTGCAGTATCTCGACAAGGCGATGGGGGCGATCAAGCAGCTCGGCATTTGGCCCGAACAGGCCGGCGAGCAGCCGATCACCGGGTTGCTCAACGAGATCACCGGGCTCGACGAGAACAAGGTCATTCTGATCGGCCGTACGCTGACGCAGGCAAGCGCTTTTAACGAAGTGGTGCGCAGCCAGGTCGCGGCGATGAATGTCGGCGAGCGTTACGAAGACATCACCAATGGCTTCAACTCGATCCGCGACGATGCCAAGGGCATGGTCGACCAGCTCGACGACGGCAAGCTCGACCTGATGGAGCGCGTCTCCAACGTGTGGATGAAGGTCAGCCGCGGCGATATCGCCTCGCGCTTCGACAAGATCCGCAACATCTATCTCGACGTCTCCAAGGAGACCAAAAACCAGGTCGACCGCGAGCACACGATCCTCGAAGCCTATCGCGATTTCCGTGGTGCGCTGAAGCAGTCCGAAGTGATGGCGCTGGAACTGCTCGACGTCGCCACCCAGAAGCTCGAAGACAAGAAAACCACGTTGAAGGCGGCGGGCGATGCACTTGCGGCGTTCACCGAGGGCACGCCGGCCGATCGGGCAAAGCTGGAGATGGATCGCGACGAGAAGCTGCGCGACCTGCAGAACGAAGAGCGTCGCTACCAGATCGCCAAGGACCTGAGCGACAACCTCACCATCTCCTACTCGACCTCGGAAGTGGTGATGGCGCGGCTGATGCAGACGACGCAGGCCAAGGAGCGCGTGTACCAGCAGGCGATCTCGTTCTTTTCGACCAACGAGACGGTGTTCACCGCGCTCAGCGCGTCGTTCACGGGGCTGTTCGGCCTGCATGAATCGACCGAGACGCTGAACGCCATGAAGGAAGGCATGTCCAAGAGCCTCGAAACGCTCTCGGAGATCGGCGACCGGGTGGGCGAAGCTGCGGTGAAGGCCGGTTACGGCCCGACCATCCGCGCCGACGCGGTCAAGAAGCTGGTCGACTCGGTGGTGACCTTCCAGGAGAAATCGCGCGTCATCATCAACGAGATGCGCGAAGCGGCGACCAAGAACTCGGCCGAGATCCGCGACGCGGTGGAGGACGGCAAACGCCGCCTCGCCCAGCTGGCTGCCGATGGCAACGCGCTGATCCTCGAAGAGAAGAAGGCCTAATTTGGAGCGCAAACGGGCTCGAACATGAGCACGACGACGGCGACTGCCGAGAAGGCCCCGCTGGACGAGGTCATGCTGGCGATGGACGTGGTCGACACGCTCCGTCACCGGCAGGATCTGGTCGAACGCGAACTCGCGGGCGATGCCCGCGAGAAGCAACTGATCGAGAAGCTGCGCGAAATCTACCATCAGCAGGGCATCGAGGTGACCGACGCAGTGCTCATGGCGGGCGTCAAAGCGCTCGATGAGAGCCGCTTCGTCTACACCCCGCCCAAGCCGAGTTTTGGGGTCAGTCTCGCCAAACTCTATGTCGGCCGCAAGAAATGGGGCCCGGCGGCGCTGGCCATTGCGCTGGTCCTGGTGGTCGGTCTGGGCGGCTACTTCTTTGCCTACCGGCCGTACCAGGAGGCGCAGGTCGAAGGCGCGCGGATCGAGCTCAGCGAGAAGCTCCCGGCGCAAATGGATGCGCTGTACCAGACCATCTTCGAAGAGACCAAGGTTCAGCAGGCCGTCACCGAGGCCGAGCAGTTGCGGGTGCGCGGCAAGACCGCCGCCGCCGAAGGCAACCGCGATGGCGCCGAGCAGGCGATCGCCTCGCTCACCGGGCTCAGAGACCAGTTGCGGCAGGAATATCAGCTGAGGATCGTCAATCGCGAGGGGGTGAAGACCGGGTTCTGGACCTTCCCCGAGATCAACACCGCGGCGACGAACTACTATGTCGTGGTCGAGGCGATCGGTACGGACGGCAAGCCGCTGACGCTGCCGATCATCAACGAGGAAAACAGCCAGACCGAGGATGTGGCGATCTGGGGGGTGCGGGTGCCGGAAAGCACCTATCGCGCGGTGGAGAGCGACAAGAAGGACGACGGCATCGTGGAGCGCAGCACGCTGGCGGTGAAGGAGTTCGGCTATCTTGAGCCCAATTACGTCATGCCGGTGCTAGGTGGAGCTGTAACACGGTGGTGAGAACCTGCACATCGACGCTACTGCGCCGGCCAACTGGCACGGAGACCCTGCGCTTGCGGTGCTCACGAATTGGCATACGCTCCGCTCCGGTTCTCGGGCGCTCCGCACCATTTGACGCGGCACAGCCAGTCACTGCGCAGGTTCTCTCATGAGCCTGTCAGGCCCGGAAGCCCTGCGTTCGCTCGACGAGGCGCTGCGCGACATCCGCCGCGAGGAGGATGAGATCGCCAAGCGCCTGGCGCGTTCGGCCGAGCTCGTTACCAAGTTCAAGGAAACCGAAAGCGAGCTGCTGCGACAGCTGGCCGAAGTGCGACTCGACCCGGCCTCCCAGGCGGCGCTGGCCGGCCGGCTCAGCCAGGCCGAGGTGAAGGCGCGCGAGATGCTCAGCCGGCATGGAGCCGAACTCAGCGCTGCGGAAGACGAACTCAAGGGGCTCGACAAGCAGATTGCGGCGTTGGCCAAGGAGCGGACCGAGCAGGCTGCAGCGGCGGAGCGGGCACAGGCCGAGCTGAAGGCACTGGCCGACCGGGTGGCCGTGGAAGCGGTGAAGAACCCCGAATATGCCGAGAAACGCCGGGCGGCCGAGCAACTGGCGCATGTCGCCGACGAGAGCCTGCGCAAGACCCAGCAGGCCGAGTCCGACCGCGAACAGAAGGGCAAGCCCTACCGCGACGACCCGCTGTTCATGTACCTGTGGGAACGCGGCTTCGGCACCAAGAACTACCGCGAGAACAACCTGATCCAGTATTTCGACAGCCTGATCGCCGGGCTGGTCGGCTTCCCCGAGGCGCGGGCGAATTTCGCCATGCTGAACGAGATTCCGATGCGGCTGCGCGAACATGCAGACCGTCAGCAGCAGATCGCGGCGGCCGCCGGTGCTGAGGTCACCAAGCTCGAGAAGGCCGCCGTGGATGCGGCCGGGGGGCGGCCGACGCGCGAACTATTGGAGAAAGCCGAAGCGCGGATTGCGGCGATCGACGAGGAGATGGTCGGGGCCGAGGACAAGCGCGACGAGCGCGCCCGGGCACAGCGCGAGCTGGCGCAGGGCAGCGATCCGGCATTCAGCGCGGCGGTGAGCGGGCTGGCCGAAGCCCTGGGCCGCGAGGACATCCAGACGCTGCTCGCCGAAGCGCGCGTCACCGAGACCGGGCAGGACGACACCATCGTCAAGCAGATCGACGAATCGCGGCAGCGCGCCGCTGAAGAAGATGGAGACAGCCGCGAGCAGAAAGCCCGGCTGAAGACGTTGGCCGCCCGGCGGCGCGAACTCGAGGACATCCAGTACGAGTTCAAGAAGCAGAACTTTGACAACCCGCGCTCGACCTTCCGCGAAGACAAGCTGGTGGGCGACCTGCTGAACGACTTCCTGCGCGGCGGCATCACGGCGGCCGACTACTGGGGCCAATGGCGGCGCAGCCAGAACTGGACCGGCGGGGTGCAACCGCAGCAACAGCGGCAGGATTCGCCATGGGGTGGCAGCAACAATAGCGGCGGCGGCTTCAGCTGGCCGGACTCGAGCTTCGGCGGAGGCGCCTCGGGCGGCCGTCGCGACGGCGGCTTCGGCGGCAGCTGGGGCCGGCTGCCGGGCGGTGGTGGCGGCTTTGGCGGTGGTGGCGGCAGCTCGGGTGGCGGCGGCTTCTCGCGCCCGCGCACCGGCTCGAGCGGCAACCGGACCAGCGGCGGCTTCAAGACCGGCGGCGGGTTCTAGAGCATTTGCCGTTTCATCTCGGGCGATGCAAGGCGTCTCTAGCCCATGCCGACGTCATTCCCGCGCAGGCGGCGAACCCAGAGGGAAGTCGCGGCGCTGGTAGTGGCCGAAGCATCCAGCGGGTCCCCGCCTCCGCGGGGATGACGCCGGTGGGAACTCGAGGTCGAGCAAACCTATTATCCGGATGCAACCTGGTGCCGAAGGCGCTCCAGCTAAAGCGCGCGGTCGAACAGCGTTGTGTGCCTGGCGCGCTTCAGCCGGTACAACTGGGCCGGGCGATTGCTGGCCCGGCGCATCTCGCCGGTGATCGGCTCCACGAAATCTGCTTCGGCGATGCGCTTGCGGAAGGCGGATTTTTCCAGAGCACGGCCAAGGATCCCCTCATAGACAGCCTGCAACTCACCGAGGGTGAAGGCTTCGGGGAGCAGGTGCGCCGGGAGGGTTGAATACCCGACCTTGCTGCGCAGGCGGTCCAGCGCCGCGCCGAGGATATCGCGATGATCGAAAGCCAATGAGACCTTGGTATCGGCCTGGAACCATTGCGCCTCAGTGGTACCGGCGCCGCTGCGTAGCGTGACGCGATCAGCGAGTATCAGCGCCATGTAGACGACGCTGAGGCTCCAGCCGCGCGGATCCCGTGTGGCGCCGCCGAAGCTCGCCAGCTGCTCGAGGTAAGGCGTTTCGACGCCGGTCTTGTCGCTGAGCACGCGACGCGCTGCGGCTTCGAGATCGGCATCCACATCGGCATGGACAAAACCGCCCGGCAGCGCCCAGTCGCCGACGAATGGCGGGTTGGCCCGGCGGGCGAGGAGCACGTCCAGCCGCCTATCGGACTGGGCAAAGATCACCAGATCGACTGAAGCGATCGGCCGAGGAAACTCGGGTTCATCAGGGTTTTCCATCGTCAAGCGATACCACCTCAAGGCCTTAGTGTGAAGTGACACCTAACTTAGTTGACTTTTCACACTAAGTGGCTATGGTGTCGTCATTCCCCGGTTCCGGGACCAACAGGAGAGGCCGATGTTCGGGTTTCGCTACATCAAGACTGAGCCGACGCAGTATGTGATCCAGTACCGGAATGGTCGGCCCGTGCGGGAAGGGGCGGGACATGCCTTCTGGTACTTCGCCCCCTCGACCTCGGTCGTCGTGGTGCCGACAGCCAGCGTCAACGAGCCGTTCATCTTCCCCGAGATCACTGCCGACTTCCAGGAAGTGACGGTACAGGGCCAGGTGACGTTCCGGATCGCCGATCCGCAGCGCACGGCGGCGCTGCTCAACTTCGCGCTCGATCACAAGCACAGCTATGCCTCGGAAGATCCCGGCAAGCTGAGCCAGCGACTGATCGACGAGGTCCAGGTGGTGATGCGCGCTGAAGTGCGGGCGCTGCGGCTGACGGATGTGCTCGGCTCGGGGGAGACGCTGGTGCAGCAGGTCAGCCAGCAATTGCGGGATCGCCCGACCTTGGGCGCGCTCGGCGTCGAAGTGCTCGGCCTATCGCTGCTGGCGGTCAAGCCGAAGGCCGAAACGTCGAAGGCGCTGGAGGCGGAAGCGCGCGAGGCGCTGCTGCGGCGGGCAGACGAAGCGATTTACGCCCGGCGTAACGCGGCAGTGGAGCACGAACGCACCATTCGTGAGAACGAGCTCGCGACTGAAATCGCGGTCGAGAACAAGAAGCGTCAGGTGCGCGAGGCTCAGATGGAGGCCGAGCGCAGCGTGCAGGAGCGCCGGTTGCAGATAGAGAGCGAGGAGATGACCGGCCGGATCGGCCTCGAACAGCAGAACCGCGAACTCGTCGGTCTCGCCTCGATCAATGCGCGTGAAGAGGCCGATGCCAAGGCCTATGGCCTGAAGACGATGATGGCGGCGTTCGGCGATGCCGATCCCAAGCTGCTGCAGGCACTTGCCTCGGTGGGGATGGAGCCCGGCCAGTTGATGGCGCTTGCGTTCCGTGATTTGGCGGACAATGCCAGCAAGATCGGCCAGCTCAATGTGACGCCGGACCTGCTCAAGGAAATCCTGCAGCCGCGGGAAGCAGCGTGATCGTCATGGCAAGCAGCGAGGATCGGAAGATCATCCTGATCGTGCGGCAGACCCGGCTCGACGAGTTGATCGCCCGGTTCAACACGGTGCAACAGGCGCAGTTCTACGTGGAGCACTTGGGTGCGAACTTCGGCGACTATGTGCGAGAGCAGCAGCAGTATCGCGCCGCGGTGCTGGAGGCCGAGCAGGGGCTGCGTCCGTTCGGTCGTGTGCAAAAGGTCGACCGCCGCTACCTCGGCAACTTCATCTTCGGGGACGACGACCTCGTGGTCGTCCTCGGCCAGGATGGGCTGGTGGCGAACACCCTGAAGTATCTGGACGGCCAGCATGTGCTCGGGGTGAACCCTGACGCAGCACGTTGGGACGGCGTCCTGCTGCCGTTCCGGCCGGGCGACCTGCACAAGGTCGTGCCGGAGGAACTGGCCGGGCGGCGGCGGCTCAGTGCCGTGACCATGGCGCGGGCGACGCTGAATACCGGAGCCTCGCTCTATGCGGTCAACGACCTGTTCATCGGGCCGCGCAGCCACGTCTCAGCGCGCTACGAGTTGAATGTCGGCGGGATGCGCGAGCGACAGTCGTCGAGTGGCATCATTGTTTCGACCGGGATGGGCTCGACCGGGTGGCTGAGTAGCCTGTACGCTGGGTGGACCGGTGCGGCGCTGGCGTTTGGAATCGAGCCGCCACCGTTCGATCCGAAGTTTGCCTGGGACGCTGGGTTCCTCCAGTATTTCGTGCGGGAACCGTTTCCCAGCCGCACCACCGGCACGTCACTGGTGGCCGGCAGGATCGATGAACGAGCATCGATAGTGATCGCATCGGAAATGGCAGAGCATGGGGTCATCTTCAGTGATGGCATCGAGGCCGACTTCCTCGAGTTCAATGCCGGAACGCGCGCCACCATCGCAATTGCGGATCGCCAAGGAATCCTGGTCACATGACGATCGAGAGCCCCAGCCCCTCAGAACGCGAAGGTCACCGTCGCGAGGGTGGCATTGCCCTCGAAGCGGTTGACGGCGTTGAACTCCTGGCAGTGGCGCATCGAGTTGCAGCTTGCTCTTCCCCTCGATCCAGGTGAAGGCACAGCCGGCATCGATCGTCGGGCGGTTGTGGCCTGTGCTGGGCGAGAACCCGGCTCGTAGGTGCCGCTCGGCAGCAGTGCCGAGATGTAGGTGGTGAGAATGAAGCTGCCTCAGACCAGCCGACCTGCGCCTTGAGCCAGGTATCGAGCTGGCCCCAGCCGGCGGAGAGCTTGGCATCGAATTCGGACGGGCAGCTAGTATCAGCGCTTTGGGGTCAGCCCGTCGAGCAATAGATCCAGGCCCTTCCTGAACGCGCCGTCCCAATCGCTGTCGAGCAGCAGGCGGGAGCGATCGATGCTGGGGTAGCGTTCAGCGCGTTCGGTGAGACGGCGTTGCGCGGCTGCGAGGTCATCGGCGGAGCGGTCAAAGCTGCCGCGGGTGATGGTGGCGCCCATCACGTAGTTCCAGACCGACCAGATAGCGACGTTCAGGTCGGCATCGGCGACGCCGGCGCGCGACAGGGTCTGGCTCAGCAGTTCGAGGCGTCCCAGCATGCTCGGTCCCAGCGCGCGGCGCGGCAACAGTGCGGCCGACCAGGGATGGCGCAGCATGGCGGCGCGCCAATCCTCGAGCATATGGACGACATTGGCGCGCCACTCGCGGGCCTCGACGGCGGGCGGGCTGTAGGCGAGCACGGCGTCCAGCGCCAGGTCGAACACCTCCTCCTTGTTTCCCACGTGCCAATAGAGGCTCATCGCGCCGGCGCTGAGCTGATCGGCCAGCCGGCGCATCGACAGGCCATCCACCCCCTGGGTATCGAGCAGCTCCACGGCCGCGGCGACGATGCGCTCCAAGGAGAGCGGCGGGCCGCCCGAGGCGGTCGCTGCGCCGGTGCTGCGCGAGCGCCTCGGTGGGGCGCCGCTGGGTTTGGCTGGCATGTGGTCCTCGCTCTCGATCTGCCGATCTAGGCCGGCACAACCACAAATGTCGACCCTGCCGGATTGACTCGTACGTCGTACGATGCCACGTTCTCGTACACCGTACGATTCAGTCGTAAGGTGAAATCGATCAACGCTCAACCCCCTGTCGGCCCGTGAAACCCTCGCGGATCCGCGGAGCTACGAGAAACACCATGTCACGCACACTCACCCGGCTGCTTATCGGAGGGCTATTCATCATGACCGCAGGCGCATTCACAGCAACGATGGCGAACGAAACCAGGCTCAGCATCGTCAACCCGCCGAAGCTCGGCGATCCTGCCCCGAACGGTTACAGCACCGCAGTGATCGTTCCTGCGGGGGCGCGGATCGCCTACATTTCGGGTCAGGGCGGGCAGGACAGCACCGGCGGCCTGTCACCCGATTTTGCCGCGCAGGTAAAGCAGGCCTATGCCAACCTCGGTGCAGCGCTGGAGGGGATCGGGGCCAAGCCGGACCAGGTGGCCAAGCTGACTATTTTGGTCGTCGATCACGACATGCAGAAACTCGGTGCGCTGACCGAGAACGTCAAGGCGATGTTCGGCGACAGGCTGCCGGCACAAACGCTGGTGCCGGTGCCCAAACTGGCGATCGATCCGATGCTGTTCGAGGTCGAGGCGATCGTGGTGCTGGAGTAGGCGGCGAAGTCGGCGGCAGGCTCAGCCTGTCGCACGCACGCTCGCTCGACCGGGCGAAGTCGGATCGGAGATCATCGCCCCGGAGGCCAACAAACCTGCCGTCAAAGGTCCGGGCTGAACTGCCCTATGACGCTCTAGCCGGAATGCCCGGCGCAGGGTGGGACATCCTTGATCGGGGCGCTGGCGAGGACGCTCGAAAGCGGCTGGTTGCTGAGCAGCGGGGCGAGACCGGGCACACCGGGCAGGGCGATGAGGGCGGAGACCGTGGTCTTGCCCGGATCGAGCGGCTCGGTGCGGCAGAGTTTCGGGCTGAGCGAAATGGCGAGAGCGTTGTTGCCGGCCGGCAGGGTTCTGGCCCAGGCCTGAGCTTCGCGGATCGCCTGTTTGTCCGGATCGGAAAACCCGAACAGGTAGTAGTTCCGCTCGTCCGACGGCGGGGGGAGCGTCCCGGCAAGATCGCCCGCATCGGCCGCAACCAGCGTCGCCTTGATGTGGCGCTCGCCGTTCGACGGCGTGGTGACGTCGAAGCTGATGGTCGAAGCCCCTTGAACCGGCTCCAGCGAGGGCGGCAGGTCGAGGGCGAGCAGCAGGCTCGCCACATCGTCGTTGAGGTAGTCGAGACCACGAAGCTTGGTGGCGGTGCCGAGGGGAATCGAGGAACAGGCCGCGAGAGCGACGAGCGCCAGGACGGCAGCTGCAATACGGGTGGTCCGGCGGATCAACTTCCCCTCCCCTGCCCTCAGGGCGATACCTCGTCCCTCAGGGCGATACCTCGGAGCGAATGACGATGGGTACGAGATTCCCGGGCGTGGGGGAATGGTGTGCTGGCGGACCTGGTTCGGTGTCCCACCCTCGATGCGAAAACTGGGACCCATTTCACAGTTCGCGCCAGCGGCGGTTTGGGGCCCAGCTTTCGCTGGGATGACACCGGTGAGCAGGAACGAATGTGCCCTCCCTTGAATACGAAAGGTCCCTCAGACACGCTGAGGGGCCTTTCCAGGAGAGCCACCGAACACTCAATGGATCGACGGCGCGGCGGTCACTTCGTTGGCCCAGTCGAGGGCGTAGTGTGCGACCTCTTCCCAGCCCTTTTCGCCGGCGAGGAAGTGCGAGCGATCGGCGAACTGGTGGAAGTCGGTACGGGCCGCGGACTTCTTCTGGATGTTGAAGATCGCCTTGGCGAGATACGGGGTGACGGTGCGGTCATGTTCGGCCGAGATCACCAGTAACGGCTGCTTCCGGGCCTTGACCTTCACCGCGGTGCCGAGCATGCCGGCGGCCTGGTAGAAAATGTTGGTCGGCGTGGGCACGACATAATCGTCGTAGGCGGCCTGCTGGTCGGCGGCATTGAGCGTGTTAGCGAAGTTCCTGGCAAAGCCTTCGCGGGTGATGGTCTGGGTGGTGCCGGGGCCGGCGAAGATCGGTGGCAGGGCGGCAAGCAGCGAAACCGGACCGGGCAGCGCACCGGCCACCGGGCCGGGGTCCATGGCGATGCCGGCGACGCCGTAGCCGCGATCGAGCAGCAGCTGGGTGATCAGGCCGCCCATCGAGTGGCCGATGATCACCGGCTGTTCGTCGAGGCCGTCGATGATCTTGGCATAGTGATCGACGATCTTCCCAAAGGTCAGGGTGCCCAGCCGCTTGTCGGGGTGGGCGCGGAGTTCGGCCGGGTTGCCTTCGAGGTAGGGCCAGGCCGGAGCCAGGGTCTTGTAGCCCGCGGCTTCGAACACCGAGCGCAGCTTGTCCCAGCTCGAGGTGTGCATCCAGGCGCCGGTGATGAACAGCGCAGTCTTGCCCTTTGCAGCATTGGTAGCGGCAAAGGCGGCTGCGGTTTCAAGGTTCGTGGTCATTTCAATCTCCCGTTTGAATGTCTGTCGCTCATTGCGATGACGATTAAATCGCATGCGATCTAATTCGAGGCAACGCATGATCCTGCATAGCTGCCATGCATTGATCGCTTGCGATTAAATCGCATACGCTCTATATACAAGGCATGACTGGAGACATCCGATGGACAAGAAAGCGATTGCCGAGCAGCTGAAACTCGATGTGCTGCTGTGCTTTTCAGCCTATTCGCTGAGCCACGCCTTCAGCCGGTTCTACCGGCCGATGCTGGATAAGCTCGGCCTCACCTACCCGCAATTCGTGGTGATGATGGTGCTGTGGGAAAACGGCAGGATCACGATGAAGGCGCTCACCGACCTGGTGATGCTGGAATCGAACACGCTGACGCCGCTGCTCAAGAAGCTCGAGGCGGCAGGGCTGGTGAAGCGCACCCGCAACAAGGATGACGAGCGGGTGCTCGACATCGAGATCACCGAAGCGGGGCTCGCCCTCAAAGCCGATGGCCAGCTCGCCGCCGTGGACCTTGCGCTGGCCAGCGGCGAGGATCTCGGCGGGGTGATCGAGATGCAGCAACGCATGGCGAAGATGCGCGACAACGTGCGGGCGAAGCTGGAGGGTTCGTAACGTTGACCACCGTGCGCGCATGGGCAGTCGCATGTGGCGCGAACCTGCACCGGTCTGCCTTCTCCCCTCGCGGGAGAAGGTGGCCGACAGGCCGGATGAGGGGTCCGCGCAACGAAGTGTAGCGCGCTCCAAGCGAAGCGAGGAGCGACCCAGTACGCGGAGAGATACCCCTCATCCGCCCTTCGGGCACCTTCTCCCGCAAGGGGAGAAGGCCTTCGCACCACCGCCGGCGAACTCTCTCTAAGCGTTCAGCGCCTCAACGACCGTCGCCTTGACTTTGAGGTCGGGGATTTCGGTGAAGGCGAGGTCCTCGCGGCCAAAATAGGATTTCTGGTTGGTGGCCGACCAGTCGTTGCAGACGATGGTGTAGCTGGGTTTGTCGGTCAGAGCGCTGGGCGCGGCGTAGAGGAAATCCCCGGTGCGGGCGCTGAGCGGGATGTCGCCATCCTGGTTGCAACGAGCCATCAGTGCGTCGAGGGTCGGGCGGTCTACTTCGGCCTGCATCAGCTTGCCATCGAAGCGGACGACAGAATCGAAGGCATATTTGGTGACCTCGCCCGAGGGCAGGCCGGTGCCGAAGGTGGTGTGGCCGATGAAGCCGACGTCGCCGGCTCCGGCAGCAGCCAGTGCCGCGGCGGCGAAACGAGCGCTCTCGCCCAGCGTCCGGGCCTTCTCGCTGATGCCGACGATGGCGAGCTCTTCCTCGGTCAGGTGCTCGGCAAAAGTGGCGCCGATCAGCGCCGTCAGTTCCGCGTCGGCCGCGCCGTTGCGATCGACGTCTACCTGCCGCAGTGACAGGGCTCGGTCAGCGCCGATATCGACCACGGTGATCAGGCTGCTCCACGAGCCGGTATGGACGTAGCGGGTGTTGCCCTCGGCATGTTCGAGCACCAGGTGGTCATGGCCGCCGACCAGCAACGAACCATCGGCGAGGAGCGGCAGGATGCCCCGATCGGCGACGACGCCGGCATGGCTGAGAACGACATGGAGGCTCCCCTCCGGCAGGTTGCTTTCGAGGTTGGCGGTAGCCCACTCGACCGGATCGGGGATGCCGAGGTGATCGCGCGACGCCTTGGGATAGGTATTGATCGCAGCCGTGGCGATGCCGACCAGCGCGACCGGCACCGGCCCGAGATCGAGCTGGAAGCCCGGTTGCGTGTAGAGCGCGCCAGTGCGCTTGTCGGTGATGTTGCAGACCACGGTGAGCCCGGCGCGACGGGCGCGGGCGATCAGCTGGGCCAGGTCGTTGATCAGGTCGGGCTCGTGATTGCCGATATTGAGTACGGTCGGCGCCAGCCGCGACAGCCTTTCGAGCAGCTTCCAGTCGACGGCTCCCTCCGAGCGGGTCGCAACAACATTGCCGAGCTCGAAGACGTCGCCGTTGATCAGGATTGCCGCCGGCGCCGGGCTTGCCGCGATCTCGGCGGCGACGGCAGCGAGCAATCGAGCGCTGCGCTCATAGGCCGAATGGAGATCCGACAGGATGATCAGCCGCGCCGCGGGCGCCGACTGGGCGAACGCGGAGGCAGGCAGCAGGGGAAGGACCGCGGCGGAGCCGAGGAGCTGCAGGAGGTGACGGCGGGAAAGCGAAGCAAACGGCATGGCGAACCTTGGGGCTGGTTGGTGCCTGTCCGCCTACCCTGCCTTCGAGACGGCAACGTGACAATATCTGGAGCGGAGTCACGCCGCCGGCTGTTCGGAGGTGCTTCCGCCGATCAGGGTGACGCGCATATCCCTGGCGACGTAGACGCAAGACTCGTCAGCGTAAACGGTGCCATCTGCGAGACCGATCGGAAGCCTGCCGCGCCGCACCTGGCGGATGCTGACCTCGTAGCGGACGAGGCGCGTCTCGGGGGTGATCTGGCCGCGGAACTTCATCTCGCCGACGCCGACCGCCCGGCCCCTGCCGGGGAGGCCCGACCAGCCCAGCCAGAAGCCGATGATCTGCCACATGGCATCGAGCCCGAGGCAGCCGGGCATGACCGGATCACCGGGAAAGTGACAGGCGAAGAACCAGAGGTCCGGGTTGATCGCCAGCTCGGCGACGACGTGGCCCTTGCCATAGGCGCCGCCCTCACGGCTGATGGCGGTGATGCGGTCCATCATCAGCATCGGCGGGGCCGGCAGCTGGGCATTGCCAGGGCCGAGATAGCCGCCAGCCGAGGAGCGGAGCAGCTCGCTGCGGTCGTAGGCGGGCTGCGGGCGGTGAAAGTCGAACGGCATCGGCATGTGGATCTCTCGCGGTCAGCTGGCCGGGCGCAGCGCGGCGGCCATGAAGCTCCAGATCGCTTCGGTGAGCGCGTCCGGGTCGGGCCGCTTCTCCCGGGTCAGGGCACCGAGCAGCGCCTGCCGGATGCCGCCGCTCATCAGGGCGATGGTCAGCGCGGGGTCGAGGTCCGACCGAACGGTGCCATCGCGCTGCGCCGCCCGGATCATGGCTTCGCCGCCGGTGAGGGTCTGGTTGGTGAAAGCGATCTCGACGTCGAGCACCTCGGGCGACCGGCTCAGCGCTCCGATGACCAGCGGTGCAAACGGGTGGGCGCAGTGGAACGCCACGTAGGCACCGATGCGCGCCTTCTCACGCTCAGCCCAGCTGCCCATCGGAAGCGCAGCATTGTCGAAGGCCGCCGCATTCAGCTCGGCATAGAACGCTTCCACCACCGCCGCGATCAGCCCGCTCTTTGAGCCGAAGTGATGGTAGGCGAGCCCCACCGAGACCTTGGCCCGCCTCGCGACCGCCTGCATCTCGAGATGGCCGTTCCCGGCAATAAGCTCGGCCTGGGCGGCAGCGATGAGGTTTCGGCGGGTGTTGGCCATTCACATGCACTCACGAGTTTGAATTGAATTCAATTCAGCATTACGGCCTAAGTGTCAAGCTGCGAAAAGGGGGTTGACCCGAACATGGCCTCAATAGTGATTGGCGGCACGCGGACTTCGCGTCGGTCCTCGGCAGGCGCCCTGGTCGGCGTCGTTCGGGGCCAGGGCCGGGCCAGCGCCGCCCGGGTTCTTTGTATGTCGAGGGATGTTGCAAGTGGGTTGGGAAGCGCTCGGACTATGGGGAAGTGACGCGGTGCGCGTCGAGCGGCTGACCGGGGGTGTCGCCAATGACATCTGGAGCGTGCGCTTCGGCGGGCAACTGGCAGTGGCGCGGCTCGGCAAGCGGAGCGACGCCGATCTCGCCTGGGAGGCCGAGTTGCTGCAGCATCTCGACCGGAATGGCCTCACCGTGCCGGCGCCGATCCCGTCGACCGACGGGCGCCTGTTCGTCGATGGCTTGGTGGTGATGAAGTACCTGGAGGGCGGGCCGCCGCAGTCGGCGGACGACTGGCGCCGGGCGGCCGCGACGCTGCGCGAGCTGCACCGGCTGACGTCGGGCTGGCCGCAGCGGCCGGGCTGGCGCTCCTCGACCGACCTGCTGGTGGCCGACACGGGAACGCGGATCAACCTCAACGCCATGCCGGCCGAGGCGGTGGTCCGCTGCCGCGCCGCATGGGCGCGGCTTGCCGGGCGACCAATGAGCGCGGTGCACGGCGACCCCAACCCAGGCAATATCCGCATGACCGCAGACCGGGTGGCGCTGATCGACTGGGACGAGGCCCATGTCGACGTCGCCGATCTCGACCTCGACCTGCCTCATAACGCTGCCGGCTTCGAAGGCGAGGCGCAGGACATTGTCGCCCAGGCCTCAGCCGCCTGGGAGGCGGCGGTATGCTGGAAGGACGATTACGCCGTCAGGCGGCTTGCCGAAGTGCGGCCGGTGGCCGGGGTGACCGGATGAGGCCACACCCCGCCTTCAGGGACCGCTCCATCCCGGCTGTGCATGTGCTCGGCGAGGTCACGCTTCGATCACTGTCGATCGATGACCTGGAGCGAGATTTCAATGCCGTGATGGAGAGCGCGGCCTACATCAAGACCGCGAACCCAGGGTCGAGCTGGCCGGATGGCCTGACCAGAGAGAAGAACCTGATCGATCTCGCCTGGCATCAACGGGAGTTCGAGGCCCGTCGCAGTTTTGCCTGGGTGATCGAAAGCCAGGCCGGCGAATACCTCGGCTGCCTCTATGTCTACCCGTCGATTGCCGGAGAGCAGGCGGCCGACGTGGTGTGGTGGTGGCGGACGGGCGCGGTGGTTGCCGCGCTGCCGTTCCGGGAGCACTTGCTGCAGTGGCTTGCCAGCAGCGCTTGGCCAAGGCTCGATTACAGGCTGAAAGACACTTGAGGTCGAGCGAACCCTTCTAGTTCGCTGCGATGGACCGGACGAGATCGCGCAGCACCTCGCATCCCCCACCGGGTGTCATCCCAGCGCAAGCTCATACGCGCTGAGTTAGGGTCGCGCCCCACCCACCGGGTCATTCCCGCGAAAGCGGGAACCTCTGTTTTCTTGGCCTGCTGCACGATCGCAAACGAAGTTCCCCGCTTTCGCGGGGGTGACATCGAGTGTGGAGGACTTGCAGAGCCTCATTGGTGGAGCAAGCGCAGTCTAGCCGCGAGACGGCCTAGGTCTCGAACCGGAACGCCCTGCCGTCGCGGCGGATGTGGCCCGCCGTCGGGGCAGCGAAGTGGGTGCCGATGACGAGGATCGGCTGGTCGGCCCATTCGGCGAAGAGCCGCAAGCGGGTGTCGATTGCGAGCTTTGAGTCGATGTCGGCGAGCGTCCAGTCGGGGTGCGCCATCTGGCAGGGATGGTGGGTCATGTCGCCGGTGATCACAGCCCGCGCGCCATCGGACTCGATCAGCACGCTGACATGGCCCGGGGTGTGGCCATTCGAGGGGGTGAGCCGGATTTCGGGTGAGAGCACATGATCCTGCTCGACCAGTTGGACGAGTCCGGCATCGAAGATCGGCTTGATGCTGTCGGCCATCGCCGCCACCTGCTCGGCTTCGTCGATGCCCTTCCAGAACTCATACTCCTGTCGGCCGATCAGGTAGCGCGCCCGCGGGAAGGTCGGCACCCACCTGCCCGCTTCGAGCATGGTGTTCCAGCCGATATGGTCGACATCGAGATGCGTGCAGACCACCGCATCGACGCCGTCGCGCGACCAGCCCGCCTCGGTCAGTTGCGCGAGGAATGGTGTCGACAGGGCCTCGCCGCCGGTGAATTCGCGTGGCCGATCGTTGCCGACGCAGGTATCGACCACCAGCCGCAGCCCCGGCGCTTCGACCAGCAGCGCATGAACGCTGAGGTTGAGGGTGCTGTGGTCAGCGCTGACGAAGTGTGGATAGAGCCAGGGGAGCCGGCGGAGCGCCTCGGGCGTCGCCCCTGACATGAATGAGGCCGGGATCGGCAGATCCATTTCGACAATGCGGGTGATCTTCACCCGACCAACCTGCCAGCTCAGCATGGTCAGGCCGGCACGTAGGTGAGCAGGATGACGTTCTCGTCGAGCTTTTCGCTGGACTTCAGGCGCAGCGGCGGTCGCGCGGCGACGAAGAACGGATCGCCCTTACCGAGCACCACCGGGTGCAGGTAGATGCGATACTCGTCGATCAGCCCGAGCTCGGTCAGCCGGCCGGCGAGGACCGGGCCGCCAACTTCGATCTCCCCCTCATGCTCGGCCTTGAGCCCTCGCACCGCCGTTTCGAGGTCGCCGTCGATCAGCGTCGCATTGTGGCCGACCGACTTCAGCGTGCTGGAGACCACCCACTTGTGCCCGCTGCGCCAGGCCGCGGCAAAGTCGCGCTCGGCAGCGTCCCACTCGGCCTGGTCCTCATCCCAATAGCTCATGATCTCATAGAGCTTGCGACCATAGAGGCTACCGGCATTGGCCTTCGCCTGGTCGATGAAATGCCGGAACAGCACGGGGCTCGGGGCGAACGCCATGAAGTCCACATAGCCATCGAGAGACTGGTTCATTCCAAAGACGAGCTTGGCCATGAGCTGGTTCCTGTCGATCGCCGCGACCCGCCGGGGCCGCGTTCATTTGCGCCGGTCCCTGTGCTAACAGTCGGGTTCGGCTGGAAACCACCTCTATTTTGCAACCAGTTTTGCGGATGGACAGATGAATTACCGACGCGCCGGATGCCCGATCAACAACACGCTCGAGACTTTTGGCGATCGCTGGAGCCTGATCATCCTGCGCGATTCGATGTTCGGCGGCCGGCCCCGCAGCTTCCGCTCCTACCTCACCGAGAGTATCGAGGGCATCGCCTCCAACATCCTCACCGACCGGCTGAAGCGGCTGACCGCTAACGGACTGCTGACGCGCAGCCGAGACCCCCGCCACAAGCAGCGGATAGTTTACTCGCTGACGGAAAAGGCCATCGAACTGGTGCCGCTGATGGCGGTGATGGGCAGTTGGGGGCTGCGTCACACGCTGCCAGCGCCAGACCTCGCGACCGGCGCGCAGGTACTGGAAGATGGCGGACCGCAGCTCTGGAAAGAGTTCATGGACGAGCTGCGGCACATCCACCTGGGGGCGCCGCAACCCGCCGTATCGGCCTTTGCCAGGATGGAGGCGGCCTACGCAGCCGCCGCCGAGTAGAGTGTGCGCCGCCAAGTTTCGGTTGGGTCTTCCCACTGGCATCATCCCCGCGCAGGTGGGGACCCAGTGGGAACCCTCAGCTCCAGCGGGTGATGCGGCATCCCACTGGGTTCCCGCCTGCGCGGGGATGACGCCGGTGGGTGTGAGACGCCGGTCGCGCTGATGCAGCAGGTTCTCAGAACAGATAGGCTGCGGTGATCTCGAGGGCGTGCCCCGTGAGATCGGGGTCGCTGGAATAGACGGTGTGCCGATAGGTCATGCGCGTTGCGACATTCGGGCTGAGTACCAGGCCGAGCGTGGCGCCGAGCGCCAGCGTCTCCAGCCCGTCGCCTTGCGGAACGCCGTCCCACGAGGTCTCGCCGCCGGTTTCGTAGTAGCCGTCGATGGCGGCCCAGACGTTATTGCCGAAGTTGCGGGTAATGTGCCCTTCGACGCCGAAGATCGGGGCCTGGCTCACCACGTTGGCACCGGTACCAACGAAGGGATCCTCGTTGTCGCCGAAGATCACCACCACTGGCCGGATTTCGAAGGTGGTCAGCTCCGGATCGATCATGTTGTCGCCCAGCGCGTAGCTGATGGGAAGGCTGGCCTGGAACGTCCAGCGATTCTGTCCGAGGTTCACCATCCGGTTGGCATCATAGTCGCCGGTGGGCAGGAACAGCTTACCCTCGACCATGGCCTGGAAGCCCGGCTTGTGCATGGCGTAATCCATGGGGGCGAGGGCCGGCATCCCCACCAGTCCCACACCCGCGCCGAGCACCAGATCACCCTGGGCGATGCCGGTGTCGACGGTGGGGGCCAACGAGTCGAACGTCATGCCGCCGACCGGCAGTCCGATCAGCACGAAGCCGACATCGCCCATGATGTCGAAGGTCTTGCGATAGGTCGGGGTCAGCACCCCGACGTCAAGCGTGGTGTCCCCAAGTCCGAGGAGGGTGTTCTCGACATGGAGCAGGTTCAGCGCCAGGCTGATGTCGCTCGCCCCGCCCGGACGCAGGTGATAGGCCCGCGCCCCATCCCAGGCCAGCGCGCCGGAAACCATCGAAACCGATGCCAATGCCGCCATGACTATTCTTGCAAGCACGCTTCCCTCCTGTCGATCGGTCGCCGGAGCGACCGTCACAGCCGGGCAAATCAGCGCCGGCCCCCATGCGAGCAGAGTGCATGCGCATTAAAGTGGGGACAAGAATATTCTGGCCGGCCGCGTTCACATCGGTTGAAGCGTGGCACAGTATCCACAGCGCTGTTACCGGCACCAGTCCGCATCAGCTCGCCGGGCGGGGACGGACCGGATCGGTGTCACGCGACGGCGCCAAATGTCCGATAGCTGCCGGGCCCCATTTTTCGAGGGTCAGGACGGCTAGCCGGCTAGAGACAGAACCAGCAACCCAGCAGAGCCAAGCAGCACGAACAGCAGCACGGAGAGACGAACGATGTGCTTGTGCGGTGCGCCAAACAGGATCCAGCCGAGCGTCACAACGAGCGACAGGGCCAATATCGCCATACTGCCGAGCGTGATGAACTGAAGCGCTGCAGTACGCGCGCCGACCGCAGCGGCCTGACCTGGGTCCATGGTGCAAAGGCCCCCTTGTCATTCAGATGGTTGCCTCCCGCCGCGCCGGACGGATCGGGAGCGCCCTCCTCAGCCAAACACGCTCGCACCACGGTCCGCCGTGCCGACCAGCGCCCGGAAGCCGGCGAAGAGTTCGCGGCCCATGCCATGGTGTTCGCGGCGGAGATCCTCGGTCGCCGGAGTGCGGGAGAAGAACTCCTTCTCGTCGCCGATGAAGGTGAGCGTGCCCTCATTGGCATCGAGCCGTATCAGGTCACCGTCGCGGATCTTGGCGATGGCGCCACCATCGGAAGCCTCGGGGGTCATGTGGATGGCGGCCGGGATCTTGCCCGAAGCGCCGGACATGCGACCGTCGGTGACCAGGGCGACCTTGTGCCCGCGATCCTGCAGGATGCCGAGCTGCGGGGTGAGCTTGTGGAGTTCGGGCATGCCGACCGATTTCGGGCCCTGGAAACGGACGACGGCGATGACATCGCCGTTGAGCTCGCCGGACTTGAACGCCGCCTGCAGGCCTTCCTGCGTGTGGAACACCCGGGCCCTGGCTTCGACGACGCGGTTCTCGGGCTTCACCGCGGAAACCTTGATCACCGACTTGCCGATATTGCCGGACAGCACCTTGAGGCCGCCATTGGCGGAAAAGGCATCCTTGACGGGCGCCAGCACCTTGGGGTTGCCGGAGACCGCCGGTGACGGCTCGAAGCTGAGCTTGTCTTCCATGAGCCTGGCTTCCACGGTGTAACCCGAGAGTCCGGCGCCCCAGACCGTCTTGACGTCTTCATGGAGATACCCGGCCTCGAGCAGTTCGCGGATCATGAACCCCATGCCGCCGGCGGCATGGAAATGGTTCACGTCGGCAATGCCGTTGGGATAGACGCGGGCCAGCAGCGGCACGCCGCCCGAAAGATCCGACATATCCTCCCAGGTGACCTTGAGCCCGGCCGCGGCAGCGATGGCGACGAGGTGCATGGTGTGGTTGGTCGAGCCGCCGGTGGCGAGCAGGCCGACAAGGCCGTTGACGATGGCCTTCTCGTCGACGATGTGGCCGATCGGGGTGTAGTCATTGCCCTCGGCGGTGAGCGACAGGGCGCGCTTGGTCGCCTCGCGGGTCAGGGCTTCGCGCAGCGGCGTGTTGGGGTTGACGAAGCTGGCGCCCGGCAGATGCAGGCCCATGATCTCCATCAGCATCTGGTTGGAGTTGGCGGTGCCGTAGAAGGTGCAGGTGCCGGGCGAGTGGTAGGACTTGGCTTCCGACTCGAGCAGCTCGGCGCGGCCGACCTTGCCCTCGGCATAGAGCTGGCGAACCTTGGCCTTCTCGTCGTTGGAGATGCCTGTCGGCATCGGGCCGGCGGGGACGAACACGGCCGGCAGGTGCCCGAAGGTCAAGGCGCCGATCATCAGGCCAGGGACGATCTTGTCGCAGATGCCGAGATAGACCGCGGCATCGAACATGTTGTGGCTCAGCGCAATCGCCGTCGCCATGGCGATGACGTCGCGGCTGAACAGGCTCAAATCCATGCCCGGCTGGCCCTGGGTGACACCGTCGCACATCGCCGGTACGCCGCCCGCCACCTGCGCCGTGGCGCCGATCTGACGGGCCGCATCCTTGATGATCTCGGGATAGGTCTCGTAGGGCTGATGGGCGCTCAGCATGTCGTTGTAGGATGTGACGATGCCGAGGTTCAGCGCCTTGGAACCGGCGAGCTTGGCCTTGTCCGAGGGGGAGCAGGCGGCAAAGCCATGGGCCAGGTTACCGCAGGCGAGCGCCGCACGGTGCACGCCTTGCACCCGCGCGCCCTCGATACGATCGAGATACTCGCGACGCGAGGTGGCGCTCCGGGCCGCGATGCGGTCGGTGACTTCCTGGACGATCTTGACGACGGACATTTCATGCTCCTTGGGGGAGCGCCTAGCGGTTCCTAGGGGCTCCAGAAGATAGTCAGCGGTGTCTGGCTTTGACGCAGAATAGACCTGATCGGCATGTCCTCAACGGGACCATCCGACGCAGCCTTCTCCAACGTCGCCAGCTTCTCCTCCCCCTCGATATGCAGATAGAGCCCCGCGGCGTCGAGAAGGCGCCTGAGGACCAGTGTCACCCGGGGCTCCCCTGCCCCCGGCGCCCGGATGGCGAGAGCCGGCCCCTCGCCGGTCAGCGCCGCGGCGAGGTTGTCGCCGCCGGGAAAGAACGATGCGGTGTGGCCGTCATTGCCCATGCCGAGGATCACCACATCAAACGGCGTCGGCAGGGCGTTGACCGCCATGTTGGTGCGGGCGATGGCGGCGTCGGTGGGTTCGTCCCCACCAGTATAGAGCGGCACGAAATGCGCCGAGGCAGCCGGGCCCTGCAGCAGCTTCTCGTTGACCAGCAGCGCATTGGAACGGTCGTTGGTCTCGTCGACCCAGCGCTCGTCGACCAGGGTGACGGTGACCTTCTCCCAATCGATATCCTTGCGGCGGCCGAGCACGGCGAAGAACCGGGCCGGGGTCGACCCGCCCGACACCGCGAGCACCGCGTGACCGCGGGCGGCGATGCCGTCGTTCAGGTGTTCAGCGACAGTCTCGGCGAGAGCGAGCGCCAGATCTTCCTTGGTGCCGAAGCTGCGCCGGGTTGCGTTCAATGCCCATCCTCGTGCCAGGTGCGGCCGTCGCGCTCGATCAGGGCGATGGCGCCGGTCGGGCCCCAGGTGCCGGCAGTATAGGTCTGCGGGGCGTCGCTCGCCAGATCCCAGCCGTTGCGGATCGGATCGACCCATTCCCAGGCCGCCTCGAGCTCATCGCGGCGCATGAACAGGGTCTGCTGGCCGCGGATGACGTCGAGCAGCAGGCGCTCATAGGCCTCCGGAGTGCGCTCGGCAAAGGTCTCGGCGAAGCTGAGGTTCAGCGGGACCTCGCGCAGGCGCATGCCGCCGGGGCCCGGATCCTTGATCATCAGGAACAGCTTCACGCCTTCATCGGGCTGGATGCGGATCACCAGCCGGTTGGGCTTTGGTGCGCCCTGGGCATGGTCGAACATCGAGTGCGGGATGTTGCGGAACTGGATGACGATTTCCGAGGCGCGCGACACCAGCCGCTTGCCGGTGCGGATGTAGAACGGCACACCCGACCAGCGCCAGTTTTCGATCTCGGCCTTGATGGCGACAAAGGTCTCGGTGCGCGAGCCCTTCTTCTCCTCGGGCAGCTCATCCTGGTAGCTGGCGACGGCGTTGCCATCGACGCTGCCGCCGCGATACTGGCCGCGCACGGTGACGCGGCCGACATCGGCGCCGGTGATCGGCTTCAGGGAGCGCAGCACCTTGAGCTTCTCGTCACGCAGCGCATTGGCGGCGTCCGAGGCCGGCGGCTCCATGGCGACGAGGCAGAGCAGCTGGATGATGTGGTTCTGCACCATGTCGCGCAGCGCACCGCTCTCATCGTAATAGCCGCGGGTGCCGGCGCCGACCGACTCGGCGACGGTGATCTGCACATGGTCGATATGGGCGGAATTCCAGATCGGCTCGAACAGGATGTTGGCGAAGCGCAGCGCCAACAGGTTCTGCACCGTCTCTTTGCCGAGATAGTGATCGATGCGGTAGACCTGATCTTCCTTGAAGATCTTGGACACTTCGTCGTTGATCTCGATCGACGACGCGAGGTCGTGGCCGAGCGGCTTTTCGATCACCACGCGGGCGTCGCGGCGGTAGTAGCCCTTCTTGAGGATGTACTCGCAGGTTGGCCCGAACAGGTCGGGCGCAATGGCGAGGTAAAAGGCGCGCACCACCTTGGGGTCGTCGCGCAGGTTCTTCGAAAGATCGCCCCAATGCGCCTCGTCGGTCACGTCGTTGGGGACATATGTGAAGGTGCCGATGAAGCGGTCGATGGTCTTCTTGTCCTGGTAGGACTGCTCGACAAAGGTCTCGATCGATTCCCGCGCCAGCTTCCGGAAATCGGCGTCGGTCAGCTTGGTGCGCGACACGCCGATGATGCGGCTCTGCTCGTCGAACTGGCCATCCTTGAAGCGATGGTAGAGCGCCGGGATCAACTTGCGCTTGGTGAGGTCGCCGGTTGCGCCGAACACCACGTAATCGAAGGGCTGGACCGGGATGATACGGCTGGACACGCTCTTCAAGCTCCTATCGAGGTAGTTCATGGCAACTCAGTTCCCAGACGAAATTCTGCTCAGGCGAAGTTCTGCTTGGCAAGGATGACGGCGCCGTGCAGCGGCTCGTCGACGGGGCGGACGATGAAGTCGCCGTGGCGCTCGATCATCAGCGGATAGAGGCGGGTGCCGAAGCCGCCGACGGCGGCCATGCGGGTCACGCCGCGCGCCTTGAACCAGCGCACATAGGTATCGATGTAGCTCAACTCGAGCTCCATCAGCTCCCTGGCCACCGGATCGCCCTGCTCGTAATAGTCGAAGAACAGCGGGATCAGCGCGCCGAATTCGGCGGGAGCGCGGCCGAGCAGGGTCGACGGGGCGCCGTTGCCGGCCGGCATCGGCCCGCGCGGGTCTTGCGGGAAGGACCAATCCATCACCGCATCGACCGAGCCGCCGAGCTTGTCGATCACCGCCTGGGTAAGCGGCGACGCGGACAACAAGCCATCCGCAGCTTCGACCGAGCGGCGCACCAGTTCGCGGCCGAGGATGGCGCCACTCATCTGGTCGCCGATCTGGAAGCCCCAGCCGCCACACTGGTGGCGCTGGCCGTTGACCATGGCCAAGGCGGCCGAGCCAGTACCGACAATGATCACCGCGCCATCTTCGCCACCGTGGGCGCCGGCGCGGGCGATATCGATGTCGTCGTAGACGCGGACCTTGGCGAAGGGCCAGGGGCGCTGCTCGAAGGCGTCGCGCGCCGAAGGCAGGCGACCGCCGGCCATGCCGAAGCAGGCATAGGTGTTGGCGGCCTCGGCGATATCGATGCCCGCCTTCCGGAACACCTCTTTGGTGCCCTCGGTAATGGAGCGGAACGCCGGCTCGCCGGCTTCGATCTGCAGGTTCGAGCGACCACCGGCAGCGTCGGCCAGGGTTTCGAGGTTCTCGTTGGCGAGGCGGATGCGGCAGTTGGTGCCGCCACCATCCACCCCGAGATAGTACCTAGGCACCGAACGCGCACTCCTTCGCGACAACTAGTGGCTTGCCGACCCAGGAGCCCCCCGAGTCCGGCGCGGACCTTAATGCCAAAGGTTTCTAGACGAAAGTAGAATAAGCAAAGGAAAGCGGCTGGAAAGGTCGCTTGCCGCATGGCTCACATGCGGACAAAGTCCAGCACCGTGGGATCGAAGCGCCCCAGAGCGCATTGCTCCAGGGCAGAGAAGGACGGCGAGGAGGCAGCAAATGGGTCATGTTCTGGTGCTGGGCGGGGCGCGCTCGGGCAAGACCGGCTTTGCCGAGCGGCTGACGATGCGAGCGGGAACGCGGCCCGCCTACCTCGCTACGGCGCAGGCGCTGGATGCGGAAATGCGCGACCGGGTGGCGAGCCACAAGCAGCAGCGGGCGCAGGTTTTCGCCACCATCGAGGAGCCGATCCGGCTCAGCGCCGCTATCGTGCAAGCGGCCAAATCGCATGACGCGATCCTGGTCGACTGCCTGACACTGTGGATCACCAACCTGATCGTCGCCAACGAGAACGTAGCAGCGGCGGTGGATGAACTGCTGGCAACGCTCACGACGACGACCGCGGCCCGGGTGATCCTCGTCTCGAACGAAGTTGGGCTCGGGATCGTCCCCGACAACGCCATGGCGCGCATGTTCCGCGATCTCGCCGGCTCGGCGCACCAGCGGATCGCCGAGATCTGCGACGACGCCTATTTCGTGGTGGCAGGGTTGCCGATGGTGCTCAAAGGGTCGGCGCCGGAAGCTGAGGTGATCCAGCGGCGGGTGCATGAGGCTTGAGGGGTGCGGCAGTCGGCAGTCGGCAGTCGGCAGTCGGCAGTCGGCAGTCGGCAGTCGGCAGTCGGCAGTCGGCAGTCGGCAGTCGGCAGTCGGCAGTCGGCAGTCGGCAGTCATAGAAACTCCCGCACTGCCGGCTCGCTGTCTACTGCCTACTGCCGTCTCTCTCAGCTAGATAGTCGCCAAATCACCAGCGCCACCAGCATCGTCACCGCCAGCGTCAGGTTCAGCGTCACCGAATAGAGCTTCAGCGACAGATCGATGTCGCCGGCGCCGAGCTCGGCCCGTCCGTCGCCGAAGCTCGGCAGCTCCACCACCTCCCCGTCATAGCTGCGCGGGCCGCCGAGGCGGAAGCCGAGCGCGCCGGCCATGGCGGCTTCGGGCCAGCCGGCATTTGGGCTCTCATGCTTGTGCGCATCGCGCAACGCGGTAGACCAGGCTGCCTCCGGCTGCGCGCCCTTGAGGAAGAAGGCGCCGCCGGCGATCAGCAGCGCAGTGAGGCGCGCGGGGATCAGGTTTACGAGGTCATCGAAGCGGGCGCTGGCCCAGCCGAATTCGAGATGCCGCTCGGTCTTGTGGCCGATCATCGAATCCGCGGTGTTCACGGCCTTATAGAGCGCGATGCCCGGGAGCCCGAGCAGCAACAGCCAGAACAGCGGCGCGACCACGGCATCGGAGGTGGATTCGGCCAGCGACTCGATGGCGGCGCGGGCCACACCGGGTTCGTCGAGGGCTTGCGGATCGCGGCCGACGATGTGGCTCACCGCGGTGCGACCCTCGGGCAGGCTGCGGCGGAGCGCAGCAGCAACGAAGCGCACCGCGTCGCCGAGCGCCTTCTGCGCCAGGAAGGCGGAGGCGAGTATCGCTTCGAGGATAAAGCCATAGGGGATGAGGTGGCAGAGCCAGGCGATGGCCACGGTGACGAGGCCGGTGGCGGCGAGCAGGATGATAAGCGCCAGCACGCCCTTGGCGCGGCGATTGACGTCGCGGTTCAGTCGCAGGTCGAGCAACGAGATCAGCTTGCCGATCCACATCACCGGGTGGCCGATGCGGGCAACAAGACTGTTGGGGTAGCCGACGAGGCGCTCGAACAGTAGAGCCAGCGGTGCAAGCAGGGCGTACATCAGGGCAACCCACCGACGCCCGCAGTCGGGATGCCCTCTCCCGCTTGCGGGGGAGGGGGAACCACGCGAAAGCGTGGTGGGAGGGGGGTGCCCCACGCGGTGATCGTGGGCGGATGAGGCAAGGCCGGTGTATGCCGCTCCCCCCTCCCACCAGCCTTTCGGCTGGTCCCCCCTCCCCCGCAAGCGGGAGAGGGAGCCCGACTGCGGCTGTCGCTCATCGGGCCAACTCCAGCAGAGCATCGAGATCGAGGTGCCGTTCGAGATGCGCCGCCAGTGCATCGAGCGTCGCGTCGATCGTCGTCTGATAGGCCAGGCTCGATGTCGCAGCCGCCGAACCAAGGAAATTGCGGCGGAAGCTGTCGGCGGCGAACAGGCCGTGGAGATACGTCCCCATCACCGTGCCGTCGGCGCTCACCGCGCCATCGGCGGCATCGCCGATGCGGGCGAAGGGGCGCTCGAGGCCGCGGCCGCGGGTGACGCCCATGTGCATGTGATAGCCGACCAGCGGGTCACCGGTCAGGGCGAACGTCGCCTGCTCGACCCTGAGCTCCTTGGTCGGGCCGAGGACGGTGTCGACGTCGAGGAGGTTAAGGCCGGCCGAGGTACCGACGACGCCTTCGAGGCCCAACGGGTCGAACACGGTGTGGCCCAGCATCTGGAAGCCGCCGCACAGCCCGAGCACGCGGGCGCCAGCGCGGTGATGGGCGAGGATATCGATGTCCCAGCCATACTCGCGCAAAGCCGCGAGGTCGTTGCGGGTGGCCTTGGAGCCGGGGAGGATGATCAGCTCGCCATAGGGCAACGGGCGGCCAGGCTGGACGATCTCGAGGCTGACACCGGGCTCGAGGCGCAGCGGATCGAGGTCGTCGAAGTTGGAAATGCGCGGCAGCCGCGGCACCACGATGCGATAGGCGCCCCGCCTCGGCGTCTGCTGTTCCTCGAGCGCCAGTGCATCCTCGGCCGGAAGGTTTCGCGCGTCGGTGAACCAGGGGACCGGACCGAGACAGGGGACGCCGGTGCGTTCGGCAATGAAATGGCGGCCATCCTCGAACAGGCTCGGATCGCCCTGGAACTTGTTCACCAGCGTGGCGGCGATCAGCGCGGCATCAGCAGGGTCGATGACCGCGAAGGTGCCGACCAATGCGGCGATGACACCGCCGCGCTGGATATCGCCGGCAAGGATTACCGGGAGATCGGCGGCGCGGGCGAAGCCGAAATTGGCGATGTCGTTGCCGCGGAGGTTGACCTCGGAAGCGCTGCCGGCGCCCTCGACGAGGATCAGGTCGGCGCCAACCGCAAGTTCGGCATGGGCAGCCAGCACCTGCGGCAGCAACTCACCGCGCTTCTTCCAGTACTCGCGCGCCGCAAAGCTGCCGACGCGCTGGCCGCGCAGCACCAGTTGCGAGCCGGTCTCACCCTCTGGCTTCAGCAGCACCGGATTCATGGCGGTGACGGGGTCGCGGCGGGCGGCGCGGGCCTGCAGCGCCTGGGCGCGGCCGATCTCTCCGCCATCGGCGGTGACGGCGGCGTTGTTGGACATGTTCTGCGGCTTGAACGGCGCCACCCGCAACCCGCGATTGGCATAGGCGCGGCAAAGCCCGGCGACCAGCAGCGACTTGCCGACATCGGACCCGGTGCCCATGAACATGAGGGATTTCGCCATGCCCGCCGTTCTAGCCGCTGACGCCATGATCCGATAGGGAGGATGGATGCGCACCATCCTCGTCATCGGCATCGGCGCCGGCAACCCGGACTACCTGACGCTCCAGGCGGTCAAGGCGATGAACCGCGCCCAGGTGTTCTTCATGCCCGACAAGGGCGAGGAGAAGGCCGGGCTCAATGCCATCCGGCTGGCGATGCTCGAGCAATTCGTCACCGGGCCGCGCTACCGGCTGGTGGAGTTCGCCATCCCGTCCCGGCGGAAGGCCGAGACGCCGGACTACCGCGACAGCGTCAAGGAATGGCGCGACAAGCTGGAAGTGGCTTATCGGCGGATGTTCGCGGAGTTGTCCGAGGATGGTGTCGGGGCGTTCCTCGTCTGGGGCGATCCGGCGCTCTATGACGGAACGCTGCGTATCCTCAAGGACATGCAGGCAGCGGGGTGGGAAATCGCCATTGAAGTCATTCCCGGCATCTCGGCGCCGCAGGCACTGGCAGCGCAGCACCAGGTGACGCTCAACCGGGTCGGCGAGGCGGTAACCATCACCACCGGGCGTCGGGTGGGCGAAGGCGAGGCGGACGGGCTGAGCAGCGCCGTGGTGATGCTCGACAACCACCAGGTGTTCCGGCGGTTTGCAGCAGACCAGACGGAGATCTTCTGGGGCGCCTATCTTGGGACAGCAGACGAGATTCTCGTTGCCGGCCAAGTGTCCGAGGTCATGGACGAGATCGATGTGAAGCGCCGCGAGGCGCAGGCGCGGAACGGCTGGATCATGGACACGTACATGATCCGGAAGCCTGAGTAGCCCACCTAGCCGCCGGTGGTTGTCGACCCCCACCCCTGTCCCCTCCCCCTAAACATGGGGAGGGAGACGCATACCTTGATGTCGGTGTTTTGGTCTCCCTCCCCTTTCTTAGGGGGAGGGGACAGGGGTGGGGGTCAGCCTGCACCAGCGCCTGATCTAGGGCCGAGACGCCACGTCAATGACATGCGCATACGACCCCAGCACCCGCCCCTGCACCAAACCCATCGGCGGCAGCGCCTCGCCCAGCGCATCGGTGGCGCTGAACAATGGCGTGCCATGGGTCTTGCGGGCCGATGAGTAGTGGAACTCGTGACCGGCGAGGTGCTGCGGGAACGGCAGCGGGCTCTGGTGCACGAGGCGGCGGTAGCCGAGAACCCGCTTGGGGCGGTCGATGCGGGTCTCGTGCGGCAATAGCCCGGACATCGGATAGGTCGCACCGACTTTGTCGGTGAGGCTGGCGCCCAGCACCATGAAGCCCCCGCACTCGCCGTAGATCAGCGCCGAGCGTTCGGCGCTCGCCCGCAGGCCGCGCATGAAGTTTTCGGCGGCGGCCAGCCGCGCAGCGTGCAGTTCGGGGTAGCCGCCGGGGAGGAAGACGGCATCGGCGGCTGGGTCCGGGGCCTCATCGGCGAGCGGCGAGAAGAAGCTGAGGCTGGCGCCCGCCTCGCGCCAGTCGGCGAGCCAATGTGGGTAGAGGAAGGCGAAGGCATCGTCGCGGGCGATGGCGATGTGCTGGCCGAGGGGAGGAAGGCCGGCGCGCGGTGCTATCCCCTTCCCAACCGCTCCCACAAGGGGGGAGGTGCCCGCCGGCGTCAGCGAGGACGACAGGGACAACAACCGATTCAGGTCGACATAATCCTCCATCGCTTCGGCGGCGGTGGCCACCACCGTATCGAAACCGGCGATCTCGCCGGGGAGGACGAGGCCGAGGTGACGGTCGGGGAGTGCAAGGGCTTCACGTTTGGGGATGACGCCAAGCAGCGGGATATCGACGGCGCTCAGCGCGGCCCGGAGCATCAGTTCGTGCCGGGTGGAGGCGGCGCGGTTGACGATCAGGCCGGCGACTTTAACCTCGGGCCGCCAGGTGGCAAAGCCGTGGGCGAGGGCAGCGATCGACTGCGATTGCCGTTCGGCATCGAGCACCAGGATCACCGGCAGGCCGAGCGTCGCCGCGAGATCGGCGGTGGAGCCGCGGCCGTCGGCGGCGCCATCGAACAGGCCCATGACGCCTTCGACGAGGAGCAGGTCGGTCGCCGCGGCGTGGCTCACCGCAAGATCATGCAGGCGGCTTGGCGACATCGCCCAGGGATCGAGGTTGATGGCAGGGCGACCGGCGGCGCGGGCGAGGATGGTGGTGTCGATATAGTCGGGGCCGGTCTTGGCCGGCGCGACGCTCAAGCCGCGCCGGTTTAGCGCCGCCAGCAGTCCGAGGGTAAGCGTCGTCTTGCCCGAACCGGAGCGGGGAGCGGCAACAACCAGGCCATTCATCCGGCCACCTGAAGATTATGCTGCAAAATCTTGGGACTAGCGGTTAAGATAGAATTATCGCAACCAGACCGGGGGGTACTGGTGGCGCCGCGTCGGCATAGCCGGGCGCCGGACTTGGGGAAAGCGAATAGATGAAGATCCTGATCCTCGGCGGGACCGAAGAGGCTCGGCAACTTGCCGCGCAACTGACCAAAATGGGCCATGCCGTGACCACGTCGCTGGCCGGCCGGACCAGCGAGCCGATGCTGCCGGCGGGCGAGGTGCGCATTGGCGGCTTCGGCGGTGGCGACGGGATGGGCAACTACATCATCACCGAGCGTTTCGACCGGATGGTGGACGCGACGCACCCCTATGCCGAGGAGATCAAGCGCAACGCCGTGCGGGCCGCGGAACTGGCGGGGCTGCGGCTGGTGCGGCTGACCCGGCCGGCCTGGAGCGAGCCGCAATATGCGTTCTGGAAGCATGTGGCGAACGCTGAGGAAGCGGCAGCAAGCCTTCCCAAGGGGGCGCGGGCCCTGCTGACGGTGGGACACACGCAGCTCGATACCTACCTCAAGCGCACCGATTGCAGCTTCGTGGTGCGCTCGATCGAGCCGCCGGAAAAGGAACTGCCGGTCAACGCCACGTCGCTCCTCGCGCGACCGCCATTCTTCTTTAATGGCGAGTTCCAGATGATGCAGGAGCAGGGGATCACCCACCTGATCTGCAAGAACTCCGGCGGAGCGCAGACCGAGGCTAAACTGCAGGCAGCTTTGCGATTGCGGCTGCCGGTGTTCATGATCGCCCGGCCACCGTTGCCACCAGCGCACGAGGTGCCGACGGTGGGTCAGGCCATTGCAGCGCTGAAGCTGGTGTGAGCTCGCTGAGAGGCTGGTGCGGGAAGTGTACCCCCCACCCTGTTCCTCCCCCGCAAGGGGCGAGGTGACGTGCGCTCGCAAGTCTTCGTTCCTCACCGATCGTGGTGTTGGCGTCTCCCTCCCCTTTGCGGGGAGGGGACAGGGGTGGGGGTCGGCGAGCACCGACCTCGCCATCATCCCCCAGCCCTCAGCTTTTTCTTGCCCGCGTTGCGCAGCACATGCGCAAAACTCTCGTCATAGAGTTTCGACTCGCGGAAGCGCGTTTCGCCGAGAACGCGGCCGACGAGAATGAGCGCCGTGCGGGTGATCTTTTCTTCGCGCACCCGGGCTTTCATCTGAGAGAGGGTGGTGAAGATCACCTCTTCGTCCGGCCAGGTGGCGCGGTAGATGATGACCACCGGACAGTCGGCGCCGTAATTGGGGGTGAGCGCCGTTTCGACATAGCCCAAGTTGCGGATCGACAGGTGGATGCAAAGGGTCGCCTTGCTCTGTCCCAGGATCTCGAGGCTTTCCGATTCCGGCATGGCCGAGGCCTTGCCCGAAGTGCGGGTGAGAATGATGGTCTGCGAAATCTCCGGCAAGGTCAGTTCGGCGGCGATGCGGGCGGCGGCGCCGGCGAAGGCGGGAACGCCAGGGACCACCTCGTAGGGGATGTCGAGTGCGTCGAGCCGACGCATCTGCTCTGCGACCGCGCCATAGATCGAGGGATCGCCGGAATGGACACGCGATACATCCTTGCCGGCATCATTGGCTTTGATGATTTCGTCAATGATCTCGTCGAGATGCATCGGCGCGGTGTCGCGGACCAGCGCACCTTCGGGGGCGGCGGCAACGATCTCGGCGGGTACCAGCGAGCCGGCATAGAGGCAGACTTCGCAACGCTCGATGAGCCGCTGGCCGCGCAGCGTGATGAGATCAGGCGCGCCGGGGCCGGCGCCGATGAAATAGACGGTCATCTTTTTCCAGAGTTGAAGAAGGCCCCCTCACCCGCCGCTGCGCGGCGACCTCTCCCCCAAAGGGAGAGGTGGCGAGGAGGTTGGATCGTGCCCCAGCTCACCTCTCCCTGGGGGGAGAGGTCGGCCGCAGGCCGGGTGAGGGGGCCTTGTTTAGGGAGCATCCTGCGCCCCCTTGGCCGCATAGCCGCGCGGGGTGTAGGCGACGGTGCCGGCGCCACGCTGGAAGGTGCGGGAGGTACTGGAGCCGATCATCACGATGGTCAGCATATCGATTTCGGTCGGATCGAAATCGGCCAGCCGGACGACGCGGACTCTCTCGGTCGGGCGACCGAGGTTGGAGCCGATGATCACCGGCGTCGAGGGCGGTCGATGGCCGAGGAAGATGTGCTTGGCTTCCTCGATCAGGTCGGTGCGGCGCTGTGAGCGCGGGTTGTAGAGCGCGGTAACGAAATCGGCGCGAGCGGCGCCGTCGAGCCGCTTCAGGATATCCTCGCGCGGGGTCAGGAGGTCGGAGAGCGAGATGCAGCAGAAATCGTGTCCGATCAGCGCCCCGGCGGCGGCCGACGCGGCCTGGAAGGCGGAGATGCCGGGATGGGTCTCGAGGTTGACGCGCCGCGCCACCTCGGAGACAGCGCGTGCGCCAGTGGCATCGAGCAGTTCGTAGGCGAGCGCCGCCATGGCGTAGATCTGGGCGTCGCCCGAGCAGACCAGCGACACCACCTTGCCCTCGGCGGCGAGCTCGAGGGCATGGCGGACGCGGCTCTCCTCCTCGCCCAGGCCATAGCGATGCTCGTCCTGGCCGCGGCGGAGGTCGGCGACGAGATCGAGATAGAGCTCGTAGCCGACCCAGTCAGTGCTCTGTTCGAGCGCATTGACGGCTGCGGCAGTGCGCGAAACGGCTTCGCCCGGGCCGATGCCGACGAGGTGCAGCACGCCGGGGCGGCGACCGAAGGTTGCGGGGTCGATCGGGCGCAGCGCCTTGCCGATGGCGCAGGTGGCGCGGTCGGACTTGAGCTTGTCGACGACCAGCGCGCCGGCCTTGAGCGCGGCGGCTTCGGCGACGCTCGGGGTGCCGACGGTCTCTTCGACGTAGTCGGATGGGGATTTGAGGCGGTAGCGCTCCTGCAGCAACTCGGCCGACGAGAACAGGCGCAACGGCACCTTGAAATGCCGGGCCGCCTCGAGCAAAGCCGGCTCGTCCGCCTTGATGTCGATCGAAGCGATGGCGACGAGACTTTCGGGCGCGAGGTTCTGCTGGCGAAGCGCAAAGTCGATGAGGCCGATGACTTCCTCGGCCTCGGCGCCACGCTCGCAGCCGACACCGGCCACCAAGGTCTTGGGGTGATAGACAACGCCGCGCTCGATCCGGAGCTTCTGTTCGGTGACCAGCACCTTGACCGCCCCCATCGAAGAGACCGGGTAGCCGGCCTCGGCGAGGAACGGCGCTTCGCCTTCGATCTGCAGCTTGGCGCCCAGCAGCAGCGCCATCATGGCGGGTTTGGCATCCTGCGGGGTGCCGAGCACCCAGCCCTGTGGCGGCTCATCGAGGCTATGGAGGAACTTGCTGTCGGACGCCGTGGTGATGGCGGGGTGGCCGCCCAGTTCATCGGCCAGTTCGCGCGCCAGCCAGTTGGCGCCGCGATGGCCGCCGAGCAGCGGCACGATGCTGGCGCCGCCGAGCGATACGGCGAGTACCGGCGGCTCCTTCTGCTTGTTCTCGAGGCTGGAGGCGAGGAGGCGGATCAGGATGCCGGCGGCGCAGACGCCGATGATCGGGCGCCCCTCGGAGAACAGGCGGGGCAGGAGCTTGAGCGCATCGGCGCCGCCCTGCCCGCAGGTGTAGATCTCGCCACCGGTCGCCTCGGCAATACGGGTGGCGGTATCGAGGCCGGTATCGGCAAAGATGATGATGGCGGGGGTGGTCATCGGCCGGCTCCGGCGGTTACGCCCCAGGCCTCGGTGCCGCGATAGCAGAGGATAGTGGAAAAGTACGGTCGCTCCTCATGGGCGAAATCGGCGAGGCGGGTGATGCGCTGGCGCGTGGTGGTCGCATGCTCGACCACCACGGCGCCCTCGGCATGGCCGGTCTCGGCGAGCAGGGTGCGGATCCGATCGAAGTGGCGGCCGACCTTGATGATGGCGGCGACCGGGGTGGCGGAGAGCTCGGTGCGGAGCGTGGCGTCGTCGAGCGGCGCCGGCAGCACCTTGAGCATTTCGTTGCGCGCTGCCAGTGGGCGGCCTGCGACGGCAGCGGCGGCGGTCAACGAAGTGATGCCGGGGACGATCTCGACCGGGGCATGCGGGCCGACCCGGGCCACCAGGTACATGGCAGAGCCATAGAACAGCGGGTCGCCTTCACAAAGCCAGGCGACATCGCGGCCGGCGCGGAGATGGACGAGGATGGCTGCGGCGGCGCCGTCATAGGCCGCCTGGGCGGGGCCGCGCTCCACCGCCATCGGGATGGCGATCGGCAGCCGTTCGGCCGCGGCATTGAGGTGCGGGGTGGCGATCTCGAGCGCCAGGGCCGCGTCCTCGCCGGTGGTGGGATAGGCAATGACGGGGATGGCGCCGAGCAGGCGGGCGGCCTTCAAGGTCAGCAGCTCGGGATCACCCGGGCCGACGCCCACGAGGTACAGAATGCCGGTCACGGCGTCACCACGAGGCCATGCATTGCCTTGGTGACCAGCCATTGCGTCACCGCCATGCGCGGCTTGAAGGCGCGATGGCCACCGACGCGATCGAGCACGGAGATCTCGATGCGGCTCAGCTCGCCGCCCAGTTGCAGGTGGCGCGAATAGAGCGCGTGTTCGGCATCGAGGGTGACAGCATTGGCGACCAGCCGTCCGCCGGGTTTGAGGGCGCTCCAGCAGGCATCGAACAGATCGTCATTGCCGACATCACCGCCCATGAAGATGGCGTCGGGCGGAGGCCTACGGCCAAAGGTCCCCGGAGCCTCGCCGCTGGCGATTTCGAGGTTGGGCACGCCGAGCGCCGCGGCGTTGAGGGCGATCATCTGCAAGCGCTCACCCTCGCGCTCGAAGGCGATGGCCTTGGCGTCGCGAGCAGCGCGCATCCACTCGATGGCGATCGAGCCCGAGCCGGCGCCGACATCCCAGAGCAGCGCGCCAGGGAACGGGGCGAGCTTGGCCAGTGTTGCGGCGCGCACTTCGCGCTTGGTCAACTGGCCATCGGTGACGAACACCTCGTCGGGCAGGCCGGGGGTCGGCGGCAGCAACGGCGCGGTGAAATCGGGGACGCAGTCGATGGCGAGAACGTAGAAATCCTCGACCTCGCGGCTGTTGAAGCTTTCGGCCTCGTCGGAGGTGATCTTTTCTTCGGGGCCGCCGAGATTTTCGAGGGTGGTGACGAGGCTGCGGCCGTAGCCGCGATCGACCAGCAGTTCGATGGCAAGGTCGACAGTGGTGTGATCGGCGGTCAGCGCCAGGATGCGGTTGCCGGGCAGCAGATGCGGATGGAGCGTCTCCACCGCACGGCCGTGCAGCGAAACAGTCGCCACCGATTGCAGCGGCCAGTGCAGCCGCGCCGCGGCGAGCTGGAAGGCCGAGGGGTGGGCGTGGATGACGAACTCGGAGGGCAGCAGGTAGCGGGTCAGCGTGGCGCCGATGCCGAACCACATCGGATCGCCCGAGGCGAGAATAACCGTGGGGGTCTCGCGCAGCGCCATCACCTGCTCGATCATGCTTTCGAGCGGGGGCTCCCATTCGATCAGGGTGCGGCCATCGGCATAGGTTGCGGCGGGCGAATGGTCGGGCTCCTCGCCGGCGAGGGCGCGGGCGACGGCCTCGAAGCTGCGCTTGGTGACGAATTCGGGGTTGAAGAGGTCGGCGCTGGCACTGGGCCGGGTCACCGGCTCGAGATCGGCAAGCAGGCGGGCCGGTCCGATGACGGTGTCGGCGTAGCTGAGCAGCAGCTTGTAGGAGGCCGGCAGCTCGCTCGGCCCCCGCTCACCTACCCCGACGATGTGCAGCCAGGCGGTCATGCGAGGTCTTTCGAAATGGCGTTGAAGGCGGCGCTGGCAATGGCCGAACCACCGCGGCGCCCGCGCACCGTGAGGAATGGCATAGAAAGCCGGTTGGACGCGAGCAAGGCCTTGCTCTCGGCCGCCCCCACGAAACCGACCGGCGCAGCGATAATCGCCGCCGGGCGTGGCCCGCCGGCCCCGATCGTCTCGATGAGGTGAAACAATGCCGTCGGGGCGTTGCCGATGAGCACGACCGCGCCGGCAAGATGGGGGCGCCAGAGTTCGACGGCGGCGGCGGAGCGGGTGGTGCCGAGGGAGCTGGCGAGCGCGGCGACCGTGGGATCGTTGAGCGTGAGGATGAGCTCGGTGGCTTCAGGGAGGTGCCGGCGGATGATGCCCGAGCGGACCATTTCGCAATCGCAGAGGACCGGGGCGCCGGCGCGCAGCGCATCCTGAGAAGCCGCGACCACGACGGGATCGCCGACGATGTCGGCTGCGAGATCGACCATGCCACAGGCGTGGATCATGCGGATGGCGGCGGCGCGGAGCTCGGGCGCGAGCGCCGACAGGTCGGCTTCGGCTTCGATGGTGGCGAAGCTCTGCGCGTAGATGGCAGCGGGATCGCGGAGGTAGTTCATGGGGCGCTCTGCAACCGGGCGAGCAGCGCCTGGTGGCCGGCGCCGGCGATCCAGCCTTCCTCGGCAATGAGGACGGCGCGTTCGTCGGCAGTCAGTCCGGCGGGCGGGCTTAGGAAGGTTTCGAGCAGACCGGCGCGGTCGAGCTCGGCAAAACGACTGGTGGTGACCTCGACCTGGGCGCGGTCACGCGGCAGGCCGTCGGCCACGCTGACCGGGAACAACGAGGGATAGATTTCGGTGATGGTGATAGGCCTGCTGAGGTCGGCGGCGAAGGCCGTTTCGAAGGGCCAGACGGCGATGTCGGCGGCAAGGCGCGGATCGGCACGCAGGGCCGCGAGGCGCGCGATGCCAAGCATGGCCTGGCTGCCGACCGAGCCGACGCCGGTCAGTTTCCACACCGGCTGGGCGCTGCGAACATAGTGCTCTGCCACCCGCCGCTCAGGGAGATTGGCGTAAGCCGCGGTCGGGCGTTTGGCTCGCAAAGCGGCGTAGCTGTGCTGGTGCGGGTGGCCCCAGAAATGCGGACCGTCGGCAAGCCGATGGTTGATCGCTTCGGCGAGCTGGAAGCGATTGGAGCGGTTGTCCGCGCTGTCGACGACGGTGCTGGCCAGCGTTGACCAGAGCTGCAGCCATGGTGGCTGATCGCCCGGTAGACGGGCTGGCGCGGGAAACGCACCCCTACCCCCGTCCCCTCCCCGCAAGGGGGAGGGAGACGCTCTCACTGCCGCCAGTGTTCCGGTCTCCTCCCCCCCTGCGGGGGAGGGACAGGGTGGGGGGGATTCTTCGCGCGCCGCACCATCCGTTGGCCGTTTGCCCTGCACGGTGCCGGCTGGCGGGTGGGCGAGATCGAGGGTTGCAGCGGCGATAGCCGTCGCGGCGCCACGCGGATAGCCGAAGACGAAGTCGAAGCCGAGCATAATGCGTTCGCCGCGCTGGCGGGCAGCCAGCAGGCGGGTGGCGATCTCTGCCATCGCGGCGTGGCGGGTCGGCGGGTTCAGGCTCGGCACTCGGCCCTCGGGACCGAGTTCGCCGATCCAGATCGAATCCTTGCCGCGCTTCGGCGTATTCGCCGCCGACCAATCCACCGCGATGTAGCGATCGAACAGCGGCATCAGCTCTCGCTGTCCTCACGCGCCAGGCGACCCGGAACCTTGGGGAGGGTCAGCGGGCCGAGCGGGTGATCGGCGTGCGGATAGGGGTGGTGGTGGTGGTCGGCGTGATCGTGATGGTGGTGCGCGCCGTCGCCGTGGTGATGACCGTGATCCTCGGGGTAGCCGTGATCGTGGCTGCCGCCGAGGCGGATCACCGGGAAGGCCGGGTTGGCGACCAGCGCGTGCCGCGCCGCCGGGGCGTGAGTGTGCGGATGGGTATGCGGATGAGCGTGCTCGTGACCGTGGTCATGCCTTTGGCTGTGCCCATGATCATGGGAATGGAGCGGCGTCCAGGGCAGGTTGTGCTTCAGGCAGAAGGACTCGTCGCGGCACGATGAATCGCAATCGCCCTTGCAGGGGCAGTTTTCCAGCCCGCCGCCGATGCCTTCGACGTGATGGTGGTGGCTCTCCTGCTTCAACCCGACCTCAGCCTCGAAGCCCAGCACCTGCTCGCGATACTTGCACATGGCGCAGTTCATCAGGTTCTGGCCGACCAGCATTTCCTGGATGCGATCGAGGAAGGTCTCGACCACCAAAGGATGGTCGTTGAGGTAGGGGGCGTTGAGGAACTCGATGTCAGGGTACCTGGCCGCCGCCTCGTCGGCGGCATCGTAGATGCGCTTGACCAGCACGCCGGTGAACAGGAAATACGGGAAGACGATGATGCGGCGGTAGCCGAGCTTCACCGCATGATCGAGCGCCGGGGCCACCAGCGGAAAGGTGACGCCGGAATAGGCGACCTCGCCCCAGCCAAAACCCATGCCTTCCCAGAGCAGCCGCATCACCTTGGCGACATTGGAATTGGCATCGGGGTCGGAGGCGCCGCGGCCGACCACCACCAGCAGCGTCTCGTGGCGCGGCACCTCGTGGGGCGAGGCATCGATCGCCTGCTGGATACGGTCGCCGGCGGCGCGCAGCATCTTCAGGTCGACACCAAGCTCGCGGCCATAGGTGATCTCGACATCCTTGCCGGCGGCATAGGTGTTGAGCACGGAGGGAATGTCGTTCTTGGCGTGGCCGGCAGCGAACAGCATGCCCGGCACAGCGAGGACGCGTTTGGCGCCACCGGCCCGCAATTTGTCGAGCCCCTGATGGATCACCGGATTGGCGAACTCGAGATAGCCATACTCCACCGGGACGCCGGGAAGGCGCTCGCGCAGCCGCTCGGCCAGCACCGCGAACTCGCCGACGGCGAGCTGGTTACGGCTGCCATGGCCGCAGAGCATTACGGCGGTGTCCGCCGGCAGGATCAGGGATTTGTTCATCTCGCCTCTGTTTTGCACAAAGGCAGAGTTCGCTTTTCGACCAACCAGCAGCCCCGGATTTGGTCCCCGATTTGGGTCGACCGCACCAGGCGTGAGTTTCAGTCCATCAAGGAACGCTGCGCTATCAATGGGTTGTAGTGAGGGGCCCGTAGCGGGTCAAACGATTCCCCGTTGCCCAGTGGCTCGGGTCGGACGGAAAAGTCTGCAACTTTTCCTGCCCTCGCTTGCCCAGATGCGAACGCTTCTCAAAATCACATGCAAATTCAGTGACTTGTCAGCGTGCGAGGGCTCGTCTATTGGCCGCTGATGGCAAGCGGCAATTCAAATCTGGCGGTGCGCGTCGCCTATGGCAGCCTCGCGATCGGCATGCTGGTGCTGGCGCTGAAGGGCTATGCCGCCTGGGCGACGGGCTCGATCGCGCTGTTCTCCGATGCGCTCGAAAGCGTGGTCAACGTGGTGACCGCCATCGTGGCGCTGATCGCGGTGCGGCTCGCGGCGCGTCCGGCCGATGCCAGCCTGCCTTATGGCTATTACAAGGCCGAGTATTTTTCCGCGGTGGTGATCGGCATCTTCATCGCGGTGGCGGCGCTGCTGATTTTCCGCGAGGCCTATTATGGCTTCATCAACCCGCGCGAGTTCAAGCTCGATCCGTTGGGCCTCAGCGTGAGCGTGCTGGCGACGGGCATCAATGCCGGCTGGGCCTGGTGGCTGTCGCGGCGTGGCCGCGAGGAGCAGTCGCCGGCGCTGATCGCCGATGGCAGGCACCTGTGGACCGATGTGGTCTCGACGCTGGGCGTGCTGATCGGCGTGCTGCTGGCGGCGGCGACCGGCTTCGTGCAGCTCGACGCCATCCTTGCGGCGCTGGTCGGGGTGGCAATCCTGTGGTCGGGCTGGGAACTGATCAAGCAGAGCGTCATCGGGCTGATGGACGTGGCCGTGGAGCCCAGGCTCCTCAACCAGATCCGCGAGATCATCTCGGCCAATGCCGATGGCGCGATCGAGGCGCACGATATCCGCACCCGGCAGGCGGGGGCGATGACCTTCATCGATTTTCACCTGGTGGTGCCCGGCACGATGAGCGTCGAAGCAGCGCACGCCATCTGCGACGGCATCGAAGCGAAGCTCCGCGAAGCGGTGGAGCGGGCGCAGATCACCATCCATGTCGAGCCCGAGAACAAGGCGAAGCATTCGGGCATCGTGGTGGTGTGAGGGCCGAGCCATCGCACCCTCCAAGACCCCCTCTCTTGCAAAATCTAAGGCTTAGCCAAACGGCTAAACCTAAGATTTTGCTTTCTCCCCCGCCAAGGGGGAGATGATCCGTGCCTTCCACTTGCGCCTCAGTATCAGTCGGGCCTCTCCCCCTTGGCGGGGGAGAAAGCGAAAACTTGGGCTTAGCGAAGCTAAGTCCTTAGTTTTCGCAAGAGAGCATCTGTGTTCTCGGTCAAGCTGTTTTGGGCTGAGTAGGCTCCCATAGGCGGTTCTGCGTGAGCAGGGC
>NZ_DASZAW010000125.1:0-23821 GCF_035944845.1 Devosia sp. | reverse complement strand
GAACGGCCAGCCGAAGCAGGCCATGATCAGCGCCATGGTGAAGCTGTCCATGTGGTTGCGCAGCACGAAATAGAACAGCACCAGGATCGGGAAGATCGGCACGGCGACGAAGATGTCGTTGATGAACATCAGCACCCGGTCGACCCAGCCGCCCAGATAGCCGGCGGCGAGCCCCACCGCGATCGAGATGATGCGGCTCAACACTGCTACGGTGAGCCCGAACAGCAGGCTGTTCTTGAACGCCGCCGACAGCTGCCAGAACAGATCCTGGCCGCGCGAATTGGTGCCGAACCAGTATTGCGCCGAGGGTGGCTGGTCGGGAATGGTGAGATAGATCTGCGAGGGATCGACGGGCGAGACGAAGCTCAGCGCCGCAAAAATGACCACGATGCCGACCAGGATCAGCCCGATGGTGAATTCGGCATTGTAGCGAACGAGGTCGCGGAAAACCGAGAACATCTGGCGCTTACTCCGCCTTGACGCGCGGATCGAGCAGCGGGTGCAACAGATCCACGATGAAGATGGCGAGGGCGACGGCGGCGATCGAAATGGTGCAGACGGCGAGCACGGTCGAATAATCGCCGGCGTTCACCGCATCGACGAGCAGCGAGCCCATCCCCGGATAGTTGAACACCTGCTCGGTGATCACGGTGCCCGAGAACACTCCGCCGATCACCATGGCGAGCGCCGTCACCTGCGGCACCAGCGCGTTGCGGATCACGTAGCCGCCGACAATGGTGTCGCGGCGGACGCCGGCAAGTTCGGCATAGGTGACGTAATCCTCGGTGACGATGTTGGAAACCAGCGCCCGCATGCCGATGAACCAGCCGCCCAGCCCCACCAGCACCAACGACAGGGCCGGCAGCAGCGAGTGCTGCAGCACCGAGAGAACGAACGGCACCGTCCAGCCCGGCCGCACATCCATGGCGAAGCCGCCCGAGATCGGCAGCACCGGCCAGAGGAACCCGAAGACGATGAGGATGATGAAGGCGACGATGTAATAGGGGATCGGCTGCAGCCCCATCGAGACGATGCCGAACGCCTTGAGCCAGCGGCTGTTCTGGAAATAGCCGGCAAGCCCGCCGAGCAGGTTCCCCACGACGAAGGTAATGGCGGTGGAGGTCAGCAGCAGCCCCAGCGTCCAGGGCAGCGCGCGCATCACCAGTTCCATTGCCGGGGTCGGGAAGGCCATCAGCGAGGCGCCCAGATCGCCGCGCAGCAACCGGGTCCAGAAGTTGAAATATTGGGTGAGCACCGGCTGGTTGGTGCCGAACATCTCGGTCAGCGCCAGCCGTGTCGCGGCGATCGCTTCAGGCGACAGGTTCGAGCGCGCCGAAAGCCGCCCCAGCACCTGCTCCACCGGATCGATCGGCGACAGGTAGGTGACGACGAACATCGCCGAGACGCCGAAGAATATCACCGCCAATAGCTGCACGAACCGCTTGGCGGCGAACCACAGATAGCCTTGCATAAATGCTCCTAATCAACCGAGGTGGCTGGCTAGCCCGCGGCGACATCTTGTCGTCCGCTCCCGCGGCGCGCTCCGCGGATGAGTTGAACTACTGCGATCGCCCCACCCTCGATGTCATCCCAGCGAAAGCTGGGACCCATTTCACCGCCCGCGCCAGCTGATAGTTGGGTCCCAGCTTTCGCTGGGATGACACGCGGTGGTGGGGCAAGATCAAGCCAACCTCCAGGACCGGCGCAGTTCAATCGTGAACGGCTCAGCCCCCTCCGCCAGCGCCACAGAGCTCCACCAGAAGGCGGGAGGGAGCGCGGGAAAGTGCCCGCGCCCCCTCTCACCCCTTGGGAGAACCTCAGCCAGCCACCGGGCTGATCTGGGTGAAGATGTAGCGGCCGTTCGACCAGTTGGTCACCGGGTTGGCATAGGGCTTTTCGGCGTTCGGCCAGCCGGTCCAGAAGCGGTTCGACTGGATGGAGAACACGTTGTAGGCCATGATCGGGATGTTCGGCATCTCCTCGAGATGCAGCTTCACGAACTGATGGCCGTACTCGATGCCCTTGGGATCGTTGAAATCGATCTTGCGGATGTTCTCGATGATGGCGTCGAGCCGCGGATCGCTCCAGCGCATCCAGTTGCGGTCGGGCTGGGATTCGCCGGGCTTGGCCACATAGGCCGAGTGGTAGCTGTCGAGGAAGAAGCTGAGGTCGGGGTGACCGCCCCAGGTTTCCACCGCCCAGGCGATGTTGGTTTCGTAGTTGCCGACGCGCTGCCGGCCCCACGGATCGCTGTCCACCTGCGCGGTCGCCTGCACGCCCGCCTGCGTCCACATCTGGGCGATCATCACGCCCAGCCGGTTGATCACGCCTTCCTGCGGCACCATCAGCTCGAAAGCGAAGGGCTGGCCGTTCGGCATCATCCACTGGTTGCCGTTCTTGCTGAAGCCGGCCGCCGTCAACAGCTCTTCGGCCGCCGCCACGTCCTGCTTCCACCAGCCATAGCCGAAGGCGTTGCGCACCGCCGCTTCGTCGGTCGGCACCGCGTCGCCGAACTGCGGACGCACCATGTCAGCGATCTGCAGCCCGATATTGGGATCGTACGGCTTGATCTTGCGGGTGCCGGTATCGACTTCGTAGTTGATCAGGAAGTCCTGCAGCGGCGCATGATAGTCGCGCGGATGCGTGCCGGTCGGCGGCACCGAGATGGCCGAGAGCGTCGCCGCGCCGCGATACGAGGCCATCGACATGGCGCGCGCATCGAGCATCAGCGCCAGGGCCCAGCGCACGCGCTTGTCCTGGAACTTCTCGTTCTGGTGGTTGAAGATGATCATCGGCAGGGTCGGATCGGGGTGGGCATAGGGGAAGCCCGGGAACCAGCCCTGGATCTGCGGATCGTCCTTGACCACCGCAAACGTGCCTTCCGGCGTCAGGTCATGCACCATGTCGAGGTTGCCGTTGCGGATCTCGATCAGACGGTTATCGGTGCTGATGTTGTTGCGGTAAATGACATATTTCGGCTTGGGCTCGGCAATCATGCCCAGCGCCGTACGCTGCCAGTCCTCACGCTTCTGCCAGATATACCAGGTGCCGTTCGGATCGAACGAGTGCAGCGTATATGGCCCGATGCTGACCGGCGGATTGGCGTCGTAAGTGAGGATATCCTCGACTTTTTCGTAGACATGCTTGGGCATGATCCACGCCGCCGTCCAGCGCACCGAGAACAGCGCGTGGAAACGCGAGTTCGGCGCATTGAGCTTGAAGAGAACTGAATACTTGTCCGGCGCGGTGACTTCCTTCACCTGCGCGGTGAAGGCGCCGTTATAGGGGGTGCCGGGCGTTGCCTTCTGCTTCTCGACGGTGAACACCACGTCATCGGCGGTGAACTCGACCCCATCGCTCCAGAAGATCCCCTGCTTGAGCTTGACGCTCATTTCGGTGAAATCGGCATTGTACTGCCAGAGATCGTCGGCGAGCGAGTTGTAGACCGCGTTCTCGCTGGCCCCTTCGATGCCCGCATCCGGATCGATGAACCAAAGCGTATCGGTGGTCAGGTTATGCAAGCCGTTACTGGTGCCGTTGCCGGCGCCGACGGCCCATAGGTTGAACCAGGCCGGATTGCGGATGATCCCTTCGGGATTGTGAACGATCACCGTCTCGTTGCGCGGGAACTGCGCCAGGTCCGGTGCAGTGCCGCCGGCATCCTGGGCGAAGGCCAGGCCATTGGCGGCAACAGTAAGGGCACCGACAGCGGTACCCAGCAAAAAGCTGCGTCTATCCATGATTTTCCTCCCCATGGCGGGAGCGCCTGTCGCACTCCCTTGCCGAAAGCGCTCCACCGCTTTCGGTGCGCCATCCTAGCCGCGAAGCTCGGGTTGTCAACTCGAGTTTAGATGTACATCCGATATCGTAATACACACTGCGTCGTGATGAGGCACGCACGTCACGGCTAAGCACAAGCTGGCCCCGCTGGTGCCGCGTCTCGGACAATTTCCATTATATTACAAATATATGACTGATGTTCGACATCACAGGTCAGATCCGCCCATCAGCTGGCTCGGCGACGCCCTGGCGCCACCAACCCACCTCATGGTCGATTCGATGAATATCCGAATATCAGGACTAAATGCATAGTGACCCTGCCACGCCGGATTTAGTTGCGCCGCCCCTCGAGCCGCATGACGATCTCCTGATCGTGCTGTCCGAAGCCGCTCCCGAAAATGTTGAGCCCACCTGGAAAGCGAGCGTCCGCCGAAACCCCGATGCGCAGCCGGATCGACGGATTGGCATCGAGCCCGAGATCGGAAACCGACACCTCGGACACCCGCTCGCCATCGACGAAAGTGCCGTCGGCAGTCACCCGCCAGTTGCTGAGATCGCCCTGCTCCGACCCATATCGTGCGACCCCATCGCGCGGCTGAACCGCCCGCTTTCCGGGCGTCGCCAAGGTCAACGCGCCAATCGTCACCGCATTGACGGCAATTGAGATCTGGCTCGGCCAGTCGGGTGAGGTGCCCGGCGCATCGGAGCTGAGCTCCATCGAAAATTCGACCGCCTCGACCACTTCAATCTGTCCGGCCCGATAGGGGAATCGGTATTCGACAAAGCCGCCGGCGAACCATAACAGCCCTGCCTTGACCCGCGCCGGTTCGAAAAAAGCCTCGGGCATGTCGATGAGACCAATGATGCCGTCGACGGAACGGAGGCCACACGGCGCCACAACGCTGCAACTCGTATAGAGCCCCAGCGGCACCGAAGCCTGAACCAGACCATCCCCTGTCACGGCACATCTCCCTCCCACCGTGTCAAGCTAACAGGTTTTCCGTTCATCGACCACAGATTGCGTACAATCCGACCATTTGGATACGCGGTTGGCAGCGATTTTGCCTTCCATGTGATCTATATCAGCATCTAAGGTAGCCTTTGGCTGCCCCAGAGCGAGGCGGCACGACGTTTCCCGCCCTGCCCAACGGATCCCCCATGCGCACCGCCACGCCCACCTGGACCGCCGACAATGGCGACGGGACCTTCACTAACCCGCTGTTTTATGAAGAGTTCTCGGATCCCGATATCATCCGGGTCGGCGACGCCTACTATATGACCGGCACCACCATGCACGTGATGCCGGGCCTGCCGGTGCTGCGCTCCACCGATCTCGTGAACTGGACCCTGCTCTGCTACGCCTTCGAGCGGCTCGACCTCTCGCCGGCCTTCCGGCTCGAAGGGGGCGAGATCTACGGGCAAGGCATCTGGGCGCCGTGCATTCGCTATCGCAACGGCACGTTCTACATCTTCTCCAATGTCAACGGCCAGAAGACGCAGATCTTTACCGCCACCGATCCGGCGGGGCCGTGGACCCGTAGCGAGGCCAGCTACAATTACCACGACCTCACGGTGTTCTTCGACGATGACGGGCGCGCCTACGTGGTCTGGGGCTATCGCAACCTCAGGATCGCCGAGCTCGACCCGAGCCTCCACCACGTGCTCGCCGGCACCGAGCGCGACCTGACCCCACCCGACAGCCTGATGGGCGAAGGCGCGCACTTCTACAAGGTCGACGGCAAGTACCTGATTACCAGCGCCTGGTTCGCCGGGCCGATGCGCATGCCCTGCGCCCGCGCCGACCACATCGACGGACCCTGGGAGATCAACCCGGCAATCTCTATCGACGAGGATTTCGGCCTCGTCGAAGGCTACAAGATCAAGGGCGCCGGCATTCCCTTCACGCTCGAGCCGCCCTTCGAGCTGGTGCCGCCCAACCCCGCCAATAACGGCCGGCTCAACCTGCACCAGGGCGGCATTGTCGACACTCCCACCGGCGAATGGTGGGGCTGGTCGATGATGGATTACAATTCGCTCGGCCGGCTGACCTGTCTCTCCCCCATCACCTGGCAGGATGGCTGGCCCTATTTCGGGCTCGCCGGCAATCTCGGCCGCACCCCGCGCACCTGGGTCAAGCCGAACAGCGCTGCGCCCTCTCCCGTCGCCCTGCCCTGGCCGGCCCGCAGCGACGATTTTGACGGCGCAACGCTCAACCCGCTCTTCCAATGGAACCACGTGCCGGTCGATGCCAAATGGTCGCTGAGCGAACGCCCGGGGCACCTCAGGCTCCACACCCTGCCTGCCCAGGATTTCTGGTGGGCCAGGAACTCCCTGACCCAGCGCGCCGTCGGCCCGCTCTCCACCGCCACCGCCGCGCTCGATGGCGCCGGCCTTGCCCAGGGCGATGTCGCCGGCCTCGCGCTGCTCGGCATGCCCTGGCGCTGGGTCGGCCTCGCCCGCACTGTGGCCGGCTACGAGATCCGCGCTTTCGACTACCAGACCGGCAGAACCACCGCCCTGCCGGTCGCGACGCCAAAAATCTGGCTGCGCGCCGAGTGCAACTTCCTCACCGAAATGGCGCAGCTCAGCTATTCGACCGATGGCAAGACCTTCTCCAGCATCGGCGAGCCGGTGATCATGGTGTTTCAGCTCAAAACCTTCCAGGGCATCCGCTACGCCCTGTTCGCCTATAACGAAGCGGGGCAAGACGGCGGCCACGCCGATTTCGACAGCCTCACCGTCGACGAACCGCACCCGCGCGGCCTGATGCGGCCAATCCCTGCCGGCCAGCGCGGCACACTGGTGCTGGCCACGGACCCGGCAGTCGGCCTCGGCTCAAAGCTCGGCACCGTGGTCGGCGGCGCGCCCGAACCTCTCACCATCGAGCCGGTCGGCCTCGGCCGCGTCGCCCTGCATCACGCGGCTGGGCAGCTGTCGGTCACCGCTGGCGGCGTGGTCACCGCCGGTGGCGTCGCCGGCGAAGCGACCGAGTTCCAATGGATGGAGACCCCGACCGGCGAAGTGGTGCTGATGGCGCTCGCCACCCACCGGTTCCTGCGCATCGATCGCGCGGGACAGGTCCGCGCCGATAGCCCCGGCCCCCGCCCCGACGGCGAGGACGGCACGCGGTTCCGGTTCGTCGCCGGCTGAGTAACGCGACACGCTGCGTCGAATACACGGGCTATTCTACGCACAATCTGCGTCGAAAAGCCTTGCCTTTGCGCCGATAGCCGCTCATATTCTACGCAGAAGGTGCGTAGAATAATGCAGTTCATCTATCAACTGGCGGACTGGCCGAAATTACGATGGGATGAGCGAGCGATCGCCGGCCTTGTAGGAGAGGTGCGCCACGCCCAAGGCAAACTCGCCGGGAAAATGCAGATGCTCGGCTTTCCGCTTGAGCAAGAGGCCGTGCTGGCGACCCTTACCGAAGACGTGCTGAAATCGAGTGAGATCGAAGGCGAGATCCTCAGCAGGGATCAGGTGCGTTCATCTGTGGCGCGCCGGCTGGGCATGGATATCGGGGCGCTCGCCGAACCGGATCGTGAAGTCGAAGGCGTCGTCGAGATGATGCTCGACGCCACGCAGAGTTTCGCGGCCCCCCTGAGCGATGAGCGTCTGTTTGCCTGGCACAGCGCCCTGTTCCCCACCGGGCGGAGCGGCATGACGCGAATTCAGGTCGGAGCCTGGCGTGACGACACGACCGGTCCCATGCAGGTGGTCTCGGGTCCCTATGGTCGCCAGAAAATTCACTTTGAGGCGCCGGCTGGCAACAGGATGCCCGCAGAAATGGCAGCCTTCCTCGCGTGGTACAACGTACCGTCCGAAATCGACGCTGTGGTGAAAGCAGCGATCGCGCACCTGTGGTTCGTGACCATCCACCCTTTCGAGGATGGCAATGGCCGCATTGCTCGGGCGATCGCCGATATGTCCCTGGCCCGCTCCGAAGCCAGTCCGCGCAGGTTTTACAGCATGTCGGCGCAGATCCGGGCCGAGCGAAACGCCTACTACGCCATCCTCGAAAAGACCCAGAGCGGGGATCTCGATTGTACCGAGTGGCTGCTGTGGTTTCTTCACTGCCTGGCACGCGCCATTACGGGGGCGGAAGCGACGCTGGCCAGCGTCCTCCACAAGCATGCGGTCTGGGAGCGCATCAAGACGCATGACTTGAACGACCGGCAGCGCCTGCTCATCAACCGTTTGCTTGATGGGTATGAGGGCAAACTCACCACAAAGAAGGCTGCGCTGCACGTCAAAGCCTCGCACGACACGGCGCTTCGCGATATCGAAGATCTCATCAAGCGCGGCATTCTGCAAAAGGACGGTGCCGGTGGTCGCAGTACGAGCTATTCGCTGGTCGCGGGCTCGCCGTAGCGTCGACCCACCTAGCCGCCGGCTAGAGCTGTGAAGCGTTACCGCCTCGGCTCGTAGCGTAGCGCCATCGCGCCCGAGCTGAGTTCGATCCGGTCGACCAGCTTCAGCTCGACATAGCTGGCGAGCCCGGCGAACGGCGTCGGCCCATGGCCGGCAATCCTGGGCTGCACCACGAATTCGTACTCATCGATCAGGTCGAGCGCCGCGAGCGCCAGCGGCAGTTGCACGCCGCCCGTCAGCAACGCCTTGCCCGGCTGCTGCTTGAGCGCCCGCACCGCCGCTTCAAGGTCTCCGCGCACCAGCTCCGAGTTCCAGTCGACCCGCTCGAGGGTACGCGAAACGACATGTTTCTGCATCGCGTCGATAGTGCGCGCGAATGGCAGCTGCCAGTCAGCCGGCGGAGTGGTGCGTGTCGCGAGCCGCCAGGCGCCTTCCATCATCTGGTAGGTGGTGCGGCCGAACAGCAGGGCATCGGCCCGGCTGATGCTCTCGGTGGCGTGGCGATGGGTGGCGCGCAGCGTTGCCTGCTGCAGCGCTTCGTCCTCGGGGATCGCGTTATGGTGCACGCACCCGTCGAGCGTCACGTTGATGGAGTAGAGAAGTGGCCGCATCAGGCGCTTTGCTCCCTGGTTGTTCGTACCGCGATGGCGTGGCCGAAGCGCTGCAGCTGGCTGGTCAGTCCAATGATGGCGCCACGCGTCATTTCGGGGTCCGGATGACGATCCGCCGTCAGGATCATCCGGACACGCCCGGCTTCGGCGTGCAGCTCCACCAGCATGTCGTAGGGATAGGGCTCGACTCCGGGCACGAAATCCATGTCGAAGCGGATGCGCAGGCGCCGGTAGGGCACCATCTCGATGAACCGCGCGCTCACCCAGACCGTCGTCGGCCGGTTGAGGTTGGTGAGATAAGTCACCTGCTCGCCGCCCACCGCCGTCATCACATGCGCGAACGCACCGCCAACCCTGAGCTCGAGGGCCGATACCTCGACCTGCATTCCCTCGGGCGCAAACCACGCCTCGAGCCCGTGTTTGGTGGTCCACAGTGCCCAGACATCTTCGACCGGGGCATCGTAGACCCGCTCGAACCTCAGCCTGTCCGCGCCCGGCTCGCCGGCAGCTGCCGTCATTTCTCGTCCTCGGGTTGCCGCAGGTCGCGCCGGCGGACCAGCGCGGCGTCGAAACGGTCGAGCCGATCTTGCCAAAGCGCGCTGTAACCCCGGACCCACACGTCGATCTGCCGGAACGGTTCGGGCCGGAGCGAGTAGAGCCGCCTCGCCCCATCGGGCCGCATCGCAACGAAGCCCGCTTCGCCGAGAATCCTGAGGTGCCGCGAAACCCCCGACTGATCGATATCGACCGCGCGGACCAGGTCCCCCACCGCCTGCTCGCCGCCGGCCAGTGCCTCGACGATGCGCAGCCTGGTCGGGTCGGCCAAGGTCTGGAATACGCTTTGTTGCATCATCATGCATATGTATGTCGATGCATATTTGCGGTCAAGTCGTTTTCGCAGCGTCGGGCCGATGCCTGCTGTCGCTGCGGCGAGGCGCGACCGCCTCAAGCGATCCGCCGGTTCCGGTTGTGGCGCATCAGCACCGCTTGACGCTGGCGGGGGCCGCTGAGATTGCTGTTCGGGTCGTGCGGAGACACACCCGGCATGTTCGACCTGCTATCTGCGTGCATAAGGTTCGATGCCTCCCGTGAGGGGGCAAACCAGCTCGCCGCCCGGATCTCCGAGGTGGGATGGGAGGAATTGCTGCAATACGCCGGCACGCTCCGGCTCGACGCGGTGCTGGTGCGCGCCATTGCGCGGCTCGATCTCGCTCCGCCCATCCCCGCGATAACCCTGCCCGATGGACGGGTGACCATCACCCGGGCGCTGGCTTTGCATAGGGCGAGCCACACCGAGCGCCGACGTGTGCTGCTCGAGCGGCTTACCGAGATTGCCGCCGCGCTGAATGGCGAGGGCATTGTCCCCCTGGTGCTGAAGGGGGGCCGCTCGCTGCTGGTCGGCCAGCCGGAGTGGCGCCAGCTGCGCGATATCGACCTCCTGGTCGAGCCCCGACGCGCCGGCCGGGCCCAGGATCTGGTGCGCGCCCTGGGCTATCGCGGCGCCGAGGCGCCGCCGTCCCGGCTGGTGCACCACCACCTCGAGGAGCTCTATCGCGACGACCTGCCGGGCTGGATCGAGATCCACCGGCGCGGCGGCCTGTCGCGCGTCGAGCACTTTCTGCCGACGCGGGAACTGCTTGGGGCGGCCAAGACCGTCACACTCGAGCCGGACGTGCGGCTCGCCATCCTGCCGCCGCACCTCGATCTGCTGTACGGGGTGATCCACTACCATATCGGGCATCGAGGGATGAATCGCGCCGAGATCGAGCCCAAGGGACTCTACGAGTTCGGCGCCGCTGTCCTGGCCCTGAGCGAGGCGGAACGCCGCGCGCTGCTCGATCGAGCGGCGCTCAATCCGCGGCTGCTGGCGATCCTCGAGTTCTGGATCGTTGCCGCCGCCGAGCAGTTCGGCATGCCCGTTCCTGCCGAGCTAACCCCTGCCCCCGATATCGTCGGCTGGTGGAACGAGCTCGCCAATGCTGACCAGACCAGGCCTACCGGGATTGGCCGCGAACTGCGTGCCGCGCTCGACCAGGCCCGGATGCGCCGCGCCAGCGGCGGCCACAACCCGCTGCGGCGCGCCCTCTGGCGCATCTCGATCCCCCTCAGTTTCCTGAAGCGCCCGGTATTGTTCAGCTAGGCGCTGCCCCCTGATCCTCCCTCGCGGGACGGGGCAATCGCATATCAAAGGCGCTGAGCTCTCGGTGGTCCTCCACCGCGCAGCGGGGTCGCGGCTGAGCGCCAATGGGCGCTCACCGCTGGGGGACCAGCGAAGCTGGTGGAGGGGGGCGACCCCAAACACCGGAGCTTCCCGCCGCCCCCTCCACCGCCTTCGGCGGTCCCCCTCCCCCGTTTCACGGTGGAGGACCACCTAGAGGCCGGTGCCCTCACCCCGACCAGTGGACAATCTCGAGGTCGGGTAACCCCCACGGCTGCACCCCCATGTCGAGCGCCATGATGCCGAGCCCCTCGGTCTCGATCTCGCCACGCCCCCACACCGGATGTTTCGGCCGCGCCTGCTCGCTTTGATTGCCGTAGCGGAAGGCCGGAAAGATCAGCCCGTCGCGATGCAAATCCGCCCGCACCAGCAGCATGGTGCCACCCACCGATTGCAGCCGCACCGGCCCCTGCCCGCGGCGCGCGTCGAGCGTCACCTTGCCGTGGTCGGCCCAGGCGTTGAGATCGAAGCTCTTGCCGCCGGGCGCCACCACGCAGTTCGGCGTCACCACATCGAACCCGGTCTCGAGCAGCCGATGCAGCACGTCGGCCGGATAGTCGGCAAGATCGATATCCAGCCACAGCACATAATCCTCGTCGCCGAGCGCCCGGAACAGCAGCTGGTTGCGCGCCCGGGCGAGGATCTGCCGCCGCGCCATCTGCAGCCCGGGGGCCCAGCGCGGCAGGCCGGCCGGCATCTGGAAGCCATAGTCCTTCTTGTGCAGGCTCACCCGCGCCGCCCGCGTCTCGAGCCGCGGCAGCAGCGCCTCGAGCGCCGTGTAGCTGCCATCCGTGCTGTCCCCTTCGAGCAGCCCCACAGACAGCCGCGCCTTCGGCCAATCCAGCTTTTCGAGCAGCGATGCGTAGGTTTCGAGATAGCGGGTGGCGTTCTTGGCCGGCGTCAGGATCAGCACACTTGGCAAGTCAGGCAATACTGCTCTCCTCTGGCGCAACCAGGAATTGCCCCTGACCGATGGCCTTGCTATCGATCCGGACTGCCGGAGTATTCGATGAACCAAGTGCCGAACACCAGCGAAGATCTCACGGCCCTCGCCGAACGTCTCGCCGCCGCGCGCCCGGACCTCCCCGCCGGTCGCTTTGCCGGCCGCGGCATCGTGGTGTGCGCCGGCGGTTCGCGGGTGTTCACCAACGCCTATGTGCTGCTGTCGCTGCTGCGCCACACCCTCAACTGCACCCTGCCGATCGAAGTCTGGCATTTCGGCGCCGAAGAAATGTCGCCATCGATGGCCGGCCTGTTGGCCGAACTCGATGTCGAGGTGGTCGACGCGCTGCCCCGCATCGCCGCCGAGGCGGCCAAGGTGCGCGATGGCTGGCAGCTGAAGCCCTTCGCCATTCAGCATTCGCGCTTTGCCGAAGTGCTGCTGCTCGATGCCGACCAGGTGCCGGTGCGCAATCCGGTCGAACTGTTCGATTGGCCGGAATATCGCGAGACCGGCGCCGTGTTCTGGCCCGATGTGGTCGAGTTGCGCGAAACCAACCCGATCTGGGCCGCGCTGGGCCTCGTGCCGCGCCGCACCATTTCGCTGGAGAGCGGCCAGGTGCTGATCGACAAGCGCCGGCATTGGCAGGCGCTCAGCGTGGTCGGAGCGCTCAATGCCGAAGCCGAGCGGCTCTACCAGATGATCTACGGCGACAAGGACACCTTCCTCATCGGCTGGCAGCTTGCCGAGGCCCGGTTCGCCCTCGTGCCGCACAGCCCGTTCAGCGATGAGCGCTACCTGGTGCAGCGCGATTTTTCCGGCGCGCCGCTGTTCCAGCACCGCACCAACGCCAAGTGGGTTTATGCCGGCGCCCAGCACGAGCTCGAAGGTTTTGTGCATCTCGAGGCCTGCAGGTCGGCCATCGCCACCCTGCGCGACCGCTGGAACGGCCGGGTCTTCAACCTGCCCGATCGCAGCGTCGCGGCCCGGGCGCTCGAGGCAGAGCTGCTTGAAGCCGGCCCGCTGCTGCTCGATGTGCTCGCCGACGAAACCATTCGGCTCGAACTGCTGCCGGCGGGCGAGATTGCGCGGCACGGCGGCCGCGCGAATGACCGGCAGAACTGGTGGTGCGAGGAGCGGCCGGATGGGTTCGACTTCGTCATCAGCGATGCCGACCGGGTCACCTACCGGCTGCGCCGGCTCGATCGCGACAACTGGGAAGGCCTCAGGACCCGCGTTCCCGAACACGTCGTGACACTCCGTCCTGCCGCTGCCGGCGATGCTGCCGCCGCGTCGGCGCCGGGCCTCGTCGATCAACTGCTGCGCGCCGCCGGCTATCCGCACCTCAGCGCCGACGCCGAAGCCGAACTGCGCGCCGCCCTGCGCCTCCTCTGCCGCGTCGAGCCTGGCGCCGTCCGGCGGCTCGAACTCCTCGCGGCGCAATCGACCGGGCTCAACGAACTGCTCGAAGCGGTAGCGCCGCCGCGCCAGCGTGACGAGGTACGCCGCGACATGGTGCTTGGCCGCTTCTATCATTTCACCAGCCAGAATGACTGAACGACGGGCGCTGTTCATTGCTCCGGCAACGCCGGCTCGCGCCGGCAACGGCCTCGCCATGCGGCTTGGGATCTTCCAGGATGCGCTGGCAGAGGTCGCCGAGGTCGAGACCCTGGTGCTGCCGGTTTCGGGGCCGCCGCCCGACGAGCGTTTCACCAATGCCTTCGGGGCCACGACGCTGTCGGTTTCGGTGGCCGGCCGCTTCGATACCCAGTTCGCGTTGCTGAGCCGCATTGCCGACCCGGCGGAGCGGTTGCGGCAGTTCCGTTTCTATGGGCGCGGTAGCCGCCACGCCGCGCTTTCCGGCCCGGTGCTGGCCGAAATGAAGCACGCGCTGGCCGGCCGTCACTACGATCTTGCCCATATCGGCCGGCTCTATCTCGCCGATAGCCTCGGCAGCGCCCCGGCGCCGCGCCTCAGCCTCGATCTCGATGAGGACGATGCCTGGGCCTGGCGCCGCCTCGCCGCAGCACAAACGCCCGATGAAGCGGCCTGGTCGGCGGCCGAAGCCGAGGCCGAAGACCGCTTGCTGGCGCGACGGGGGCCGGCCTTCGCCGCGCTGTTCGTCTCCGGCCCGGCCGATGCGGCCGCGCTGGCGGAGCGTCATCCGGGGCTGCGCTTCGATGTCGTCGCCAACGCCATCGCCTTCCCTGCGGCGCCAGCCCGCCGCGATGACGGCGCCACGGTGCTGTTCGTCGGCGCCTTCGGCTATCGGCCCAATGTCGAGGGCGTGCTGTGGTTCATCCGCGAGGTCTGGCCCGGGGTTCGCGCCCGCGCCGCCATCCCGCCGCGCCTGCTGCTGGTCGGGCGCGATCCGCCTGCCGAGCTTCAGGCGCTCGATGCCCCCACCGACGGGATCGAGGTGCGGGGGCCGGTCGACGACATCGCCACCGCCTACGCCGCGGCGACGCTGGCCATCGCACCGCTGCACGCCGGGGCCGGCACGCGGCTGAAGCTCATCGAGGCCGCAGCGCATGGCGTGCCGCTGGTGACCACGAGGCTCGCGGCACGCGGCCTCGATTGCATCGATGCCGAGACCGCCTGGCTCGCCGATGGATCCACCCCGTTCGCCGACGCCGTACTTGCCGCGCTTGCCGATCCGGCGACCCGCCGGCGGCGCGCCGAGCTGGCGCGGCAGCGTGCCCAGGCGGCGCACGACCGGGTACAAGTCGTTGCCGGGCTTGCCCGAGTCTTTGCCGACATGCTTCAAACAGGCGACGCCGCGCAGGGACACCGATGAGCATCGACATTTCCGACGACATGATCTTTTCGCCCACCGAGGGACTGGAGATTTCCGAGGTCCCCGATGGCCGGGTGATCTACCAGGCGGCCAACGAGCGCGTGCATTACTTCAACCCCACCGCGGTGGTGGTGTTCGAGCTTTGTGGCCTCGGCCACACCGTCGCCGAAATCGGTACCTTCCTCAAGGATGCCTATGGGCTCGCCGCCGAACCGACCGCCGAAGTGCGCCAGTGCATCGAGGCGCTTGTGAAAGAGAACCTGCTACGTCCCTCGACCCCATAATCAGCCGCACGCTCAGGCGCGAATACCGGCTGTTCGCCCCGGACGAAGCAGCGCGTCGGGCGCTCGCCTTCGTCGCCGCCGACCCGGAAGTCGAAGGGCGTTCGCTGGAGCCGGTCGATATCGCGGTCGAGCGGCGGTTCGGCTTTCTCGCTGCCACCCTGCCCAACGGCGCCATGGTCGAAGGGACCAGCCGGCATGTGCTGGGCATGCTGCATGGCCTGATGACCTGGGATCTCGCCCAGTCGCACCCGGCGAGCCCGCTCATTCACGGCGCCAGCGTGCTGATCGGTGGCCGGCGCTTCGTCATCACCGGCGACAAGGGAGCGGGCAAGACCACCTTCATGCTGTCGCTGCTCGCCGCCGGACACGAGGTCGAGGGCGATGAGCACCTGGTGCTCGAGGATGGCGGGGTGATTGCGCGCCCCCGCACCCTTCGGGTGAAGCCCGGCACCCTCCGCCTCGTGCCGGGCCTGCCCGATGGTCTCGAAGCGACGCCGACCATCGATATCTGGGAAGGCGGACTGATCCATGCGGTGAGCCCAGCCCTTTTCGGCCGCCCCTGGGTAGTGCGCCCCGGCAAGCTCGATGGCATCATTTTCATCGCCCCCAACCACGGCGGGCGCAGCGTGGTGGCGCGGCTCTCGCCTAACGCGGCGTTTCAGCGGCTGATGCGCACCGTACTCTTTCCCGGAGTTTCCGTGCTCGCCGAGACTGTGCGGGTGCGCCGCCTCGTTACCGAGGCTCCGGCCTTCGAACTGCGGCTCGGAGACCTCACTCAAGCACAATTCCAGTTGCAGCAGCTGGCCAGGACTTGACGCCCTGCAATGAGTAAACTCTAGTCGCAGTATTGTAGATCGAGAGCCACTAATGACCGATTCCAGCAAGAAAGACCTCGACACCGCACTCGATGGTGTTGATGCGAACCGCCGCCAGTTTCTGCGCAAGGTCGTGCTGACCACTGCTTTCGCCGCGCCGGTCGTCGCGTCGTTCGCGGTCGATGGCATGATGATCAGCTCTGCGTCCGCCGCCAGCTGCGGTAACCTCAGCAACTGCTCCTGATCGCTAGGTGACGTCGGACATCCGAATCTCTGCCGTCCTGATCGTCAGGAACGAAGAGGTTTTTTTGGAAGGATGTCTGGCGTCCATCGCCGATCATGTCGATGAGATTGTCGTCGTCGATACCGGTTCGGTCGACGGCACGATGGATATTGCCCGCTCCTTTGGCGTGAAGCTGCTGGAGCGGCAATGGCGGCATGACTTTGCCTGGGCCCGCAATGAGGGGCTCGCAGCGGCCAGCGGCAACTGGATCCTCTACATCGATGCCGACGAGCGGTTGCGTGTGCCAACCGGCGCCTCGCTGCGCGACAACCTCGATGGCTCGGACACCTGGTGCGCCATGGTGTGGTTCAGCCCCACCGTCAACGCCACGCCCTATCGCGAATACCGGCTGTTCCGGAACGATCCGCGGCTGCGTTTCAAGGGCTCGATGCACGAGACCATCCTGCCCGACCTTGACATCCTCAGGCAGAGCATCGGCGCCAGCATCGCCGACAGCCCGGTTGAACTGGTGCATCTGGGTTATGAAGGCGGCTCGGAATGGAAGCATCAACGCAACCTGCCGCTGCTGCGGGCGGCGATCGCCGAAAACCCGGATCGGCTCTACTACTATTATCATCTCTCCTTTACCCTTGCGGCGCTGGGTGAGGCCGACGAGGCGCTGGCGGTCAGCGCCGAGGGGTTACGCCGCGCCGACAGGAGCACCATGGCCTCGACGGATGGGGCGATCGGCGCGTTGATCGCGCATCAGCACGCCATGCTGCTGCATGAGCGCGGCGATGACGCGCTGCCCGCCATCGCCACCGGCTTCCGGCACTATCCGCGCAACCCGTCGCTGCAATTGCTCGAGGCGCGCATCCTGATCGACCACGGTCGCTTCAGCGACGCCCTGCCCATTCTGGACGAGCTGGCGCACACGGATTCCGCCACCTACCGCGACCGTCGCGTCGCGCATGACCGGCGCATCTTCGACTTGCACGCCCACGACCTCAAGGGCGTGGCGCTGCTGCGCCTCGGCCGCCGCGCCGAGGCAGCCGAGAGTTTCCGGCTTGCAGCGCTCGCCGCCCCCGACGAACTCTCCTACCGGGTCAAGGCACAGGCGCTGGGCGCGCAGCTGTGACCCTCGTCGCCATTCCCGTGCATCAACGCGGCGACCTGGTGCGGCATTGCTTTGCGACGGTAGCGGAACTCGAATTGCCCGGGGGCAGCGAGGTCGTGGTGTTCGACGATCAAAGCCCGACCCTCGACGTGCCAGGCCTGGTCAGGACGACCCGGCTCGTCTGCCGCCTTGAACGCTCCACCACCCGCCTGGGCGCCGATGGCATGGTCGCGCACATCTGGCGGCATTTCCTCGACAGCAGCCACGAGACCTTGCTGTTTCTCGACAGCGACATGATCGCCAATCGCGACGCAGTGACGGTTGGCTTGCGCCTCGCCGGCCGCTTCGATGGCCTCGTCAGCCTCTACAATTCGACCATGCATCCTGGCACGCCGCTCAATCGCGAGCTGCTGAGCAAGGCGACGGTCGGCAATGCCGGCACCTTCTGGTCGCGCCGCCACGCCCAGCTGGCGCTGGATGGGGTCGGCAACGAGGTCTCGGCGATCGACTTCGCCTATTGCCGGCTGTTCGAAAGGCTCGGCATCCCCATCGCCACCCCGACGCAGAGCCGCCTGCAGCATCTGGGCATTATCGGCTTCAACAACCGCTATTATGGCAATCTCGACCACGGCATCGGCTTCGTGCCCGATGCCCCCGCGCAGTGGCACGCCATCGGCTATGTCTACAACGAGCTGATGACCAGACAGAGCGAGTTCCTGCGCCCGCCCGAGCCGAACTGGCTGTCGCGCTGGTGGCGGCGCGGGTAGCGATCACGGCCCTCCAGGACCCCCTCTCTTGCGGTGGCCTCCAGTTGCATCGGAGTAGCAGTCGGAACTCTCCCCCTTGGCGGGGGAGAAAGTGAAAACTTGGGCTTAGCGAGAGCTAAGTCCTTAGCTTTCGCCAGTGAGGGGTTTTGGGAGCCCTCCGTCCGCTACCCCATCCCCACAGCCCACCGCAGCCTGACTCCAACTTCATCCCCCACCCGCCTGAGCGCCGAAAGCTGGCGTCGCGTCGGCCCGCCCCCGCGCCGCGCCCGGCAGAGCTCCAGCAGCCGCTGGAACGGCTCCACCTTCACCGCTGCCGCCCGTTCGAGCAGCGCCCTGGGCAATGGCTGTCGGCGCCACTCATGGTAGCGGGCCGCCGCCTCGGGGTGCCGGGCAAGGTAATTGAGATAGGTGCCGAGCTCGCGGGCGCTGCCATAGGCGGCCGCATCGATATAGCTTCCCGGCGGCACGAACTCGGCGACATTGGGCGCGCCGCGATAGACCGGAATGCTGCCGGCGCTCAGCGCATCGTAGATCTTCTCGGTCACGTAGTCGGGCGCACTCGAGTTTTCGAACGCGATACAGAACGGATAGCGGGCGACCGCCCGGCGCTTGCTGAGCCCGCCCCCGTCATCGGCACTGAGCTGCCGGTTGTTGAACAGCCGCCCGTAGCAATCGATCGGCACGTAGCGAAGCAGTTCGGCCATCAACTGGGCGCGCCCCATGCGGTCGTCGCCATTGGAAATGAACGCCACCACCGGCGCCTGCTCGTCGCGCTGCGCCGTCGGCGCCGCCCGGATGCGCTCCCATTCGTCCGGCAGCGGCAGATAGGGCGTCCACACATCGGCATTCCGCTCATAGGTCATGCGCAAGTCGAACTGACGCATGAACTCCTGGTCGGCCATCAACGGGTAGTTGACTGTGCTCTCGAGCGACCAGCCGACCCAGCTTTGCAGCGGATAGCGGCGGGTGCGAAAGCCCGGCTTGCAGTTGGGCAGGTGGACGATCACGACATCGGCCAGTCCGAGCTTGCGGCGATCATGCGTCCAGTCGACGCCATCGACCGGCGGCAGCTCGGCTGCCCGGTTGAAGAACGGCGTATAGAACAGCGCCAGCAGCCGATCGGTCACCTCGGTGCTCATTGCGGCCCTCGTTGCCGGCGCCAGTTCGCTTCGATCAGCGCGACGGCTTCGCCAGTCGTCGCACTCAGCGTCATCTCGAGCGCCAGCCGCCGGCCGCGCTGCGCGATCTCGCGGCTTTCCGCATCATGGCCGCGCACCCAATCGAGCTGCGCCAGCAGATCGGAGAGGTCCGCCTTGACGGGTACGTAGTGCTCCCATGGTTTCAGCCGCTCGTAGTACCATTGCCGGAAGCCCAGGCGGCTCTCGACCTTCAGCACGCAGCAGCCGAACAGCAAGCGGGTGAACAGGTTCGACCAGGCATTGGAATAGCCATCGATGTCGAGCGCGTACTTGCGTTCGAGCCAGCTGGCCTGTGGCACCGAGGTCCCCGCGATCCCGAGCCGCTCATAGACGGCAGGACTGGCGCCGCGGTGCCGGGGCGACACGAATTTCACATCCGTCTCCCTGGCGCCGCGCAGCAGCAGGCAGGCCAGCAGCCGCTGCGAGCAGAGCTCGGGGTGGCCCTCGACGAGGTCTGCGTCAAAGCTCAGCTGCGAGTTGGTGCCGCCACGCCACACCAGGGCCGGGCTCCGCTCCGGCCACGGCAAGCCCTGCGCGAGCCCCAGCTTGCGTTCGCCTGCATAGCCGCGGCTCTCGAAAAAGATCGGGTCGGGCAGCGCCGTGACCTCAGGCAGTCGCGGCGAGGGCGAAAACGTCGCCGCCGACGGCAGATCGCCGTCCGACAGGGTGACGCTGATCGCCTCGACCGCCGCGCTGGTGTGCAGCATCCAGTAGACATATGAGCGCAGCCGCTCCGCGCCATACTGGCGCGTCGCCCCGGGGTCGTAGGACGACAGCCGTACCTCGAGCCCGCCCCGATGGCGGTGGATCAGCGCATCATGCACATAGGGGATCGCCGGATCGAGCCGGACTGCAACCTCGGGCATAGGGATGGCGAGGTCTCCCCCGAGCGCCCGCACGGCCCGCGCCGCGGCGTCGACCAGCCGGCGCTCTCGACCGTTTGCCCGCCACCGCGCGGCCAGCGCTCGAACTGCTGAAGGCATGCGAAAACCTGAAAAGCTGCCTGAGAAATACCTGCAACACGGCGCGCCCCGGATTTGAGCAGTCACGCCGACATATCCATGGTGGAGTGATCCATATCCTGTTTGACTACGCAATCGTCATCGGGCAAGCGCAGTAACGAGCGGATGGCTCGGCCAGCGCTCGCCAGACACAGGGCCCGCCAAAGTGCCGAGCGTCAGGATCAGGATCGACCAGCGCCCGGCCTTTGTCATCGAGACTCACGGCCGGCGCGATACGATCGTCTCGGCGGCGATCGAGAAAGACCACTGCTGGGATCCCGCTTCCACCCGCATCGCCCGTGCCGTGCTGCGGCACGAGGTGGATTTCGTCGATGTCGGCGCCAATATCGGCTGGTTCACGCTGATCGCCGCGGAAGCCCTCGGGGCCCGTGGCTCAGTGCACAGTTTCGAGCCCGATCCGCGTCATGTCGTCAAGCTGAAAGCCAGCGTGCGCCGCAACCACTTCCGCAACGTCACCATCAATGCCTGGGCCCTGTCGGATTTTGACGGCGAAGGGCGGCTGTTCCGCAACGAGAAAAATCTCGGCGACCATCGCATGTTCGAGTTTGGCCCGCCGCGGCGCTCCGAGCCGGTGGCGGTCCGCACGCTCGATGGCTATGGCGGGCTCGCCGCTGGCCGGCCATTACTTTTGAAGCTCGATGTGTAGGGCAGCGAGATGAAGGTGCTCGAAGGCGCCCGCCGCCTGCTGGCCTCGCATCGGGCCGAGATCGTCATGCTGTGCGAGGTTGCTCCCCACCTCCTCGCTGCTGCCGGCTCGTCGGTCGAGGCCCTGGTATTTCGGCTGCGCGACCTCGGCTTCCTGCCGGCGCTGATCGATCAAACGAGATCCATGGCGCATCCGCTGACCTGGGAACAGCTGGTGTCGCGCAGCCGGCAGGGCGTGGCCGAAAATCCGGAACACGAAACCGACCTGCTGCTGTTCCGCCGCCCCGACGGCCTCGTCGCCCCGGCGCTGCAGCTGGGGCGGGGATGAGCGGTGAGCCCGCCCGATCCTCCCGGATCCGGGCATTGTCCGGCCCGCCCTTCGCCCAGCCGCCTGCTCAGCAAGGGGGTGATCGACGCGGCGGAGCATGCGGTCTTTGTGGAAGCGGCAGCCACAGTCAGCGTCGACCAGCGTCTCGATCAAACCGCTGGCGCCGGCGAGCAGCTGGAACCGGCCACCAGCGCAGTGACGGCTTGCGCGACAGCTGCCGCTTTGGCCCGTGCCCCGCTCTTGCCTGGGCGCCGAGCCAAGTGCATGTTACCGCCCGCGAATTCTTCGCACGCGGGAGCACCCAATGCGAGCCTACTGATCCGAGCGCAGCGCCATGAAGCCGGGCATGCGAGCGTTCTTGCTCGCCCTCGATTCGGCGCGACAACCGCTTGGATCAGATCGTTCTCTGGGTAGGACTCGCTGCATCAATCGCAGCAATTGCCGCCGTTGCCACTCGATCACGTACTGACATTCGGCAACGCCGCGAGTTCTCTGTGGGCTTTGGTCAAACCTCTGCACTGCCATTCTCGCTCCATGCCCCAGCCGGCTAACGAGTGAACATCACGTACCTGCTGCATCCCCGCAGCAGGTGGCAGAGCCGACCGCGACCCCACATCCTCCCCTCGGAAACACTGATCCCACTCAAAGCCATTTGAGGGGATTACAATGTTGAACGTTACTATCGGCGAGGTGGAGCTGAAACTGCACACCGAGCCCGGCCTGTTTTCGCCGCTGCGGGCCGATGCCGGCACGCTCGCCATGCTCTCGCTGATCAGCTTTGACGCTGCGGACAAGGTGCTCGATCTCGGCTGCGGCTATGGCCTCGTGGGCCTTTTCGCCGCCCACCATGTGCCTCCCGCAAGCGTTGTCATGCTCGACAACGATCCGAGGGCCGTGGCCATCGCCCGCCGCAATGCCGATGTGAATGGCGTGCCCGAAGTGACGGTGGCCTTGTCCGACGGGCTGGGCGGCACGCGGGAGACGGGGTTCACCAAAATCATCTCGAACCCGCCCTACCATGTCGATTTCTCGGTTCCGAAGCAGTTCATCGAGAAGGGGTTCAACCGCCTCGCGCTCGGCGGAACCATGTGGATGGTCGCCAAACGACACGACTGGTACCGCAACAAGCTCGCCGCCATCTTCGGCGGCTGCCGGGTCCACCAGATCGACGGCTACCATGTATTCGAAGCCACCAAGCGCCGATCGACCTACGCGAGGGCGCGGCCGTGAAAGTTCTGGGCGTCAGTTCGAATTGAACAGCCCATCGTGGAGTAGAGATCGCCGCTTTAGCATCGGCGCGGCTCCCAACCCGCGCGGTCTGCCCTTGGCTCGTGCGACCGCGGGTCGATTGCGGCTGGTGACAGCGTTCTTGCCAACACCCCAGAGACGACGGCGGCCTTCGGGAGGGGAGCGTTCGAGTGGGGTAGACATAGCTGCGGCGAGACTCCGGAACTCAGGAGTCGCCGCTCGCCGACCGATGCTGACGTGGCCGATGGGCCTGCGTTCCTAAACGACCCACGGTCGCAACCTGATCAGTCGACGGGTTACTGGTTGAAGAACGTCTTCAGTAGACGGGCCATGAGTTCGGGGGCGACGACGTGTCCCTGCCCGTCGAGCGTGTGTCGTTCGGTCTGGGGGATGGCAGCGGTTATCGCTGTCGCGGCGCGGTCGAAGAAGTCGGTCGGGAGGCCTGCGAACTGGGGCTCGGTGGTCGGACCCTCGGTGGTCACCAGGACCGACTGAGTGATGCGGGCAAGTCGGTTCGTGGGGATCTTGTAGTCATTGAGGATCACTGCGTCTTTGACGAGCGTGTGGGCGAGCGCAACGGACGAGGCCCAGATCGGGTACTGTTTGTACGCCGCGATGTCCGCGTCGGGTCCGCCGGTAAGCCTCATGAACAGTTCCAGGAGCTCCTCGTCCCGGCCGGCCTTGTCTGCCTCGTAGGTGTCCGCAAGGTACTGGTTGAACCTCGGCCACTGGTCGTCCCCGATCACGTACGGCACATCCCACACCGCGATCCTGTCGATCGCCGAACCTGCCGCTGCTGCCTCCAGCGCGAGGGCGCCGCCAGATGAGGCGCCGTACACGTGAGCTGAGCCGCCGGCTGTCGCAATCAGCGCGTCGAGGTCTTCCACCTCACGCGCCAAGGCGTACGGCGGTGTATTGCCGCTGGCGCCGCGGCCGCGTCGTGCGTAATTGTAGACCGTGAAATGGTCGGCAAGGAGCCGGGCCAGCGGCGCGTTCTCAGCGCCGTCGTCCAGGGTGCCGCCGACGAGGATCACCGCCGGGCCAGCGCCTTGCCGGTCGTAGACGATCCTCGTGCCGTCCGCAGAAGTGACATGGGGCATCTTACTTCTCCTCTAAAGTCGTCTTGCGGACCCGTCTCGCCGGCACAGCAAAGAGCAGCCGGAAGTAGCGAGCTAGGTGATCGAGGCTGTCGAGCGCGGCGGGCATACCGTCCAGCGCTTTGGCGAGGATGAACGCGCCTTGCACGACCGCCTGGGTGTGCAGTGCGAGGCCCTCGGCTGTGAGTTCGCCGCTGTAGTCGCTGCGGGCAATTGCCGCCTCGATATCCGTTTCGAGCGTCCGCGCGTGCAACACGATGCTGTTGGCGCAGGCCTCACGAACGGCGGGATGCGTCACATAGGCTTCCTGCACGATCGTGCCGGCGTAGCAGGTGGCCTCGGGGATCGTGTTGGTG
>NZ_DASZAW010000124.1:0-106006 GCF_035944845.1 Devosia sp. | reverse complement strand
GCAGCAGTCGCTGCTCGAAGCCTTGCAGATGTGGGACAACAAGACCTCGAAGGCCAGTTGCGACTACTCGTTCCACATGGCGATCACCTGGTGGGGCGAGCAGGTGTTCAACGAGATGGCCGATGTGGTCGATCGCGGCATTACCTCGTTCAAGCACTTCATGGCCTATAAGGGCGCCCTGATGGTGGATGACGACGAGATGTTCTCGTCGTTCCAGCGCTGCGCCGACCTCGGCGCCCTGCCGCTCGTTCATGCCGAGAACGGCGACGTGGTGGCGCAGATGACGGCCAAGCTTCTCGCTGCGGGCAATAACGGGCCGGAGGCGCATGCCTATTCGCGGCCGCCCGAGGTGGAGGGCGAGGCGACCAACCGGGCGATCATGATCGCCGATATGGCAGGGGTGCCGGTCTATATCGTCCACACCTCGTGCGAACAGGCGCATGAGGCGATCCGCCGGGCCCGGCAGGCGGGGAAACGTGTCTATGGCGAGCCGTTGATCCAGCACCTGGTGCTCGACGAGAGCGAGTATTTCAACCGCGACTGGGATTATGCGGCGCGCCGGGTAATGAGCCCGCCATTCCGCAACAAGCAGCACCAGGATTCGCTGTGGGCCGGGCTCGCCTCGGGCTCGCTGCAGGTGGTGGCGACTGATCACTGCGCCTTCACCACGGCGCAGAAGCGCAACGGCATCGGCAACTTCGCCAAGATCCCCAACGGTACCGGCGGGCTCGAGGACCGCATGCCGGTGCTGTGGACCAAGGGCGTCAAGACCGGCCGGCTGACGATGAACGAGTTCGTCGCGGTGACCTCGACCAACATCGCCAAGATTCTCAACATGTATCCCAAGAAGGGCGCCATCCTCGTCGGAGCGGATGCCGACCTCGTGGTGTGGGATCCCAAGCGCAAGAAAACGATCAGCGCGGCAAAGCAACAGTCGGCGATCGACTACAATGTGTTCGAGGGCATCGAGGTCGAAGGGCTGCCGCGCTTCACGCTGACGCGTGGGCAGGTGGCGGTGACCGAGGACACGATCAGCACCGAACAGGGGCACGGTGAGTTCGTGGCGCGAGAAGCGAAGAACCCGGTGAACCGGGCGCTTTCGACGTGGAAAGAGATCACGGCGCCGCGCAAGGTGGAACGCACCGGTATTCCGGCGACGGGGGTTTGAGGGTTTGACGACTGACGGGGGCAAATCGCAGAGCGTGGTCGAGGCCAAGGGTCTCGGCCTGACTTTCAAGACGAGTGATGGCGACGTGGTGGCGCTGTCGGACGTCAACCTGAGCATCAGCCGAGGCGAGTTCGTTTCCTTCATCGGCCCCTCGGGCTGCGGCAAGACCACTTTCCTCAGGGTGATCGCCGACCTGGAGCAGCCGACCTCGGGGACCATCACCGTCAACGGCACCTCGCCGGCCGATGCCCGGGTCAACCGCTCCTATGGCTACGTGTTCCAGGCGCCGGCGCTGTTTCCGTGGCGCTCGATCGAGAGCAATGTGGCGCTGCCGCTCGAAATCATGGGGTATGGCGATGCCGACCGGAAGGCCCGGATCAGGAAGTCGCTGGAGCTGGTGAACCTCGAGGGGTTCGAAAAGAAGTTTCCCTGGCAGCTCAGTGGCGGCATGCAGCAGCGCGCTTCGATCGCCCGGGCCCTGGCGTTCGATGCGGACCTGTTGCTGATGGACGAACCGTTCGGGGCGCTCGACGAGATCGTCCGCGACCATCTCAACTCGGAGCTCCTGAAGCTCTGGGCGGCGACGCGGAAGACCATCGCCTTCGTCACCCATTCGATCCCCGAGGCGGTGTATCTCTCGACCAAGATCGTGGTGATGAGCCCGCGGCCCGGCCGGGTCACCGACATCATCGACAGCACCCTGCCCCGTGGCGAACGACCGCTCGAAATCCGCGAGACGCCGGAATTCCTGCAGCTCGCAGCGCGTGTCCGCGACGGCCTGCGCGCCGGCCACTCGTACGAGGAGTAGCCGATGCGGGGGCTGATGGGGGGCAAGACTGGTCCGGTGCTGATCGTGCTGCTGGCAATCGTCTTGTTTTGGTACGCGATGGCGATTGTGATGAATGCGCCATGGCAGAACACCCTGAACGGACGCGCCAACCTGACCGACGTTCCCTTTACCGAGTTCGCACTCCAGACCTTCGGGCAGGACAAGCCGGTACTGCCGGCGCCACACCAGGTGGTGGGCGCGATCTGGACCGGGCTGTTCGGCGCCGCCATCACGGCCCCCCGCTCGCTGGCCTTTCATGCCGGAATTACGCTCGGCGCCACGCTGCTCGGCTTTGCCTTGGGGACGCTCCTGGGGGTGCTGCTGGCGGTGGCGATTGTTCACAACAACGCCTCCGACCGTTCGCTGATGCCATGGATCATCGCCAGCCAGACGGTGCCGATCCTCGCCATCGCACCGATGGTGGTGGTGGGGCTGGGGGCGGTGGGCGTCACCGGCATGGTGCCCAAGGCGCTGATCTCGATGTATCTGAGCTTCTTCCCGGTCGTGGTCGGCATGGTGAAGGGGTTGAGGACGCCCGAAGCGATCCAGCTCGACCTGATGCGCACCTACAATGCCTCGCCGCTGCAGGTCTTCATGAAGCTCCGCTGGCCGGCTTCGATCCCGTTTCTGTTCGCCTCGATGAAGGTCGGCATCGCCATTTCGCTGATCGGCGCCGTGGTGGGCGAACTCAGCAACAATGCCGGCGGCGGGCTCGGCGTGCGGTTGCTCACCGGTTCCTATAACGGCCAGACGATCCAGATCTGGGCGGCCTTGTTCATCGCCGCGGCACTCGCCGCGATCCTCGTGATCCTCGTGGGCTGGGGCGAAAAGCTTGCCAACCGGCGGATGGGGGTGCGGGCATGAGCCGGCTGCAACGCATTCTCGCTGTCGCGGCGCTGCTGTTTGCCCTGCTGGCGCTGGTGCTGCCGACCGGCAATTTCGGCGGTGTACCGGTCGCCGCGTGGACCAGCGTGCCGACACTGATCTTCCTCGTTGCGACGGTGCTGGCGATCGGCGCCTTCCGGCTGCGCGCGCCGACACTGGCAATCGGCGCGCTGGCGGCAGCAGGCTGCGTCCTGCTGATCGTCTGGGTCGAACCGATGGATAGTGCGCTCGCCGGCTTCTGGGCGCTGCTGGTGCTCAGCTGGCTGTTATGCTGGCTGTTCGCCGAGCAGCTCTCCGCCGATATCCGCCGCGGCAAAGCCAATGACAGGCTGTTCGGCTGGCTGGTGCCGGTGGCGTTCGGCGTCGCGGTGCTGGTGGCCTGGGAAGCCATTACCCGTGGGGCGAACGTGCCGCAGGTGCTGCTGCCGCCACCGAGCATGATCTGGGCCCGGCTCACCGCCTCGGTGCCGACGCTGGCGGCCGATTTCGTCCAGACCTTCAAGGCGGTGCTGGCCGGCTTTGCGCTCGGCTGTGGCTCTGGTTTCATTGTCGCGATCCTCGTCGACCGCTCGCCGTTCCTCAAACGCGGGCTGCTGCCGATCGGCAATTTCGTCTCGGCGCTGCCGATCATCGGCATCGCGCCGATCATGGTGATGTGGTTCGGGTTCGACTGGCCGAGCAAAGCCGCCGTGGTCGTGGCGATGACGTTCTTCCCGATGCTGGTGAACACCGTCGCCGGGCTGAACGCCTCGTCAATGATCGAACGCGACCTGATGCGCACCTATGCTGCAAACTACTGGGAGACGCTGTTCAAGCTGCGCCTTCCGGCCGCCGCGCCGTTCATCTTCAACGCCTTGAAGATCAACTCGACTCTGGCGCTGATCGGCGCAATCGTGGCGGAATTCTTCGGGACGCCCATCGTGGGAATGGGCTTCCGGATATCGACCGAGGTCGGCAAGCTCAATATCGACCTGGTCTGGGCAGAAATCGCTGTGGCGGCGGTTGCAGGGTCTGCCTTCTATGGGGTCATCGCGCTCATCGAGCGCGCGGTGACCTTCTGGCATCCGTCGGTCCGAGGTGGGCGGACATGAAGTCCGCCTGGCCGAGGTGGGCGGACCAAAAGTCAGCCTGGCCGAGGTGGCAGGCATAACGTCCGCCTGGCCGTGGTGGCCGGGCGTAACAGGGGTAAGGGAAACGACAATGAAGAAACTTCTTCTTGCATTGGCCGCGGGCGCGATGGCGCTTACCGCGACCACCGCAATGGCGCAGGACAAGCTGACGCTGCAGCTGAAGTGGGTGACGCAGGCGCAGTTCGCCGGCTATATCGTCGCCAAGGCGAAGGGCTACTACACCGACGAGAAGCTCGACGTAACGATCCTGCCGGGCGGGCCGAACGTGGCGCCGGAGCAGGTGATTGCCGGCGGTGGCGCCGACATCATCGTCGACTGGATGGGCGGCGCAGCCGCGGCCCGCGACAAGGGCGTGCCGCTGGTCAACATCGCGCAGCCGTTCAAGCGCTCCGGCCTCGAGCTGATCTGCCCCAAGGAAAACAACATCAACACCGTCGCCGATTTCAAGGGCAAGACGCTGGGCGTCTGGTTCTTCGGCAACGAATATCCGTTCTTCGCCTGGATGAACAAGGAAGGCCTGTCGACGGCCGAGGGCGGCGACGTGAAGGTGCTGCAGCAATCCTTCGATATCCAGCCGATGATCCAGAAGCAGGCCGACTGCATCTCGGTGATGACCTATAACGAGTACGGCCAGGCGCTCGACGCCGGCTATGGCCCGGAAAACCTCACCATCTTCAACTATACCGAGATGGGCAACGACCTGCTCGAGGACGGCCTCTACGTCATGGAGCCGACGCTGCAGGATGCGGCCAAGGTCGACGCCTATACCCGCTTCGTGAAGGCCTCGATGAAGGGCTGGCAGTACGCGCTCGACAACCCCGATGAGGCGGCGCAGATCGTCGTCGACTCCGACGATACCGGCGCGGCCGAACTGAAGCACCAGCGCTACATGGTTGGCGAGGTTTCGAAGCTCGTCGACGCCACCGACCCGGCGCTCGACATGGCCGCCTATGAGCGCACCATCAAGGCTCTGGTCGACCAGAAGATCATCAGCAAGGCCCCGGAAGGCGCCTACACCACTGTGATTACCGACGCGCTGAAGTAAGCAGCGGTCACGGAGAGTGACGAAGGCGGGGAGCGATCCCCGCCTTTTTTGTTTTTGCTGACTGAGAGAGACGGCCCCCTCCCATCCTCCCCCATAAAGGGGGAGGTGCCCTGCCGGTGTGTTTGGCACGATAGAGGACAGAGCCTCGACTCTTCACCTCCCCCTTTATGGGGGAGGCCGGGAGGGGGCAGTCTGTTTCAGTACGCCACCCGCTTCAGTACGCCGCCCTCAGCTGCCGATCACCCCGCCATCGTCCTTGCTGATCACCACCAGTGACGGACGCGGCCCCTGGCCGTCGACATAGTCCGGCCAGTTGGTGCCGGCGTCGGCGATCGAGGTGGCATCCTCGCCGTCCTCGAGGCGGAGTTCGCCCGGGTGCTGGATGGAGAGGAACATGGTCTTGCCATCAGGGGTGAAGGCGGGCGAGCAGACTTCCGAGCCGACCGGCGGCGAGTAGAACAGTTTCGGCAGCGCCTTGCCGTCGCCTTCGGTGTCGACGGCATAGAGCGCGTCGTTGAACCCGGCATCGGGCGGGCCATCGGTGGTGACCCAGAGGCGGCCGGCGGGATCGATCGACAGGTTGTCGGGGTCGGTGAACCACCCAATGGCCGAGGTTTCGGGGTGGCAGAGGGCGTGCGAGGCCGGATCGGTGGGGTCGCCGCAAAGAATGAAGGCATCCCAGGTGTAGTCGGTCGCGGCATGATCGGGAGCGTCCGGAGCGCCCGGCGGAGTGATCTCGAGGATGTGCCCATCGGGGTTGGGGGCGCGGGTATTGGCGACGTTGACCTGCTCGCCCGCCTCGCCTTCGCCGGCCGGCAGGCGATCCTCGTTTTCGGTCATGGCGATATAGACCCGACCGGTCTTGGGGTGCGGCACAAAACCCTCGGGCGCATCCATCGGGGTGGCGCCGAGCAGGTCGGCGGCCATGCGGGTGCGCAGCACCACGTCGGCCTGGGTGTTGAAGCCGTTCTCGGGAGTGAGCGGACCCTGCCCCTGCACCAGCGGCAGCCAGCTGAGCTTGCCGTCGGCATCGAAGCGGGCGGTGTAGAGCGTGCCCTCGTCGAGCAGGTCCTTATTGGCGGCGCGGTCGGTTGGATTCCAGGGTTTGGACGTCACGAACTTGTAGAGGTACTCGAAGTCGTCATCGTCGCCCATGTAGAGGACGACGCGGCCATCGGGGGCCACCGCGACCTGGGCGCCCTCGTGCGTGAAACGGCCGAGCGCGGTGCGCTTCACCGGCTTTGCCGTCGGATCGAACGGGTCGATCTCGACCACCCAGTCGAACTTCAGCCACTCGTTGGGTTCGTTCTCGAACTTCAGGCGAGGCTCGACCCGGCCCAGCGCGTAGCCGTCATTCTCCTCTTCGTCCCAGCCCTGGCGCTCGACCAGGTCCTGGTCGGGGAGCGTCGTGTAGTCGCCGGCAAAGATATCCATGCCGCCTTCTTCGCCCGAGAGCATGGTGCCCCAGGGGGTGATGCCGCCCGAGCAGTTGGAGATCGAGCCGAAGACGATGGTGCCGGTGGGGTCGATGCTGGTCTTCAGCCGATCGTCGCCGGCGGCGGGACCGCTGAGCCGCATCTCGGTGCCCATATGGACGCGGCGGTTGTACTGGCCATCGGTGACGACCTGCCACTCGGTGCCGGTCTTTTTGACCTCGACGACGGAGATGCCGGTGGAAGCAGCGACGGCGCGGATCTGCGCATCAGTCAGCTTGTCGCGGTAATTCTCATCGGTCAGGCCGGGGAACATCAGGTAGGGCGTGGCATACTCATGGTTGACGACGAGCAGGCCGTGATCGTTCGATTGGCTGCCCTGCGGCAACGACAGGAATGCGGTGAAGTCGTTGTTGTAGCCAAACTGCTTTTCGGCGGCGGCGCCATCGAGGCTCCCCACGTCAAAGGCCGGGCTGTCGGCGAACAGCTTGTCGCCCCACTTGAGGAGAATCTGGCGCGAGTAGCCTTCCGGCCAATGGTCGGTCTTGTCGGTGACGCGGCCGAGCTCGGGGAAGGTGAGGCTCGAGGGCGAGTTGGTGGCGGCAGCGGCGCGGCTGAAGCCGAGGCCGGCGGTAGCGAGCGCCGTGCCGGCAAGCAGCCCCTTCAGCACGGTGCGGCGCGAATAGCCCTCGGCCATCAGGTCGGAATATTTGGTGGTGAACGACTGGCGGCGCGTCGGGCGCGCGCGGGATTTCAAACGATCGGTCATGGTGACGCTCCTGAAATATCGAGAAGCCGTGCACCCGACAGGCGAAGCTGCTGTGACGGATTGGTGACGGTGAGGTGACGGGCGGGCGGGTCGGGCTCGGGCAGGAGTGGCCTTGCGTCCCTCGCCCCTGAAGGGAGAGGGTCAGGGTGAGGGGTAGCCAAGCGCACTGGGCGAGCGGCTGATATTACATGCCGACCAACACCCCATGCCGGCGCGCTTGGCGCCCCTCACCCCAGCCCTCTCCCCAGAGGGGCGAGGGGGCGGTGTGGCACGGCCGGCGATGACGTGCCTACCCCGCTTCGCGCTGGTCGAGCGGGGCTTCGGGCATGGCGTCGGAGGCGAAGACCAGGCGGCGGACAGCGTCGCGGGTCATCGGGCGGGAGATCAGGTAGCCCTGCGCCTCGGTGTAGCCGGCAGCATGGACGCCGCGCAATTGCTCGGCGGTTTCGATGCCCTCGGCGGTGGTCGCCATCATCAGCCGGGCGCCGATATCGGCCACCGCGGCAACGATGGTTTCGGCGCCCTCGGCGCTGTCGAGCGCCTTGATGAACGTGCCGTCGATCTTGATCTTGTCGAACGGGAAGGCCAGCAGATAGCCGAGCGCCGAAAAGCCGGTGCCGAAGTCGTCGAGTGCGATGCGGAGGCCCAGCCCGCGCAACTGGCGCAGGGTCTCGAGGCTCTGTTCGGAATTTTCGAGGAACACCGACTCGGTGATCTCGATCTCGACCCGTTCGTGGGCGATGCCGGAGGCAGCCAGCGCCTGCACCAGGGTGGTGACGAGGCTGCCGCGGACCAGTTGCACCGAGGAGACGTTGACGGCGATCTTCAACTCGCCTGGCCAGCGCGCCGCTTCGGCAAGCGCCTCGCGGATCACCCAATCGCCGATCGGCACGATCAGCCCGGTTTCCTCGGCGACCGGGATGAAGTCGCAGGGCGGCACCAGGCCACGCTCCGGATGCTGCCAGCGCAGCAACGCCTCGAAGCCCGAAAAGGCGTGGGTGCGGAGGTTGAGGATGGGTTGGAAGTGCAGCTCGAACTCGCCGAACTCGATGGCGCGCCGCAGGTCGGCCTCGAGCCGGCGGCGATCGACGCCGATGCGGTTGAGCGCGGGCTCAAAACACCGGATGGAGCCGTGGCTGTCGCGCTTGGCAGCATAGAGCGCCACGTCGGCATTGTGCAGCAGTTCGTCTGGCTCGCTGCCGTCGGTGCCGGCGACGGCGATGCCGATTCCCACCGCGATGGTCACCACCTGGCCGTCGAGATCGTAAGGCGCGACGGTGGCGGCACAGATGCTGGCGGCGAGGTCGAGCGCGCTCTCGGCGTCGCCCCCACGATGCAGCACGGCGAACTCGTCGCCACCCATCCGCGCGGCGCTGTCCATCGGCCCGAGGCAGCCACCGAGCCGACCGGCGAACTGCTTGAGCAGCGCATCGCCCGCGGCGTGGCCCAGGGTGTCGTTGATGGCCTTGAAGCCATCGAGATCGAGGCAGAGCACAGCAAAGCCGCTGGCCCTGCCGACATCACGAAACGCGTTGCCGACCCGCCGGTAGAACAGCGTGCGGTTGGGCAGGCCGGTCAGCGCGTCGTGATAGGCGAGGTGGGTGAGCTCGGCCTGCATGTTGTGCAGTTCGGTCACATCCTTGTGGGTCGAGATCCAGCCGCCATCTTCGATGGGCTGGTGGGTCATCGAAATCACCTGCCCCGAGTTGAGCCGGTGGATACCGCCCAGGGTGCGCTGCTCGTGCACGGCGCTCAGCCGGTCGGCGACATAACCTTCGACATCGTCGCCGACATGGGTATTACCGGCGACGCGGGCCTCGAGAATCTGACGGAAGGTCGTGCCGCGCTTACCCAGTGCCGGCGGCAGCCGATAGATATCAAGGAACTGCCGGTTGCACAGCACCAGCCGGCCGTGACGATCATAGAGCGAAATGCCATGCGCCAGATTGTCGAGGATGGCGCGCAGGTGCAGTTCCTGGGCGCGCAGCTTGCTGCGCGTCGAGCTCAGCGAGCGGCTGAGCTTGAGTCTCGCCGCATCGTCCGCCGGCGCGGCGGTACCCGGGTCGGACGACGGCGCAGCGGTGTTTCCGGTCTTGGGCACGACGCGGGAGTTCCGGAAATCCTGAGGGGATGGAAGTTCAGAGCCTAGTGCCAGCGAGTAAATAGCAGGTTAGTTGCGTAGTGCGATTCACGTCGACTTGGGCGGACGCAGCATCCCCGCATAGATGCCGGGCTCCGACTTTGGGATCACCATGGCGTCGAGCCGCTTCTGGTAGAACTCGACCGGCCCGGCACCGCCGATGACGGCGTAGGCATAGCCCGCCTCGCGCATGCCGCGGAGGGTTGCGATCAGCAGGGCCTCGCCGATGCCCTGCCCGCGCGCCGCCTCGTCGACCCCGGTGGGGCCGAAGAAGCCCTTGGCGGTGGCGTCGTGGCAAGCGAAGCCGAGCAGTTGGTTGTCCTTGATGGCGATCCAGCAGGTGACCGGCAAATGGCTCATCGCCGCCTCGACCTCGGACACCCAGAACGGGCTGAAATGCCGCCCGACCCACGCAGTGACCACATGACGCTCGGGCGGCAGGGCGCGGCGGACGGTGATGCCCGCCGCCTGCACCTTGGCTTCGGAGGCAATGTCCGGCAGGTCATACAGCCGGACCAACAGATCGCCCATGGTCCCAATGGTCCTTCGCTCAGAATCCTTCGTAGCGACCGTAAAGGTTCGGCATCAGGCCGACCAGCGCCTTGAAGCGATTGAAATCGCGATTGGAACTCCAGCCGGTTTCGGCGATGGCCGACAGCCGCGGGAACACCAGCCGATCGAACACGGCGCGGTCGGTCATCGGCTCGGACCAGATGCAGGCCTGGATGCCGAGCAGGTGGCCGCGCTCGGCCTCGGTCCAGCCGGCGGTGGGCTCGAAGCCATAGCTCTTTTCGGGCGACGACCAGCCGGCCCAGGCAGCGCCGCACTCATGCCAATCCTCGGAGTTCGCCATATCGAGATAGTAGGCCTGCGCCGGGGCGACGACGACATCGTAGCCCTCGGCAGCGAGATTCTGGCTGATGGCGGTGTCCTTCCAGCCGACGAGGTAGGAACTGGCCTTGTCGATGCCGCCGCCCAGTGCCGCCTCTTCCCAGGCGCCGGTGATCTTGCCTTTCGAGGTGAGAAACGCCTGGAGGCGCTGCAGGAAATGCGCCTGCAGCGGAGCGGTGCCGGTGGTGCCGAGCTTGGCGGAAAGCGCGCGCGCGGCGGGGGAGCTCTCCCAGGCGTCATGCGGCACCTCGTCGGCGCCGACGTGGAAATAGCGCGAGGGGAAGAGTTCGGCCATCTCGGCAAGGATCGTCTCGACCACGCCATAGGTGGCCTCGACCCCCGGGTTGAGGCAGTTGTTGGGGAAGCTCTGGATCGAGAAATACGGCGCATTCTCGCCCGGGTCGCGCAAAGCCGGGATGGCCTGCAGCAGCGCGTAGCAATGGCCCGGCATGTCGATCTCGGGCACCACGTCGACGCCGACCCCGGTGGCGAAGCCGACGATGGCTCGAATATCGGCCTTGGAATAGTAGCCTCCGGTGCGCTCCGGCCCCGAGCCGAGCAAAGGCGGCACGGGCATGCCGTAGCCGCGCCAGGCGCCTTTGCCGGTGAGCTGCGGGTATGCGTCGATCTCGACCCGCCAGGACTCGTCGTCGCTGAGGTGCCAGTGCAGCACGTTGAGCTTGTTCCAGGCGAGAATGGCGATGAAGCGTTCGACCTCGTCCCTGGCGTAGTAGCGGCGGGCGACATCGAGATGGCTGCCGCGCCACGCCATCACTGGCGCATCCTCGATGCGGCCACTGGTCGGGAAGTTGAGCTGGCGCAGATGGAGGCGGGCGCCGCGCAGGATCTGGCCCAGCGTGATGAGACCATAGAGCAGGCCGGTTTCGGTTTCGGCGATGACGCGGGCGCGGTCGGCCGAGAACTCGATGGCATAGCCTTCCTTGCCGCCGGCGCCGGCCGCCAGCTCAACCGGAAAGCCACCCTCATGGGCAGGACGGAGGAGCCCTTCACCGGGGAACAGCTTGTCGGTCAGCTTGCCGAAAGCCGCGGCTGCGGCCTTGCCGACCGTCGAAGGGATCGGTGCCAGCCCCGCCGGCGCGGTGCGGCGGCCGGAGACGGCGACCTGCCGCGGCCAGGGGACAATCGACACCGGCACCGGCGGGTGCTTGGGCACCTCGTAAATGGCGGTGCCTTTCTTCTGCACCGTGTCACTGCCTTCGCGCCGGGTCGGCACGGTGCGCAGAGAACGCGGGGTTCCGTCGCCCAGAATGAGGAAGCCAGTGGTGGCGCCGTCGGTCCAGTGGCGGATCGGATAGTCGAGCTTCAGCACGTCGACGGTCCAGCTGGCGCCGGGGGCGAGCACGAAGCCGCGTTCGGGCGCCAGTTCGCAGAAGTTCGAGATCTGGGTCACCACTTTGGCGCCAACGATCTCGGCATCGTCGCTGACCCGCGCCGGCCCGGAAATGCCGAGCCGGAAATCGCGCAGCGCCTCGCCCGTATCGTTGGTGAGCGTCAGCCGGTAGCGCGCAACCACGCCTTCGGTGGCCGGACGCCACTCGGTTGCCAGCGTCAAACCATCATACCAATCAGCGACCATTTGAATACCACTCCCTTGCGAGAGGTGTTCTAGAGCATTTCACCGGTGCAGTGAAACGCCGAAATGCCCCGGATTTTCGATTTTGCCGAGTTTTCCGGAAATCGCTCAGTCGACGCGTCCTCGTGCCGCAACGGGGACCACTTCACGCACTTCGTCGCCCGAGATCAGCGTCACGCTGTCGAACAGGTTGGAGATGACGCAGGCGTGGTTGGGAATGATGCGGAGCCGCTCGCCGACGCGCGGCCAGTCCGAGGCGACAGGCAGTTCGATGACCCCATGCTCCTCGGACAACCCCTTTATGGTGAGATCGGTACCCATGACGAGGCCGAACCCCTCCATGCCGAGGAGATCGGAAGTCAGCGACTTGGATCCGGCATCGATGACGACGCGGGTGGCGGTCGGGCGGCTCACCACGGTGACGAGCACGCTGAGCGCGCAATCGTCGAGGCTGGCGGCGCGCTCCTTCACCTGGAAGCGATCGTAGTAGATGTAAGTGCCGGGGCGACGCTCGGTGACCGGGGCGCTGGCCGGCGCCCACATATCCGGGCTGTTGCCGGAGGAAACCCGCGGCACGGCGATGCCGGCCTCAGCGAACAGCGCCACCGCCTCGGTGAGCCAGGCGTTGGACTTTTCGACGCCGTGCAGCGGCGGATAAGTCATCAGGCCGCCGAAGCGGAGGCCGGGGGCCAGCGCGATCTGCCGGGCCAGCGCCAGGGCCTGGGCCGGGGTCTGTACGCCGCAGCGGCCACCGCCGGAATCGCATTCGATCAGGACGGTGAGCGGCTTGCCGTCGGTGAAGGTGGCGGCGTAACCGAATAGCGTGTCCGGGCTGTCGGCGGTGACCGACAGGGTGAGGCGCTCGTTCAACGCCTTGAGCCGCGCCAGCTTCTTGGCCCCGAGGATGTTGTAAGGCAGGAAGATATCGGTGATGCCGGCATCGGCCATCACCTCGGCCTCACCCAGCTTCTGCGCGGTGATGCCGACGGCGCCGAGCTCGACCTGGCGCTTGGCAAAGCGCGGCAGCTTGTGCGTCTTGATGTGCGGACGCAGCGCATAGCCGTGCGCGTTGGCATGCGCCTGGGCCCGCTGCAGATTGGCCTCGACACGATCGATGTCGATCAGGACGGTGGGGGTATCGAGGTCGGCAATGGTCGGCATGACGCAGGGCTCCGGAAAGTGGCGCGTCACTTCGCCCGGAGCCGGGTGGGAATGCAAGGTGGTGTCAGACGGCGCGTCTTGCTGCTCCCTCCACCGGCTTCGCCGGTCCCCCTCCCCCGCCCCGCGGGGGAGGATAAGCACTCGCCCTAAGGACAAAACCGATGATCTCGGCCACTGCTTCGTAGAGCTCGATCGGGATCTGCTCGTCGAGCTCGACGCTCGCCAGCGCCTCGGCGAGCGGACCGTTGGCTTCGATGACGACGCCGGCTTCGCCCGCTACCTCGACAATGCGGCGGGCCAGTTCGCCCCGCCCCTTGGCGACGACACGCGGCGCATCGCGGGTGCCGCGCTCATACTCCAGCGCGACAGCGAGGCTGACGGGCTTTGGGGTGTCAGTCATCGGGCGCTGTCCAACAATTGACCCGGGGCGCGGGCAGCGGGCGGCGGCGCGCCACGGCGCACCCGCACGGAGCCGACATCGAGGCCAAGACGGGCCAGCGCCGGTGCGAGCTCGGGCAGCGCGGCCTCGAGCGCATCGGCGGTCGCCGGGTCGGCGGCCCACAGCGCGACGTTGGCGCTGCGGCCTAGCAACGCCACCTCGGCGCCGACCTCGCCGGTGGCGGTGAAATTGAGGGCAAAGCGCATGCGCCAGCCGCGCTCCGTCGGGCTGCGCTTGTGCTTGCCGTCACGCTCGACCAGCAGCTGCAGGATGCCGGTTTCGGCGCCGAGTTGCATCGGCACCTCCACCCGGAACTCGGCGGCGGGAGCTGCAGTAGCGGGGCGAGCCGCATCGGCGGGGTTGGAGGCCAGCTGCAGCAGTTTTGCGCGGGAGAGTGCCGCGTCGGCGTGACCGAGCAACTGCCGGGCCGTCTCGACGGGTTCTTCAGCCGAAGGCGGCGCGGACTGGGCGGAAGGGGCGCGGACGGGTTCTCCCTTCAGGGGCGGGGGCGGACGGCGCGTTACCGGCGCGACGGCCTCGACCTCGCCACCAAGGAACCCGGATAGAGCCGAGCGCAACTGCAGCAGGGCGGATTTGGCATCGGTGGAGGTGCGGGTGCCGGGCTCGGTGATGATGCCGGTCCGCAGCACGGCATCGCGAAGCGTCTTGCCGTCGGGCGGAGCGCGGTTGAGATCGAGCCGGGTGCCGAGCAGCATGGCGATGGCTTCGAGCGCCGGACGCGGCAGTGCGGCGGCTGTGGGCGCGGCTAGCGTCGCAAGACGGGCGATCAGCGGCAGGATGCTGTCCTGTCGCGCCGCGGCCTGGACGGGATCGGCGAGGATTTGCGCAAGCGGAGGCGACGCAGGCGTCGGGCCCGAGCGCGGGATCGATATGGGCGATACAACCGTCGGCGGTGGCAGCGAGAGTGTGGGGGTTGCTGCCGGCGCGGGCGGCGGCGGTGCGGGGCTCCCTGTCAGCTGCGGCGCAATGGCTGGCACCGGACCGCCGGGGGAAACCGGTTTGGCCGACGGCGCAGCTGTGGCGACCTGGGGCTGCACCACCGGCGGCATCGGGTGGCTCGTCGCGGGGGTGTTGCTCACCGGGACAGTCGGCGCGGCTGGCGAGAGCTGGGCGGTCGCAGGCTGCGTGGGGGCGGCCGCCGGTATTGGTGGGGTCGAGACGGTGGCGGGCCTGGCCGGCTGAGCGATCGTCGCAGCTGGCGCTGGTTGGGCCGACGCCGGCTGCGCCGGTGCTGGGTGAGCCGGCGCAGGCTGGGTTGGCGTGAGCTGAGCTGGAGGCGGCTGAGCCGGCGCAGGTGCGGGCGCCTGGGCAGCCGGTGTTGGTGGGAGCGCCTGCGCCGCTGGAGCTGGCGCCGGGGCCAGTTGGACGGTGACTGGAGGAAGCGGCGTCGGCGTGCCGGATGGCTGCGCGGGCGCCGGCGGGGTGGGGATCGTTGGCGCTTGAGCCGGCAAGCCTGGCGGCTGAACCTCGGCGGGGAGCGATACCGCCGGTGCAAGCGGGACAGCTGCGAACGGCGCAGCGCCTGGTGCGAGCACTGGCGCACCGGGCGATAGCGGTGCGACAGCTGCGGGTGGTGCGCCAGCCAGCTGAACGGGTGGAGCCGGCACCGTCGCGGCGGTAACCGGCTGCGGCAGCGGCGGCAGTGCTGGTGGGGCCGGCGGAGCCGGCTGGGCGACTGCGGGTTGCGGCTGCACGGTGACGGTGACGGCGGGCTGGCCGGTCGGGGACGGGGTGATCTTCAGCGTCACCACGGTGTTGACCGGCAGCGGCGTTTCGAGCTTCAGCACGAAGGTCTCACCGTCGGCGGTGAGCTGGGTCAGGCCGCCTGCCAGTTGCGCGGTGACCTTGGCGTCGATGCTCTGGCCTAGGCGGAGCACCAGCGCGTCAAGACTGGCGCGCGCAAGCTTCACCGCCGCCAGCGCCGGATCGGCGGCGGGCTCGGAGCGGCCGATCAGTTGCAGCAGCGCGGTGGCGACATCGGACATGCCGCCACCATGCAGGGAGTCGGGTTAACGGGAGTTAACTTCTCCGAGCTCAGTGCGTGGGGCAAGGCCCCCTCACCCGGCCTTTGGCCGACCTCTCCCCAAGGGAGAGGTGGTGCTGGGGCTCGATCTCGCCACGAGCTCACCTCTCCCTCTGGGGGAGAGGTCGGAGCGCGCAGCGCTCCGGGTGAGGGGGCCTTCGGCAGCCACAATCTCAGTGATGCGCCCCCTTCATCTCGCGCAGCTCTTCGACCGAGCGCACCACCTTGCGGGCGGCGCCGGCCCAGTCCTTCGTCTTCACCGTGGCTTTCGCCAGCCGCTCCTTGGCGGCCGGGACCGCCTCGGCATATTGCGGCAGCCATTGCGCCTGGGCGACGACCATTTCGTCGACCATCTGCCAGACCTCGTCGGGGGTGCAGATGGCGCCGACCAGCGGATCGTGCAGTACGGCAAGCTTCAGCATGTCGATATTGCCGGTCATTGCCGCTTCGACGCTCATCCGCTGCACGCTGATCGATACCGAGCAGGTCGCAGCGCAGGCGATCGGCAGCTCGATGCCCTCGACCATGTTGATGCCGAAGCGATCGACGAAGCCGGGGCTTTCGATGATGGCGTCAGCCGGCAGGTTCTTGATGATGCCGTTGTTGCGGCGGTTGAAGTGGCCGCGATAAGTGCGGCCGGTCTCGCGCGCCTCGATGATGTAGCTGGCGTGCTCGGTGGTACGCTTGTGCTCCGACAGCTGCTTGGTGGCTTCGGCCTTGAACTTGGGGAAGTCGGTCTCGAACCAGTTACGGCGCTCGGTCGAGTGCCGAAGGTAGCCGCCGGTCTCGCCGTGGATCCAGTCGCTCATGTCGATCCAGCGCGAGATTTCTTCGGGGCGCTTGCGGTACCAGGGCAGGTATTCGCTCAGGTGGCCGTTCGACTCGGTGGAATAGACGCCGAAGCGCTTCAGCACGTCGATGCGGACCTTTTCCTGCTTGGAGTAGACCGGATGCTTCTCGAAGCCGGCGATCAGCTCGTCTGCCTCGATCTTGCGGCCCTTGGCACGGATATCGATGTACCAGGTCTGGTGATTGATGCCCGAGCAGACATAGTCGAGGTCGTGATCGTCGACGCCGAGCACCTGGGCAATCTGATGGGCGCCGTGCTGTACGCCGTGGCAGAGCCCGACCACATCGACGCCGCCATAGAGATCGGCGGCCCAGGTGTTCATCGCCATCGGGTTGGCATAGTTGAGGAACAGCGCGCCGGGCTCGGCCACCTCGCGGATATCCTTGCAGAAATCGAGGATGACCGGGATGTTGCGCTGGCCATAGAGGATGCCGCCGGCGCAGATGGTGTCACCGACGCACTGGTCGACGCCGTATTTGAGCGGAATGTTGACGTCGGTGGCGAAGGCCTCGAGCCCGCCGACGCGCACGCAGCTCATGATGTAGCGTGCGCCGGTGATGGCCTCGCGCCGGTTGGTGGTGGCGGTAACCTTGGCCGGCAGCTGGTTGACCGCCACGATCGACGAGATGATCTGGTGGATCATGTCGAGGTTGTGGGCGTTGATATCGGTCAGTGCGAACTCGACATCGGCGAATTCCGGCACTTTGAGCAGATCCGAGATCAGGGTCTTGGTGAACCCCACCGACCCGGCGCCGATGATCGCGATTTTGAACGACATGGCGTTCCCTCCCTTTGCAATTGGGCTCCATCTAGCGGCAACGCTGCCCGACGGTGTAGAGGAAAGACATGCGATCGCGGGTAATTTCATGCTGTCTGACCTGATTGCTCACGGGCACAAGATCCAGACCATCGCGCCAGCCCGCGGACCGTTGGGCTTTCATGCCATGGCAACGGGCGCCGGCTTCGAAAAGCGCGCCAACGAGGTCTACAACTGGGAGGGGCTCAAGCGCGGCGACGTGCCGTTCGTCATCATCCAGCACACCATCGCGGGGCGCGGCGAGCTCGACTATGCCGGGGCGCGACACGTGCTGCTGCCCGGATCGACCATGGTGCTGAGCTTTCCGCACGCCAACCGCTACTGGCTCGATCGCGGCCAGACCTGGGAGTATTTCTGGATCGGCGCCAATGGACGCGAGGCACTGCGGCTGATCCGGGCGATCATCGACCTCAAGGGGCCGGTGGTGCTGCCCGCGTCAGGGGCGGTGGACCGCATGGCGGATGCCTGCCTCAGACTGATGCGTTCTTCCGAGCTGCTGAGTGGCGAGGCGTCGGCCGCGGCTTACGAGGCGATGATGGCGCTGCATGACGGGCTGTTCGGCGCAACCCCGGCCACCACCGCGATGGCGCCACCTATTGCGCGGGCGCAGAGCTTCATCACCGAGCATCTGGGCGAACCGCTGGGGGTCGATCGGCTGGCGCGGGTGGCGGGGCTGAGCCGGGCGCATTTCGTCAGGCGGTTCAGCGGCGAGACCGGCCAAAGCCCGTCGGATTTCGTCTTCGCCGTTCGAATGGAACGGGCAACCCGGCTGCTGATCGCCACCGACCAGCCGGTCGCCGCCATCGCCGCAGCAACCGGCTTTGCCAATGGAAACTATTTCGCCAAGGCATTCCGACGGCTCAATGGCATTTCGCCGAGCGACTACCGCGCTGCTGCTGCGGCGGGGCGCTGACGGCAGACTTGTACTTAGCCACGATTAGGAGTTGCTTATCGATTGCTGCCTAGCATGATAGTCGCCCGAACTATCCGGCTCCGAGGCCCCGATGGTCGTGAAGCGGTCTCTCGTCCAGCACGTCGCTCACCCCGAGCCGTCGGAATCGCTTGCCGCATTGGTGGCGGCGAACGAACGGCTGCAACGCTTTGCGGCGGAACTGGCCGGCGAGCAGCAACGGGCCCAGGTCGAGCGCAGCTGGCTGCGCACCATGATCGACCAGGTGCCGGACTACCTCTACATCAAGGACAGGGACGCCCGCTTCGTCATCGCCAATCGGGCGGTCGCAGCCGACCTGGGACATGGCGACCCCAACACGCTGATCGGCAAATCCGACCTCGACGTGCACCCGCTGCCGCTGGCCCGCCGCTACTACGAGGACGACATGAGTGTCATCCGCGGCAAGGCGCTGATCGACCACGAGGAATATGTCATCCGCCCTGACGGCACGCAGCTGTGGCTATCGACTTCGAAGCTGCCGCTGCGCAACCCCGAGGGGGCGATCATCGGGCTGGTGTGCAGCGCCCGCGATATCACCGAGCGACGCCGAGCCGAGGCGCATATCCACTTTCTCGCCTACCATGACTCGCTCACGGGGCTGCCAAACCGGGCGCAGTTCGAGCGCGACCTTGCGGCGCTGGCGACACGAGCCGCAGAGGGAAGGCCGGCGACGCTGGTGTTGATCGACCTCGACCGCTTCAAGCACATCAACGACACGCTTGGGCACGTGGCGGGCGACGACCTGCTGCGGCAGCTGGCCAATCGGCTGTTCCAGCTGGTAGGCCCGGCGGGCACGCTGGCGCGAGTGGGCGGCGACGAGTTCGCGATCCTCCTTTCCGGCCCGGCGGCAGCGGCGGCGGAATCGCTGTGCCGGGCGATCCAGCTGCAGTTCGGCCGGCCATTCCGGCTGTTCGACGATCCGGCTTTCATCACCGCCAGTTTCGGCATCGCACCGTGGCAGCCGGGCTCGGACGCGTTCCGTATGCTGCGTGAAGCCGATATCGCGCTCTATGAGGCCAAGGCGCGCGGGCGGAGCCGCTGGGAAGTGTTCGCGCCGCCCATGGCCGAGACGGTGGAGGAGAAGCGGCGGGTCGAGCAGGATTTGCGCCGGGCGCTCGACCAGGGCGGCGAGCTGACGCTCGAGTACCAGCCGATCTTTGCAGCCGACAGCCGCACGATTGCCGGCGCCGAGGCGCTGGTGCGCTGGGACCACCCGGAGCGCGGCCGGCTGGCGCCGGACGTATTCATCGGCGTGGCCGAGGAACGCGGGCTGATCGAGAAACTGGGCGAGTGGGTGTTCGGCGAGGCCTGCAGCATGCTGGCGCGGACGACGATCCCCTGGGTGGCAGTAAACGTGTCACCGGTGGAGCTGAAGAGCCGGCGCTTCGTCGACCGGGCCATCGAAACGCTGCGTGAACGAGAGATCGATCCGAACCGACTGCAACTCGAGATCACCGAGGGGGTGCTGCTCGATACCTCCGAAGCCACCGAAGCCGGACTGACGCGGCTGCGCGAAGCGGGGATCCGGCTGGCGCTCGATGATTTCGGCACCGGCTATTCGTCGCTCAACTACCTGCGCCGCTACAATGTAGATAAGCTGAAGATCGACCAGTCCTTCGTCGGCCAGTTGGGAGACTCGGCGGACGCCGAGGTGATCGTCCGCACCATTATCGACCTGGCCCGTTCGCTGAAGATGCGGGTGACCGCCGAGGGCGTCGCGACCGAGGGGCAGCGCGATTACCTGGTGGCGCATGGATGCCACGAGTTGCAGGGGTTCCTGTTGTCGCAGCCGCTCCCGCTCGAGGCGTTCCTCGAGTTCATCGGGATTGCGGCTTAGCCCAGCGTGTTGTGATCGGGCCCCAATCACCGGCCGAACACCCTCCCCTTGACGGGGAGGGATGGGGTGGGGTGTGCAGCACGCGCGATGTTGGTTGGGGTCCGTATGCCTCAGAAACCAGATCGGGTCGACCAGAGGTATCGAGGTCCCCCACACCCCCTCCGAGCTACGCTAGATCGCTTCGCTCACAAGCTTCGCTTGCCTCCCCCATCAAGGGGCAGGTGGGCATCGCGTCTTTGGCACGTACGGCCAGCAAACACCAACTTACCCCTCAAGCAGCTTCCGCGCTCGCGCCACGATCGGGGCATCGACCATTCTGCCGTCGAGCTGGAACGCGCCCGGGCGCTCAGATGCAGCAGCAACGACGCGCTCCGCCCATTCACGCTCCGCCTCGCTCGGTGAAAAACCTGCATTGAGCACCGCGACAGCTGAAGGATGAACGCAGGTGGCGCCGTCGAAGCCGTGTGCCCTGGCTTCCGCGGCGGCGGCGGCGAGGGCGGCGAGATCGGTGTAGTCGGCGCTCGACTGCAACAGGCCGAAGCTCAGCTTGCCCTCGGCCTTCGCCGCATAGTGCAGCAGCAGCTTCGGGTGGCGCAGCACCTCGGGGCTCGGGGTGGCGCCGAGTTCGGTGACGAGATCCTCGCTGCCGAGCAACAGGCCGATGACGCGGTGATTGGCGGCGATCAGCCGGGCGTCGAGCAGCGCCGCGGCGCCTTCGACCAGGGCCAGGAAGCTCATCGCTGCTCGGCCAAGTTTCGCCTCCTCGGCGCGAAGCGAGCCAGCGAGGGCATCGAGCGCGGCGGAGGAACTGGCCTTGGCCACCATCACGCCGACAGCGCCGGCCCGGCAGGCGGCAAGTGCATCCTCACGCTGTCGAAGGGCTGGATTGATGCGGACGAATACTGCCGCGCCGTTGCGACCAACGGACGGGACGGTGCTCACGAGGTTGGCTCGCGCCGCGTCCTTGTCGGCTTCCGGCACCGCATCCTCGAGATCGAGGACGATGGCGTCGGCGCCGCGCTCGTGCGCCTTGGCGACGAAGCGCTCGGAATGGGCCGGGACATAGAGCAGCGAGCGAAGCTTCATCCGAGCACCGTAGCAGGATCGACGCCGGCCTCGCGCAACACTTCTGCGGTGTGCTCGCCAAGTTGCGGCGCCGGGCGGCGGAAGGTGCCTGGGGTATCGCTGAGGCGGGGCAGGATGTTGTGCACCGGCAGGCTGCCGAAATCCTTGTCTTCAACATCGACAATGATGCCGCGGTCAATGAAATGCCGGTCATGGGCAATCTCGGCGATCGAGTAGATCGGGCCGACCGTGGCGCCGGCCTCGCGCATGATGCGCAATGCCTCGTCGTGGCTGTGACGGCTGAACCACTCGCCGACCGCGGCGTCGACGAGGTCGCGGTGCTTCACCCGGTCGGAGTTGGTGGCAAAGCGCGGATCGCTGTTCATTTCGGGCTTGCCGATGACCTCGAAGATGCGACGAGCCACCTGTGGGGTCGAACCGGATAGCGCCACATACTTGCCATCGGCGCAGCGATAGACATTGCGCGGCGATGCGGTGTTGGAGGCAGAGCCGGAGCGCTCCTTGACCTTGCCGGTCACCGCGTAGATCGCGGCCTCCGGGCCGAGCACCGAATACATCGGCTCGAGCAGGCTCAGGTCGATCACCTGCCCCTTGGCGCGCCCACGGAAGCGGGCAAACAGCGCGGTGACGGTGGCATTGGCGCCATAGACCCCGGCGATCATGTCGGCCAGCGCCAGCGGCGGCAGCACCGGTTCGCGATCGGGGAAACCGGTGCGGTAGGCAAAGCCGCTCATCCCTTCGACGATGGTGCCGAAGCCGGGGAACTGCGCGTAGGGGCCGGTCTGGCCGAATCCGGAAATACGGACAATGATCAGGTTCGGGTTGGCGGCAAGCAGAGTGTCGGGCGCGAGGCCCATCTCTTCGAGCGTGCCGGGGCGAAAGTTCTCGATGAAGACGTCGGCGGTCTGGAGCAGCGCTTTCAGCGCCGCCATGTGGGGGGCTTCGCGAAGGTTGAGCTGCACCGAGCGCTTGTTGCGGCCGTAGGTCTTCCAGTAGAGCGAGTGCCCCTCATCGCGCCACTCGCGCAGCGGATCGCCCTGTGGCGGCTCGATCTTGATGACGTCGGCGCCGAAATCGGCGAGCTGCAGGCTCAGCATGTTGCCGGCAACAAGGCGGCTGAGGTCGATGACGCGGATGCCGTCGAGCGGGCCGGTTTCGAGGGGGTTGAAGGGGATGGTCATCTGCTGTTGGTGCCGACTGAAGCAGACGGCCCCCTCCCGGCCTCCCCCATAAAGGGGGAGGTGAAGAGTCGAGGCTGTGGCTGGATCGTGCCAAACACTGGAGGCGGCACCTCCCCCTTTATGGGGGAGGATGGGAGGGGGCCGTCTGTCGAGGCCTGTCTCACAGCTCAACCACGTCCAGCCGGCTGACCGTCATCCGCCCGGCCGCGGCCATGCGCAGGCCGGCCTGGCCGTAGCGGAAGTGGCTGTCGGTTGCCGAGAGCAATTCCTTGCCGTCGACGCTGAGCGTCAGCTTGTCGCCCGCCACGGTCAGCGCCAGCTTGTGGGCTTCACCGGGCTTCACGGCGAATGGCGCCTTGGCCAGCACGGTGGTGCCGTGGTCCTGTTTCAGGATCACTGCCTCGCCATCCTGGAAGCCGGCGGCATAGAAGCGGCTGGTGCCCTGCACGCGGGCGGCAACGAGGTGAGATTTGCCGGCCAGCGGGGTCACCTCGGCGGTGACCGTGGCATCGCGGAGGTAGCCGTTGCCGGTCCAGGCGTCGGCGTCCTCGGCGGTGTGGGCGTGGATAACGCCATCCTGCAGCGACCAGTGCCCGCGGTTCCAGGTGAAGCGGGTGATGCCGCCCCATTCCTGCTTCTCGACTTTCGGATCGATGCCGAGCTTGCCTTTGCCCGAGATCGAGAACTCCGACAGGTAGAGCCGGCCGAGGAACTTCAGGCGGCCGAAATACTCGACCAAGACACCGATCTCGTCGATCGCTTCGTCGCCTTCGGGAATGGTGAACTCGTAATCCTGCCAGCCCGCGGAGCTCGGCACATGCCAGGCGCCGGTCTCGACGATCTCGCCGGAGATGGCGCGGCGGACATAGGGGGCGACGCGGAGGTTGCCGTCGCCGTTCCAGGGGTCGAGCTCGAGCTTGAACTTTACCGTCTGGCCGGCATCGGCGAGCGGGGTGAACATCGGGCGGTAGCGCTCGTCGTCAAAATCGGCGCGGCGGTAGAACGGCTTCCAGAAGATCCGGCCGCCCTGCCCGCGCTCGAGCCGGTCGAGCAGCACCTCGAGCGCGCCACGCGAATTCGGCCCCTGCTTGTCCGTGGCCGACTTCACCTCGATCTGGTTGAACGGCTCGGTGCGGAAGGCATGGGTGGCGCCCGGCGCATCGAAATCGAAACGCACGCCGCGGCGCTCGAAATCCTCGAGCCAGAGCGCCGGCGGCTCTTTGCCGTCGAGGCGGAGGGCGAGGACGGTGAGTTCGCGGGCAAAGCTCGGGATATCGACAACGTTGAGCGTGCCGATGACGCCTGAGGCGATGACGAAGTCGTTGATGGGCTTGCGATACTTGTCCCAGCTCGGCTGCACGCCCTGGAAGGTGCCGACAATGGCGCAGGCATTGCCGGCGTTACAATCGGTGTCCCAGCCTGCCATGGTGGCGATCTCGGCGGTGCGGGTCAGTTCGCCCTCACCGTAAAGGATGGCCATGACGGTGACGCCGGCATTGGGGATGATGTGGCAGACGCCCGGGTAGCGGTCGTAACCCCACTCGGCGGTCAGCATGTCGCGACAGGCGCGCCAGTCGGACGGGTTGGCCTTGTGGAAGTCGATCACCGCGCGAGCGACGCGGGCATAGGTCGAGTTGGCATCGATAGTCGAGAGGCCGGTTTCGACGATCTCGCCGATGGATTTGCCGACGAATGCCTGGGCGATGGCGGCGGCACAGAAGCGGGCGCCGTTGAGGCCGTCGCCGTCATGGGCGACCGACGCGGCCATGGCCGACATCTGAGCGGCGCGCATTGGGTTGCCCGGGTTCACCCAGCCCCAGCTGTCGATGAATATCTGTCCGCCGATCTGCTCGGCGACGGTGGTGCCGTTGGTGGCGATCGCACCGGATTCCGGCGCCTCCATGCCGGATTTGAGGTTCTTGTAGGCGGTGTGCTCGGTGGAGTTGCCGAAGCCGCCCCACCAGTACATGCCGTGTTCCTCGGCCGCGTAGTTCAGCCAGGTGCGGCCGACATCGGCAGCGGTGGCCCTGAGCCCGTAGTCGCGCAGCGCGCGGATGAAATAGACCGGACCGTTGGTGTCGTCGTCGGCGGCGAAATTCTTGAAATCGCGGAGGTACTGGGTGACCTCGCCATAGGTGTTGCGGATGCGCTCATAGCTCCAGATGGTCGGCTCGACCGGGGCGCCCAGGCGGACGCCGATGGCCTTGCCGATGAAGCCGGCATAGATGCGATCGAAGATTTCGGTGGTGGTCAGCATGGTGGTCCTTGGCGTCGGAGTAGGCAAAAGGCCCCCTCACCCGCTGCTGCGCAGCGACCTCTCCCCCGAGGGAGAGGTGGGGCATGGGCGATATCGTGCCGCTACACCACCTCTCCCTGGGGGGAGAGGTCGGCCGGAGGCCGGGTGAGGGGGCCTTGTTCCAAGAGCGCATCGCGGCTGCGCTCGGCGGCTTCGCGGGCCCGCCGGTCGGCGAGAAGGATGTCGGTGGCGGTGACAGTGAAACGGTCGGCCGCAGCCGTGAGATCGAGGCGGTTGGCGCTGTCGAGGGTTTGGCGGTCGGCGTCGCGGATGACGCTCTCGCCGTGCAGCACGCCAAGGATGGCGCCGGCCATGACGCCGATCGAATCGGTGTCGCGGCCGGAATTGATGCCGTCTTCGATGGCGATACGGAAATCGCCGCCATTGACCAGGGCGAAGCCCAGCGCCAGCGGCAGTTCCTCGATCGAGCCCAGCCGCGACGGCTGATAGGCTTGCGAGAGCCGCCCGGCGCGGGCCTTGGTGTGGTTCACGTCGTCGCCCATCGGCGAGAATGGCGCGATGGCGGCGTGAAAGGCGGCAACCACCTCGGCGTGATCGGCGCCCTTAAGGCCGGAGGCGACATCGGCGATGGCGCGGATCGCCTCGCGCGTGCCGTCCTTGCTGAGGGCAATGACCCGTTCGACGATCGCTTCGATGGAGATACCAGGTATGAAGGCGGCAGCGACGGCAGCGGCAAAGGCGCCGGCGGCCTCGAGCCCAAAACTCTCCTGGTGGCCCTGGGCGAAAGCTATCGCCTCGTCATAAGCGGCCTTGGGGTCGCAGGCGTTCACCACGCCGACCGGGGCGATGTACATGGCGGCACCGCAATTGACCATGTTGCCGATGCCGCCCTGGCGGGGGTCGCAATTGGCCAGCTGGTGGCGCTGGAAGATCCATTTTTCGGGGTAGAACAGCCGGTCGATCAGGTTGGCTTCGCGCTGCATCTCGGGGATCCAGCGTGGCGTCCAGGCAATCTGGCGTACCATGCCGTCGGCCATGTCCCAGGCGTCGAGATGGCGGTTGGCTTCGGCATAAAGATCCATCAGCGCCAGGGTCATCAGCGTGTCGTCGGTGACGATGCCGTTGCCCCGCACGCGATGGTTCCGCTCAGCGGGCGGCAGGTCCATCTTGTGCCAACGCGCCTCGAGCGAAGTGACCCGGCCATAGCGGGCGCGGATATCGGCCGCCGAGAGCTTTTCGACCGGGGCGCCGAGCGCATCGCCGAGGGCAATGCCGTGGAGCATGGCGCGGACACGGCCGCGAAGGGAGGTGGGCATGATGGTCTGCTTCCGCTTGTCTAGTTCAGGCACCGCACCCGCCCGTGGCCGTGGGAGGACGCCACGGGCGGGATGCGATGGTCCGGGCCTTAGCCGTTCAGCTTGGTCCGGGCATACTCGTTGAGGCGGTCGCCACCGGCGGCCTTCCATTCGGCGACGAAGGCGTCCCACTGGTCCATCGAGGCTTCGCCGGAGATGAACTTGTAGACCCAGGCGCGGTAGACGTTCTCGGTCGCATCGAGGTCGGCGGCATAGTCGGCGGGCCAGACGAAGGCGTTGTCCGGCTTGAACCACTCCGCGATATTCTTCAGCGACTGCTGCGCAGCTTCAGACTTCCACTCCACCGGCGGGGTGAAGTTGGCAGCCGCGAAGAAGCGGGCATACCAGGTGCTCATCTTGTCGGTGATCTCGTAGGTGTCACCGGACTTGGTGTATTCCTCACCCTCAAAGCCCATCCGATCAAGCATCTGGCCTTCAGTCGAAGCCATGAAGTCGAGCAGTTTGGCCACCTCTTCCTTGTGCTCAGAGGTGGTGGCGATGGCGAAACCGCGGGCTTCCTTCGACACATCGACCGCCTGGAGGCCCTGGCCGCCCGGACCCGACGGGATCGGCAGCAGCGCCAGCTCGATGTTCGCGTCCGGATGCGCCTGGCGCATCTTGCCGCCATAGATGTCGATGACTTCCGCCGAGGAGCCGAAGATCACGCCGGCCTTGCCGGTGTAGAATTTGTCTTCCTTCACATCGAATTTCGAGGTGACGTATTCCTTGTCGTAGAGGCCCTCGGCGCCGAGCTTGGCGTACCAGGTGAGCTTGGCCTTTTCCTGGTCGGTGATGCGCGAGCTTACCCACTCGCCGGCTGCGTCCTTCATCCAGGTGCCGGTGATGCCGAAGGCCTGGTTGAAGATCGAGTCGAGCTCGTTGGTGTTGTCGGCAGTGGTGACGCCGTAGGTGTTGCCCGGGGTGCCGTCGCCATCGAGATCGGCATCGTGGATGGCCTTGAAGAAGGCTTCGTACTCATCGACGGTGGTCGGCGCGGCGATCCCGAGCTTATCCAGCCAGTCCTTGCGGAGTACCGGCTGCGGGGCGCGCGGCGGATAGACATAGAGCAGATAGGGATAGTTTTTCAGGCGCTCGACATTGTGCGGCCAGAGCGCTGCCTTGAGGTTGGGCGACTTCTCGATCCAGGGGTTCAGATCTTCGAGAATGCCCTGATCGGCCATCTTGGCGTCGCCGCCCTGGAAGTAGATCAGGTCGGGGATATCGCCCGAGAGCAGCATGACGCCGAGCGCATCGGCATAACCCGATGACGGCAGGTCGACGATCTGGATGTCGAGATCGGTGCCCTGCGCCTTCAGTGCCGCCTCGATGCGCCCGATATGCGCAACATCGGGCGGGTTGGTCGAGAGCAGGTCCTTGGACACGAGGCGGATCACCGTCTGCGCGCTGGCGGGCATAGCCAGCGACAGGCTGAGCGCCAGCGCGGTTGTGGTCAGAAGCAGGGTCTTAAGCATGGATTCTCCTCCGTTATGCTTGTTTTCGTTGAGACTTGGATGGCCGGCGCGCCGGCGCGTGTCGCGATGTGGGCGCGCCGGCACGAGGCTGCGGTAAGGCGGCCGAACGGCGATGACTGAAGGTCAGCCTGAGGACAGCCATCATGGCGCGTACCCTCCGCTGAAGGCGGCGGGTTGGGCCAGTGGCGAGGTGGCTAGCGGAAGTTGATGAGCGCGATGAGCCCGGATACCGCGAGGATCGGCAGCACCGCGAGGACCAACGCCAGCACCAGCCAGCGATTGAGGATGGCGAGGAGCAGCGCCGGGATGGTCAGCAGCACCAGCGGCAAGATGAGCAGGATGGCGAAATCCTGGTTCATCGACCGGGTGATCGTGTCCATCTGCGAGGCGCGCTGGAGGAAGTCTGCCTCGATGACGACGAACAGCGCAATCTGCAGCCCGACGAGGACGAAGATGGCGTAGCGCAGCCAGGGTGTCTTCGGGCTTGCGCCGGTATCGTTCATGCGGCTCTCCCGTGCCCTGCAGCGGGAGGATGACCAGATATCGGGCGGCAATAACAGGGGAATCTACGTGAAGCGACTGAGAGCCACCGGCACCGCAACTGCGAGAATTGCGAAGAGCAGCGCAGTTTTGAGCCAACGCCCGCGGATGCCGAGAATGAGCGCCGGGAGCGTGAACACTGCGAACAGCGCCGCGGCCGTGCCGGTGATCGCCCAGCCGATCGAGCGGCTGAGCTGCTCGTTCGAAAACAGGGCCTGGTAGGAAACGAAGAATACGACGACGGCGACCAGCGCCGTCTCGATGCCGGCCAACGTGAGGACTGCGATCTGCAGGCCGCGATTGACAGGACGTGCCGTGCGCTCGGTCATGACGCTCTCCCGTGCCGCATGGCGAGAGTTTGCCTACATCGGGCGCAGCAATGACAGCGAAATCCATCATCCCTTCAGCGCTCCACTCATCGTGCCCTTGGTGAAGAACTTGAGGATCAGCGGGTAGATGGCGAGGATGGGCAGGATGGTGATGATGATCATCCCGGCCTTCAGCGCCTTCAGGTTGATCTGCGCCACGCCGATATTGTTGGCGGCATTGTCGGCGCCGACGATGGCGAGCTTGTCCCCCTCGACCACGAACTGCCTGAGCACCACCTGCAGCGGGTACTTGGTCTGGTCGTTCAGGTAGATCATCGCCCGGAAGAACTCGTTCCAGTGGAACACCAGGTAGAACAGGGCGATGGTCGCCAAGGCGGGCTTGGCCAGCGGCAGCACCACCTGGAAGAAGACCTGGAAGGCGTTGGCGCCGTCGAGTTCGGCTGCCTCGAGCAGTTCTTCGGGGATCTCCTCGAAGAAGCGAACCAGGATGATCAGGTACCAGGCGTTCACGGCTTTGTAGAGGATGACGCTCCAGTAGCTGTCGAGCAGCCCCATCCGCTTCATCAGGAAGTAGTCGGGGATGATGCCGGGCTCGAACACGATGGTGACGAGGACGAGCAGGAAGATGATGCGGCGGCCCGGCAGGTTGGGTCGGCTCAGGCCCCAGGCCATCAGCGCGGTGCCGACGACGCCGATGAAAGTGGCGGTCGCGGTGATGAAGATCGAATTGAGGATGCCGCGCTGCACGTTGGGGTGTTGCAGCAGCAGCATCCAGACATCGAGTGAGAAGCCCGAGGGCCAGATATCGAGGCCACTCTTGCCCGCCACCTGGCTGGGGTCGGAGAACGACACGGCCAGGAGGTTTAGGATCGGTTGCAGCATCACCACCACCATCGCCAGCAGCGTCGTAACGATGATGGCGTACTCGATGCGCTCCAGCGGCGTGCGGCGGATCGCGGTGCCACGAGGCGCGGCCATCACCACACTCCCTTGCCGGTGAGGCGCTTCGAAACGAAGTGCGCCGATAGGATGAGGATCATGCCGAACACTGCCTTGAACAGGCCGGCGGCCGTGGCCAGCGAGTATTCGCCAGTGCGCAGACCGATGCGGTAGACGTAGGTATCGAGGATATCGATCTGGCCGCGGTTCACGTCGTTGAGGAAGTTGATGACCTGGTTGAGATCGGCCGAGAGGAACATCCCCATGTTGAGAATGAACAGCGTCGCGATGGTCGGGACGATCCCCGGGATGGTGACGTGCCAGACCTTCTGCCAACGGTTGGCGCCGTCGAGCTCGGCTGCTTCGTAGAGCGACTGGTCGATGCCGATGATGGCGGCGAGGTAGAGCAGGCTGTCCCAGCCGGCCGACCGCCAGATCTCTGAGAACACCAGCACCCAGCGGCTCGAGTTGCCATCGGTCATGAAGGCCACCGGCTTGATGCCGAAGAAGCCGGTGATCTGGTTCACCGCGCCATCGGACGGCGACAGGATGGCGATGAACACGCCGGCGATCACCACCCAGCTCAGAAAGTGCGGCAGGTAGATCGCCGACTGCACGAACTTCCTGAGCCGCCCGCTCCGCACCTCGTTGAGCAGCAGCGCAACGATGATCGGCACCGGGAAGACGAAGAGGATCTTCAGGGTCGAGATGATCAGCGTATTGGCCAGCACCTGATAGAACACCGGCGAGGCGAACAGGGTCTGGAAGTGCTTCAGCCCGACCCAGAGATTGGGCGGGATGATGCGCACCTGCTCGAATGCCATCTTGGCTTCCCAGATCGGGAAATAGTGCCAGACGAGGAAGAACAGCAGGCCGGGGGCGAGCATGACGTAGTAGGGCCACCAGCGGCGGACGCCATTGGCGAAGCGCTGCGACTTGGGAACGTTCCCGGCAACACGTGCAATAGCCGTCGCGTTTTGCTCGACGCTCGACATGCTTCTAGCTCCTCCCCGCTCCTGCGACGCGCAGGGGCGTTTGCACGCTGAGATCGGCGAGTGAGCCTCGCTCTATCAGGCGGCATGGCAAATAGGTGCGGCCATCCTGCGGACGACCGGCAATTTCATCGAACAGCGCCTGGGCGGCGCGGCGGCCGAGCTCGCGGGCCGGCTTTTCGATAGTGGTGAGGCCGGGCCAGGAAAAGGCGCCGGCCGGCACCCCGTCAAAGCCGAGGATGGAGACGTCGCGTGGGCACTCCCGCCCGGCCTCACGCACCGCCAGCATGGCGCCGAGCGCCATCAGGTCGTTAGCGCAGAACACCGTGAGGTGACCACTGGGCTGGCGCGCCATCAGGCGCTGCATGGCGGAGTGACCGCCCTCGAAAGTGTAGTCGCCATCTTCGACCTGCAGCACCGCCGGATCGATATCGCGCTCGAGGCAGTGCTCGTGCACCGAGCGCAGGAACCGGGCGCGCGCCAGGCGGGATTTCGGCCCGAGGATCAGGGCGGGCGCCGGGTGACCGCGGGCGACCAGATGATCGAGCCCCAGGCGCACCGCCTGGCGGATGTCGGAGCCGATGCTCGGAGTATCCGGGAAGCGTTCGGCACTCGAGCCGATCAGCGAGAAGGGCACGCCGAAGCGGCCGAAATCCTCGGCATTGTCGGAGACGGGATTGACGATGGCGCCCTCGACCCGGGCCTGGCGCAAGGCGCGCAGGTGGCTGGCTTCGCGGTCGTGGTCCCAGTCGGAGGAGAACACCAGCAGCGAAGCGCCGTTCTCGCCGACGATATCCTGCGCGCCGCGGGCGACCTCGGCCCAGAACGGGTTGGTGATATCGGGGATGACCAGCCCGAACAGACCGGAACGGCCCGACCGCATGCCGACGGCGAGATGGTTGCGCTCATAACCGCTGGCAATCGCGGCCTTGCGGACCTTGTCGCGAGTGACCTCGTTGACATCGGGGGAGTCGGAAAGGGCCCGTGCCGCGGTGCTTTTCGACACCCCGGCAAGCTTTGCCACATCAATGATGGTGGGCCGTCTGCCCATACATCCTCCCCGTGCCGTTCCCGGCATCTATTGGGAACGTTACCGGAAGTGGCGCCGGGAGTCTAGGTGGGATGGAGATTGCGGTTTTGGTAGCTCGCCGCCGACGCCAGCGCGCTTGAGCGCGCCCTTCAGTGGTCGCGCGGCAGCAGCCCGCGGCGGCGCAGTTCTTCACGCACGGCGACGAAGCTCGGCACGTTGGTCACCAGGCGGTCGTCGCCCAATGGATGGAGCACCTCGAGCAGCGTGGCGTCGGAAAAGCCGGAAAGGCGGCTAGGATCGACGTGCTCGTCGCTGTCGCGCAACATCGCCAGCAGCTCGCCAAGCTCTCGGTCGTCCAAGTCACTCATCGGAACGGCCCCCGACAGACTTACACAACTAGGGCCCGCCGCCCTGTATACGTGTAAATGCCTATATGTCGGACCAGTTCTGGTTACGTCAAATCACATGTTGAGCGCCGTGAGCCTCCCGCGTCTTTCGCTTGTTCGCGCTCAGTTATGGTCTGCCCCACCCACCGGGTCATTCCCGCGAAAGCGGGAACCTCTGTTTTCTTGGCCGGCCGCACGATCGCAAACGGAGTTCCCCGCTTTCGCGGGGATGACACCGAGCTTGGGGGACTTGCGGAGCCTCGGTTCGTATGACCAGCATCACCCCGTTCTGGGGTCAGGTCGGCGTGCCTAGCTCAGCGCCTATGAGCTTTCGCTGGGATGACAACCGGTGGGTGGGTACACTGGAGTGCCCTGATCCTCGCCGGCGAACGAGGGCAGAGCCAGCGCAGCGGGACCTGGACAGCACCGCTCAGAAGAACAGGTCGTCAAGCGCGTCGGCGCTTTCCGGGGCGGGCTCGGGGGCGACTTCGATGCCGGTGAAGGCATCGTGGACGCGGCGTTCGGCGTCCATGGTGTAGCGTTTGCGGAGCGTCATGAGGAAGTCGGTGAGTTCAGATGCGTCCTCGCCCGCACGCTCATTCCCCTCCGGGGAGGACGAACACAGCGCCGCGATGCCCAACTCGACATCGCTCAGCGCCTCGGAGATGGCGCCGTGATTGGCGAGGCTGTCGACGGCCTGGTGCAGCCGCTCGGCGACCTTGGGTCCATCGTCATAGAGTTCGAGCAGCGCCTTCTTCATGCGCATACCGACAGTTTCGAGCTGGGTAAGCGAGGCGGCGGCCTCGCGCTCGAGATCGCCGACCCGACCGGCACCGGCGCCGGTGGCGTTGGTAAAGGCCGCCGAGTATTGCGCTGCCTCGTTCAGCCGCTCGACCGCTGCGTGGGCCGACACGACGGTCTCGCCGGTGAGGGTGCGCAATTGCTGGGCGATGACATCGAGGGCGCGACCGCGCGGGCCGAGCTGCGCGCATTTGACTGCCGCGTTTAGCGAGACCAGCCGCATCTTGTACTCGATCTCCTGCACCGCCTCGACGTGGTTGAGCAGGACGCCGACCGTCTCCGAGACGGCGACGGCAACACGATCGAGCTTCTCGCGTTCGCTTTCGCAATCACGCAGCACGGTGACAGCGCGGCGTACGGCGCTGTGCAATTCGGAGAGGGCCGAGCGGCTTTCGGCCGAGCCGTAGACCTGGCGGGCATGCTCGAGCACGGCCTCGACATCTGTAGCGAGTTGGGTGAGGGCGTCAGCGCCGGATGCCATTTCGAGGACGAGGGTTTCGCGAGCGCCGGAGAGCTGCTGGCGCTGCAGTTCGGTGATCGGGGAGGCTAGGGCAGTCGGGTCCTGACCGTGAGTCTGGTCGCCCCCTCCCCCATGCTCCGCATGGGTCCCCTCCCCCGCCCCGCGGGGGAGGATCAGGGCGGAAAGATCTCGTAGTGCGGCCTCGACGTGTTCGACGCGCTGGCGGGTGGCGTCGCCGACCTGCAAGGCCATGACGGTGGTGGCGACCTTGTCGGCGATGGTACGGGACATCTGCCCGGTGGCGGCACTGGAGCGGACCGAGGTGAGGCGCTGCTCGGTGACTTCGGCGAGATCGCGTTCGAGTTCGGCGGCAAGGCTCGCGAGGGTGTCGCGGTGCCCCGCTTCGAAGCTGGCGCGGGCGCTGGCGGCCTCGCCGACCACGATGGTGAGCGCTTCGTAGGTGCGCGAGAAGCGCTGGATGGTGGTGGCGGCGGACTCCGACAACTGCGCGATATCGGTGGTGAAAACGCCGAAATCCTCGGTGTCGCTGACCACGCTGGCAGCGACGACCCGGGCGTTGATGGCGACGATGCCCATCATCTTGACGGTGCGCCGGAGCTCGGAAATCGGGTGTGCGGCGCCGCGCAGCGCCTCGACCAGCCGGTTGAGGTCGGCCTGCTCGGCGCCCAGCGTGACGGAGATCTCGCCGGCCCGGCGACCAACCACCGCGAGGCGATCGGTGGCTTCGGTGAGGTCGTGGCCTTCGAGGTCGACCGGCAGGGTTTCGAAGGTTTCGGTCAGGCGCGCCAGGATCTCGGCGCATTCGGCGAGGCGACCGCCGACCGAGACGAAGGCGCCATCGATGGCGTCGCGCGGCGCAGCGAGGTCGGACGCGAGGGCGAGGATGCGACGCGCGAGCATGTCGGCGTCTTGGACGTGCGATCCGAGGGGCTGGCCGCCCCCTCCCCCATGCTCCGCATGGGCCCCCTCCCCCGCCCCGCGGGGGAGGATCACGGAGAGCTCGGTGGCTTCGAGGGCGGTCATGCGGTGTCCTTTTGCGGGGCACGGGCGGCGTAGGTGGTGATTTCGGTGGCGACACGGCGCAGCGCGACCACCTTGTCCGCAGCGCCGAGTGCGATGGCTTCCTTGGGCATGCCGAAGACGACGGAGCTTTCCTCATCCTGTGCCAGGGTGGTCGCGCCGGCCTGCTTCATTTCGAGGAGACCGCGAGCGCCATCGTCGCCCATGCCGGTGAGAATGATGCCGAGCGCGTTCCTCCCCGCGGCATAGGCTGCGGTACGGAACAGCACGTCGACCGACGGGCGATGGCGCGACACATGCGGGCCATCGACGATGCCGACGGTGTAGCGCGAGCCCGAACGCTGCAGCGTCATGTGATGGTTGCCAGGGGCGATCAGCACGCGGCCGGGCTCGACCACGTCGCCATCCTCGGCTTCCTTCACCTCCATCTGGCAGAGGCCGTTGAGGCGGCGGGCGAAGGCGGCGGTGAAACGTTCCGGCATGTGCTGCACGATGACGATGCCGGGCGTCGCTACCGGCAGCGCTTCGAGAACGTCGCGCAGCGCCTCGGTGCCGCCGGTGGACGCGCCGATGCAGATAATCGGCGTGGTGGTGGGCATTGAGGCGGCAGACGAGGCCGCGCGCGCCGCCGAGCGCGGCGGGATCACCGCATCGGCGGTGAGCTTCTTTTCCACGGCAAGCTTCGGTACTGGCGGCCGGACGCGCCCCCTCAGCCCGGCATGGGCGGCGGACCGGGCGGCCTCGCAGATGCGGATGCGGGAATCGTGGAGGAACTGGGCGGTATCGACGCGCGGCTTCTCCACCACGTCGACGGCGCCGGCCTCCAGCGCCTCGATCAGCGTGTCGCTGCCTTCGCTGGCGTGCGACGAGCAGATCACCACGGGGATCGGCCGCTGCGACATCAGCTTTCGGAGGAAGGTGATGCCGTCCATGCGCGGCAGCTCGATATCGAGGAAGATGACATCAGGCACTTCGGCGCGGATGCGCTCCACCGCGATATACGGGTCGGCCGCCGTCGCCATCACTTCGAGCTCGGGATCGGAAGCAATGATGTCCGAGAGCGTGGTGCGCACGGCGGCGGAATCATCGACGATCAGCACGCGGATCTTGCGGTCGGTTTCGGCGGGGTCGGACATCTGAGGTCTCAGAGCTTCTGGAACACGGCGGGGGCGACCTGCCGCACGGCGAGCGAGGTGCCGATCATCGACTCGGAATGGCCGAGGACGATGTAGCCACCAGGCCGGAGGTGATCGACGAGGCGGGCGACCACCGCATCCTGGTCGGCCTTCTCGAAATAGATCAGCACGTTGCGCAGGAAGATCACGTCGACATCGCGATCGAACGGGTAAGCCAGGTCCATCAGGTTGAGATGGGTGAAGCGGACCAGTCGGCGCAACTCGGGCACCATGCGGACCTCGCGGCGAGCGCCGGGGCGCCGAGCGTGCATGACGTAGCGCGCCTGCAACTCGGGTGGGACCGGGGCGATCATTTCGGCCGGATAGACAGCGCGCCGGCCCTGCGCCAGCACGGCGGTCGAAATGTCGGTGCCGAGGATGGCAAATCGGAAGTCGTTGCGCTGCGCCTGGAGGTCGTCGAGCACCATGGCGAGCGTATAGGCCTCGGCGCCGGTGGAACTGGCAGCACTCCAGATCTTCAGCAGCGGGTTGCGCTCGCGCGCCTTGAGCAAGGTCGGAACCATCTCAGCGACGAGAAAATCGAAGTGTTCGGCTTCGCGAAAGAAGTCGGTTTTGTTGGTGGTGACGGCATTGATCAGGTGGGTGAGCTCGCGTTCGAGCCCGCCCTGCTTGAACAGCAGGTTGCAGTAGCTGGCGAAATCGGGCTGGCCGAGCGCCCGCATGCGCTTGCGCAACCGGCCCTCGACCATCAGGCGCTTGCCGGGCGGCAACTTGATGCCGGCCTCGCCCTCGATCAGCTTGGCGATGCGGCCGAAATCGAGCGCGCTGAGATGATCGTCGGCGTCGTCGGGCGGGGTTTTGAGGGCGAGGTTAGGCATTGGCGCGTTCCAGATAGACGACTGTTAGAGACGGCCCCCTCCCATCCTCCCCCATGAAGGGGGAGGTGCCGCATCGAGTATCGGGCACGATCGAGCCACAGACTCGACTCTTCACCTCCCCCTTCATGGGGGAGGCCGGGAGGGGGCCGTCTCTAACAGTCATTCCCACCATCACGCTGCCTCAGCCACGCTGCCCAATAGCCGGTCGAGATCGAGCACGGTGACGAAACTGCCGTTGCGGCGGCCGATGCCGGCGACGGCATGATCGCGCCAGTTGCCTGAGATGGCCGGGGGCGGCTCGAGCTCGGCGGCATCGAGCACGGTGACTTCGAAGACCCGGTCGGTGCGCAGGCCGACCGTCATCGGGCCGGCGCCACTACTGACATTGAGCACGACGATCCGGGTGTTCTCGGTATCGTCGGCGGCGGGCAGGCCGAGGGTCAGGCGCAAATCGAGCACCGGAATGCCCTGCCCACGCACATCGGTCATCCCCAGCAGGTTGGCGGGCGCCTGCGGCAGTCGCGCCACCGGGCGCATCTCGAGGATCTCCTGCACCTTATGCACCGGGGCGGCGAACAGTTCGCCGTTGACCCCGAGGGTCACGTATTGGGTTTTCTCGGCCATCGCGGCTCTCCTCAGGCTGCACCGCGGCGGGTGAACTCGCTGTCGAGTTCGTCGCCGGCGTCATCGATATCGAGGTCGAAACCGCCATTGCCATTCAGCTTGCCGGCCGGGCGGGCGCGGGGTGCGAGGTGCGGCGCCTTGACCCTCAGTTCGCTGCGGATGGCATTGCTGCGCTTCGTCGCCGGCTGCTTGGGCGCCTCGGCGACGACTTCGCGGGTCGCCTCGATACGGAAGTAGCTGATGGCGTTCTGCAACTGCTCGGCCTGACTCGCCAGCTCCTCCGAGGTGGCCGACATTCCTTCGGCGGCGGAGGTATTCTGTTGCGTCACCTTGTCGAGTTGCTGGATGGCGGTGTTGATCTGGCTGGCGCCGGCATTCTGCTCGCGGGCCCCGGCAGTGATCTCCTCGACCAGTTCGGCAGTGCGCTGGATATCTGGGACCAGACGGGTCAGCATTTCGCCGGCCGACCGGGCGGTCTTCACCGTGGTGTCGGAGAGGGTCGATATCTCGGCAGCGGCGGCCTGGCTGCGTTCGGCGAGCTTCCGCACTTCCGAGGCGACCACCGCGAAGCCGCGGCCGTGCTCGCCGGCGCGGGCGGCTTCCACCGCCGCATTGAGCGCCAGGAGGTCGGTCTGGCGGGCGATCTCCTGCACCACCATGATCTTTTCGGCGATGGTCTGCATGGCGGTGACGGCATCGTTGACTGCGGTGCCCGAGGCGATGGCGTCGGCCGCCGACTGGCGGGCGATCTTTTCGGTCTGCAGCGCGTTGTCGGCCGACTGCTTGATGGTCGCCGCCATCTCCTCCATCGAGGCCGAGGCCTCTTCGGTCGAGGAGGCCTGTTCGGTGGCGCCCTGACTCAGCTGTTCGGCGGTCGCCGACAGCTCCTGCGACCCGGCCGAGACGTTATTGGCCGACGAAATGGCTTCGGCGATGACATCGCGGAGCTTTTCGACCATGCGCTGCAGCGCGAGGCCCAGGGTGTCGCGATCCGAGAGCGGCTGCGGCTCGACGGTGAGATCGCCATCAGCGACGCGATCGGCAACCGCCGCAGTGCTGCGGAGGTTGGCGGTCATGATATTGACAGTATCAACGAGATCCTTGATTTCATCATTGGACTTGATCTCGAGGTTCTGGTCGAGGTCGCCAATGGCGACGGCGCCGACCACCTGTTTGATCTTGCCGAGACCACGGCTGATGCCGACGATGATAAAGGTGGCCGCGCCGATGGCAATGATGGCCGAGCCGACCAGCAATGCGGTCAGCAGCAGCGCGGATGAGCCGTAGAGGTTCTCGGCCGCGGTGATCGCCTCCGCGAGCTGCGCATTGTTGAGGGTGACGATCTCATCGAGCTCGGCGACCGAGGTGGCGCGCACTTCTGCGGCTTTGCCGGAAGCGAGGGCGGAGGCGTCGGCATCGAGATTGAGCATGGCGAGGCGACGGACCTCGGCGTGCTCGGCCAGGTAGGCGTCGTAATGGGTGACGAAGTCTTCGACCAACGGCTTGGCTTCGGCGCTCGACAGGTCGAGCAGGGTCTTGACGTCGGCATGAACCACGTCGATCTCGGCGTCCATCTGCGCAACGAGGGCGCTGAGCGCGGCGGCATCCTGGGCGAGGATCAGGTTTTTCTCGTCGCGCGCTACCTTGAGCGTCGAAGCCTCGAGGTCGGCCGCGAGCTGGATGCGCTTGACGTTGCCTTCCATAGCGGCGCTGAACGAGGCGTTGAGCGCACCCAGATTGAGCAGTGCAACAGCCATGCTGATGGCACTGAGCACGATGACCGTGGCAAATGTCGCGATCAGCTTGGTCTTGATGGTCAATCTCATTTGGCGTGGCCCCCTAGTCCACAGGCCGCTTCCCACGGCCCGCTGCCCAAAACTTGCAGTCAGTAAAATTGGCGTCCTGCGATCTGCCGGAGCGCGGGCGCCCCGGCAGATGCTCGGTCGATGTCGGCTCAGGCGGCGCCGCGGCGGGTAAACTCGCTGTCGAGATCGTCGCCCATGTCATCGAGCTCGAGATCGAAGCCGCCGCCGGTGGTGCGCGCCGGCGTCTTCTTCTTCGTCAGGTGCGGCGCCTTCGAAAGAATTTCGTCCTGCAGCTGGGCGGTGCGACGGGCGCGCTGCGGGGCGCGATCGTTGGCAGCCGCCACACCGGCCTGCTGGCCCTGGTCGATGCGGAAGTAGCTGATGGCGCTCTGCAGCTGCTCGGCCTGGCTGGCCAGCTCCTCGGATGTCGCCGACATCTCCTCGGCGGCGGAGGTGTTCTGCTGGGTGACCTTGTCGAGCTGCTGGATCGCAGTGTTGATCTGCGCCGCGCCGGCATTCTGCTCACGCGAGCCGGCGGAGATCTCTTCCACCAGTTCGGCGGTGCGGCGAATATCGGGCACCAGCTTGCTCAACATGTCGCCGGCCGAACGGGCCGCCTTCACGGTATCGACCGACAGGGTGGAAATCTCGGCGGCGGCGGCCTGGCTGCGTTCGGCGAGTTTCCTGACTTCCGAGGCGACGACAGCGAAGCCACGGCCGTGTTCGCCGGCGCGGGCGGCTTCCACCGCAGCGTTCAGTGCCAGGAGGTCGGTCTGGCGGGCGATCTCCTGCACCACCATGATCTTTTCGGCGATGGTCTGCATGGCGTTGACGGCGTTGCCCACGGCTTCACCCGAGGCGTTGGCGTCGGCAGCCGACTGGCGGGCGATCTTTTCGGTCTGGCTGGCGTTGTCGGCCGACTGCTTGATGGTCGAGGCCATCTCTTCCATCGAGGCGGAGGCCTCTTCGGTCGAGGAGGCTTGCTCAGTCGCGCCCTGGCTCAGCTGCTCGGCGGTGGCCGAGAGTTCCTGGCTACCGGAGGCGACGTTGCGGGCGGCAGCGGTGACTTCGCTGACCACCTCGCGGAGCTTCCGGGTCATCAGGTTGAGCGCGTCGATCACGTCCTTGATCTCGTCGTTCGACTTGACCCTGGCCTCGGCGCTGAGGTCACCGCCGGCGACGGCATTGGCGAGGCCGAGCGCGGCGCCGAGCGACTTCGAGATCGAGAAGATTATCCAGAGGGCTGCGGCGATGGCGATGACGACTGAGCCGACGAGCAGGCCGATCAGCAGGGCCATGGCGCCGTCGTAAAGCTGGCGAGCCTCATCGTCGGCGGCGTTGAGCAGTTCCTTGTTGCGGTCGATCATGCTGTTAAGCACGGTATTGACCTCGCGACGCTGCTCGGCGGCGACGTCGGCGGCGGCAAGCGCGTTGTAGTCGCCGCGCTGGATCGAGATGTCGACGGCCTTGTCCATGGCGATGACCATGTTGGCATAGGCATCGCGTGCCGCAGCCAGCAGCGGCGCTTCGGTGGCGGGGACGGTGCGTTCGAGCGTCGGGAACAGTTCACCCAGACTGGCCACGCCCGCCTTGTAGTCCGCGTACCACTCCTCCTGCTTTGCCGGCAGGGTCGAGGCGAGCAGCACGTTGCGCTGCTGGCGGAACACGTCGGTGAGGGTCATGAAGGCCTCGGACGACGCCTTGAAGGCAGGGAAGGCTGTGAGATCGCCACCCGAGACGCGGTTGGCGAGCGCGCGGGTCAGGGCCGTCATGCTCTCTTCGACCACCCCCAAGGCGCTGCTACCGTCAGTGGTGGTGACGGCGAGAGCCGCAGTATCGGTGTTGAGTGCCGCCAGTTCCATCGCCTTGGCCATCTCGGCGCGATAGGAAGCGGTCTTGGCGGTGTATTCCGGCAACTGGGCGCGGACCTGTTCGTCGGCAACGTTGCCGTCGAGCCGGGTGAAGAGTTCGTCCATCTGGGCGTACTCTTCGGTGATCTTCTTGGTGTAGTCCTCGATCACCGCGGGATCATCGGTGATGATCATGGCGCGGATGCGCGAGCCGAGGCTTTCGAGATGCGTCTGCATCTCCTGCATGGTCAGAGTGTTGGCCGACCGCACGTTGACGATGGTGTCGAGCGACTGGTTCAACTTGTCGAGATTCTGCAGGGCGATCAGCATGCTGACGCCCGACATGACGATGACGGCGCCAAACACCGCTGCCAGCTTTGCCTTGATAGTTAGCCTCACGATGCGGCCCTTTCTTCTGATGGTAGAGGCGAGCCGCTCCTGCGGCCCTCGAGTTCAAAGATGCGATGGATGTCGGGAATGATGATGAAATCGCCCCGCCGCTTGCCGATGCCGCGCACATAGTCGGGGCGCCAGCGCATGCCGACGCGCGGCGCCTCCTCGATGGCGGCAGGCTCGATGTCGGTGACGTCGTAGACCTTGTCGGCGAGGATGCCGACAACGCTGGGCTCGCCCTCGATCTCGGTTTCGATTACGACGATGCGCGTATCCTCATCGGGCTCGGCGCCCTGCATGCCGAAGGCCACCTTGAGATCGGTGAGCGGCACGACCCGGCCGCGCACATTGATCAGGCCTGCGGCAAAGGGTGAGGCGTTGGGCACCTCGGTGACCGGCCCCAGATCGAGGATTTCGCGCACGCTCTGCGCCTCGATGGCGAACAGCTCGTCATCGAGCCTGAGCGTCAAGGCGCGCATCGGTTCGGTGAAGGCGGTCATGCCGCGACCCTCCCCTGGGTGTTGCGATACTTCTCTTCATGCGCCTGGCCGTAAGAGACCAGCCGCGAGGTATCGAGGATCAGCGCCACGGTACCGTCGCCGAGAATGGTGGCGCCCGAGAAGGTCTCGAGGTCGGCGTGGAGCTTACTGAGCTGCTTGATGACGGTCTGGTTGTTGCCGATGATCTGGTCGACCACCAGGCCCGCCCGCCCCTCGCCCGACGAGATGATCACCACCTTCTGGTGGGTATCGGCTTCGCCCGGCGTGTTGAACAGGTCGCGCAGGCGGAGGAACGGCACGAGACTGCCGCGGATATCGAGGAAGTTGCGGCCACGCGAGTGGGTCGCCACCTCGGCCGGCAGCTCGACGCATTCCTCCACCGCCGAGAGCGGGATCGAATAGCGGCCATTGCCGACGCGGACCAGCATCCCTTCGATGATGGCGAGGGTGAGCGGCAGGCGCAGCGTCGCCGTGGTGCCTTCACCGGGTTTGGTGGAGAGCTCGATCTTGCCGCGCAGGCCATCGATGGTGCGCTTGACCACATCCATGCCGACGCCGCGGCCCGAGAGCGAGGTCACTTCCTTCGCCGTCGAGAAGCCGGGAGCGAAGATCAGCTGGAACAGATCGTGGTCTGCAATGCGGGATTCCGGCGTCAGCAGGCCCTGCTCTTCCGCCTTGGCGCGGATGCGGGCGGCGTTCAGCCCGGCGCCATCGTCGGTGACCGAGATCGCCACCTCGGCGCCGGCATAGACGGCCGAAAGGCGAACCGTGCCCTTCACCGGCTTGCCTGCCTTGATCCGCTGCTCGGCGGTTTCGAGCCCGTGGTCGACGGAGTTGCGGATCAGGTGGACCAGCGGATCGGCCAACCGCTCGATCATGGTCTTGTCGAGCTCAGTGTCCTCGCCCGTGGTGATGAACTCGATCTCCTTGTCGAGATCGCGCGAGAGATCATGCACCAGCCGGCGGAAGCGCGAGAACAGCGAGCCGATCGGCACCATGCGGATGCCCATCGTGGTATCGCGCAGGCCGGACGACAGGCGTTCCAGCTCCTCGGCGATGGTCTTGAGGTTGGCGTCGGAACTCTGCGCGGCCATCTGCGACAGGCGGGCCTGGGCGATGACCAGTTCGCCGACGCGGTCCATCAACTCGTCGAGCCGTTCGGCCGGCACGCGTAGCGAGGTGGACGCACGCTCGGTGGTTTCGGCCTTCGTCTCCCTGGGTTCGCGAAGCGTGCGGACCGGAACTGCTTCGGCGACCGGTTCATCGGTCTCGGTCGCTGCGTCATCCTCGGCGAGGATGTCGAGCACCGGGGAGGATACCGGCTCGGGCGCGACGACAGCGGCCAGCGGTTCGATCGACAGCTCCATCCCGTCTTTCAGGAACAGGAAGACGTCGTCGAGCGCGCCGGTCGGGTCGGGGTGAGTGAGATCGACCTGCCAGGCCAGATGGCAGGCTTCGGGGTCGAGCTCGTCGAGCGTAGGGACGCCGTCGATCAGCGCCGTGACCTCGCACGGGCCGAGATCGGCGATCTCGCCGAGCAGCAGCAGCGGGTTGGTGCCATGAACCAGCGCGTCCTCGGGCAGCCTGAAGCGGATGCGCCAGCGGCCAGTCGGCTCGGGCGCGACGTTGGCGGCAACGGTGGCGCTTTGCGCCATCGGTGCCGCCGGGAAGCTGTCGGGCTCGACGATGCCGCGCAGCGCAGTGAGGATGATCTCGCCCGCATCGGTCGTGGCGTCCGGCGTTTCGATCAGGTGATGCACGTGGTCCTTGGCGTCGAGCGCTACGGCGACCAGTTCGGGGGTGATCGGCGACTGGCCCTTGCGCACCTTGTCGAAGGCGGTCTCGAACTCATGCACGAACGCCGCAACATCGGTGAAGCCGAACATGGCGCCCGAGCCCTTGATGGTGTGCAGCGCCCGGAACACCGAGTTGACCAGGTCGGCATCACCAGGGTTCTGCTCGAGGTCGAGCAGTCCCTGCTCGAGCTGCTCGAGCAGTTCGCGGGCTTCCTGCCGGAAGGTATCGGTGGGATCGGAACTCATGCGCCGGTGACCTTCCTGATCACCGCCAGTAGCTGGTCCTGCTTGAACGGCTTGACGATCCAGCCGGTGGCGCCGCTTTCGCGGGCCTGGCGCTTCAACTCCTCGTCGGACTCGGTGGTCAAGAGGATCACCGGGATGCCCTTGCCGGCCGGGTGCTGGCGGAACTTCTTCAGGAATTCGAGCCCGTTCATGACAGGCATATTGAGATCGGTGACCACGGCGTGAACCGTCTCGGTGGTGGCCTTGTTGTAGCCTTCGAGCCCGTTGCCAGCCTCGAGCACGTTGAGGCCGGCGCTCTTCAGCGTCATGGCGACCATCTGCCGGATGGAGGCGGAATCGTCGATGGTGAGGATGGTCTTGCTCATGCCGCCTCGCGCGTCAGGATCCAGGATGAAAGGGCTGCCACCAGCGGTCGGCCATCCCCGGTGAAAAAGCCGGCGCGTACCAGAGCGCGGCCCATCGGTGTCGCGGCACCGGCGACCAGGCTCAGCGTGCGATTGTCCGCCGCTGCGCTGGTGGTCGCCGAGACCAGCAGCTGCAGCGTGCCGATGTCGACGCTCTCCACGGCAACCGTGTCGAGATCGATGGCACGATGCTCGACTAAAGCTTGCCTGAGGCGCGCATGCAGTTCGGAAATATTGCGTAAGGAAAGGTCGCCGCTCAAATGGAGCGGGTGCGCTGATGGTCGCGACATGGGTTCGTTCTGGCCCCGGGCAAGTATGCTTCTGCGATACGTAACGTCTTGTTTTCAGAGGCAAAACGGCAGCCTCGGCGAAACGACAATCCTGTCGTCCCGGCCCGAAAACAGTCCCCGCGTCCACGGAATTGCTGTTTGCCCCTGATGACCACGATGATCAGGGGTATTTGTTAAGTCTCAATTACCACTAAGCAGTATTTGGTAGAATTATGGCGATAATGTAATCGCAAGTATTAAATGCGTCGTATTGAATCACCCGGACCGGCCGGCGTGACTCATGGGAATCGTCACGCGACTCCGAGCGAGTCGTCAGATGCTTGCAGGGAGTCATCGACCACGGCCGCGGAACGCTGAATACTGCTGATCGTCGGCTGCGACTGTCGGCCAACAGCCGTCGGCGCGGCAACGTGTCTGACATCGTCGGAACCGGGCGGCGATCGCCGGATTGCAAAGACTTGTGACAGGAGGAACCGGTTCAGCCGGCGAGGCGAGTGTCCTCGGGGACGGTCGACATCAGGGCGAGGATTTCCGGCCAGCGGGTTTCGAAGGCCGCCACGCAGGCGGGGTCGAAATGCGTGCCTGCCAGCGACAGGATCTCGCGGCGCGGCTCTTCGATCGGCCAGGCGCGCTTGTAGGGACGCTCCGAGCAGAGCGCGTCGAAGACGTCGGCGATGGCAACGACGCGTGCTTCGATCGGGATGTCGGTGCCGGAGAGACGATCGGGATAGCCGGTGCCGTCCCAGCGTTCATGGTGGCTCTGGGCGATCAGCTCGGCGGTGCGGATGACCTCGGACGACCCGTGCTCGAGAATGCGGGCGCCGATCGAGACATGGGTGCGCATGATGCGGAGCTCGTCCGGCGTGAGCTTACCGGGCTTGCTGAGGATAGCGTCGGCGATGCCGATCTTGCCGATATCGTGCAGCGGCGCTGCGAGGTAGATCATGCGGCAACGTTCGGGGCTGAGCCCGATGGCGGCAGCGATCATCGAAGAGACCTGGGCGACGCGCGAGACGTGCTCGCCGGTGTCACCATCGCGATACTCGATGGCCCGGGCGAGGCGCCAGATGATCTCTTCCTCGCGCTCGATCAGGTGGCGGGTGGCACTTTCGACCTCGCGGGCCAGCCAGGCGGCGCGGTCGGCCAGCTCGCTCTGCGAGCGGCGCAGCGCCAGAAGGTTGCGGACGCGGGCCTGCAACTCGGTGGAATCGAACGGCTTGTTGACGAAATCGGTGGCGCCGGCGGCGATGGCCCGGACCCGCAAGGCCGGGGCATTGTCGGAGGTAACCATGACGATAGGCACCAGCCGATAGGCCTCTTCGGCCCTGAGCCGCCGGGTCAGCTCGACGCCATCCATTTCCGGCATGACATGGTCGACCAGCACCAGATCGAACTGCGTGGTGGCGGCGAGCGCCAGGGCCTTGCTCGGCAGCAGGCACGCGGCGATTTCAACATCCTCGAGCGCACCGATCACATGGCCGATAAAGGCCAGGCTGGAACGCGAGTCATCGACAATTAGCACACGCACCGACTGAGCCCCAAAGCGGTGGTTGGACCACCGCACCTAAGCGGGCCGAAGTTAACAATATCAAAAACTGCGTAGGCACCCGTCGACGATGTTACGCTTGGTTACTGATTTCTATTTGTTCCTCAAAGCTTAGGCCCGGCATCGCGAAAGTTGACCGACTGGTCAAAGCTTGGCGCGCTTCATGATTGGACGGCACCGGCGCCACGCTCGGCCTGTACCCAGCCACCGGCTGTCATCCCTGCGAAAGCAGGGACCCAACTCACAGCCCGCGCATGCGGATAGATGGCTCCCAGCTTTCGCTCATGTGCGCCGAATTATGGCCGTGCCCCACCCACCGGGTCAGTCCCGCGAAAGCGGGAACCTCTGTTTTCTTGCCTGCGGCACCATCGCAAACGGAGGTCCCCGCTTTCGCGGGGATGACACCGAGCTTGGGGCGCTTGCCGGTGGCAAGCTCACCGATAGGTGCTGCATCAGAAGCAGTGGGTATCCGTAGCTTAGCGCATATCAGCTGTCACTGGGAGGACACCGAGCCTGGGGTGGCGTCGGATGCTCGTGACATGACCTAGCGCGAGGTCCACCCACCATCGATGATCAAGGTCTGCCCGGTGATCAGCGAGGCAGCGGGCGACGCGAGGAAGGCAACGGCGCCGGAGACTTCCCTGGGCTGGCCGACGCGATGCAGCGCGGCGATGCGCTCGATCACATCGTCGCGGAAGCCGGGGCGGCCGAGCGCCTCGGCGGTGCCGTCGGTTTCGATGAAGGTGGGAGCGACGGCGTTGACGGTGATCTTGTGCTTGCCCCACTCGACCGCCATGCACTTGGTCATGTGGGCCACAGCGGCCTTGGAGAGGCAGTAAATGCCTTCGCCGGGCAGTGCGATGAAGCCGGCCTGCGAGCTCATATTGACGATGGCGCCGCCCAGGCCGCGGGCGATCATGTGGCGAGCGACGCGCTGGGCGATGAAGAAGCTCGCCTTGACGTTGAGATTGATGGTGAGGTCGAACTCGTCCTCGCTGAATTCTTCGATCGGCCCCTCGGTGCCGCCGCCGACATTGTTGACGAGGATATCGAGATGGCCGAGGGCGGCGATGGCGGCATCGACCGCGCTGTAGGCTTGCGGCAGATCGAGCACATCCATCTGCAGCGGCACGGCGCGGCGGCCAAGCGCTTCGATCTCGGCGATCACCTCGCCGCCGGACGCCTGGTCGCGGAGGCCCAGCGCGATATCGGCGCCGGCATTGGCAAGGGCCAGCGCGATGGCGCGGCCGAGGCCGCGGGCGGCGCCGGTGACCAAGGCGGTCTTGCCGGTAAGGTCGTAGCTGGGCAGGTCGGTCATCTGGTTCCCCTCATGATGCGACGCGATCCTATTTGAGGTAGCGCCAGTTGCGTACTGGGATAACGTTGGCAGGATTTGATAGTTTGTTGTCATTGCCGCCACTGGAAGTTGCCGCGATGCTGCGCCGGCAACAACCAGAGAAGCGCCATGACTGCTGCACCACACAACTCGATCGGCATCCGCAATGCCCGCGTCCTGGCGCTTTGCCAGGGGCTCTATGTGTGCGCCATCTCCGTCGACCTGACGCTGACCGGCATTGCCGGGTACCAGCTGGCGCCGGACAAGGCGCTGGCGACGCTGCCCTTTGCGCTGATCACGGTCGGCGCGGCAGCGGTGACGGTGCTGGCGGCGTTCATCATGGCGCGGTTCGGCAGCCGGCTCGGCTTTGCGCTCGGCGCCGCGTGCGGAGCGCTGGGTGGAGTGGTGTCGGTCTGGGCGATCGTGCTCGGCGACTTCTGGCTGTTCTGTCTCGGCACGGCCGGGGTGGGTGCGTTCCAGGGCTTTTCGCAGTTCTATTCGATCGCCGCGGCGGATGGCGTCGAGGCCGGGCGCAAGAGCCGGGTGATCTCAACGGTGCTGGCCGGCGGGGTAATCGCTGCCATTGCCGGGCCGGCGCTGGCCAACTGGACGCGCGACCTGCTGCCGACGGCGCCGTTTGCCGGGGCCTATGCCATGGTCGCAGCGCTGGCCTTCGCCTCGACGCTGATCTTCCTCGCAGTTTATCGCGACACCGAACCGGTGGGTGCCACGGCGGCTGCCGACACCGGCCCGGCACGACCACTGGGCGAGATTATCCGGCAGCCAATACTGCTCGCCGGTGTCGCCACCACCATGGCCGCTTCGGCTTCGATGCTGCTGGTGATGACGGCGGCTCCGCTGGCGGCGCTGGCCTGCGGCTTCACCATCGACGATGGCGCCGGCATCATCCAGTGGCACCTGATCGGGATGTTCGCGCCCTCGTTCATCACCGGCCGGCTGGCCGCGCGCTTTGGCGTGCCGGCGGTGCTGTTCGCCGGGCTGGCGTTGACGGCGGCGGGCGCCGCGACGGCCCTCGCTTCCACGGCGCTCGTGGCGTTCTATGTGGCGCTGTTTGCCATCGGCATCGGCTGGAACTTCATGATCGTTGCCGGCACTACGCTGATCTCGCAGTCGTATCGGCCGAACGAGCGGGCCAAGACGCAGGCGCTGACCGGCCTGCTGGGCAACCTCGCCGCGACCTGCTCCACCCTCTCGGCCGGCGCGGTGCTGACGAGCTTCGGCTGGGAGATCATCAATATCGGCGTTGCGCCGCTGCTGGCGATCGCCGCGCTGGTCGTGGTCTGGTGGCTGACGGTGCGGACGCAACAAGGGAGGGCCGAGCTTGCCTGAGCGCCTGATCGTGATGCTGACCTATGCCGGCGTGAACGCCATCGATGTGTGCGGACCGCTGCAGGCCTTTGCCACGGCGGACCGGCAGCGGTTGCCGGCAGCGCCGCACTACCGGCTGGTGACTGCCTCCGCTGAGGGTGGGCCGGTCGAGACGGCGCCGGGGTTCGCGGTGGTCACACGGTCGCTGGCCGAAATCGATCCGCGAGAGATCGATACGCTGATCGTGCCTGGCGGGGTGCGAGAGTTCCCACCCAGCCTTGACGGATTGCTCGATTGGCTGCGGGCGCATGGGGGATCGGTGCCGCGGCTCTGCTCGGTGTGCACCGGGGCGTTCTTTCTCGCCCAGGCGGGATTGCTGAACGGCCGGCGGGTCACCACGCACTGGTCGGGTAGCGACGAACTCGGGGCACGGTTCCCTGGCCTGTCGGTCGAGCCGGACTGCATTTACGTCAATGACGGCCGGGTCTGGACCTCGGGCGGGGTGAGTGCCGGGATCGACCTGGCGCTGGCGCTGATCGAGGCCGATGTCGGACCGGCGGTGGCGCTGGCGGCGGCGCGCCAAATGGTCGTGTTCCGGCGCCGTCCGGGCGGGCAGAGCCAGTTCAGTCCACCGGCTCAGCCACGCGGCGGTCCGTTCGACGGGCTGCACGCGTGGATGGCGGAGAACCTCTGCGCCGACCTTCGGGTCGAGCGACTGGCGGAACGGGCGGGGATGAGTGCCCGCAACTTCGCCCGGGTCTATGTCGAGGAAACCGGCGCCACCCCGGCACGGGCGGTGGAAGCGCTGCGGCTCGCCGCTGCCTGCCGGGCGCTCGAGAACACCGGGTTGCCGCTCAAGGTGATCGCCGAACAGGCAGGACTCTCGACCGAACAGAACCTGCGGCGGGTGATCCAGCGGCAGTTCGGCATCGGCCCCAGCGACTATCGCATCCGCTTTGGGCAGGGCGAGCCGGTAGCCTGATGCGATGGTTTCACGCGGCGAACTCGCGTTCGAACCAGCGCTTCACCAGGTTCATGACGCGGATCGAGCGATCGTTGCGCCAGGCGAGGTACCAGGAGCCGGGGCGGGTGACGAGGCCGAGCGGGGCGAGCATGCGGCCCTGCTTGATGGCGTCTGATACCGCAGGACCGGGCCCTATGGTGACGCCGAGCCCGGCTTCGGCCGCCTGCAGGGTGTAGAACAGCAGGTCGTAGGAGATGAACTCGCGCGGCTCGAGTGTCACGCCGGCTTCACGGGCCCAGTTGGACCACATGTCGGGCGGCCAGACGGTATCGAGGCGCGGCAGGCTCCACAGATGCTCGAGATCGGCCTCGCGGCCTTTCATCAGCATCGGGCTCACCACCGGGCCGAACGTTTCCGGGGCGACGACGGCGACAGTCATGCCGGGAATCTCGGGCACCGGGCCGACGCCGATATAAATGTCGATGGAGCGATCGGCCGGATTGATCTCGCGGCTCCAGGTGGTGAGGCGCACCGAGGTGCCATCGAGTAGCGCCTCGAGGCTCTGCAGCCGCGGCACCAGCCAGCGCAGGAGGAAGGCGTCAGGCGCCGTCAGCATGATGGTCTGGCGGTTATGGGCGTGACGCAGTTGCTCGGTGCCGCGCGCAATCGAAGCGAAGGCCTCGGAGATGGTCGCGGCATATTCCGCGGCGGCGGGCGTCAGGCGGATCGAGCGGTTGCCGCGTTCGAACAGCTCCACCCCCAGCGCATCCTCGAGATGCTTGATCTGACGGCTGACAGCGCCGTCGGTGACGCTCAGATCCTGCGCTGCCTTCTTGACGCTGCCGAGCCGGGCTGCCGCCTCGAAGGCGCGCAAGGCGTTCAGCAGGTGGCCAGTCTCAACCATTGACGAAAACTCAATCGAACGGCCGATTTGTAAATTGTTGCCGAAGGCCCGTCCAGCCTAGTGTTTTGGCTCGGATGCGAGGCGCGAGGCCGCCGGAACCGGGTTCCTCCCTCTCCAGGTTTCGAAGCCTGGCGCCCTCGTGTCCGGATCCACGCACGGCGACGTTCTCTTCCACTGCCCAGAGCAAGATTTCTTATGTCCGCATCGACTCTCCACCGCATCATCATCGATTGCGACCCCGGCCATGACGACATGGCGGCGATCCTGCTCGCGGCGTCGCATCCGGCGATCAGGATCGAGGCGATCACCACGGTGTGCGGCAATGCCTCGCTGGAGAACACCACGCGCAATGCGCTGAGGATCGTCGACGCATTCGGGCTCGACGTGCCGGTGCATGCCGGCGCCGTGCTGCCGCTGCTGCACCGCTACGAATTCCCGGCCGCCTTCCATGGCCCATCGGGCATGGACAGCGCCGGGGTCGAGCTGCCGCAGACCGAGCGGAAGGCCGATGCGGTGGGGGCGGTCGAGGCGATCATCGCCAAGGTCGATGCCAACCCGGGCGAGGTCACCCTGGTGGTGATCGGGCCGATGACCAATGTGGCGCTGGCGCTGGCGCTGCGGCCGGACCTGGCGACAAAGCTCAAGCAGATCGTCTTCATGGGCGGCTCGGCCACCGAGGGCAACGTCACCCCCGCGGCGGAGTTCAACACCTGGGCCGATGCGGAAGCGGCGCGCATCGTCTTCAGGTCGGGCGCCAGGCTGGTGATGTTCGGGTTGAACCTGACGCACCAGACGCTGCTCAGCCGCGCCGACATCGCCCAAGTGCGCGCCGCCGTCGCCGGCGACAATCCGGTGGCCGACATCATGGCCTTCTATTGCGGCACCTATTACGCCTTTGCCGGCGACGACAAGCCGGGCGCGCCGCTGCACGACCCCTGCGCGGTGGCCTACCTGATCGACCCAACGATCTTCGGCATCGCTCAATTGCCGGGTGAGGTGATCATCGGCGATGGCCCGGGCTATGGGCAGACGCTGATCGATTTCCGCCCTCAGGACCCCAGGCACGACACGCGGGTCAAGAATGTCGGCGTCGCCATGACGGTCGACGCGCACAGATTCACGCAACTGGTGACGCCCGGCCTGATCTGGGGCGCCAGGCGGTTCGCGAAACTGGCCTAGAATTCAGCTACAGGAGAAGGGTACGTAAAATGAAGATGTGGACCACGGCCTTGGCGATCAGCATGGTGGCGGCGATGACCGCCGTACCGGCGCTGGCGCAGGACAAGACGCTCAACATGATCGTCATCGAAGGCGGCGACACCACGGCCATGCAGGCCGTCGTCGATGCCTATACGGCGGCGCATCCGGGCACCAAGATCAACCTGCAGCCCTACCCGTTCGCGCAGTTCTTCCAGGTGGCGGAGCTCCGGCTGCGCTCCAAGGACGCCGGCATCGACCTCGTCTATGTCGATGCGCCGCTGGTCGCGAGCTATGCCTCGCGCGGCTTCCTCGCGCCTGTCGATGCCTCGATCGATACCTCGAGCCTCGTGCCCGCAGCGATCGACGCCGGCAAGTATGATGCGACGCAGTTCGCGCTGCCGATCAACAGCTCGGCGCAGGTGCTGTTCTACAACAAGAAGCTGTTCGCCGATGCCGGCATCACCGCGCCGGACGGGCTCACCGCCGGGCAGAGCGCCACGCAGGCGGAAGTCGATACGCTGGGCTCGACCAAGCGCTGGACCTGGGAACAGGTGGCGGACGCGGCGCAGAAGCTGACCGTCAAGGATGGTGGCCGCACCACGCAGTATGGCTTCACCGTCGAGCAGTTCGGCGAGCTCTACCAGTTGCAGCCCCTCGGGGAATCGCTGGGCACCGACGTGATCGCGCCTGATGGCGTCACCGCCAAGGGTTATCTCGACAGCGAAGCCTGGGTGAAGGCAGGCACCTACTGGCACAACCTCTATAACGAATGGGCGGTGAGTCCGAAGAGCCTCGGCTATGGCGAAGCGGCGTCGCTGTTCGGCAATGGCCAGCTGGCGATGTTCGCCGGCGGCACCTGGAACCTGCCGATCCTCGCTCAGACCGGGGTCGATTTCGGCGTCGCCCCGTTCCCCTATTTCGAGGGCGGCAAGGTGCTGACCCCGACCGGCAGCTGGTATGTCGGCGTCAGCGCCGCCTCGAGCAACCAGGCCGAAGCCTTCGATTTCGCCAAGTTCCTGACCACCTCGGACGAAGGCACACGCGTCTGGTTCAAGGCGCTGAACCAGTTGCCGGTGAGCAAGCCCTTGCTCGACGAGATCAGCACCGCGACCGATTTCGATGCGTTCCCCAATAACGTGTTCCGGCTGGGCGTCTACGACTCGCTCAACACGGCCAAGGCGCGTCCGGTGACGGCGGCCTATGGCCAGTTGCAGGATGCGTTCCGCACCGCGTTCGTCGATATGGCGAATGGCGTGGCGGTGACCGATGCATTGGCGAGCGCCGTGCAGAAGTTCGAGTCGGCTGCGGCGCGCGTGGCGCAGTAGTCTATCGTGGGCGACAAGTTGCCGGCCAGTGACGGAGTGCCTTCTCCCCTTGTGGGAGAAGGTGCCCGAAGGGCGGATGAGGGGTATCTCTCCGCGTACTGGTAGCCCGTCGCTTCGCTCCGGTCTCGCTACACTTCGTTGCGCGGACCCCTCATCCGGCCTTCGGCCACCTTCTCCCACATGGGGAGAAGGCGACTGCCTCAACAATCGTGCCTACGCCTCCATTCACCCGGTGAACCGCTCCACAATGGTCAGAAGCAAAACTCCCCTTTTCCTGCTCGCGGTGCTGCTGGCGCCGGCGCTGGTCGGGCTCGTGGTGTTCCGGCTCTATCCGATCGCGCTGGCGGTCAGCGACAGCTTCTTCAACATGCTGCGCGGCAACCAGGTGTTTGTCGGGCTCGACAACTACGTGGCGCTGTTCACCGATTCCGCCTTCTGGAAATCGCTGCAGGTGACGCTGTGGTTCAACCTCTTGATCAACCCGATCCAGATCGCGCTCGCGCTGGGGCTGGCGCTGCTCTACGTGCAGAAGTTCAAGGGCGTGGCGTTCTATCGGGTGCTTTTCCTCATCCCCATCGGGGTGTCGCTGCCCACCGCGGTGATCATCTGGCGCATCATGCTGAGCCCGGATGGGCTCGCCAACGGCGTGCTCAACATTGCCGGCATTCCCGGCCAGCCCTGGCTGACCTCGGAGAGCCTGGCGCTCTATTCGATCATCGCCATCGCCACCTGGAAGGGCATCTCGTACTGGATGATCTTCATCATCGGCGGGCTGCAGAACATTTCGCCCGAGATCTATGACGCAGCCAGGATCGACGGCGCGCGAGCCTGGCAGCGCCTGATCTTCATCACCATTCCGCTGCTCAAGCCGACGCTGCTTTTCGTGCTGGTTGCCGACGTCTCGATCAATTTCCTGCTGTTCGCCCCCATCTTCATGATCACCCAGGGTGGGCCGGCCGACAGCACGAACGTGCTGATGTACGAGGCCTTCAAGTCGGGCTTCATCTTCGGCGACATGGGCCGCGCGATGTCGATCATCGTCGTGGTGGTTGCCATCCTCCTCGTCATCGTCGGGCTGCAGTTCCGCCTGCTCAACGGCAAGCCGGAGAAGAAATGATGCACGGCACCCCGCACGCGCTCAAGAAGGGCATCGGCTTCGGCCTGAAGCACGCCGCCTATCTCGCCATCGCGTTCATCTTCGTCTTGCCGCTGTGGTGGGCGATCGTCTCGTCGCTTCGCCCCAACACCGAAGTCTTTGCCGATATCTTCCCGTTCACCGCCAAGGCGCTGATCCCCTCGCCATTCTCGCTCGAGGCCTACCAGGGGGTGTTCGACCGCGGCTTCGGCCTGATCATCGCCAACACGATGTTCGTCGCGATCGTCACGATGATTGGCGGACTGATCGTCAACGGCATGGCCGGCTTTGCATTCGCGGTGTTCGACTTCAAGAGCAAGAACGCCATCCTGACGCTGATCATCATCAGCTTCATGCTGCCCTTCGAAGCGATCGCGCTGCCGCTCTACACCGTCACGCTGCAGTTGGGCTGGCTCGACAACGTGGCAGCGTTGATCGTTCCCAGTGTTGCCAACGGGCTGGCGGTGTTCCTGTTCTACCAGTTCTTCAAGGAAGTCCCGAAGGACTACCTCGAGGCGGCCAAGCTCGATGGCGCCAGCTGGTTCGATGTCCTCGTCCGCATCTACGTTCCGCTCTCGATCCCGACCTGCATCAGCGCCGGGCTGCTGCTCTTCGTCTTCCAGTGGGAGGCGTTCCTGTGGCCGCTGCTCGCCATGCCGAGCCAGCAGTTCAAGGTGATCCAGGTCGGCATGGCGGCCTTCCAGCAGCAATACCAGACGATCTGGAACCAGCTTTTCGCAGTATCGGTGATCACTGCGCTCATTCCGATCGCGCTGCTGTTGCCGTTGCAGCGCTATTACGTGCAGGGCCTGGCGAGCGCCGGCATCAAGGGTTGACCGGGAGGGGATAGTGACGCGCGACGAACTCAGGGCGCTGCCCAAGGTGGAACTGCATCTCCACCTCGACTGCTCAATGAGCTTTGCCTCGGTGCATGCGCTCGACCCCAGCGTGACGCCGGAGCGCTATCGCGCGGAATTCCTCGCGCCGCGCAAATGCGTCAACCTCGTCGACTATTTCCGTTATCTCGCGCCGCCACTGGCGCTGCTGCAGAGCCGTCGGGCGCTGACGGTGTCGACCATCGACCTCATGCGGCAGCTCAGCGAGGACGGGGTGATCTATGCCGAAATCCGCTTCGCGCCGCAGTTGCATCGACAGACCGGGCTTACGACCGACGAGGTGGTGGAGACGGTGCTGGCGGCGCTGGTCGAAGGACGAAAGACTTATCCGGTGGAGGCCCGGCTGATCCTCTGTACGCTCCGGCCGGACGACACGGCACAGGGGCTCGACCTGGTGCGCATCGCCGAGAAGTATCGGACAGATGGCGTCGGTGGCGTCGACCTCGCCGGCGATGAGACGGGCTTCGGGCTCGGCGAACATATCCCGGTGTTTCGCAAGGCGGCCGAGCGTGGGCTCAACGTCACCGCGCATGCCGGCGAGGCGGGCGGCGCCGAGAAGGTGCGCGAGGTGGTGGAGCAGCTGGGCGTGCGCCGCGTCGGGCATGGGGTGCGCTCGATCGAGGATGACGCGGTGATCGCGCTGCTGCTCGAGCGCGACGTGCATCTCGAGGTCTGCCCCTCGTGCAACATCCAGATCGACGTGTTCGACCGCTACGAGGATCATCCGGTGGACGCACTGGTGCGGCGCGGCGTTTCGGTGGGGATCAATACCGATGCGCGCGGCCCGACCGACCTGACGCTGACCGAGGAGTATGATCGGCTGCAGCAGGTGTTCGGCTGGGACGCAGCGCAGTTCCGAGCGGCCAACCTCGCGGCAATCGGGCGGGCCTTCGCTGACGACGCGACCAAGGCAGCGCTCCGGGCGCGGCTCGAGGCCTAGGGCATTCCGTCATTCCGACGACCGGCAGAGCCCCAAGCTCGGTGTCATCCCTGCGAAAGCAGGGACCAACTCGCCGCCCGCGCCAGCTGATGCATGGGTCCCTGCTTTCGCAGGGATGACAGCCGGTGGGAATCGAACATCGCGCCAGTTCGAGCATACCGCCAACGATCCATGCTCGTATGGTAGCGCTCGACGCTGCGCTGCCCGCTGGGTAGAAACAGTGCAAACACGACTTTGATTTGTCGCGCTTTCGAACCGGAAAAGTCTGCAACTTTTCCTGAAAGCGCTCCAGAGGGAGCTGAACATGCCGGCGACGACCACCCAACCCTGGCGCAACCGCAGTTACCACCGGCGCTGGCTCCTGGAGCAGGCGGACGGGCTGTTCGGGTTCTTCCAGAATCGGGCGTTCAACCCGCAGGGCGGCTTCTTCGATCTCGATCCGACCGGCCGGCCGCTCAACACTGCCAACCCGGTGCGGGGCATCCACTCGACGGCGCGCATGGTGCACTGCTTCGTCATCGGCAGCCTGCTTGGGCGGCCGGGTTCGGACCAGATCGTCGACCACGGCATGCAGTTCCTGTGGGAACGTCACCGCGATACGAAGGCCGGCGGCTATTTCTGGACGGTCGATAATGACGGGCCGCGCGACGGGCGGAAGCAGGGCTATGGCCATGCCTTCGTGCTCTTGGCTTCCTCCAGCGCCAACCTGCTCGGGCATCCGCTCGCCGACAAGATGCTGGCCGATGTGACCGAGATCCTCGAGACCAGGTTCTGGGAAGAGCAGCACGGCGCCATTGCCGAGGAGTTCAACGCCGACTGGTCGGTGATCGCCCCATACCACGGGCAGAACTCCAACATGCACCTGACCGAGGCGCTGATGGCAGCGTTCGAGGCGACCGGCGAGTCGCGCTATCTCGACAAGGCCGAGCGGATCGCCGACCTGATCATCCGGCGCAAGGCCGGTGAGAATGGCTTCCGCGTTGCAGAGCATTTCGACGGCAACTGGCAGGTCGACAAGGGTTATCTGGGCGACCAGATGTTCCGGCCGCCCGGCACGACGCCCGGCCACTGGCTGGAATGGGCGCGGCTGGTGCTGCAGCTCTGGGCGCTCGGCGGCAAGAAGCACGCCTGGATGCCCGACGCGGCCGAAGCGCTGTTCAAGCAGTCGATCACGCTCGGCTGGGACAAGGACAAGGGCGGGTTCTTCTATAACCTCGACTGGAACGACCAGCCGGATATGCGCGACAAGCTGTGGTGGCCGGCCTCCGAAGGCGTGGGCGCCGCGGCATTCCTCTGCGAGCACCGGCCGAGCGCTTTCCACGAGGAGTGGTACCGCCACATCTGGGACGTGATCGAGAGCGCTTTCATCGATCACACCAATGGCGGCTGGCATGAGCAGCTGACCGAGGACCTGAAGCCGAGCTACACGTTGTTTGGCGGCAAGGGCGACATCTATCACGCGCTGCAGGCGTGCCTGATTCCGCTTTACCCGGCGACCGGGAGCTTGACCAAGGGGATCCTCGCGGAGATTTCCGGCCACTGAGGCCTGCAGGCTCGTTGCCTTGGTCAACCAAGCACGGAGCCGCAGTCAGCTCACTTCCGGCAATTCGGTGCGGGAGCTGTAGAGCTTGATCCCCAGTTCGGTGATCTCCAGCAGCACCAGGTGAATGGCGTCACTGACCGGCGCGAGTTGCGCCGCCGCCGCCGGACTGGTGGCGGCGATCTCGTCGACGGTGCGCTGGAACTCGGTGATATCGGCATATATGGCGGTTGCCGTTTCCTCGAGATCGATCAGTTGCCTGTCGTCGGGCTTCTGCTGGCGCGCCCGAGCAGCGAGCAGGGTCAGCCGCGCGGCTTCGGTGCGCCAGCGCTCGATATTGCGGCCGAAGTGGTTCAGTCGGTCGGCGATTCCGTCGTTGCTGGACATCAGAGCCTCACCATGAGTTTGGTGCTGAACGGGCGAGCGCGTCGTTTCGATGCGTCTCCCGCCGCGGATTGTTTCCGGTTGACATCTTTGCAACTAGTGAGTATGCACTCACTCACCATGAAGTACACGCGCACCAACCTGTCCGATGCGGACACCCGCAGAGAAGCCATCGTCGAGGCGGCGCTGGTGGCGTTTGCCGATGCCGGGTTCCAGGCGACGCCGGTGACGGCAGTAGCGGCCGGGGCCGGGATCAGCCAGGCCTACGTGTTCAAGCTTTACCCGACCAAGGAAGAGCTGTTCGTTGCCGCGGTGGAGCGCTGCTTCACCCGGATCGAGGCGGTGCTGGAAGCGAGCGCGCAGACTGTCGTCAACGGCACGCCAGACGAAATTCTCTACGCCATGGGCGATGGCTACGCCGCACTGATCGCCGATCGCAAGATGCTGATGATCCAGGTGCATGCGCAGAGCGCTTCGGACGTGCCCGCCATCCGCGAGGTGCTGCGCAGCGGGCTCAAGCGCATCGTCAGCTATGTGAAGCAGCGCACCGGCGCCAGCGACGAAGCGGTGCAGCGCTTCATCGCCTTCGGCCAGCTCTGCCACCTGATCACCACCGCCGATATCTACGACCTCGGCGAAGACTGGGCTCGCCTGCTGGCCCGCAACATCCGGCACGCGCCGGCGCTTTGACCTGCCGGTTCACCGGCCAAGACGTGACGTCCACTCGTGACGCCCTGCCCCCCGCTTCTGAGCGGGAACAAGGCGTCATTTCTTGAAGCCAACAAGTGAGTGATTACTCACTCTATCTCGTAGGAGAACAGTTTGATGTCCACCGTTGCCGCAACCGCCGCCGAGACGGCGGCCCCCGAGCGCAGCCGCAATCGCTGGCTGGCCCTGACCTTCCTGGCGCTGGCGCAGTTCCTCGTGGTGCTCGATGCCTCGATCGTCAACATCGCGCTGCCCAGCCTGGGGGCCGGGCTGGGTCTCGACCCGGACCTCCTCACCTGGGTGATCACCGCCTATGTGCTGCCGTTTGGCGGGCTGCTGATGCTGGGCGGCCGGCTGGCCGACCGCTATGGGCACCGCACCATCTTTCTCGCCGGCGTGTTCGGCTTCATCGCCGCATCGCTCGCCGCCGGGTTCTCGATCAATGGCCCGATGCTGCTCATGTCGCGGGCCGTGCAGGGCGCCTCGGCAGCGCTGCTGGCGCCGGCGGCGCTGGCGCTGCTGATGCAACTGTTCCCGGCGACGGATGGGCGCGGAAAGGCGCTCGGCATATGGGGCGCCGTCGCCGGACTTGGCAGCGTTGCCGGGGTGCTGCTGGGCGGCATACTCACCGCCAGCATCGGCTGGTCGGCGATCTTCTTCATCAACGTGCCGGTGGGCCTCGTCGTTCTGGGTGCGATCCCGGCGCTGCTCAGCCGCGACGTGGTGACCAGCAAGGTGCGGCTCGATCTGCCCGGCGCCATCACCATTACGCTTGGGGTCGTGGCGCTGGTGGCGGCGTTCTCGATGGTGCTCGAAGTCGGCTTCCTGTCGCCGGTGACTTTGGGGCTTGGTGCTGCCGGCGTTGCGCTGCTCGGGCTGTTCGCCGTTATCGAGCTTCGTTCACCCGAGCCGCTGGTGTCGTTTGCCATCTTCGCCAGCCGCTCGGTGACGCTGGGGAACCTTGCGGTGCTGCTGATCGGCGGCGCGGTGGTCGGGCTGTTCTTCGTCCTGTCGCTGCACATGCAGAACGTCCTCGGTTACGACGCGATGTTGACCGGCATCACCCAGGTACCGCTGGCCCTGGCGCTGATCGTTGCCGCTGGGGCGCTGCCGCCGGTGCTGGCCAAGTTCGGTTCGGCCCGGACGCTGGCGGTGTCGCTGGTCATTCTCGCGGCCGGCCTTGCCTGGCTGGCGCTGGCGCCGGTTGGCGCCGATTTCGTGCTGCACCTGCTGGGCCCGACGATCATCATCGGCGCCGCGCTGGGCGGGGCGTTCATTGCCGGCACCGAACTGGCGGTGCAAGGCGTCAGCGAAGCCGATAGCGGGCTCGCCAGCGGGCTGGTCAACACCAGCCAGCAGATCGGCGGCGCCCTCGGCCTTGCCCTGCTGTTCACGCTGGCGACCACCATGACCGACGGCCTCGGCGCCAATGGGGCCGACGAGATCACTGCGCTCGCCGGCGGCTACTCGGCAGCCTATCTCGGCGCCGCCGGACTGGCGCTGCTCGGCGCCCTGATCGCCGCCCTCGCCGCGCGCCAGTGATCTTCAAAGCACCGGCGCGATGGCGTGCCGGTGCGCCTTCCTCAAAGCCAAGGAGTACAAGCAATGACCACCGACAACTTCACCGCCCCGCCCAAGGACAGGTCGCACAAGCTTGCGCCGCGCTACGTCACTTGGTCCGCCATTGTCGCCCCCGTGCTGGTGCTGACCGGCTGGGCCTTTATCGCCGCTGTGCCAATCGCGCTCATGACCTGGGGCACGTGGACCGACAAGCGGGTTCGCGCGCTGCGCTGGTGGAGCGGGTTGACTGCCCTGCTCTACGCCATCCCGTTGGTGCAGTACCTGCTGCGCTCCAATCCCGAGGCGAGCATGTCCTCGATGCTGCACCCGGCCATGGGCATCGCCATTGCGCTATCGGCTGGCGTGGTGGTGCTCAAGATTGTCAAAAGCCATCGTGGCTGAAGCAATAGACGGGCCGGCGGCACAACAACCAGCCGCCGGCCCCTCGACTTAACAAGACTAGTGCCGTCGGCTTCCTGTCGTGTTATTGTCGTTGGGCGGAGTGCACGCGACAGGGACGGCGCGTGAGCCTAGGGGCGTAATGGCGAGGAGAGGCCATGACGTCGTTTTGCGGTCTGCGGATCAGTCGGAATCAGTTCGTCGGCGCACTTGCCGCGGCACTCATCGCTTCCACGACATTGCTGGCAACGGCTGCCGGGGCGGCTGACGAGGCGATCTTTGCGCCCGGCGAGCCTGTGGTGACCGGCTTTGCCGGCGTCGTGCCGCCGGAGGCGCCACCGGCCGGCGCCGACCCGCTCGACTACACCTTCATCGATCCGGCGGGCCGCTCGATGGTGATCCAGCACCTGCAGCCGGATGGACCGCCGACCGGGCAGTTGATCCCGGCTGAGCCGGTATTCTCGGCAACCGCCGCCGATGTCGGGCAGGTATTCGGGGTGGCGCTCGACGATGCGCCCGAGTTCAGCGGCGCGGCGGCGCCCAACATCTACCTCGCGGCGAGTTCGGCGTTCGGGCTCAACATCGTCGTGCCGGATGCCGACGGCAACCCGATGCGCAGCAAGCTCGGGGCGCCCGAGGCCAGCTTCATGCCCGGCCAATGGGGCACCGCCGGCGGCGTGGAGGGCTATCCCGGCTCGATCTGGAAGGTGGATGGCAGCTCCGGCGAGATCTCGCTGTTCAGCACCATCGCCGCCAATAGCGGCGCCGGCCTGGGCAGCCTGGTGTACGACCCGGCCAGCGCGCAGTTTTTCGTGTCCGACCTCGATACCGGCCTGATCTACCGGCTGGCGGCAGATGGCATCATCCTCGACACTTTCGACCATGGCGTCGTCGGACGGCCGACGCATGAGCTCGAACCGGTGGCGGACGACGGCAGCGCCATGGCCATCACCGATCCGGCGTTCAACAGCGAGGATCCGGCGACCTGGGGCTTTACCCAGCCGGAGCGCAAGGTGTTCGGCCTCGCGGTCAGCGGCGGGCGTTTGTTCTATGCCGTCGCGGCGCAGATCTGGTCGGTGCGCATCAATGCCGATGGCAGCTTCGGTGCGGCGCGCTGGGAGCTCGATATCGCCGACCTGCCCTCGAGCAACGAGATCGCCAGCATCGCCTTCGATCCGCAGGGACGAATGATCCTGGCGCAGCGCGGCCCGCAGGCCGGCAGCTACGACTATTCGGTATTCGCCGAAGCGCAGACTTCGTCGGTGGTGCGCTACGAGCGCGAATTCCCCGATGATCCGACGACGCCGGGCACCTGGGTGGAGACCCCCGACAGCTATGCCATCGGCATGGCGCCGGAGGGCAGCAACGCCTCGGGCGGTATCGCGCTAGGACCGGATTTCGATGAGGAATCCGGAACGCTGGGCGGCGCCTGCAGCGCCTACCTGTGGTCGACCGGCGACGCGCTGCGCGACAACCTGAATGTCGACGCACCGCTCGATCCGCCGACCCAGGTGCATGGCCTGCAGGGCAATGCCCTGGCGCTGGCGCGGCCGCAGAACGACCCGCCGACCCTATCATTCTTCGCCGACTATGACGGCAATACCGATGACGATCAGGCTACCGCACAGGGGCATGTCGGCGCGGCCGCCATCTGGCAGGTGTGCGAGAGTGCGCCGGCCACCTACGTTCCGCCGCCGGCCGCGCCGCCGCCGGATTACCTGCCGCCGAGCTACGAGCCGGACGAAGACGAACCGGATCTGCCCGATGAGCCGCAGTTCAACAACCTGACGCTGGAGAAATGGGCGAAGCCCTTCTTCTGCTTCGACGGTGGCGCCGACTGGTGGTGCAACTTCACCATCCGGGTCGAGAACACCGGCAGCGAACCCTATTGGGGACCGGTGGTGGTCAACGACCACCTGCCGGCCAACAATCCCGGCGCCGGCATGAGCTTCTGGCCGCAGCCGCCATGGTCGTGCGGCCCGACCGGGCCGACGGCCTATAAGTGCGTCACCGGCCCGGTGCTGCTCTACCCCGGCGACGGCGTGGTGCTGCACGAGGTGGTGAAGCTGCCCAAGGCGCTGGTGAACTATTGCCACCTCGCCAATGCGGCCGAACTCGACTGGTTCTGGGGCGGTGATGACGATCCGAGCGACGATTTCAATATCGGCGTGGCCGGCATCAAGGCGCCCGGCTGCTTTGCGGTGCCGGGCAGCGACCTGGTGCTCGAAAAGATTGCGGCGCCAAGCTGTGCCGATGGCGGCGCGACCTGGAACTGCTCATACGTGGTGCTGGTGCAGAATGCCGGGCCGGGCAACTATTCCGGGCCGATCACCGTCACCGACACGCTGGGCCTCAATGCTCCGACGACGACGCTGGGCCCCTGGGCCTGCGCCCAGGCCGGGCCGGTGCTGACTTGTAACATCCTGGCGCCGCCGGTGAACGTGCCGCCCGGGTGGACCTCGGGGTTCCTCGTCACCTCGCATGTGCCGAAGGGCATCCTGCCGGCGCTCTGCGGCCTCGACAACAAGGCCAATATCGCCACGCCCATAGGCGGGTCGCCGACCAACCTGTTGCCCGGCAACGACTTCGACGCGGTCACCGCGCCGATCCCCGATCCGGCCTGTGCCGGGCCGGCGCAGGATATCGACCTCAAGATGCACAAGACCGCGCTCGGCTGCTCGCCCTTCTTCTATGGGGTGAACGGCTATCTCTGCCAGTGGCGGATGACCATCAGCAATGTCGGCACCGACCCCTATCTCGGGCCGCTGTCGTTCGTCGACAGTTCGGCGGGGGTGACGACCAACTTCCTCACCCTGATGTACCCATTCTGCACCGGGGCGGCTGTGACCACCTGTACGCCGCCGGGAGCCGTAGGGATCAATCCGGGCACGCCCATCGTCGTGCCGTTCCACACCTTCATTCCGGACGGGCCGGGCGTCTGCTCGGTGACCAACAACCTGTCGATCCTCGCCCCGAACCCTGGTTCGCCGCAAAATCCTGGCGGCAACGATTCCGACACGGTCGGCCAGATTCTGCCCAATCCCGCCTGCATCGCACCGGGCGCGCCCAAGCTGAACATCCAGAAGACCGCCACGGGCTGTGCCTCGGATCCTTCCAGCGAGAACTGGCTCTGCGACTTCGACATCACCGTGTTCAACTATGGCGGTGGCCCGCAGCCGGGGCCCATTCAGGTGCGGGATTTCAACGACAAGCCGACGACGTTCTCCGGGGCGGCCTGTGTGCCCGCCGGGGTCGATCAATGGCTCTGCACCCGTCCGGCGGCGTTGCCTTCGCTGTCGAACTGGAGCTTCCAGGCGACGACGACGGTCAATCCCAACAGCGTGACGCTGGCCGACTGCAACGTGATCAACACCGTGCTGATCACCAACCCGCCCTCCGGCGGCGACCCGGGCTACCTCGCCCAGGCCACCCAGAAAGTGCCGCAGCTGTTCATCAACCTGGGGCCGGGGCCGGTCGCGGTCTATTGCGATCCGCCCAGCCTCAAGCTGACCAAGACGGCGATCAAGACGGTCAAAGCCGGCGACGGCTACGACGCGACGTTCACCGTCCGAGCCACTTCGACCGGACCCGACCCCTATATCGGCACGGTCGAGGTCGACGAGCTGCTGCCGGACGGGACGAGCTTTGTCTCCTCCAGCAACTGGGCCTGCGTGCCCACGACCGACAACGACATGCACTGCTCGTCGACGTTCAAGACCATCCCGGTGGGCAAGTACACCGAGATGACGATTACCATCCACATCCCCACCGAGGTGGCGGTGGCGGGCCAGTGCAACATCGTCAACACGGTCAACGCCTCCATCTCGGCGGCGGTGCTGCATAGCGACGAGGGGGTGCAATACACCGCCTCGGCGGCGGCGCAACTGCCGGCCAGCGTCTGCCGACGCGGTGCTGAACCCGAGCCGGAACAGTGTCCAACCAGGCAGGTGATGCCGAATGGCGGCTGCTGCGAGGCCGGCACGCAATGGAACGGCAAGCAATGCGCCAAGCCGCGGCCGACGGCGCCGAAATGCCCCGCCGACAGCCACCTGAACGATGCCGGCAAGTGCGTGTGCGACGCGGGCACGCGCGGCGATCCGGGCAAGTGCAAGCCGATCCAGTCGACGCCGAGTTGCGACTTCCGCGACAGCCGGCTGGTCAATGGCGAATGCGTCTGCAAGCCCGGCACGCATGGCAACCCCGGCAAATGCCGTCCGGACGTGGTCGAGGAGCCGACCTGTCCGGATGACAGCCGCATGCGCCGGGGCGAATGCGTCTGCCTGCCAGGAACGATCGGCAAGCCGGGCAATTGCCGGCCCGAAGTGATCGAGCCGATCTGCCCCGATGACAGCCGGCTGCGTCGCGGCGAATGCGTCTGCCTGCCGGGCACGATCGGCAAGCCCGGCAACTGCCGGCCCGAAGTGGTCGAGCCGGTCTGCCCGGACGACAGCCGGCTGCGCCGTGGGGAATGCGTCTGCCTGCCGGGAACCCTCGGCAAGCCCGGCAATTGCCGGCCTGAAGTGATCGAGGAGCCGACTTGCCCGGACGATAGCCGCCTGCGCCGCGGCCAGTGCGTCTGCCTGCCCGGTACCAGCGGCAAGCCCGGCAACTGCCGGCCGGATATCGTCGAGGAACAGACCCCAGCCTGTCCGGACGATAGCCGGCTGCGCCGCGGTCAATGCGTCTGTATCCCGCCGACGACCGGCAAACCGGGGGCGTGTGAGGCACCAACCCTGGAACGCGAGCCGCTGCGGCCGCTGCGGCCGGGACTGAAGTTCCCGACTATCAACTGACTTGGGGGGCAGTGGCTAACTTCAGCTCTGCCCCCAAAACCATCGTGGCTTACCCCTCATCCGGCCCTTCGGGCCACCTTCTCCCCGACGGGGAGAAGAATCTGGATAGCGCCGTGATCACCCCTATTCCTCTCCCCGTCGGGGAGAGGGTGGATCGGCCGTCAGGCCGAGACGGGTGAGGGGTTGGCGGGTACTGAGCGAGAGGCCAATTGCCTGCCCCACCGAATGCCCTACTGCAGATGCGGCTTGCGCAAAAAACTGTTGCGGTCGGCGGATTTGATGCGGACCCAGGTATCGCGACCATCGCGCACCACGCGCATCGGGAACTCGGCGCCGGCGGGGCCGCTGCTCCATACCTTGCGATAGAAATCGGCGAGACTTTCGACCTCGCTGTCGCGCACATCGGATATCACGTCGCCCTGGCGCAGACCGGCCTTGGCGGCCGGGCCGCCATCGGCGACGCTCATCACCACCACTTCGCCGTCGCTCTCGGCCGAGAATACCCCGAGCCAAGGTCGGGGTGGCCGGTTGACCTCGCCGCGGGTCAACAGGTCGTCGAGGATCGGGCGCAGCAGGTCGATAGGGACCACCATGTTGATATCGGCGGTTTCGCCAGCCCGCATCATCTGCAGGCGGAGCGAGCCGACGCCGAGCAGCTTGCCATCGGCGCCGATCAGCGCCGCACCGCCCCACGAGGGGTGCGCCGGTGCGGTGAAGATGGCTTCGTCGAGCAGGTATTCCCAGTAGCCGGCGAACTCCTGCTTGGCGACGATGGTGGCGCGGATCGAGCGGCCAGTACCATCGGCAAACACCACCGCGTCGCCGAGCTGGGCGTCGGCCGAACTGCCGAGCTCGAGCGCCGGCAGGTCGAGCGGCCCGAGCGCCTGCACCAGGCCAAACCCGGTTTCCTGGTCGTAGGCGAGGGCGTGGGCGGCGACCACCCGGCCGTCCGGGGTAGTTATCCACACCTCTTCGGCTTCGGTGATCAGATAGCCGATGGTGAGCACCAGGCCGTTCTCGCGGATTACCACGCCGCTACCCTCGCGCAGCGTGCCGAGGCCGGCCGCAGTGAAGGCGTCGTCGGGGATGGTGGATCGGACGGCCACGACTGACCGCAAGGTCGGATCGATATCCATGCTCTTGTCCTGGAGTTGCGGAAACCGGCGGGCGCCGGGCTTTTGGCCGGACGCGATGCCTGTGCACAAGGTAGGCAATGGGTGGGGGCCCCGCAAGGTCTCAAGAGCCGAACCGTGAGGTACGTGTTGCAGCAGAGCGAAATCTGTTCAATGGTGCAGGTGTTGTCATACAAGGTGGACGTGAGAGCCGCCGACGAGCCGTGACTAGGAGAGACTGCCCAAACGACGAGGAGGAGAAACTACCATGACTATCAAGAAGTTGAGCCGTCGCGACGTCCTGAGGGGGAGTGTTGCTACCGGCGCCGGACTTATCGCCGCGGGGAGCGGCTTTCCGGTTTTCGCACAGGACGCGGCGCCCGCGCCTGACGAGGCCCTGCCCGTCGGCGGCTCCGGCAAGCTGACCGTCATCCACCGCACCGAATATTTCGAAGCGGCACAAACGGCGTTCCGCGACACCGTCCAGGCCTTCGCCGATGCCAAGAACGTCGAACTCGACATCTCGACCACCAACCCCGAGTCGTTCGGCGACTTCATGGGCAAGATGACGGCGGCGGTGAAGGCCGGCAACCCGCCGGATTTCGCCTACACGTCGAACGTGTCGATCTCGCAACTGCACCTGCTCGACCTGGTCGAGGACATGACCGACGTGGTCGACGAAGCGGTCAAGCGCTACGGCGACATCATGCCGGGCCTGAACGCCGCCAAGACCGCACAGATCGATGGCAAGTGGTGGGCGGTGCCGCTGATCGGCACCACCACCGGCTACTATGCGCGTGGCGACAAGCTCAAGGAAAAGGGTATCGACCCGGCCTCGCTCAAGACCATCGTCGATCGCCGCGAGGCGGCGCTCGCCATTTCGGGACCCGACTTCTACGGCTGGGGCTTCACCCCCAACCAGTCCGGTGACGGCTTCGGCTTCCTGATCGCGACGGTGCAGGCCTTCGGCGGCCACTTCACCGACGAGACCGGCCAGGTGGTGACGTTCGACTCGCCGGAGACGGTGGCGGCGTTCGAGTTCCTGCGCGAAACCTACGACCGCAATGGCAAGTATGCCGCCATGCTGCCGCCGGGTGTCGAGAGCTGGAACGACACCGGCAACAACGAAGCGTACCTGGCGGGCCAGATCGGCTTTACCCAGAACGCCTTCTCGATCTACGCGCAGGCGAAGCGCGACGGCAATCCTGTCTATGCCAACACCCTGCTGCTGCAGGCACCGGCGGCGCTCAACGGCGACAGCCGCGACGGCGGCAATGTCGGCGGCTGGATGACCGTGTTCAAGGGCGCACCGAACGCGGCGCTTGCCAAGGAACTGGCGCTGAACCTGCTCGATCCGGCCAACTTCGGCAAGATCGCGGCCCTGGGCAGCGTGCTGTTCACGCCCGCCTACCAGAACCTGTGGACGCCCGAACTGCTGGCGGCAGAGCCGAACCTGGCGACGATCAAGCAGGCGGTCGACGTCACGGATCCGTTCCTCGGCCAGTCCTGGCCGGCGAACCCGAATGCCGGTGTCGATGCGATCCGCGCCCAGGGCGTGCTCGAGCAGTCGGTCGGCAACGTCATCTCCGGCCGCATGGCGCCGGCCGATGCCGTCAAGGATGCGCACCAGAAGATGCGTGACCTCTTCGAGGAAGGCGGAATCATGCAGCCCTAAGGCTGCCATGCTTCCTGGCTGGGGGCGGGCTACGCTCGCCCTCGGCCATCCCGTGCCGGCCAAGGCAACCACGTCGTGCTGCCAGGTCGTGCCCAACTCCTGCGCCCAGCTTTCTCGGGCGCTTCAGCTGGAAGGAGCTTGACCATGGACAAGCGCATTACTCTCGATATGCCCGTTGCCGGCACCACCACTGCCGCGCGTCCGCGGTTCAAGCTCAAGAATATCCTGGGCCGCGACTGGAGGATCGCCTACCTGTTCGTCCTGCCCATGGTCCTGTTGATGGCGGGGCTGATCTTCTGGCCCTTCATCAGCGCCATCCTCATGTCGATGACCACCTTCAATTTCAACACCGGCGACACGGTGCAGGTGGGCCTGAGGAACTACCAGCGGCTCTATACCAATTCCGACTACCTGCTGAGCCTCTCGAACACGATCAATTTCACCTTCTGGTCGCTCTCGATCAAGTTCGTCACCGGCATGACCATCGCCATGATCCTGCATTCCAAGTTGCCGTGGCGCAACCTGATGTCGGCGATCATGCTGCTGCCATGGATCGTCCCCGAGATCGTCACGGCTTTGGCCTGGAAGTCGATCTACGACCCGCTGTTCGGTGGCCTCAACCCGATCCTGCAGGGCGCCGGCATCATCAACAAGCCACTCGGCTGGCTGTCGGATTCGAACCTGGCGCTGGGCAGTGTCATCGCGGTGAACGTCTGGAAGGGCATTCCGTTCTTCACCTTGCTGCTGCTCGCCGGCCTCAAGGCGATCGATACCGAGCTCTATGAATCGGCGGAAGTCGACGGCGCCAACGCCGTGCAGCGCTTCCGCTACATCACGCTCCCCGGCATGCGCTACGTTATCCTCGTGGTGCTGCTGCTGAGCTTCATTTCCACCTTCAACCAGTTCGGGCTGATCTTCCTGATGACCGGCGGCGGGCCGAGCGGCGCGACGCGGCTCTACTCGATCCTTGCCTACGAAAAGGCCATCGGCTCCCTGCAGTACGGCCCGGGCAGCGCCATCGCGCTCTCCGTGGCGCCGCTGATGGCGTTCCTGATTTACCTGCTCTCCAAGTACATGCGGCACGACGAGCGCGCCGCCGGGGTGCAAAAGAAGGGTCTTGGCATCGGCAAGTTCTTCGGCCGGCTGTTCAGCGCCGTGCTCGACGTCTTCTTCTGGCCGTTCGACATGCTGAACCGCGGCATCGAACAGGTGGGTCGGGCGCTGCGCAAGCGGATGACCGGTTCGACCGAGAAGCCGGTGTTCAAGCCGCAGGGCCGCGAACGCATGGGGATCGGCATTCGCATTCTGATCCTGCTGCCGATCATGGCGTTCGTGCTGTTCCCGTTCTACTGGGTGCTGATCACCTCGTTCAAAACCACAACGCAGATCAGCCAGCGGCAATCGATCTTCTGGCCCGACCCGCCGACGCTCAACCAGTACCAGGAGCTGCTGTTCGGTTCGCCGTTCCTGCACTGGCTCGGCAACTCGATCCTGATCGCGGCGCTCAGCACCATTATCTCGGTGGCGATCGCGGCGCTCGCCGCCTATGCGCTGACCCGGCTGAAGTTCCTCGGCGCCGGGCTGCTGACCACGGCAATTCTCATCACCTACCTGTTGCCGGGGACGCTGATCTTCATCCCGCTCTACCAGACTCTGAGCGACCTGGGGCTGATCAACAGCTATGGCGCACTGCTCACCACTTACCCGACCTTCCTCGTCCCCTTCGCCACCTGGGTGCTGATCGGCTATTTCCGCTCGATCCCGGTGGAACTCGAAGAAGCAGCGATGATCGACGGGGCGAGCCGGCTCTACGCCTTCATCCGCATCACCCTGCCACTGGCGGCGCCGGCACTGCTGTCGGTGGCGCTGTTCGCCTTCACCAATGCCTGGAACGAGTTCCTGTTCGCCTTCGTGTTCATCACCTCGGAATCGCTCAGGACGCTGCCGATCGGCCTCCAATCAATGGTGGTGGGCGACATCCTGCCCTGGGGCGAACTGATGGCCGCCTCGCTGCTGACGGCTATCCCGGTGGCGGTGCTCTACATGTACGCCCAGCGCTTCCTCGTCGGTGGGCTGACCGTGGGGGCGGTGAAGGGGTAACGCGCACTGACTTCCCTCTCCCCTCAGGGGCACGGGACGAGGGCGCAGCCCTCGCCGGGAGGGGGCGCGCAGCGCCGGATGAGGGATGCAGCAGTAGCGGCGTGCTGGGTAAGCCAGCATGCCGAGAGACTGCACCCCTCACCCTGCTCCGCTAGGCGGCAAGCCGCCAAGCTTCGCTGCCCTCCCCTGAAGGGGGCGAGGGGCAAACTGTTCAACCGAGCTTCCCAATGACCGCCACCCCCACTATCACCGCCCTCCGTGTCGTCCCCGTGGCCGGCGAGGACAGCATGCTGCTGAACCTCAGCGGCGCGCATGGCCCGCTGTTCACCCGCAACATCGTGCTCCTCACCGACAGCGCCGGCCGTACCGGGCTCGGTGAAGTCCCCGGCGGCGAGGCGATCGCACGAACGCTGGAAGACAGCCGCGAGCTGGTGGTGGGGCGCGAGATCGGCGCCTATCGTTCGGTGCTGCGGCAGGTGGGCGAGGCGTTCGCCGGCCGTGATGCCGGCGGGCGCGGCGCGCAGACCTTTGACCTTCGCATTACCATCCACGCGGTGGCGGCGCTCGAGTGCGCCCTGCTCGATCTGATGGGGCAGTTTCTCGGTGTGCCGATGGCCGAGCTGCTCGGCGACGGCCAGGTGCGCGATCGCGTCGAGATGCTGGGCTACCTGTTCTATATCGGCGACCGGACCAGGACGCCGCTCGGCTACCGCGCCGCAACCAGCGGCGACGACTGGGAAAGGGTACGCGATGAGGTGGCGCTGACCCCCGCCGCCATCGTGCGGCTCGCCGAGGCAGCCGAGGCGCGTTACGGCTTTCGTGATTTCAAGCTGAAAGGTGGCGTACTGGCAGGCGAGGTGGAAGCCGAGGCGATCGAAGCGCTGGGCGAACGCTTTCCCGAGGCCCGGCTGACGCTCGATCCCAACGGGGCCTGGTCGCTCGAGGAAGCGGTGAAGGTCGCGAGCCGGCTGAAGCCGATCCTCGCCTATGCCGAGGACCCGTGCGGGGCGGAAGCCGGCTTTTCCGGCCGCGAGGTGCTGGCGGAGTTCCGGCTCCGCACCGGGGTAAAGGTTGCGACCAACATGATCGCCACCGACTGGCGGCAGCTGGGACATGCGATCAGGCTCGGCAGCGTCGATATCCCGCTGGCCGATCCGCATTTCTGGACACCGCGCGGCTCGATCGACGTGGCAAAGCTCTGCCAGCGCTGGGGCCTCACCTGGGGCAGCCACTCCAACAACCATTTCGATATCTCACTGGCGATGTTCACCCAGGTCGGCGCCGCGGCACCGGGAAGCATCACCGCACTCGACACCCACTGGATCTGGCAGGACGGGCAGCGGCTCACCAAAACGCCGCCGCTGATCCGTGACGGGCACGTCGCCGTGCCGGACCGACCGGGGCTTGGCGTGGAGATCGACGAGGCGCAGCTCGAAGCGGCGCACCAGCGCTATCGCTCGCTGCCGGCGGGCAGCCGAAACGATGCAGCGGCGATGCAGTACCTGATCAGCGGCTGGAGCTTCGACGCGAAGCGGCCGGCTTTGGTGCGGTAGGGGTGGCTAACTGAAGCAGACGGCCCCCTCCCGGCCTCCCCCATAAAGGGGGAGGTGCCCTGCCGGCGTGTTTGGCACGATCGAAGACCGAGCCTCGACTCTTCACCTCCCCCTTTATGGGGGAGGCCGGGAGGGGGCCGTCTCTATCCGGCGTATTGGGCCCCACCCCACCCAGCTTCGCTAGGCGGCAAAGCCGCCAAGCTGCGCTGCCCTCCCCATCAAGGGGAGGGAGAGAAAGAACCGCTGGCTGTGGTGCCGGCGTATCCCTCCCCATTGTGGGGAGGGATCAAGGGTGGGGGTGGTCACGCGCTCCGAGCGTCGTGGCTGGCTCACTCGAACCACGTCGTCCCCGGATACTGGTGCTGCCTTGCGACCTCCTCGTTCAGCTCCAGCCCGATCCCAGGCCGATCCGTCAGCTTGATCCGCCCGTTCTCGATGATCTCGCCGCCATCGGTGATGGTCGACCAGTAGTCGCGGTGGAACCAGTGGAACTCGAGGACGAGGAAGTTGGGCACCGTAGCGCAGACATGGGCCGAGGCCATCGTGCCGATCGGTGACGATACGTTGTGCGGCGCGAACGGGATGGAATAGAGGTCGGCCATCTCGGCAATCTTGCGGCACTCAGACAGCCCGCCGCATTTCGGGATATCGGGCATGATGATGTCGAGCGCCTGCTGCTCGAACACTTTTCTGAAGCCATGGCGCAGATAGAGGTTTTCGCCGCCGCAGATCGGCACGCTGGTCGAGCGGGTGATCTCGGCCATGGCGTCGATATTCTCGGGCGGGATCGGCTCTTCCAGCCACATCAGCTGCAGGTGCTCGAGATCCCTCGCGAGGCGGATGGCGGAGTGCTTGTCGAGCCGGGTGTGGAGGTCGCAGGCGACCTCGACTTCCTTGCCGGCGGCTTTCACCACCATCTCGGCCAGTTGCACCATGCGGTCATGCTCCCACTTGTTGGGAGTCATGTTGAACCGGTCCTTCTCGTACCAGCCGGTCTCGGTGCCGGTGTGGCCGTAAGCGCGGATATCGAGATCGACCTTCAGCGCCGAAAAGCCGGCTTCGAGGACCTTGTCGACCTCGGCCTGCACCTCGTCCATGTTCATGCCGGGCGACACCTCGCAGTCGCAATAGACGCGGATGTCGTCGCGGAACTTGCCGCCCATCAGCTCGTAGATCGGCACCTTCAGCGCCTTGCCCTTCAGGTCCCAGAGGGCGATTTCGATACCGGTGAGCGCGGTGATCAGCGCGCCGGCGAAGCCGCCTTCGAACACCAGGCTGCGCCGGGTTTCCTCGAAGATCGCATCGATGGCGAAGGGGTCGCGGCCGATCAGCCGTTCCTCCAGTTCCTTGATGATGGCGATGGCCTGGTAGCCGCCATGCACGCATTCGCCGAGCCCGGTGATGCCGGCGTCGGTCTCGATGCGGACCCATAGATGCATGCAGTGGCCGCTCGTCGCCGCCGTCTTCACCGAAGTGATCTTCACGTCGCTTCTCCCTCGTTCTGGTCCCGCGATCCTCCCCGAGGGACGTACATCAGGTTACAGCCCGAGGCAGCGTTGGCAATCGCCGATCGGGCAACAAAGCGTAGGCCGAAAGTCTTATGCTCCACTCCCGGAAGCTATGGTCGCGATGACGCGCGGCGGCATGCCAGGATGGGCAACATCGAAGTTGCGCTCGCCCGAGACCAGGCTCTGGCGCATCAATGCCGCTCGCGCCGATCCCCCGATCCACAAGTGAGCGCAGCCGGGGCGAGGGTTCAGTCGGCCTTCAGCACCGCCGTGCACGCCTTGGGCAGATCGGCGAGCGTCAGTGGCGGCGCCGGCGGCTTGTCGCTCGGCTTGTACGGCTCGTCGGTGAACCAGTAATCGAGCTCGGCGCCGCAGCCGTCGCCAGCGGGTGCTGGAGCCTGGTTGACGCAGAGCTCGACACCGGCCGGACAGCTGAGACGCACGTGGAAATGGTCGTCATGGCCGTACCAGGGGCGGATCTTGTTGAGAAAGCTACGGTCGCGCCAGGTGACGGCGCAGAGCGATTTCTTGATCCCAGGAGCGACGAAAATGCGGGCCACGCCCGGCAGCTCAGCGGCACGGTAGAGCAGCAGGCGCTCCGCTTCGCCGAACTTCTTGGGGTCGATGTCGCGAGTGCCCTTCTTCAGCACCGACCGGGCAGAGAGCGTCTCGCGTTCGTTGGCGCTGAGCTGGTGATCCGGCATCCGCTCGAACCAGATATCGACATCGAGGCCGATCTGATGCGAGGCGTGGCCGCTGACCATCGGCCCGCCGCGCGCCTGCCCCATATCGCCGACGAGGATGCCCGGCCAGCCATCCTGCGCCGCGGATTTGGCCAGGGCGCCGATATAGTTGACGAGCTCAGCACTGCCCCAGCGCCGGTCGCGCGACAGCCGCATTGCCTGCCAGCCCGGGCCGTCGGTCGGCAGTTGCACCGCCCCGGCAATGCAACCCTTGGCGTAGCTGCCCACTGGCACCTCGGGTCCGGTGGTGGGCGAATGCATGGCGCCGAACAGGTCGCGCGCCGGCTGGGCCAGGGCGACCGAAGCCAATGTCAGCACGGCTAAGGCCGCCAGAGCAAACATGCGAAGCAAGGCCATGATCCCCTAGGTCGAAGCACCCACGACTCAGGATTCTAGACGCAATATCGGGGCTATGTCGTGGCGGAGAAACACATTCGCCCCTCCCCCGATTGGCACGAACTGCATCGCCCTCAGCGCTCGAGCTCAGCCACCCGGACCGGGCGCTGTTCGGCACTCGAGGCAAGGATCGCTTCGATCAGCCGGTGCACCTTGAGCGCCTCCTCGCCGGTGACCAATGGTTCGCGGTCCTCGTCCGGCGCATCGAGAAAATCCTCGAGCACGGCGCGGTGCCGGGTGTGCGCGTAGCCCATCGGGTCGGCTCCGCCACCATGGCCGCCGGCAGCGACGCTGTGATCCTCGATGCGGCCATCGCGCCAATAGAGCATCAGGCTTTCACCCGTCAGCACCGCCGTAGCGTGGTCGAAGACCAGTTCCAGCCGTTCGGGGAAGCCCGGGAAGCTGGCGGTGGTGGCATCGATCGAACCGATCGCGCCATTGGTAAAGCGGAGCGCGGCGCTGACCACGTCCTCGCATTCCATCCGGTGCGTCCGCGATGTGCCGACCATGGCGCTGACCTCGGCGACCGGGCCAGCGAGGCTCAGGAACAGGTCGAGCGCGTGGATGGCCTGGGTCAGCAGCACGCCACCGCCGTCGCGGGCCAGCGTGCCGCGGCCCGGCTCGTCGTAGTAGGATTGGGCCCGCCACCAGCGGATCGAGGCCGAGGCCGTCACCAGTTCGCCGAGTTCTCCCTCGGCGATACGACGCCCCAGCTCTCGGGCATTGGGGCGGGTGCGGTTCTGCAGCACGATGCCGAGCCGGACGCCGGCGCCCCGAGCGACCTCGACGACCTCGCGGGCGCGGGCCGGACTATGCTCGATCGGCTTTTCGAGCAGGATGGCTTTGCCCGCGGCCGCCGCCAACCGCACGATTTCGAGATGCGCCGATGGCGGAGTGAGCACCAGCACGAGATCGACTCGTGGATTGCCGATCAAGGCTTCGAGATCGTCGGTGACCGGAAAGCCGTATGCCGCATGTGCGGCTTCGCGACGTTCGGCCGAGCGGCTGAACACGCCGATCACCTCGGCCCGATCGGCGAGGTCGGAAAGGCTCAGCGCGTGCGGCTTCATGCCCATGCCGGCGCCGATCACGGCGATGCCCCTGCGCTGCTGCATGTGCCCTCCTCGACCTTATGCTTCCCTCACCGGCGTCATCCCCGCGCAGGCGGGGACCCAGTGGGATCTCTCATCTTCAGCAGATGCCGAGGCATCCACTAGGTTCCCGCCTGCACGGGAATGACGTCCGTGGGCGCTTCACCATCAACGAAACGCCCGATGCCTAGCTCCGCCGACCGACCATATCGATAGCGGCCAGCAGGCTCAGCCCGGTGTGGTAGCCGGGGTCGAGATCCGGGGTGGCCGGCACGTAATCGATCGGGCCCTCGTCGGTGAGGCATTGGTAGGCAATGCCGGTGCCGGGGCGCCAAAAATCGCGGAAGAACACTTCGTCGGCCTTCCGCCAGACGCGCAGGCTCTCGGCGCTGTGCGAGCGCTCATGGCAGAGCGCGGCGCTGCGGATGGTTTCGGGCAGCGACCACCAGGGGCAATAGGGCGAGATCGGCGCGCCGCTCGCCGCCGACACCACGAGTCGCACGCCGGGGCCGACAAAACCCTTGTCGAACGAGGAGATCAAAATGGTCTCCAGCACCCGCAGCAGTTCGGGGTCTGCGTCGCGCTCCAGATAATCGAGGGCGAAACCGACGAACTCGATGCCGTGCCCGACATTGCAGCGGTCTTCGCCCGGCACGTTGCGCAGCAGCCCGCTGGCGGGGTCGAAATAGTTGTCGATGACGTGGCCGATGAAACGGTCGGCAAAGCCGGTCAGGTCGCGCCGGCCGATCCGCGTCAGCAGCGCCCCGGCGCTGAGCATGATCATGCGCGGGCCGAAATCGGCGGCTTCGGCGTCGCGCATGGCGCGCGACAGCGGCACTTTCTCGTCGATCTGGAAACGGTCGTCCTCGATCGCCTCTATCACCGTCGCGAGCAGGTCGAGCTGGCGCGGCAGGTCAGCCGGGGCGTATCGCGCGGCGGCGGCCACCAGCCCCTTGGCGGCGAAGGTGTCGGAGAAAGTGTAGATGTCGGCCGGTTGCGTTTGCGGCACGAATGTTTCGCCCTCGAAGCGGATCGGGCGCATGTCGCGATCGTAGCAGAAGTAGACGTGCCCATCGGTCGCCCGCAGCGGGTCGAGCGCCGCGTAGAGCCGATGCCCGGCAATGTCGAGCGCCGTGGTGAGAGCCGGGTTCTCGCGCTCGAACGCCGCCGCGTGAGTGACGATTGCCTCCAGTGCGCGGCCCTGGATCCAGCCATAGACGTGGTCGGGGCTGCGCCAGCCATCGACAGCGCTGTAATCGACGAGGGTCAGCGGGTTCAGCTTGGTGTTGACGAACGCTCCGCGCAGCGGCGGCCGCGCCAGCATCCAGCGCAGCGTTTCGGCATTGGAGGCGAGATAGCGCTCACGAGCGGCGGCGAAGAAATCGCTCATTCCTTGAGCCCGGTACTGGCGACGCCGGCGACGAAGTTGCGCCTCAAGAACACGAACAGCGCCACCGAGGGGACGAGGACGATGGCCGAGGCGGCGCTGAGGCGACCGAGGTCGACGGTGAAGCCGGTCTGGAACAGCGCGAGGCCGACTTCGATGGTGTAGCTGTCCTTGGTGGTAGCGACGATCAGCGGCCAGGCGAACGCCGTCCAGGCCTGGAAGAAGGCGAGGACGAACAGCGCGCCCAGCGCGCCGCGCAGCAACGGCACGACGATGCGGATGAAAATCCAGATCTCGCCGGCGCCGTCGATGCGCGCCGCCTCGAGCAGCTCGTCGGGTATCGAGTGGATGACGTTCTGGCGGATCAGGAAGATGCCGAAGCTCATCACCAGGTAGCCGAGCAGCAAGCCCCAGACCGAGTTGAGAATGCCCAGACCCTGGGCCTGGAAATAGAGCGGGATCATGTAGACCTCGAACGGCACGATGGCTGTCGCCAGGATGATGGCGAACAGCACGCTCATCGCCCGCGACGGGAATTTCGCGAGGATGTAACCGGCAATGGTCGAGGTGATGAGAATCGCCGCCGCCGACATGAGGGCGAAGCTGAAGCTGTTGAAGATCCAGCGCAGCAGCGGCGTATCGGCCAGCACCGCTTCGATATTGGCCAGTGTCGGCTTGGCCGGAATGACGCTCGGCGGCCAGCTCAGCATCTCCTCGGGCGTCTTGAACGCATTGGCGACCAGCAGCACCAGCGGCAGGATCATCAACAGGCCGAACAGGCCGAGAAACAGGTCGATGCCGAAATTGGTGACGCGCGCCTTCAAGGTGCGGTCGCCGACCTCCCGGGCGTGTGCTTCGATTTTGGTCTTCGCGCTCATCGCGGTGCCCTCCGGTCGCGCAGCAGGCTGAACTGGACGAAGGTCAACAGCAGCACGATGGCCAGCAGCACCACCGCCTCGGACGCGGCATAGCCGACACGATAGTTGCGGAAGCTGTTCTCCAGCATATCGAGCACCAGCACCCGCACCTGCCGCCCCGGGGCGCCCTGCGCATCGGAGGCGAGCACATAGACCTGCGCGTAGACATTGAAGGCCGAAACCAGCGTCACCACCGAAACATAGAGGGTGATCGGCTTCAGCATGGGCACCGACAGGTGCCAGAACGATTGCCGGCCGGAGGCGCCATCGAGCTTGGCCGCCTCATAGACCGAAACCGGCAGGCTCTTGAAGCCGACGAGGTAGATCAGCACGGCAAAGCCGAGCGCCTGCCAGGAGCAAAGCACGATGACGCAGATGATCGACAGCACCGGATCGAACAGCCACGACATCGGCTTGACCCCGAACAGCGACAGGAAGGCATTGAGCGGCCCGAGCCGCGCATCGAAGATCCACTTCCACGCCATCGCGGCCGGCACCAGCGACACCACATGCGGGATGAACACCGCGGTTTCGTAGAAGGCGGCGAAACGCGAGCGGGTGCGGTGGAAGATCAGCGCCGCGATCACCAGCGACAGCGGGATGGTGATCAGCAAGACGCCGAAGGCAATGATCGAGGTGTTGAACAGCGCCTCGTGGAACAACCGGTCGCCCAGCAGCTCCTGGAAATTCTTGAGCCCGATGAACGGCTTCTTCTTCGACAGGATGTCCCACTTGTGCAGGCTCAGTCGAAGAATTTCGCTGATCGGATAGACGCGAACGAAGGCGAAGATGGCAATGACAGGCAGGATAGCGAGGAGCGAGAAGAGCAGGCGTCGTCGCTTCAGCATATCATCGTCTCCGTGCTGCCTCCGGGGCAATCGCAATTGAAGAGCCACCGGGCTCTCAGTTGTCCTCCACCGCGTAGCGGGGTCCGGATGAGGGCTATGGCCCTCACCGTGGGGGGACCGCCGAATGCGGTGGAGGCGGGCGGGATGAAGCGCCAATGTGTGTGGCCGCCCCCTCCACCAGCTTCGCTGGTCCCCCCGGGGTGAAGCCTCTGGCTTCATCCCCTCCCCCGTTTCACGGTGGAGGACCACTGAGAGGCCAGCGGCCAATCCCCAGATGCGATTGCGCTGGCGGTGCCTCCGGGACGTGTCCCGGAGGCGAACTCTATCGGGCCAGCTTACTGGCCGAGCAGCCCTTCGCGATCGAGGATGGCGTTAATCTCCTTGTCGGCATTCTCAAGGAAAGCCTTGAGCGCTGCATCGTCGGTAGCCAGTTCCGGCTTGGCGAAGGCCTCGACCAGGAAGGCGGCGGCACGGGTCTGGATCTCATCGATCGGCCCGATGGCCGGAACGGTGAAGAACTCGTAGTTCTCGGGATAGTTGACATAGGCATCGAAGCCGGGCTTGGCGGCGAGGACAGGCGAGAAGTCGAGACCCGAGCGGTTCGGCAGCCAGCCGACATTGTCGAGCAGCCAGAGGAGGTTTTCCGGCTTCTGCGTCGCCATCACAAAGGCCCAGGCGGCGGCTTCCTTATCGGCGCCGGCTTTGACGTAGAGCTGGCCCGGGCTGACGATCGAGCCGCGCGGCAGCGGGGCCGTGGCATATTTCAGGTCCGGGGCCTTGGCGGCGATATCGCCGATCACCCAGGACTCGCGGATGAACATGGCGGTCTGGCCACGCTCGAAGGCGTCGGCGTCGGCGGGCGACTCGACGGTCACGGTCTTGGTGGTGAACAGGTTGTGCAGGTATTGCTTCATGGTGGCGATGCCGGCTTCGGAGGCGAAGTTCGACTTCCACAGGCCCTCGCCGGCCGGCGCGATCAGCTCGCCGCCATGCTGCCACATGTTGATGGCGAACTTTTCGGCAATGCCCGAACCGCCGCCCGAAAGCCGCAAGCTCCAGCCGGTGACGGTCGGCGCGCCGCTGGCGTCGCGCTGCGTCAGCTTTTCGGCGTAGGTATCGAAATCGGCCATGGTCTTGGGCGGTTCGGTGAGGCCGGCCGCGGCGAACATGTCGGTATTGTAGTAGAGCGCGCTCTGGCCGCGGAACAGCGGCATGCCGTAGACGGTGCCGTCATAGCTGGCCGAGTTGACGAAGAACTCGCCGAAATTGGCCGGGTCCTTGACGAAGGCCGTTACCTCTTCCGGCGGGGTATTGAGCAGGCCGCCTTCGAGATAGCGTGCCGCAATCGTGGTCGCCAGTTCGATGACTTCGGCGGCTTCACCCGAGGTGACGCCGAGCGCCACGCGCTTTTCGTGCTCGCGCAAGGCGATGGCTTCGACCGTGACCTTGAGGTCCGGGTATTCCGCCGCCATCCCTTCGGCGACATGCTGATAGAACGGCGCCAGTTCCGGATAGCCGCTCCAGACCCGGATCTCCTGAGCGGAGACGGCGGTGGCGGCCAGCCCGAGACCCATGGCGGACGCCAGCAGCAGCTGTCGTCCGAGTGTCGAGGCAGAAAGCTGAGGCCGAGAAAGCAATTTCATCATCGTTGTCATCCCTGTTTAACGAACGATCCAGCACATAGTGAAGTCTTGACTGCAACCGGTTGCGTGTCAAGCGGCGCAAACCGCGCGACAGCGTCGAAACCCCTCATTTTCTAGGCGTTGCAGCCTGTTTGTGTAGTCCGAGCAAGGTCTTGGCCGCGAGGGCCAGGCGCTCGGCAGAACCGGCGGCGAATGCCCCGGGCATACCGATGAAGCGATGCGCTTCATCGACCTCGTAGCCGCCGAAGCCAAACTCGCTGGCAGGCGGAATGTAACCCGGCGTGCCGTCGGCATAGGACAGCACCAGAGCCGGCCGGCCGGCGCAGGCCGCGCGGACGGCCAGGCCGGTTTCGGCAAAAATCTCTCCCGGCAGCGCCACGATCGGCAGGCCGCCCCAATCGAGGACACTGACGCGACCACGCCAGCTCCCCGCAGGCTGGCCGGCATAGCGGCGGGCCCAGTTGGCCCAGTGCTGCAGCACCGTGGCGCGCATCGGCTCGGCCGTGCGGGCCTCGTCGTCCCAGGCAGCGGCCAGCGCCGGCAGGTCGCGTTCGCGCTGCTCGAGGCTCAGCTCGACCCATTGTTCGGCGGCGACCGCGGTAGCTTCGAGCGGTGCCTCCGGCGCGGCGAGCGCTGCCTCGGCGATCCGGGTGCCGAGCCGCTCGGCATTTTCGAAGGTACGGGTGGCGCTGGCGTTGAGCGTCACCGACGCCTGGGCGGTGTGCCCGATATTGACGTCGCCACAACAGCCATTGAGGAAAATGGCCACGGCGCCGGGATGCGCGGCCTCGATCGTGGTGCGCACGAAATGCGGGAAATCCGCGGTCATCAGCCGGTTGTCGGCCCCCAGCACGGTGGGGTGGCAGGCATAGGAGACGATCACCGCCAGCAGCCTTCCGTCGGCGTCGCGAATGCGCAGCACCGGCAGCGCGCGATCGAGCGGGCCATCCGCGTGCCGCCGATTGCGGGCCACGTCGGGGTCGGTGCCAAGACCGATGCTCAGCTCGGCCGGGACGGTATTTGCTGCCGCTTCGGTCAGCGCCGTAACGCAGCCGTCCTCGAGCGCCTGCAGAAACGCGGGGTCAGCCTCGGCGCTCAGGCGGTCCGGCATCGACACCGGCGCGCCATGCGTGTGGGTGGCGGCGACGATGACATTGGCGGCAGGCAGCGGGCAACGTTCGCGGATGCGGGCGCTCATCGCCTCGTGAATGCCGATGACGTCGGCGACGACGATCGCCGTGTCGCCGATCACCACGGCCCGCGCCGTCAAAGGGTCATGCACCCCGGTCGCCGGCTCGGTGCGCGCCGCAAACCCGGCCAGCAGCAGGCCGGGCGGCGGCGTGATGTCGACGACGGCGATCCCGGCCCTCAACGCGCCCATACCCGCTCCCCGGCCAGATAGGTTGCGGCAATGGCGAGGCGTTCGGCGCCCGGCGACCACTCGAACTGGATGAGATCGGCCGCAGCGCCCGCCTCGAGCCGCCCACGCCCCCCGGCGAAGCGGCCGGGGTTGCGCGTCGCGAGGCCCAGCACCTCGGAAAGACTCAGTCCGGTCGCACCGATCGTGCGGGCGACGTCGTCGGCCAGCGGCAGTGCGGCGCCGGCAAGGTATGGCGTGCCGGGCGGGCCCAGCCGGCCATTCGCCTGCAGCTCGACGCGGCCGCCGATGGTCTGATGATAGATGCCGGGCTTCAACCCGCCGGGCGACACCACGTCGGAGACCAGCAGAGCCTGGTCGAGCCCCTTGGCGCGCAGCATCGCTTTCAACGTATCGGCCGGCAGGTGGTGGCTGTCGCCGATCAGCGTGGCGGTCAGCCGGTCATCGGCAAGTTGCGCCCAGATGACGTTGGGGTGGCGCGGCAGCATGGCCGAGGCGCCATTGCCCAGATGGGTGGAGAGCCTGGCGCCAGCCGCTGCGGCAGCATGGATCTGTTCGGGCGTCGCATCGGTATGGCCGATCGCGACGTGGACCCCCTGCCCGGTGGCGTGGCGCACCAGCGCGATGGCCGCATCGGAATGGGGCGACAGGGTCAAGAGGCCGACCAGACCGCCGCTTGCGGCCTGCCAGCGCTCGAACTCGGCGATGTCGGCGTCGCGGACATGTGCGGCAGGATGGGCGCCGCGCGGCCCATCGTGGATTGAAATGAACGGCCCCTCGACATGCACGAACGGCACGGCGCGGGCGACCAGCGGGTAGCGGGTGCGCGCCTCGCGGATGGCGACCAGACCGGCGGTGATGTTCGCTTCGCTCGCGGTCACCAGGGTCGGCAGGTACGTCGTGGTGCCGTGCGCCAGCATCAGCTCGGTCAGCGCCAGCACCCGCTCGGGGGTTACCGTGCCGTCGTTGAGGTCGTACTGCGCATAGCCGTTGACCTGCAGGTCAACCAGCCCGGGCCCCAGGTAGAGCGGCCCGTCATAGTCGGCCGCCGCAATGGCGGTGATACGGCCGCCTTCGAAGGCGACGGCGACGCCCTTGCCGGTTTCAGGATCGCGTCCGACCAGGCGTTCGCTCACAGCCAGCGCACCCGCTCGGCGAAGCGCGCGATGAACTTCGCATTGGCCTCGTCGCCACCCGGCGCATTGCCGCTGCGCCAGACCGGCGGCTCGATGCCGCGTTCGACCAGCTTGGCGACGGTGCGGATCACCAGGTTGTTGAGCGCGAAGGCGTTGGCGAAGGTGGAGATGGCGCCGATCTTTTCGCCCATGCCCGGCACCTTAACGATGGCGTCGCCGATCGGCACCTTGCAGTCGATGGCGATATCCACCAGCTCGTGCAGGTTGTGCTTGGTCGGATGGCGCGCCGGGTGGGTCGGAGCGGAGTTGTTGGCGTGCTCGTGCGAGTTGACGCCGATGAGGAACACGCCGCGGCGCTTGGCCTCCAGTGCCGCATCGATCAGCGCGGCGTTGATGCCGTAGGCATTGACGAGGATCAACAGGTCGCCGTCGCCAAGCCGCTGATCGGCGATCACGATCTTGCCGTAACCGGGGGTGCGCTCGATCGCCATGGAGCGCAGCGAGCCACCAGAGAGCAGCGTGCCCTCGTCGAGGATGGCGCTGACATGCATCAGGCCGCCGGCGCGGAAGAAGATTTCCTGCGAGGCGAGGTTGGAGTGGCCGCCCGGCCCGTAGGCGTAGACCAGCCGGTCGGCAGCAATCTGCTCGGCCACCCGTTCGGCGGCACGTTCGGTCGCGTCGCGCTCCTCGACGAGGATGCGCCGCATCAAGGCGGTGACGTCGTCATAGTAGCCGCGGCAGAGCGCGTCGGCGTCGATCACTTCAGGCATGAGGATCTGACTCCGCATCGAGGTAGAGCGTGCAGTCGGGGTGGGTGCGGAGGATCGAAGCCGGGCAGTCCGTGCTCAGCGGCCCCTCGAGCGTCGCGCGCACCGCGTTGCGCTTGCGCTCCCCCGGCACCATGCAGAACAGCCGATCGGCCCGCAGCAGCCGCGGCACGGTCAGCGTGATGGCACGCAGCGGCACGTCGGCGAGCGTTGCAAAGCAATCGTCATCAACCTGCTGCTGCCGGCAGACCTCATCGAGCTCCACGACTTTGACATCAAGTGGATCGTTGAAGTCGGCAACCGGCGGGTCGTTGAAGGCGATATGGCCGTTCACCCCGATGCCGAGCTGCACGATGTCGATCGGCGCCTCGGCCAGCAGCGCCGCGTAATCGCGCGCCGTCGCCTCGGGGTCGGAGCCGGGCAGGATCGGGTGCACGGCGGCGAACGGCAGACGGTCGAAGATATAGCGCGACAGCCAGCTGCCGAAGCGCTCCGGCGCGTCGGGGGCGAGCCCGATATATTCATCCATGTGGAAGGCGGTGACGCGGTGCCAGTCGATGCCGGGCTCGGCTGCCAGCGCATCGATCACGTCGCTCTGGCTCGGGGCCGAAGCGAAAACCATGCGCACCGCCGCCTGGCGGGCGAGCCGCGCGCGCAGCTCCGCAGCGATCTCGCCGGCGGCGACGCGGCCCAGCTCCTCGCGGGTGACGAAGCTCCGGACCTTGAGCTGATCGACTTGCCGGTCACGCGTTCCGGCCTCAGGCACGACACTCGAACTCATCGGCTAAAGCACTCCCCGCGACGCATCGTTCTCGAACCACGATTTCGTTTGACTATCGAATGCAACCGGTTGCACGTCAATCCCCTGTCGAACACTCGGCATTGGATGGAACGGGATATTGCCAAGCCACGCTGAACTGTGGGAGCGATCGTTCCAGGCTGCGCAAGGGCAATGGCATGACCACAGGCAAGGGCCGCAAGGACCTGCCCACCATGATGGATGTGGCAAGGACGGCGGGGGTCTCGAAGTCGACGGTGTCGCGGGCCTTCACGCAGCCGGGCATGCTCGGCGCGGAAACCGTCGCGCGCATCCTCGAGATCGCCAGCAGCATCGGCTATGTTCCCAACCACACCGCCCGGGCGCTGAGCACCGGGCGCTACGGCAACGTGGCGCTGGTGGTGCCCGATGTCGCCAACCCGTTCTTTCCGCCGCTGATCCGCGCCGCGCAGATGGAAGCCGACCGCTCGGATTTCTGCGTGTTCCTCGGCAATTCGGACGAGAGCTGGCGGCAGGAAGACAAGCTGGTCGACCGCTTCCTCAGCCAGGTCGAGGGGCTGGTGCTGTGCGCCTCGCGCCTCACCGACGAACGGATACGCGCCCATGCGCTGAAGCGACCGCTGGTGCTGGTCAACCGCGACGTCGAGGGCATTCCGCGCGTGCTGATCGACAGCGCCATCGGCGTGCGCGAGGCGATCGCCCATCTGGCGGAACTGGGTCATAAACACATCGTCTATATCAGCGGCCCGGCCAGTTCGTGGTCGAACCAGCAGCGGCGCGCCGCGGTGCGGCTGGGGGCCAGGCAGCACCGGCTCGAGGTCAGCATCGTCGCGGCGCGGGTGCCGAGCTACGAGAGCGGCCGCGCCGTGGTGCCGGATATTCTCGCCACCGGCGCCACCGCTGCCATCGCCTTCGACGACCTGACGGCGCAGGGGATCATGACCGGCCTCGCCGATCGCGGCGTCAGCGTGCCCGCGGATTTCTCCATCGTCGGCTGCGATGACGTGCTGGGGGCTGCGACCTACCCCTCGCTGACCACGGTTTCCAACCGCTCGGACGAAACCGGCCGGGCGGCGATGTCGCTGCTGCTCGACATGCTGGGCTCACGCGCCGTGGGCGACGCCCGGGTGACGCTCGACACTTATCTGGTGGTTCGCAACACCACGGCGCCGCCGCGACGCTGATCAGCGGTATGCGCGTTCGAGCTTGGCCGGAGCGATGGTCGGGTTCTCCGCCCGGAACAGCTCCAGCTCGGCCTCGTTCGGCGACAACTCGCCATGGCGCCGCAACCCGCCATGCGAGATGTTGATGCTCATCGCCGGCTCGTCGCCGGCCTCGACCCAATGCGGCGTCAGCAGCACGTTCCACAGCTTGTCGCCCGGCCGCATGTCGTAGCAGAGGCTATCTTCCTCGCGCACGTCGGCAGGCTTTGCCAACTCACCTGGTTTGTAATTGACGCGCGTCGCCTGGTCGGCCCAGCGGTCGGGATCGACCAGGCCGCAGAAGCGTTTGGTGCCGTAGATCTGCCAGGCCAGCACGTGTGAAAAATCCATGTGATAGTTGGTGGCGCTGCCGCGCCCGCTGATGAAGACGATCGGGTAGCAGCGCTCCCAGGTGTAGCCGGCATCGGTCAGCATCTGCTCCCACGGTCGCAACACCTTGTCCCCGAAACCGTCCAGAAAGCGGCCCGGCGCGTCGAACCGCGCCAGGTCGAAATGCGCCAACGCGAAGGGCTGCTCCATGACCTGGTCGATTGGCGTGCTGCGAAAGGCATCGACCGACTTCAGCGCCAGATCCAGTTTCGCCGATTTCAGGCCGGCCTTGTAGGAGACCGCATCATCGTTCCGCATCTCGTCGATCACCCGATCAACCGGCGGGAACCGATAGTCGAAGTCCGCCAGTCCTGGCGCCATCCGGAAATTGCGGGGCCCTGCCCAGCGCTGGCCAAACTCGTCCCAGTTCCGTGTCGTCGAATGCATCGCTACTCCGGTGTCTGTGTGAGGCCACATCCTCGGCGGCCTCTGCCACAAAGCCCATGGACGCCGGACGCACGGATTTGTACTTTCCGCGCATCATGGTTCTCGAAGACGCCGCCTGGACCTTTCGATTGCTGTCGGTGCCCCGCAGCACTCATGCCGCCAAGGAGCGTTTCACCGATGCACCGCAATGGAGCAGCGACCTCCACCTGATTCATACCGTGGAGGGTTGCGGCATCCTGCATGTCGGAGGCGAACGATATGAAAGCACGCCTGACAATGTGCTGGTGGTGCCGCCATACCGGCGTTGCCGCTGGGAGAAGCGAGGGCCGGGCACATGGACGATGCTCAACCTGCACGCCCGCCTCGACGAGGCGGACGGGACGGCGCTGCACGAACAATCGCTGCTGCCGATCAGTTTCACCCCGATCGGACTGGCCGCAATTCATTCGCGGTTGGCGCTGATCCAGCAGCAATGGAGCGGCAGCGTCGTGCAGCGCGGCATCGCCGCCAGCAGCGCCCTGGCGATCATCACGTCCTACCTTGCCGCATTCGGTCGCGCGCCGACAGGGGTCACACCCCGCGACCCGCAGATGCGGCAGCTGCGTGAGCGCATCAGATCGCAAGCCGGCGACAAGTTCGATGCGACGACGCTGGCGCGCGAGGTGGCGCTCAGCGTCAGTCAATGCAACCGCCGTTTCCGCGCCACCTACAAGCTCTCGCCCAAGGCCTATTGGCAGCAGTGCCGCTTTGCGCGGGCCCAGACAATGCTGCTGAGCAGCTCGGACAGCATCAAGCAGGTCGCCGAGGCCCTTGGCTTTTCCGACATCTACTACTTCTCACGCTGGTTCAGTCAGCACTGCCAGATGCCTCCGACGACATTCCGACGTCAGCATCGCGAGATGTAGCTGTGATGGGCGCACAGGCGGGCTGGCCGGTTCCCTAGGTCGTCCGCTCAGCCGAGCAAGCCTAAGCCAGGTGGCAGTGCTTGGAATTTTTGCCGCTGCCGCATGGGCACGGATCATTGCGTCCGACGCCGCACCAGGGATTCCGTTGCCGCGGCCAGCAGCGCCGAAATTGCAATCACCAGGCCAAAGACGAACAGACAGGGTCGTGGATCGAACAGGCTAGCCAGCTAGCCGGTAACCACCGCCAGCGCACCCCCGCATGGCGTCAGGGTCTGCCTGCTACCCAGGTAGGACATGTGCCTCTTTGTGCCGAACTGGGAAGCGAACCGCAGTCTGCCGTGACGGCTCAGCCAGCGGCGACCAGACTGGGCGCAGTCGGCTTCTTCGACGCGCCGGACGCCTCTCGCACGATGGCCGCAACCGCCTGATGCTGGCTCAGGTGCACCCGCCCCTGCAGATGCGCAAGGAACGCCGTTCCCTGCAGCCGGTCCATCACCGGGCCCTTTACCTCCGACAAGTGCAATCGCACGCCCATGTCGGCGAGCTGCTGCTGGATGGCCTCGAGGCTTTCGAGCGCCGACATGTCGATCGCATTGACCGCCGAGCACATCAGGACGACGTCCCTGACCGCGGGATCGGCGGCGACGCGGTTGTAGACCAGATCCTCGAGGTAGCGGGCATTGGCGAAATAGAGGCTCTCGTCGATCCTGAGGGAGAGCAGCCCGGGCACGGTATCGACCTTGTGCCGCAGCACGTTGCGATAGTGCTCGGTGCCGGGGACCTGCCCGACAACGGCGGCATGGGGCCGCGACGAGCGGTAGAGGAACACCAGGATGGATGTGCCCACACCGAGCGAAATGCCGATTTCGACGCCGAGCAGGAGCGTTCCGGCGATGGTGATCAGCACCGCGAGGAAATCGGCCCTGGAGTAGCTCCAGGCGCGCCTGAGGATCGAAAAATCGACGAGGCTCAGCACGGCGATGACGATCGTGGCGGCAAGCGTGGCCTTTGGCAGGATGGCGAGAAACGGAGTCAGCAGCAGCGTGGCGAGCGCGATACCCACCGCGGTGAAGGCGCCGGCCGCCGGGGTCGCCGCGCCGGCATCGAAATTGACCACCGAGCGGGCAAAGCCCCCGGTCACCGGATAGCCGCCGCCGATGGCGGCTGCGATGTTGGAGGCGCCCAGGCCGATGAGTTCCTGGTTCGGCGCGATCCGCTCCCGCCGCTTGGCCGCGAGCGTCTGGGCCACCGAGATCGATTCGACGAAGCCGACGACCGAGATGATCAGCGCCGGCACCAGCAGCGCCTGCACCGTTTCGAAGTCGAAGCGCGGCAGTGACAGCATCGGCAATCCCTGCGGCACGGCGCCGACCAGTGCGACGCCCTTGGCGCCCAGTTCGAACAGGGCCGAAGCGCCCATGGTGAGGAACACCACGAACACCGGACCCGCCCGCACCACCACCTTGGCGGCGCCCTCGGGCAGCTTGAGCCGCCTGAGCCAGTGCTTGAGGCTGGTCCGGATCCACACCAGCAGGCCCAGCGCGAAGAGGCCGACGGCAAGGGTGTAGAAATTGATGTCGCCCAGGCCCACGGCGAGCGACCGGATGATCTCCGGCAGGGTCTGGCCCTTGGCGGAAATTCCAAGCAGGCCGCCCAGTTGGCCGGTGGCGATGATGATGCCGGATGCGGTGATGAATCCGGAGATCACCGGGTGGGACAGGAAGTTGGCGACGAAGCCCAGACGCAGCACGCCCATGACGGCCAGCATCAAGCCCGACAGCAGGGCGAGCAGCACTGCGGCGCTCGCGTAGTCGACCGTCCCCTCGGCTGCGAGCCGCCCCACTGCCGTCGCCGTCATCAGCGAAACGACGGCAACCGGGCCGACGGCGAGCGAAGTGGAGGTGCCGAAGATGGCGTAGGCCACCAGCGGCAGCACCGAGGCGTAAAGACCTACCTCCGGCGGCAGCCCGGCCAGCAGCGCGTAGGCCAGCGATTGCGGGATGAGCATGATGGTCACGATCATCGCCGCGACCAGGTCGCTGGCGAGCGTCTGCCGGTTGTAGCGGCGCCCCCAATCGAGGATGGGCAGGTAGGCCTTCAGCATCCTGGTCTAGTTCTGCAGCGTTGCGTAGAGGTTGCCGGCGCGGGCGCCGGAGCGGCAATAGCCGAGGACGGGACGCGGCAGCTGCTCCATCGCCTGGCGGAAGCGGGTGATCTGCTCGGAGCCCAACACGCCCGAGACGGGAACGTGGACGATCTGCAGCCCGTGCTTTTCCGCCTCGCGCGCCACTGCGTTGAAGCTGGGCTGGCCGCCCTCTTCACGATCGGGACGGGCGCATACGATGGCCCGGAAACCGGCCGCAGAAATCTCCGGGATCTGCTCGGGGGTGATCTGTCCGGTCACGGAGAACTGGTCATCGATCTTGCTGGCACGCACTGTGTCTTCTCCCGATCTTGCGTTGACGAACGGCCACATGGCTCAGGACCGCATGGCAGCGCCGTAGAGCGAGCCGGCCCGGGCGCCGGAGCGGCAGTAGCCGTACATCGGCTTGGGGAGGTTCTTGAGGGCCGCCTTCATGGCCTTGACGGAACCATCCGAGATGCCGCCCGAAATGGGGATGTGCACCGACTTGATGCCGAGCTTTTCCGCCTCGGCCGAAATCTGCCGGAAGCTTGGCTGGCCCGGCTCTTCGTTGTCGGGGCGGGCGCAAACGATGGACTTGAAGCCGGCTGCGGCAAGCGCCTCGATCTGGTCCGGCTGAATCTGTCCGGCGACGGCGAAGTTGGGGTCGATGGTGCGGTAGTTCATCTGATTGGCTTTCTTGAAGGGCCACATGGTCACAATCCGTTGACGGGGATTTTGAGGAAGGTCTTGCCGGCTTCGTCCTCGGGCGGAAGCTGCCCGGCCCGCATGTTGACCTGCAGGGAGGGTATGATCAGCTTGGGCATGGTGAGCGTGGCGTCGCGCGCCTCGCGCATCTTCACGAACGTGTCTTCGTCGGTGCCCTTGCCGACATGGATATTGTGGTCGATCTCGTCGCCGACGGTGGTTTCCCACTCGATCTCGCGGCCGTTCGGACCGTAGTCGTGGCACATGAACAGCCTCGTCTGACGCGGCAGTTCGAGCACCCGCCTGATCGAGCGATAGAGCGTGCGCGCGTCGCCGCCCGGGAAGTCGGCGCGGGCCGACCCACCATCCGGCATGAACAGCGTGTCGCCCACAAAGGCCGCGTCACCGACGACATGCGTCATGCAGGCCGGGGTGTGGCCGGGGGTGTGCATGGCATGGGCCGTCATGGTGCCGATCTGGTAGCTGGCGCCGTCGCTGAACAGCCGGTCGAACTGGCTGCCGTCACGCTGGAACTCGGTGCCCTCGTTGAACACCTTGCCGAAGGTGTCCTGGACGATGGTGATGTTCTCGCCGATCCCCAGCTTGCCGCCGAGCTTGGACTGGATATAGGGCGCCGCCGACAGGTGGTCGGCGTGCACATGCGTCTCGATCAGCCACTCGAGCTTCAGGCCGCGCTTGCGGATGTGATCGATGATGGCATCGGCATGTTCGTAGCTGATGTGCCCGGAGGCGTAGTCGAAATCCATCACGGAATCGAACACGGCGCAGGCCGGCGAGGCCGGGTCCTTGACCACATAGCTGATGGTGTTGGTGGCCGGGTCGAAGAAGGCGGCGACGTCTGGCTTGACGGAAAGGTCGGGGGTGAACGGGATCGGCGAACTCGTCATGGTATGTCTCCATCGGCAGTGGTCTGGACACCCCTCAACGGAAGGCGGCGTCCAGTCTCTGGTTGACAGATATATTCGAATATTCTAATATGTCAATATGAAAGCGATCGACCTGGAACCGCGGTCCGCCGATGCCGCCGAACTGCTCGCGGCGATGGCCAACCGGAAGCGACTGATGATCCTCTGCCATCTGCTTGACGCCGAGTTGAGCGTGCAGGAGCTCGCGGCGAGCGTCGGCCTGGCGCAATCGCCGCTGTCGCAGCACCTGGCCAAGCTACGGCTGTTGCACCTGGTCTCGGCGCGTCGCGACGGGCAGACGATCCGCTATCGGCTGGCGTCCGACGAGGTCGAGCGACTGCTCTCGACCCTGAACGGGATCTATTGCGCCGCCGCGGCCCCAAACCATTCCCTTCAGGTGGAGAACCAGCATGAGCACTGAACGACGGGTCGTTTGCACCGGCTGCGGGTCGACCAACCGGCTGCCTCTTGAACGTGGGGCAAAGAACGCAAAGTGCGGGACATGCGGAGCGCCGTTGTTTGCCGGCCGACCCAGCGATGTCGATGGAACCGCGTTCGACCGCCAAGTGGGAAAAAGCACTGTTCCCGTGGTCGTCGATGTCTGGGCACCCTGGTGCGGCCCGTGTCGTGCCATGGCGCCCGAGTTCGAGAAGGCGGCGCAGTCCCTCGAGCCACGCGCCAGGTTCATCAAGCTCAATTCCGACAAGGAGCAGCACATCGCCTCCCGGCTCGGTATCCGCAGCATTCCGACGATGCTGCTATTTCGCGAGGGCAAGGAACTCGGTCGCGTGTCGGGCGCCATGTCGGCCGAACAGATCGGTCGCTGGCTCGGCGAACAACTCGGGCCCCGCGGGCAGTAGCGGACCCGGCTTCCCCTAAATGATCATCGTGATGGCTGCGGCGCTTTGATCTTGGTCAATAGCCGCCAACGCCGCCGCGATAGCGTCGCTCGATAAACCCAAGAGATGAGGACATGAACGCATACTCATAGCTGGCACCACAGTTCTGCTGGCGACCGCGATTCTCGTCGGCATGGACATGATGGGGCACCCCGGGCGGCATCGCTCCATGATGATGGATGCAAACGACGACGGACCGTCAGCGCCGAAGAAGCCGCATCAGCGGCAGAACTGGAACTGATGCCCGGGTCAGTCGACGTCGTGCACGGCGCGAGCCCCGCGCACCGCGCCGTACCAGGGCCACTGATCCCGTTCGCCGGAGCATGGCCTCGACTGCCTGACCCGGTGCGCTCCAGTTCGCCTCACTTCACGCAACGTCACACACAAGGAAGCAAGAGCATGTCACTTCACATCGGCGACATCGCACCCGATTTCAGCATCGACACCTCCAAAGGGCCGATCAGCTTTCATCAGTGGGCAGGTAGCTCCTGGGTGTTTTTCTTCAGCCACCCCGCCGACTTCACGCCCGTCTGCACCACAGAGATGGGCCGGACGGCTCAACTGGCCGGCGAGTTTGCAAAACGCAACACCAAGACACTGGGGCTGTCGACCGACACAGCCGCCGAACATCTCAGGTGGATCGACGACGTCAACGCGACACAGCATACCCGGGTCGAGTTCCCCATCGTCGCCGACGCCAACCTCGAGGTGGCGAGGCTCTACGACATGATCCACCCCGCGCAGAGCACCACCGAGGCGGTGCGGTCGGTGTTTATCATCGACCCGAACAAGGCTATCCGGCTTATCCTCACCTACCCGATGAACGTCGGGCGCAACTTTGATGAGATCCTGAGGGTCATCGACGCCTTGCAGCTTGCCGATGCCAACAAAGTGGCGACACCGGCCGACTGGCGGCGGGGCGACAAGGTCATCATCCCGCTCTCAATCACAAATGACGTGGCTCTGGAGAGATTTCCGCAGGGCTGGGACGCGCCTCGTGCCTACCTCAGATTCACCGAGGTGAAGTAGCAGCGGCTTGGTGAACCGAGGTAGAGCGGAAACCTGGCCCTCCTGCTTCAGAAGGAGAGGTTGGCGAAGATCGAATGATCGACGCAAGCTCGGGCCAGCCGCCTTACTGCCCCTGATAGTTCCCATCCGGCATCAACGCGTCCTGCCAGTTGGTGCCGTCGGTGATAGCGTCGCGGAGGTTGGCGGAGACGAGGCGGGTGCCCGAAAGGTTGGCGTCGGTCAGGTCGGCCGCGATCAGCCGGGCGCCGAACAGGTCGGAGCGGTGCAGGTTGGCGCCGCGCAGGACGCTGCCTTCGAGATTGCTCGCGGTGAAATCCGCGCCCTCGATGGTGCTGCCGGAAAAATCCACCCGCTGCATATTGAGCTGACGGAAGCTGGCGCCGGAGAAATCGGCGTTGGTGGCCTTCACCCCGCCGAAACGCGCGTCCTCAAACTGGGCGAAGCGCAGGCTCGCGCCATCGAAATGGGCATTGGTGAGGATGGCGCGACGGAAGTTCACGCTTTCGCCCCTGGCGCCGGTCAGGGACGCGCCGCTGAGCGTCGACCGAAAGAATACGGTGTTGCCCAGTTTGGTGTCGGCAAGATCGGCACTGGATAGCTTGGCGGCGGTGAAGTCGGCGGCCTCGAGATTGGCGCCCCTGAGATTGGCCGCGCTCAGATCGGACTGAAAGAAGAAAGCGCCACTCAGGTCGGCGCCCGACAGATCCGCCCCCACCAGGTTGCGATCGCTGAGGTCGGCGCCGGTAAGTGTGCAGCCGGGACAAGAGGTGGTTTCACCAGCGAGGAAGGCAGCGGGGTCTATGGATTGCGCCAGGGCCGACAGTTGCGCCGAAAGCAACAGCGCGAGCGCCGCGCCGACAACCTGCCTCATGGCGCGGCCTTTACCGCGTCGAGCGTCAGATCAAACGCTTCCCAACGGGTCGAGGATTCATACTGACCGGGCTCGAACATCCCCTGAATGTCGAGGCCGGTCTGGCCCGGCTTGCGGAAATAATGGGTTTCGACCCGCACGTGGCGACCGTCGACGTCCTTGCTGCACACCTCATTGATGAACATCTCGCCGACGCCGGTTTCACCCGGCGCCCTGGGCAGGTCGGTGCAGTTCCAATCGCGGGTGCCGTAGCGCTGGAACACCGGCAACCGGAACAGGTAGGCGCGGCCGCGATCCTCGATGCCGGCGCGGTCATCGGTGACGGCACGAAAGCCGCGCACAACCCCGGCATCATCGAACAACAGCGACAGCACCACGGGGAAGTTGGCGAGCCGGGTGCCGCCGAAACGCTGCAACCAGAGCTCTTCGCCATACTGGTCGTGGAAGCGCTCGGCGAGTTTGCCGACACGGCGTCCGAACTCGACATAAACTTCGTGGAGCCCCCGCTCGTCGGCGGCGCACTGGGCAAAGTCGGTCCAGCCGGTGACGTGCTTGAGCGGCGGCCCGCCATTGGAGCCGCAGGCGAAAGCCTCATACCCCTCGGTGGGGAGCGATGCGGCGGTTTCGCCGATGGCGAGGGTCCGGAACTCGGGCGACAACGGTGCCCCCGAGGAGGGGAGCGCAAGGCCTATCAGCAACAGGGCCGGCAGAAATCTCACGAACTTGATCATGGTACCGTCGCGCAGGCGGGAAAAAAGGTGTGGCACGGCAGCTTTCGCCGCCGCACCGAGGATTGCGGGCACGGCGGCGCATTCGCCAACGTGCCCGAGGGAGAGATCAGTTCACGGCGAAGACGTACATCGCGTCGGTGGGCACGAAATACTTCAACGACGGATCGGCGTTGATCTGCGCCGTGCTCGGCGCCGCACCGGCGAGGACCGCGATATACTCCTTGCCGTCGACCGCATAGGCCATCGGCGGAGAGCCAAGCGAGGTGCCCACGTTGAACTTCCAGACTTCTTTCAGCGTCTCGTCGTCGTAGGCGTAGATCCAGCCGGCACGGTCGGACCCGAACACCAGGCCGCCGGCGGTCGCCAACATGCCATTGCCGCGGGCGATCAGGTGGGTCTTGGCGGCAATCTTGCCCGTGACCGGATCGATTGCCACGACCGAACCACTCTGTTCGGCCGGCAGTTCGGTGCCCTCGGGAGCGGGCAAGCGACCGTTCCATTCCTTCTGCGCCGCCACCACGTCGTACTCGCCGCCGGTGATGGTCGGGTTCGGTGCCTCGGTCGGTACGTAGGCCGAACAGCCTTCGTTGGAGGTCAGGTAAACCAGCTTGGTCTTGGCGCTGTAGGAGGCCGGCTGCCAGTTCTTGCCGCCGCCGAGCGTCGGGCAATAGATGCCAGGCAGGTCGTCACGCGACCCGACGGTGCCGGCCACGTATTTCTGCAGGTCGGCCGCAGGATCGTAGCTCAGCGGCAGGCCGGTCTTCTGGTCGATGCCAGTGGTCCAGTTCAGGTCGTCGACGTACTGCGTTGCATGCTGCAGCTGGCCGTTGGTGCGATCGAACGCGTAGCCGAAGCCATTGCGCGCCGCGCGGAAGGCGAGGTTGCTGTCGCCGTTGTCGATGAGCTGGGTCTCGCCGATCTCGTCGTAGTCGTAGGGGTCGTTGGGGGTGAACTGGAAGTGCCACTTGATGGCGCCGGTTTCGGTATCGAGCGCCACGAGGCTCGAGGCATAAAGATTGTCGCCGGGACGATACTCGGCGTCGATCTGCGGCGCCGGGTTACCCGTGCCCCAGTAGGTCAGGCCGAGCTTGGGATCATAGCTGCCGGTCGCCCAGATCGAGCCACCGCCGGTTTCCCATGTGCCTTCGCGCTTCCAGGTCTCGCTGCCGGGCTCGCCCGGCGCCGGGATGGTGTAGGTGCGCCACTTCGGCTTGCCGGTATTGAGGTCGATCGCCTCGATCCAGCCGCGGATGCCGTATTCGCCGCCGGCAGGGCCGTAGAGCGCCACATCGCCGATGACCAGCGGGGCAACGGTGAAGCTCTCAGCGCGGGCCTTGTCGGCCTGCTGGGTTTCCCAGTTGAGCTCGCCGGTATCCTTGTTGATCGACATCACCCGACCATCGAGGGTCAGGGCGATGACGTCGTTCTTCCACAGCGCGATGCCGCGGTTCTCGGCGCCGCAGCAGGTGGCATCGGAGATCCACTGCTTGTCGACCTCGGGATCCACCTTCCACATGATCTTGCCGAAGCGGCCGTCGCGCACGTCGACCTTGTAGACCCGGCTCCAGCCGGCCTGGACGTACATGAAGCCGTCCTCGACCAGCGGCGTGCCTTCGTTGCGGGCGCTGGCATAGCGGCCTCCGGCCGAGGCCTGGTCGAACTGGGTGACGAAGGCCAGCGACAACTTGTCGACATTGTCCTTGTTGATGCCGTCGAGCGGGCTGTAGCGGTGGGCGTCATAAGTCCGGTGGACCATGAGCCAGTTGCCGGACTCTTTGTCGGCGTCAACAAGCCGTTCGTTGGTTACCTCTGCCGCCGAGGCCAATGACGCCATCGTCACCGCCAAGGCCAGGAGGCCGACGCCTAAGCGCAAGCGTGCCATCTTCCTCATCCCTTTTTTCGAGAACTCGGCCGCCGACCCAATGGGATCGGGAGCGCCGCAACGTTATCGCAATGCTGGGTTTGGCCGCCAGAATGTACGCGGCCCACAAAAACCAATTCAGAATATAGGAACAAGCACTGACGCCAGCTTTCTATATTCAAGCACAATGAGGGTGCGGTGCTATCGGCCGCGCTGCCGGCCGGTCGTGGCCGGCACTTGAGGAGAACATCTGATGAAACAAGGCACTACGGCAGAACCGACGATTGAGGCTCAGTGTGGCTGCCAGTGCACCAGGGTCAGCCGGCGGAGCGTATTGGGCGGCCTTGCGGCAGCGGGCGCCTTTGCCGGGCTGGGTGGCACGGCGCTGGCCGCAGCGCCTGACGCGATGCCGCCGCAAGTCGGCGATTTCCTGGTCTCACCGGCAGGCCAAACGCCGCTGACGCCTGATAGCATCAAGCTCGACAGCAAGCCGTTCGAAGCGGTGGCTATGTCGCCCGACGGCGTGGTGCGCAATGCCGAGTACGAGAACACCGTACTGCTGCTGCGCTACGACCCGGCGACGCTGCCGGCGGAAACCGCGGCGAGATCCGCCGAAGGCGTGCTCGGCTACACCATCATCTGTACCCATGCCGGCTGCCCGCTCGGCGATACGCTGAAGAACAAGTTGCTTGCCTGCGATTGTCATGGCTCGCGGTTCGACCCGACCAAGAATGGCGAAGTGGCGCATGGACCTGCGGTGCGCAAGCTGCCGCAGCTGGGCCTCAAGGTCGAGGATGGCAAGCTGGTCGTGGCGGAGGCATTCGACTCTCGCGTCGGTGGCGACATGATGGGCGAAGACGATCGCTGATCGGCCATCCGGCGTCGAGAAGGAGTGACGAAGTGAAACTCAGACTAACTCTTGCGGCGACCTTGTTCGTCGTTCCCGGCACTGTGCTGGCGGCGAGCCTGCCGATTGCCGGTAGCTATGGTACGCCAGCCGGGTGTGCGGCCCATGCCGGGGCGGCCGATGCCAGCGGCGACAAGGTGCTGATCAGCGCCGATGACGTACGCTTCCAAGGCAATGTGTGCCCCTATACCGGCCTCACCGAAACCGGGGAAAAGACCTGGCAGATAAAGATCGCCTGCGAGAGCGGCCATGAGGAGGTGGTTCGCGGAACGATCGATCTCACAGAAAGCGCCGATGGCTCCAAACTGGTTGCGGCTCTCAAGGACGGCTCGGGGCCGGAGGGCGAGTTTCTGCCCTGCGACGCCGCGGTGGCCCCATCACCGTAGTTAGAATCTGATTTTTTCTGGTTTTTGGAGTTATTGGACGGTCCGGACGCCTCTGCAAGGGACCCAACAGTGTCAGCTCTGCCAAAGAACAGCGATCGCGTTTCGGACAGTGCGATCGTTTCCGCCACCCGAATTCGGGCCACGCTCCGAAGCGACATCCTCACGGGCAAGCTTCGGCCGGGCACCAAAGTGAATGTTGAGGACCTCGCCGACCGCTACGAGACGTCGCATATCCCGATCCGCGAGGCGTTGATCGGGCTGGCGTCGGAAGGGTTGGTCAAACGCGAGGAACGACGAGGCTTCTTCGTGACGGCGTTCACGGCAGAGATGCTGGAGGAGTTGATCAAGACAAGGTGCTGGCTCGAGGAGCGGGCACTCACCGAGAGCATCAAGAACCGCACCGTCGCATGGGAGGAGGAACTGGTTCTGGCGCTGCATTGGCTATCGCGGACGCCACGATATTCGGACGCGGCGCGCCAGCAGCTCAACCCAGCCTGGGATGAACGGCACAAGCAGTTCCACCAGGCGCTGATCAGCACCTGCGGCTCGTCGCTGCTGCTGCGCTACTGCCAGGAGATCCGCGATCGGGTGGACTCGTATCGGTTCATCACCGAAAGCGCCAACCCCGCGCCGTTCGAAGCTCGTCCCGACGAGCACCGGCTGATCGCCGATGCGGCGCTCGCCGGCGACACGAAGACCGCAGTCGATGTGCTGCTACGGCACTATCGGCAGACGCTCGAGATCATCACCGCGACCTTCGTCTCGACCAAGCCGGAGGAGACAGCGTGATGTCGAGAGGATCGAAGCCCTGCCGGGAGGCGCGCAGGAGCACCGGCGATCCTCCTGGCCTCTTATCTCTGAACTAAGTGGAGGAAGTCGATGCAGCCCGTATCAATCGCCAGCGTGGTCCTTATCGCCGGGCTTGCCGCCAGCCCATCATTGGCCCAACAAGCACCGACCCCCGGCCCCTACTTCGTCGGCAACCCGCTCGGCCTGCCGGTGAACCCGGCCGCCGACGGAGCGTTCGTGCCGATATCAAGCAATGTGAAGGTGTTCGGCGCTATCTACGCCACCGAGAGCTGCTCTTATGACCCGGAACGCGACCTGATCGTGGCGCCGGCCCGCGGGGTGAGCCAGGCCGTTCAGGAGAACAACGCCTTCGTCGCGCTGATCAACCATGACGGGTCGGTCAACACGGCGCGCTGGATCGGCGTACAAAACCCGCAGCAGCGGGCGGCCCTGCAGCCACCGCTCATTCTCAATGAGCCGTTCGGCAGCGATATCGAGGGGGGTATCCTCTATATGGCCGACCGCGACGGCGGCACCGCGGACCCGGCCGACCCAACGAAGACGACGCCGAGTGTGGCGGTGATCCGCAAATTCAGCATGAAGACCGGCGAACCCCAGGGCGAGGTCAAGATCGAGGGCTCATCCTGGATCAACGATATCGAGGTGGCGCCCGACGGCACCATCTATGCCAGCAATACCGGTGTTGGCGGCAAAGAACCCCAGCCCGACACTTGGCAGGTCTGGAAAGTGGCACCGGACGGCCAGGTTTCGGCGTGGATTCAGGGCGCTCCCCTCAATCAGCCCAACGGCATCGCCTTCGATGGCGACGGCAACGTGGTGGTGGTCAATATCGGCAGCGACGAGGTGCTGACCTTTGCCGCCGCCGACGCCAAACTGCTGAAGACCGAGAAAGCGGCACAAGCCGGCAATGACGGCATCGTGGTCCTGCCCGACGGCACCAAATATGTCAGCAGCGTGATCAACGGCGGCATCACCAAACTGACGCCCGACGGCACGGCGTCCCTGATTGCCGAGAACATCCCAAGCGCCGCCTCGATGTGCTACGACGCCGGTGCAGAGCAACTCGTCGTGCCGATGAACGCCAATAACGGGCTGGCGTTTGTCAGTCTCGACCAGTGACGATGTGATGAAAGGTTTGGCGCACCCGGCGAGATTCGAACTCACGACCTCTGCCTTCGGAGGGCAGCGCTCTATCCAGCTGAGCTACGGGTGCAGCGGGACTAGGCAATAGGCGATTGGTGCGACGAGTGCAAGACGGTCGGCTCAGGGGTGAGCCGACCGGTGGGAAACTCAGGCGGCGCGGTGCCACAGGCGGTCGAGTTCGCCCAGCAGGCGGAAGGTGATGCCGTCGACAGCTTCGAGGTCACCCAGCGGATCGGTGGCTGCGCCGTCCTCGCGGGCGGCATGAAGCGCGGCAAAGACCGAGGCGATGCCGTCCTCGAGGTCGCTGTCGAGCAATGGCGCATCGTCGTCGGCGCCGTGCGCCCCGGCGTCGAGCTTCACGACGGTGTCGGCATGGGCGGCAGGCATGTCCTCGAAGGCACCGGCAGCGAGCGGCTCGGAGGGTTCATCGATCAGGGCGGCTTCGATGGCCGCAGCGATGTCGGTGGACACGCCCTCTGCTGTCGGGATCTCGTCACCGAGATCAGCGCCAGCGTCGAGTTCACCGGCCTCGGTGGGCTCAGCAATGGAATTGGCAACCGGTTCGTTCAAAGCTTCGCCGGCGCCGGCAGAGACGTCGGCGGCCTCGGCCGGCGGCACCTCGTCCACGAGGGGTTGTGCCGCATCGGCAAATCCCTCCACCGCCGCAGCAGCCCAGGCATCGTCGGCGTGGCTGTCGTCTGCCAGGGCGGCGACGATCGGGCCGATATCGGAAGCGGCGTCCTGCCGGTCCTTGATCTCGCTCATCGTTCTCTCCGAGCTCGGGTTGAGACGCTCGGGACGCTAGAAGGCGCAAATGGCCCGTTTCGGACCGGATTTCGGCACTCCGGTGACGATTTCGTGACGGCCGGAGAGATGGGAACGGCTCAGAATGGCGCCGGAACGCGGAAGTTCACCCAGTGCCCCGCGGGGTGATTGAAGCCCAGCTCCTCGGCGTGGAGCTGCAGCCGATCGGCGGCGGCGAGGGCCTCGCCGGTCGAATAGAACGGGTCGCCGAGGATCGGGTGGCCGAGTTCGAGCATGTGGACGCGCAACTGGTGGGTACGGCCGGTGAGCGGATAGAGCCGGACCCGGGTGATGCCGCCCTCACGATCCTCGACTTGCCAGTCGGTGACGCTGGCGCGTCCCCTTTCATAGTCGACGCGCTGGCGCGGCTTGTGTTCCCAATCGGTGGCGAGCGGCAGGTCGACGCGCCCCTCGTCGGCCTGGATATCGCCCCAGACCCTTGCCACGTATGACTTTTTGGCGCGGCGCTGCTCGAATTCCTGGCCGACATGGCCGAGCGCCTTCTTGTTGAGGCACATCACCAAGACGCCCGATGTATCCTTGTCGAGCCGGTGCGCCATGGCCGCGCCGGGCCAGCGCTGTTTGACCCGCGCCTCCAGGCAATCGGCCAAAGCCGGGTCCTTGCCGGCGACCGACAGCAGGCCCGAGGGCTTGTCGAGCACGACGATATCGTCGTCGGCATGCACCACGCTGAGCCAGGGCTCGGTGGGCGGGCGATAGTCGAAACTGGTGGGCATGGGATTGAGCATTGCGCCGCTCATAGCAGGATCGGGCGGCGGTGAGAAACCTTGCGTTACGTACCTCATTGCCTCTGGCAATCGGCGCCAATTGCGGCGATGCTGGCTTGAAGATTGGAGCGGCGCGCCCGACCAGGCGGAGCGGCCGACTCAGCGAAAGGGATGGAGACAGTGACTATGGACGGCAAGCGTCGCGTTGGCGTGGGCATCATCGGGTGCGGCAATATCTCGAGCCAGTACCTCAAGGCGATGCGGGATTTCCCGGTGCTGGAGGTGATCGCCATCGCCGACATGAAGCCGGAGGTGGCGGCAAAGAAGGCGGCCGAGTTCGGGCTCGCCGCCGTGTCGGTCGAGGCGCTACTGGCCGACCCCCGGGTCGAGATCATCGTCAACCTCACCATCCCCCGGGCGCATGTCGAAGTCGGCCTTCGCGCCATTGCGGCGGGCAAGCACGTCTATGGCGAAAAGCCGCTCGGCATCAGCTACGCCGAAGGCAAGACCCTCGCCGCGGCGGCAGCCAAGGCGGGGCTCAGGGTTGGATCGGCGCCGGATACCTTCCTCGGCGGAGCCCATCAGGAGGCCCGGGCCCTGCTCGACAGCGGCGCGGTGGGTGACATCGTCGGCGGCACGGCGTTCTTCGCCTGCCCCGGCCACGAGCGCTGGCACCCCGACCCGGCGTTCTATTACGATGTCGGCGGCGGGCCGGTGCTCGATATGGGGCCGTATTACATCACCGACCTCATCAACCTGCTCGGCCCGGTGAAAAGCGTGCAGGCGATGAGCGCCACGCCGCAGAAAGAACGTCCGATCTATTCGGAGCCCAAGAAGGGCCAGTTGATGCCGGTGAAGGTATCGACGCACGTGGCGGGGCTGTTGCAGTTCCATTCGGGCGCCATCATCCAGGTGACGCTGAGCTTCGACGTGCCGGGTCACGCGCACCTGCCGTTCGAGCTTTACGGGACGAAACAGAGCGTCCTGGTGCCCGACCCGAACATGTTCGGCGGCGAGGTGAAAACCCGGGCAGCGGGTGAGAAGGACTGGACCGTGGTGCCCTATGCCCTGCCCTATGCCGATGCCAACTATCGCTCCCTGGGGGTTGCCGACATGGCGCATGCCATTCTCGAGGGCCGCCCGCATCGCGCCTCGGGCGACCTGGCGCTGCACGTGCTCGAGGTGATGGAAACGTTCGAGATGGCGAGCCGCGAAGGGCGGGCCGTCGAGATCACCACACCGGTGGAGCGCCCGGCGCCGCTCAAGGAGTCGGTGATCGCTTAGGCGATCGAGAGGCAACTGGACCCGGGACCGCTGGGCTGCTCCCACCACCCCTGTCTCCTTCCCGCGCGGGAGGGGAGACCAGAGCATTGAGGCGGTAAGGAGGTCGCCCTCGCGGGGAGGGACAGGGGTGGGAGCGCTCGTTACGCTGCGGCTTGCAAGCCACGTTCGTGGCGCCGAGCCCCGCAAATCCCGCTCAATTCGCCCCGGGTTCCCCCGCGCAAAAGCTTCTGTTAAGAGAAACTCCATGTTCAGGGGCCCTGTTCTTTCGCGCGTTGTGCGCCTCACGCTTGCCGTGCCTGTGCTGGCCGGCCTGGTGGCGGGCTGTTCGATGGCGGGGTTGCCGGGGTTCAAGCCTGCCTCGCCGAAAGCCGTCGCGGCCATTGCCCCCACCCCCCAAACGCGGACCGAGAGCGAAGGCGAGGCCTTCGTGCCGCTGGCTTTTGCCGAGGCGCCGGCCCGCACCTCGTCAGCCGGGGTCGATGGGCTGATCAGCAAATATGCCAGCGTCTATGGCCTGCCGGAGTCGCTGGTGCGCCGGGTGGTGCAGCGCGAGAGCGGCTTCAACCCGGGGGCGCGCAACGGGCCCTATTACGGGCTGATGCAGATCCGGCACGATACGGCGCGCTCGATGGGCTATGGCGGCAGCGCCTCGGGGCTGCTCGATGCCGAAACCAATCTCAAATATGCAGTAAAGTACCTGCGCGGCGCCTATATCACTGCCGGCTACAATTCCGACGGTGCCGTGCGGTACTACTCCCGTGGCTATTATTACGATGCCAAGCGCCTCGGCCTGCTCGAGGAAACCGGCCTCCGCTGAGCCCCTGGCGGGCCTAAGCCCCTAAGTCTGCATCCGATTTCCGCTGGCGGTTTGTTGCCGGGGTGACATAGTGCGCCTGGTCACCAGCGGGGCGGCACACATGGCAAACGCGGCAACGACAGCAGTTCCATTCGGGGCGCGGTGGAAGCTCCGCATCTCGGCCATCGCTTGGTTCCTGCTGTCAGCCGGGTTCCTGCTCGGGCTGCCCGTGCTGCTCGATGTGAGTTGGCTGATTGTCGCCGCGCTCCTTGTCATCGCGCTGCTGCTGGGCTTGCTCGTCGCCTGGCTCCTCCGGCTGGTTTTTGGCGGGCAACGGCGGCAGCCGTTCTTGATCAGCTACATCAAGGCCGTGCTCGGGACCCTGTTCGTTTTCGGTATCGGGCTCGCGATACCGATCTACTATGCGGCCGTGTACACCGATCTGAAGCCGTTGACCGTGCCGCAGGCAACGCTGTCGAACGGCAAGCAGACCATCGTGTTCCAGGGCATGATGCATGTCGGCTCGGAGCCGTTCTACAAGGGCGTGGTGTATGACCTCGAGAAAGCGCTGACCGAGGGTTACGTGATTTACTACGAGGGCGTGCGGGGCTCGCCGCAAGGCGACCAGTGGTTTGCCGACACGCTGGCCGGCGGCGGCGACCTCTCCGCCAACTACAAGATGCTGTCCGACGTGTGCGGGCTGAAGTTCCAGCTCGACTATTTCCAGATGCTTGCCGCCGACATGGCGGCACATCCCGAGCGGCACGTCGCGGCCGATGTCAGCACGGCCGACATGATGCATGAATATGAGCGGCTGGTCGCCGCCGATCCCGGATTCGCGACGCGGGTGCAGCCGGCCAAGGCCGACGCCACGGCGACGACCAAATCGTCGGAGAGTATCTCCTCCCTCATCAGCCTGCTCGACGGCAGTACGGCCGAGCAGAAGCGAATTGCCGGTTATGCCTGTCGCGGCTTTCTGACCTGGGCCCTCAGTGGGGCCGATGCGCCGTCCCCCCTGGATCCGGTGCTTCTCGACTACCGCAACCGGGCGCTCGCCGACCGCATCGCCAAGGACACGCACCAGTTGATTTATATCACCTACGGCGCCGAGCACCTGCCCGGACTGCTGAAGGACCTCCAGGCGATCGACCCCGCCTGGGAGATCAGATCGGTGAAATGGCAGCGCGTAGTGGAAGCACCCGACGACGTGACCGGGCAACTGGCGAACTGAAACGGCCCTCTAGGATCATGCCGGCACTACAGGCCGGCCTCCCCGCGGGAACGCCTAGGCCGCAGGTTGGTTCGAAGCGCCCCGCTTTGCCAGGTCGCGCCGCAGAGCCTGGGGAGGCAGACCAAAACAACGCATGAAGGCGCGCCGCATGCGTCCGGTATCGCCGAACCCGGTGGCCTGGGCGATGTGATCCAACGGAGCGTGGCTGGTCTCGATGGCCGCCCGCGCCGTTTCGAGGCGGAGCCGCTCTACCGCCTTGGCAGGCGTCGTCCCGGTCTCGGCAGAAAAGACCCGGGCGAAGTTTCTCTCACTCATCGCCGCCTGGTCGGCGAGACGCTCGGCGGTAAGCTCTTCCGTGATGTGTTCGCGCATCCACATGATGAGGTTGGCGAAGCGACCGGTGCGGCCGCCCAGTTCGACCAGGGCGGCAAACTGGGATTGGCCGCCGGGCCGCCGTTGGTGCACGACCAGTTGCTGGGCCGTGCGGCGCGCCGCCTCAGCCCCGAGGTCATCCTCGATGAGGGCGAGCGCCAGATCGATACCGCTGCTGATGCCCGCCGAAGTCCAGACATTGCCGTCGCGCACGAAGATGCGTTCAGCGTCGAGATCGATGCCCGGATAGCGGCGTGAGAAATCATAGGAGTTGGACCAGTGGGTGGTCGCGCGACGACCGGCCAGCAGCCCCGCCTCGGCGAGAATGTAGGCGCCCGAACAAACGCTCGCCATACGCCTGGCGCTGACGCTCCCGAGCCAGCCCAGGATCTCGCGCAACGCCTCGGGCGAGCGATTGATCTCGCCGCCGGAGACAATCACCGTGTCGAACGGGCCGCCGGCAAGCGGAACCGATGCGAGCCTTGCACGGGACGAACTCTCGACCTCGCCACCGCCGGGGGCCATCACCTGCAGCTCATAGCTGCCCGGGTTGAAGCGCTCGGCGATCTCGAATGCGGCGATGGGGCCCGCTGCGTCAAGGAGCTGGAACCCGGGGTGCAGGACCATCACAATCGAGCGTACCATGGCAGATTTCGCCCGGTTTTTGACATTGCTGCCATAGACTGCCCGATCTAGCCTTGCCTCGCAAGTTGATCGTCGCGACGCGTTTCAAGTCGACTGCATTGGCACAGCAAGGCGGCCCGCTGCGATTGGGCCTGGAGGGGGAAGCCCCTTAGGGCCGCCGTATCGGAGCGAATGCTCGGCGCGGCGAATGACGCCAGTCGGCGCTCGCACAACGACGACGCCAACCGACGATTCGCGTATGCGGCATTTCCGATATAGGGGTGCTTGTGCCAACGGCCACGGAAGCCAGAAGCCTTCGCAATTTCTTGCGAAGCCTCAGTGCCTTCCGGGGAGGAGTGGTGGAGCCAAACGGAATCGAACCGTCGACCTCTTGAATGCCATTCAAGCGCTCTCCCAACTGAGCTATGGCCCCATCAACGATCCCTGGGGATCACATCCGGCGACACGAGAACCGTGTCTTTGGGAATGCGCCGCGGCGGTTTCCCGTCGAAGCGCGGTGCTATCTACCCACGTCACCCCTCGCATGCAAGCGGTATTTCGTGGGCTCGGCGCGGTGGGGAAAAGTTCTCGACTTTTCGTGCCCTTGCCCGCACCTGCGAGGTCGCGCTTAGCGCTCGTCCCCGCCGCCGCCGACGTCGAAATCGAGGTTTTCATCCTCGTCTTCGTCCTCTTCGAGGAACACGTCGCTGTCGTCGTCGCCGATGTCTTCGACGTCTTCGACGTCCTCGACATCAGGAATCTCTTCACCGTCATCGCCGCCGCTTTCTTCAGCGTCGGCATCCTCGAGCGAGACGATCTCGGGCGCGCCTGGCTCGGCCGCTTCCTCGGTCTCGATCTCTTCCTCGTCATCCTCGTCGTTGCGTTCGGCAGCCGCCTTGGCGCGCACCGCCGCTACGGCGTTCTGTTCGAAATAGGAGCGCGGATAGGACTTGCCGGTATAAGGCGAGACGATCGGATCCTTGTTCAGGTCGTAGAACTTCTTGCCGGTATCGGGATCTTCCCGTTTCGTACCGCGTTCGTCGTTGGCCAATTGCTTCCTCGTGTAGAAAGGCGGGGCCACCCGCAGGGAAACGTCCGGTTAGGGTGAAAGTTTCGCCCTGTCA